>JAGWLG010000004.1 GCA_028864975.1 Thermoplasmata archaeon | reverse complement strand
GCGGACGTGCCACCCGAGACGGGGGAGTACCTGGGGCTGACCACCCTGGCGATCCTGGTGCTGCCGACGGACGTGCCCAAGCTGATCCAACGATGGAAGGAGCGGGCCAGTCCGAGGAAGAAGGGCGGCTCGGGGGACGAAGAGGAGTCCGACGACCTCCCGGAGCAGCTCGACAGTGAAAGTTCCCCGCATCGGGAGGACTGAGCCGATCAGACTCGGTCAGGTCCCGGACGGGGCCAACTCAGAGCGTCGCTGTCGCGGTGACGGTGACCCCGTTCACGCCGAAGATCGTTAACGTGGCGCCCACTAAACTCGTTCCAGAGGTCGACTCGACGACACAGAATGTCAGGCCGGTCACTAGTACTGAGGGGATTGTCTGGTGAGGCAGGGCTGTCCATCCCGATGCGATGGACGAGTCATAGGTCGCGATGGGAGTTCCGTTGTTCGCCACCACGTACCCGATCCATGCGGTGGAAGACGTGGGGTAGGCCGGACAGGTTCCGGCGGAGGCTGTGGAAGCCACTCCGAGGGTGAAGGGATGCGACCAGGTCGAGGGAGTAACGGAAGCTCCAATGTCGTCCGTGGTCAGCGGGCCCGTGGCCTTGGCGAGGACCACTGGGAACACTGTATAGGGCTGACTTCCTGAACCGGTCGTTGCACATTGACTTGAGCTCTGGGTGACGAGCCCCAATGCTTCGCTCGGAGGGGGTGTAGTCCCCAGTATATGAGTGACCAGAAGGTAAAGAACGGCAGCCAGCACGACGGTGATTGCAACCATGAGAATCGTTGCGATGATTGGAGTGACGGCTCGGTGATCGGCGAGTCTCGCCACCCTCGAACCCTGAGATTGAAGCATCGAGGCCCCACCTGAACGTGCGCGGGATATCCGGGAGTCTCAGGGGAAGGGAATTAGGGGAATGAGTTAGGGAAAGGGTTAGGCGGGAGGTCCGAGTTGGCCCCCCGCTGAGTCCTCGCGTCGATGCCTGCTCTAGAGGGTGACTGAGCCAGTGACCGTTGCACCGTTGGTGCCAAAGACTGCGACAGTCGCTTGCACTAGGCTGGGCGCGCCGGCGCCCTGACCAGACATAATCAGGAGGGTCTGACCGCCCGCTAGCGAGACCGGCAGTGTCCCTGAAATAGCGGTCCAGCCGCCAGTGGCTGACGAGTAGGAGGCAAGGTTGGAGCCTCCTCCGGCAGAGATCAGGACAGCGGCCCAAGACGTAGCGGTGCTAGGGTTAGCGCCCGGGCATGTTCCGGGGCCGGCCGTGCTGACTGCACCGACGGCTGTGGACGTGGCCGAACCCGACGTGGTCAACGAGATTCCAACATTCGCGGTGGTCACTGTCTGGGTGGTTCCGCCAATCGCGATTGCAAACGTGCTGAACGTCGCGCTCGCAGGCGTTCCGCCGGCAGCGGTGGTACAGCTGCCGCCTTGAGTCGCGGTCATCGTGACGGCGCTAGTCACCGACGTGTGCCCACCAAGGAGCCCCGTCACCAGGATGTACAACACGGCTGCCAGGACCACGGTAATCGCCACGAGCAAGATCGTAGCGATGATCGGGCTGACCCCGCGCTGGTTCTTTCGGCTAAGGCGGTTCGCAGATACGCTCTCCATGCTTTCGCTTCTCCTTGAGGGCGAACGCCCTCGCGCGAGCAGGTAGTTTCCTTCCGGCTTATAATAGCGTTGGGCTCACTCTCTTGGCAATTGACGATGCCAACATCGGCATTAGTCGAATGGCCGCGTGAGCCCTTATTACGACATAGGATGCCCCGCAGAGATGCGTATAACCCCGCACACCTACGCGCGATCCGCGCGCGTGGTGCACCCTGCCCTTCGCACCTATACGAATCGCCAGCCCGGGGGGTCGACCGACCCCATATAGTCTCCCCGGCCTAGTGAACATCGCGCCATGGCATTCTCGGGGGGGGCGGGCATCCCGGCCGAAGGGCTGGGGGTCGAGGACCTTCGAGAGAACCTCCCCCGGGACTTCGGTTGGGAGGTCGTCCGGGAGCAGTACGCTGTTTACGCCCGACTTCCGTTCGGGAGGATCGCCGAAGCCACCCCGGAGTCCTTGGAACAGCTGGAAAGGGCCTTCCGGAGGGAGCTGGGGCAGCTGGCCGGCCGCACCACGAGCGCATTCCTGATCGCGGACCAGGACTTCGTCGAGCTGGACACCGACCGATTCCTCCACATCCTCAAGGAACGGCAGCCAGGACCCATCCGCGAGGCGGTCGCGGACAGCCTGAAGGGGCTCGAAGGGGGAAGGGACCCCCGCCTGAGGCGCATCATCAACGAGATCTCCGACGCGCGCCAACGGGAGATGCTTGAGAACGTCAAGCGCCACGGCCGGGCCGCGACGCGCCTCACCAAGAGCCGTCGGGGGCGGGTGGTCGCCTACCACCAGGCCCCGCCCGACGGGACCGTCGACGTCGCGCTCCTTCCGACCATCCGTGCCGCCATCCGCCGGGGGGCGGACATCGACCCGCAGCTCGATCGACTCGCGATCATCAAGCAGGACATCCAGGAGAACGTCCGCTACACGCGGGTGGGATCCTACATGTGTCTCGTCGTGGACACCAGCACCTACGACGAGGAGGTCCAGGAGCAGAGCAAGAGCATCGTTCGCTCCCTGCTCTTGGACGCCTACGAACGGCGGGACCAGGTTGGACTCGTCCTCTCCCGCGGGAACCGCGCCGTGATCGCGAGCGATTTCACGACCGACCTCGAGGCGGTCCGGGCCCGTTTCCTCGAGGCGCCGTGGGGAGGCTTGTCGCCCTTCGCCTCCGGCATCATGGAGGGCACGAAGCTCTTCCTCGCGCGTCTCGCCGACACGATCGACGTCGTGAGGATCTTCGCGGTGATCGGTACTGGTCTTGCGAACGTCCCTCTCCTCCAAGGGGGGAACGTTCGCCGCGAGCTTCAGTTCGTCCCCCGGTTCTTCCAGGAGCTCGACCTCCCTCCCCTCGTCGTCGACGTGACGCCCCACGGTTCGCCCTTCCTCCGCCTCTTTTCCCAGGGGACGGGAGGACGCTACTACCACCCGTCCAGGGTCCGCTATCGCAGGGTTACCTTGGCGCAGGAGCTCCTTTCGAGCGCCTACTCCGGGGAGCGGGATCGTGCTGCGGCCGTGGGGAGGGCGTTCCTCCAAACGCTCACGGGGAAGGGGCCTTCGTCGGCGCCGCCGTCCTAGGCGACCCCCTTGGCCGAGAGTTCTGCGACCGGCTCCGGGCTCCAGCTCGTAGCTCCGTAGAGCCCCCACAAGATGGCCATCCCCAGGAGCGTAACGGGGAGGAACGCCCATGGCAGCATCGAGGGAGCGGAAGGGAACGCCGGCTGCATCGCCCACCCCACGAGCAATCCCACGAAGGGGTTCCACACCAACAGGGCCGCCCCGATCCGACCCCGAAGGATCGTGCTCGGGGGGATCGGAGCCTCGTCGGACCCCAGGGTCATCCGCGCGCGCACGAGGGCCATGCTGTCGGCGAGCGAGGCGTGCAGGACGGTGCGCAGGAGCGTCACCAGAAGGACCGCTCCCAGCAGGATGTAGGCCCCCGAGGCCAGTTGGTTCGCGAGGGGACTGTACGCCGAGGTCACGTCGGCCCGGGTGATCGAACCCTCCAACGCCAGCAGGAAGACCGAGACCACGAGAAAACCCGCGGCCCAGCTCGCGTACGCCGCGAGGGCGGCCAGGCGCACACGTTCTTGCGCGAGCCCCATCGTCGAGGGGTCCTCGAAGAAGAGCCGCTCGGGACGGACCTGGTAGGACTGCTGAAGGGCGCGGCGGACCGCCGCGTGGAACGGCATCGCCCCGATACCTCCCAGGATGCCCCCGACCATGGCGAGGCCGGAGACCCAGACGAACCCTCCCGCAGCGCCGGTCCCCGGCGCAAGCCCGAGGATGAGCAGGGGGGCCCAGGCCAGCAACCAGACCAGCAGGCCGCGACGGTAGTCGTTGAGGACCCGCTGGGGCTCCTTGCTCGCCGCAGCCTCGGAGGCGTTCCCACGCTCGCCGCTCGGGGGTCGCGCCGCCTCCAATCGACGCCTTGCCCGACGGGTCACCCCCAGCCAAGCGAGCCCGATCCCGACGGTCAGGACGGCGAGGAACCCCGCCGCCTCGGCGCCGACCTGCGAGCTCTCCTCGAAGACATAGGCAGCGAGCCCGCTCGAGGAGGCGCATCCCTGGTTGCACACCGAGGTACCTGCGTCCTGGGCGGGCAGGTCCCGGGACCCCACGGCTCCCCCTCCCCAGCTCGCCCCGTTCGGACAACCGTAGTAGCACGTGGGAACCCCCACGGCCCCGATTGCGACCCAATACCCCCCACCCTCCACCAGGGACACGATCGGATAGACCTCGGCCGCGGGGAGGGCCAGGGCCGCCAGGGGAACGTGACAGCTCGGTGTGATGTCGTCCGCCTCGACGTCGACCACCCAGCAATCGACCCCCACCCCCGAAGGCATGGTCGCGGCGATCTCGACGACCGAACCTGAGAGCGGGACCAGCGAGACGAGCCCCGGGAGGCGACCGACGCCCGCATCCGACTGGAGCTCGGTGAACGGGAGTCCGAGGATCTGAGAGGGGGAGTTCCCCGTCAATTGGATCAGGTAGGACGGGGTGATGAGGAACGCGGGGGCCCTCGAGTTCCCCTGAAGGATCCAGGACTCGGTCGCGTTGAGCAGCACGGGGGACGAGCCGAAGCCCCCGGAGGCGGGCGGGAAGAGCCACAACGCGATCTTGCTACCGTTCTGGCTGGACAGCTGCTCCTGGAAGGCAAGGAGGATCCCTTGCTGCTCCTGCGTCATCTGCAGCTCCTCGTTCGCCGGTAGGGTCGCCCCGGCCGGGGTCAGGTTCTGGGGTACGGACCAGAAGCCGCCCGCGTTCGTGCTTTCGACGGCGCTGACGTTTCCCGGGGCCGTGGTGCTGCAGGCGCCTACGGGTTCCTCGATCCAACCGACCGCCATTCGATTCCCTTGGACAGCTGCCTGGAGGTTCGTGACCGTGGCCCCAGGGGTGGGGAACGCGTCGACCGACCACGTGGTGCCTCCATCCGTGCTCGACGCGAGCAGGATCGTCGACTGTCGTCCACAGCTTTGCTGGGGAGGGTTGCTGATGGTCGGCGGCTCGCGGAACCCGCTCGCCGCCGCCAGCACGAGGTCGCTCCCGTCCGCGGCGACGACCGAGAGGTCCCAAGGGGCCCCTCCCGCGATGACGGGATAGGGCACTCGGGAATCGGCCCAGGTGAGGCCACGGTCGTGGCTCCGTTCGAGGAGCACCGACCCTCCGTTGGAGGAGGCCACGTACAAGGTGTTCCCGGTCGCGGTGAGGGCGAAGAAGCTCCCCGCTTGGGAGAGAAGCGCGACGTGGTAGAGCGGGATGCCGTTCGCCGCCAGCCCGGCGGTGAGCCCCAGGAGCACGAGGGACGTTCCCACCGCCCGGTGCCAGAGCCGACCCTTGGGGGTGTCCAGGCGGAGACGGTGGTAGCGGGCCAGCGTCAGCTTCGGGAGCGGACGCGGGGCCCTACGGCGAGGAGGCAGGGGCGGCGGGGGTGGAGGGGGCAGAGGAGGTGCTCGTGACGCCGGGGTCGGGCCCCCCGGGTAACCCGGGGGTGGGAGGGCCGACTGGGTCGGGGGAGGAACGAGACCTTCCTCGGTCGACGCCTTCGCGGGGGGGAGAGGGATCGGTGGGAACGGTGGGACGGCAGGTTCGGGCATGTCTGCTCCAGATCAAGAAAGTCGAGCGAGCTACGGGCGGGCTCTCTCGCAGGATCGAGGGCCTCACCGCGCCTGGTCGCCGGGGGGGGCGAGCGGGCGCGGGTCATCGGAAGGGCGACGGCGCTGGATCGAGGGGGAACGCGGGCAGCTCCACCTTCCAGGGAACGGGAGTCGCTCGAGGGCGGGAGGCGGCTCGAGCCGTAGCGCGAACCCACCCTCGTACGGGGGATCATCGGTCATCGCGATCATCCGCTCGCTCCCCCCTCTGCTTGCCTCTCGCCGTCGTAGACCTACAGGGTTGCCTGGCCCGTGACGGTGGGTCCTCCGTTGGTCGCGAAGAGGCTCACGGTGGCCTGGACGAGGTTCACCCCCGAGCTCGCCACGATCACGAGGCTCTGCCCACCCTCGACGGGTACGGGGAAGACGGTCGCGTTCCACTGGTGCCACCCGGCGCTGTCGTAGTAGGCCTGTTGGGCGGTCCCCCCTGGCGCGACCAACAGCGCGATCCAGCCGGAGGCCGGTGGGGCGACACCGCACTTCGTCGTCGACGGTGCCCCGGCGCTCCCTGGGGCGGTCGCGGTCGCCTGGCCCGAGGACTGCAGCGAGACCCCGAACCCTGAGGTCGTGAGCGCCGAGCTCGCGCTACCGATGGTGATGGCGTAGAGCGCCGCCCCGTCGCAAGCGCCGCCCTGACCGGGGGTCATGGAAACCGCCACCGGCTCACGGCAGCTTGCCCCACATCCTCCAAGACTCCCCACGAGGATGTACAGCACCGCCGCCAACACCACCGTGATCGCCACCAATAAGATAGTGGCAATGATGGGAGATACGCCGCGTTCATCTAGTTCCTTCGCACGAGTCTTGCTCAATCGCTTCATCCTCGTTAGATTCCCCTGTTCGGGGCCTCCTTCGGGGATAGTATGCGCATGAATCCGTATATGAACGAATCTCCCCACCTATCGTCAAAAGTCGAATAGCATTTCGTCATAAGCTCCGCCCCGGGCCCTCCCTGCTTCTTGGAGGCGCCCCCCCAAGTGCGACAATGCCACGGGAGATCGTTCCTCTCTCCCGTCGTGGGGTACCGCGCCACCTGCGAGAGTTTCGCTAGGACGGACTCGATGACCAGGAGACTCCGAGGCCGCAAGCAGGCGAGAGGGAACCCCACTTCGCCCCGGCGATGGCGGAGGCTGGGTCTCATGCCTGCGCCATCAGGACCGGTGGCGCGCGGAGGATCCCGATCTGGAGCGACACCTCGAACGCGAGACCTATCCCGGCGCACCGTCAGGGTCCACACAACCGATATGAGAACGCGACCGCTGGGAGAAGTGAGAACGACGATGCCCGGCAGACCCCGACACCCACCATCTCCCCTTCCGCCCGTCTCGGAGCTGGCTCGCCACCCTGGAGAATGGGTGGCCATTGTGAACCGCAAGATCGTGGCCTCGAGCAGGGACATGCGGAAGGCTCTCGCCGCGGGCCGCACGGCCGCCAAGGGTCGCGAGCCCAGCATGTTCCGGGTGCTCGAGCATGGAACCCTGATGCTGTAGGGGGCGCGAGGCTGTCTTCCCGCTCGCGGCACAAGAGCGCGCAGACGTTCGTCCTGCCCTACCTTCCCATCGCGTTCGAGGAGAGGCGCGAGTTCGCCCCGGCCGTCGAGGCTCGCCTGTCCTGGGGTTCTCACGCGTGGCAGGGCTGGATGCTCCTCGACACGGGAGCCACCTTCTCGGTCCTCCCCTCGAGTGTGGCCGAGGAGCTCGACCTTGAGCTCAGCGCCAAGCCGCTCAAGCGTACGGTTGTCGGAGGATCGGTACCAGCGCGAGAATCCAAGGTCCGGTTCCAGTTGGCATCGAGAGACCGATCTGGTCGGGCCGTCGAATCCTTCCTTCTTGCGCCCGTCCAAGTAACCGAACGTGGGCAGGACACTCCTGTCCCGCTCCTTGGACGGAAACCGTTCCTTGATCGGTACGAGGTGACGGTTCGCCAGCTTCGAAAGGAGTTCGTCCTTCGTGAATCGTGAGCCCCTCGACCCCTCCATGATCGTCCCTGCGCCGGCGAGGGGCATGGAGGCTGGAACGACCCGGTGAAGTTCGACGCAGGTGAGATCAACGAGCGGATCGCCGAGTCAGACGGGGGATCGACCAGGGCAGTTCAGGAAGTGCGAAGGTCCACAGCGGGGAGCGATGGTTACAAGAGCCTCGCTGCGTGCGGAGGACCGAAGAGGGGGTTCCATGCACGTCCTGGGCGGCAGCGCCTCCACCACGCTCGCCGAGCGCGTCTCCCGCGAGCTGGGCAACGCCCCCTTCGCGATCCCCTTCCGCAAGAGGTTCCCCGACGGGGAGCTCTACCTGAGGGTCGGAGGGAGCTTCGAGGGGCAGGACGTCGTTGTGGTCCAGTCCCTGCGGTCCGACTCCGACGTCATCGAGCTCTTCCTTCTGGAGGACGCCGTCCGCGAGGCTGGGGCTCGCAAGGTCTGGGCGGTCATCCCCTACTTCGGCTACTCCCGACAGGACCGTCGCTTCTTCCCCGGGGAGCCGGTCTCCGCCCGGGCCCTCGCCCGCCGTGTCGAGACCGACGCGGACGCCATCATCACCGTCGACCTCCACTCCCCGCTCAATCGGGGAGCCTTCCTCAAGCCCCTGCACGAGGCGAGCGGTATCCCCGCCATCGGCCGGCTGCTCCGGGAGCGGCCCGTCGACCTCCTCGTCTCTCCCGACAAGGGGGGGGTGGACCGCGTCCGACGCATGGCCGAGCTTCTGGGCAAGCCCTGGATCGCCCTCGAGAAGAAACGCATCGACAGCGAGCGCGTGGAGCTCTACTTCCCCCCCGCGGCCCCTGAGGTGAAAGGGAAGCACGTGGTGATCGTCGACGACGTCATCTCCACCGGGGGGACCATCGTGGAGAGCGCGAAGCTCCTACGAGCCCGGGGCGCGGAGGCCATCACGGCCACCTGCACCCACGGCCTCTTCCTGAAGGACGCGTTCGAACGGATCAAGGCCGTGACCGACGACGTCTTCGCGACCGACACCGTGGAGAACCCCGTGGAACGGGCTTCCGTCGCTCCCGACATCGCGGCCATCCTCCGCAGAGAGCTCGCGCAGGAAGGCGTGGAGTCCGAGCCCGCCGTCCACGCTGCGACCGCGAGGTCTTGAGGACATGGCCCCCACGAAGTTCGGCTGACCGAAGGACGGGAGGGAGGAAGGGTCCCCATGACACCTCCTCCTGCCCCGGCCGACGACCCTTCTGGTAGCGAGCTCGACGCCCTAGAGCAAGAGCTCCACAACCTCTCCCACGAGCACGCTCGGCTCCGGGGAGAGCTGGAGGAGCGCTTCCAACGGGTCCGAGCGGTCGAGGAGCGGTTCCTCTCGATGCGACCGGACGCCGGGACCGAAGTCCAGCACGAGCTCAAGCGGCGGATGGTCCTCTCCCGACCCTGGAGGGAGGAGCTCGACCAGGCCTATCAGGGGCTGCTCGCGACGACCAACCAGATCGGGGCCGTCACTCGCAGGATCCACGAGGTCCAACTTCGCGCGGCCCAGCTGGCGGCTGCCTCGGGAGGACCCCACTTCTCCTCTCCCCCCACCCCCGCCCAAGGCTAGGGCCAAGGGCACCGAGGACGCGTGTCGCAGACCTCTCCGACCCGGACCGCGTCATCGGTCCCTCCTGCAGCTCAGGTCACCCCTGCCGCACAGTATCACGGCGACCTCCTGGAGCTCCTGGTCGAGATGCGCAGGGCGCTCAAGGCCCGAGGGGAGAGCCTCCCCCCGACCTGGCCGGAAGAAGCGGAGGGGGAGCTCCGCGCAAAGCGGATGCTCGGGTGGGTGCTGGAGCCTCGAGGTGAGCGCCGGGGGCTCGCGGTCCTAGCGGTCCGCAACGGACGAGGGTTCGGTCAAATTCACTTCTCGGGAGGCCCGCAGGAGCTCCCGGGCGCCATGGAGATGGTGCGGGCGGTCGACACCCACCGACCCCCGGGGATGCGGAGGATCGACCTTGCGGTCTCGGCCGACCCGGAGGAGACCGAGAGCGCCTGGGGGAAGCTCCTCGATGCACCCGACCCGAAGCTCACCTTCACAGTGGTCCACCGCAGGGCCATGGTCCGGAAGCTCGACCCGAGCCTCCCCCCTCCCGCCGAAACCCTGCCCGAGCGGTTCCGCTTCGTCCCGGCGCTCGCCCTTGGCCCCGCCCTTCTCGCGTCGATCGACTTCCCGTCCTTTGTGGGAGGACCGGACGAGGCGATGGTCGCCGAGACGCCGGAGGACAACGAACGCCTCCTCCGCGGCCTTCTGGAGGGAGACCTGGGCGCCCCCCTGCGAGAGGCTTCCGCCGCGGTGGTCCTGGAGGAGGAATCGAGCGAAGGGCCGAAGGGCCACCTCGTCGGGTTCTCGCTCTGCTTGGAGGAGAACCCCCACAGCGCGCTGCTCGCCGACATCGCAGTGCTGCCCAAGTACCGCAAGCAGGGGATCGGGAAGGCGATCCTCGCGCGAAGCTTGCGGGGGCTCGTGGCCCTCGGTTTCACCGAGGCCCGCCTGTGGGTCACCGAGGCGAACACGGGCGCGCTCAAGCTCTACGAACGTGCGGGGTTCACGACGGAACGTTTGGGGCGCATCCTGCGGTGGACGGCGCCGCGCGCGTCGTAGTGGGCTATGGACGGAGCCACGCTCCCCTCCGGGTAGAGCGCGGGGCCCCCACTCCTTCCCGTCAGGCCGTCGCGGCCCCTGGTCCTCGTGCCACCGTTCTCCCTCCTGGGGGGCCGAGAGGCAGCACGACGAAACGACGCGTCAGTTCGGGATAGCTTTCCCGTCCGACCCTCCGGATCCTGACCAGTCCGTGACGTGAGAGGAGATGCAGGTCCCGAGAGACCGCGGGGCGATTGCGATGGAGAGCCCGAGCGAGCGCACCGACAGTCGCGCGACCTCGGGAGATCTCCAGCATCAGTTCCACCCTCGCCGGGGCGAAGACCGAGGACACGTCGGCTCCCAGGGGCACGACCATGTCCTGGGGGAAGATGTCGAGGAACTCCGGGTGATCCACAAGGGTGTGCATGAAGCTGCGAACCTGTTCGAGGCGCTTGTCGACCTGCCTCCGCTTTACTTCCGCCATCGTTCGAACCTCGCTCGATAGGTTTCCCCGTGGGACTTGAGGTCGTCGATCGCGAGGTCGACCAGCGCGAGAAGGTCCTGTTCTCCAAAACTCTCCTTTCGATCCAGGGAGCCGTCCGGCCGAAGGATGTCCTTGTGAGGGAATCCGTGGTGGGTATCGTAACGGACCACGGAGCACTCCTTGTCCCCGACCGTGGCCACATAGTTCACGACGAAGGAGACCACATCTCCTGCATCCTTCTCCATGGTGACCTCGATCCGATCCTCGTCCGAGAGGCGGATTCTGAACCGCGCTTGCCTCACCATAGGTAACTCTTCACGTTACATGAAGGCTGGTGCCAGGTCAGGTCAGTCCCGGTGCGGGGCCGCCCTACCTCGATCAGAAGTTCAAGGCCCGGCCCCTTTCCCTGGTTTCCCCCCCTCGGCGGAGGACTTCCAACGGAAGGGCGATCATGGAAATGGCCCCAACGGAGATGGATGGGGGACGAGTGTGGCCTGGATTGGGGGTGTCAAGGGCTTGGTGAGGCCGCCTTGGCCGCCGACCTTCCGGTTCGGACCCGCCAACAGTCGTCCCAGTCAATGCGGACTTCAATGCCGAGGTTGTTGGTGAGGATGAAATACTGCTGAATGCTTCCGTGGTTCGCGAGGGTGCCAAGGACCCAGCGTTAGATGCATTGCCTTGACACTCAGGGTTTCACTTGAAGCAAATCGGGAGTTGGTGAGTTCGATGGGCTATCCGAAGTCTCCGCGCGAGCTCAAGGGAAAGGAGGCAAGGATGTTCCTCCAAAAGATGCGCGCATTCAAGGTGAGCGCGAAGAATCGCGCGTTTTACCGCGACGCCGAAGCGTTCTACCTGAAGACGCAGCCGAAGAGCCGCAAGGCGTAGTCCCCGAGAATGGCGGGGACGTCTGGGACCTCGACCGCCTCGGAACAGGCTCCTCGCTTCCGGATATCCCCTCTCTCAATCGAGGAGCGGGACCCTAGACTAGCCGAGTTCGGGTGTGTCGACAAAAGCCTCACCGAGTTCATCGCGTCGGAAGAGGCGCTCAGGTTCGAGAAGTTCCGACTAGGGCGCACATACCTGCTCGACCACCCTGACGGCCGCCTCATCGGCTACTTCACTGTCTCGACGGACGGGCTCAACTTGGCGAAGATCAAGAAGCAGTACGGGGACGGCATTCCCAAAGGACTCAACCACATTCCGTCCTTGCTAATCGGCCGGTTAGCAATCGACAGGGAATTCGCTGGGAAGGAGCCTCACTACGGGCGTTGGGCGGTGAAATACATCGTCGGCATGGCGCAGGAGATGGCGAAGACGGTAGGGGTCCGGCTCATCGTACTTGAGGCTGTACCAAAATCCATCTCCTTCTATGAGAAGTGCGGCTTCGTGGCCGTGGACCGTGTCGGGAAGAACACTCGCAACCCCACCATGTTCCTGGACCTGCTGAAACTCTAGTAGCGCGCAGTCCAACCCCACATGCCCTCTGGCGAGCGGGCTACCGGAGCGTCGCACGACCTGCGTGTCGAACCTGGGGCCGTGATCGAGAACCCGGAGGATGTCCATGCCCCGAACCGGACAGTGCTGAACATGAATCTCGACGGAGAACCGGCCTCGCGTGCTAGATGGCGTCTCCAGCTCCCGGTGGGTTCCCCCATCCCCACCGGACACCCCCACGCTCCCGGGGGCCCACGCCTCATCCCTGAGGAGGTGGCGGCGAGGGCGGTCTCCCCTCGACCTGCGCCACCGTAGCGCCCTCGGGATCTGTGGGCGACGCGCCAGGCCCCTTCCCCAGCCGCGCGGCCGCCTGGTGGCGCCGCTTCAGGAACAGGAAACCGATCGCGAACGTGGCCAGCCCCCCTGCGAGCGGCGCCCAGACCTGAAGGTAGAGCCCGTAGGGGCCGGGTTTCAACCATCCGTTGGTATTGCCGGGAGAGGTCGAGCCCCCCGGGATGACCGGCTTGAGGTAGATCAAGACCCCTGAGAGGGCCACGTTCCGTACGGTGATGTTGTCGAAGGCGATCTGGTAGCCTCCCGCAGCGACCTTGAGCTCGAGGTGGCCGCTCGGAGAGGAGAAGTGGAAGCTTCCGCCGGACTGCGTGGTGTTGGGCGGGATCGGGGGCGTCGTCGCGTTGAGCACGGTCACGGTCGCGTACTGGATCCCCGTTCCGCTGGACGCATCCTCGACCAGGCCCGAGACCTGGTAGAGCGTGACGCAGTCCATCTCCACCGTCAACTGGACGTTCGAGCCCGAGACCGTGAAGTTCTGGTACGCCGTCCGATGCCCCGTCGCGGAGGCCGACAGCGAGTACGTGCCGTTCGCCGCCTGGGTGTACCCGAAGGCTCCGCTGGAACCGGAGGTCGTGGTCCCCAGGGTCGGGACCACGGTGATGGTCGCCCCGGTCACCCCCTGACCGGTGAGACAGTTGACCAGGACCCCTTGGACCGTGTAGGTGGTCACCTTCCCTCCTGCGAGAGGCGTCAGGTAGAAGTTCTGGGCGTGGGACATGCCCACGATCGAGAACCCCACGCTCGCGTTGAGGTAGTTCGGAGCTCCCACCTTGGCGTTGTACGTGCCGTTCACGAGCCCCGTGACCGCGTAGTCCCCGGAAACGGAGGCGTGGACCGTCGCGATGAGCTTCCCCGTGCTGTCGGTGACGATGACCGTCGCCCCGCTGACAGGCAGGAGCGTCTTCTGGTCCAGCACGGTGCCCTGGAGGGTGAAGGTCGGCGTGGGAGGCGGAGGCGGCGGGGAGAGCTGGAAGCTCACGGTCATCGGACCGCTCGCGACCGTCGTGGCCTTCGACTGGGAAGAGTACCCCGTGGCGCTCACGGAGACCGTGTAGACCCCCGCGTAGACGGGGGTAAGCAGGTAGACCCCGTTCGCGTTCGTGGTGTTGGAGAGAGCGGAGTTGTTGAGGGTCACCAGGGCGCCCGAGATCGCCGCCCCGGTCGCGTTGTTCGTGACCGTCCCCGTGATGTAGTAGGCGGATGGGGGGAGCGTGGTGAGCGAGATGTTCTGGGTCACGTTCGCTCCCTGGACCACGACCGAAAGGCTCGCGGGATTGTAGCCGGAGAGCGTTGCCGAGAGGGTGTAGGACGCGTTCAGAATGCCCGACAGGACGAAGGCGCCCTGGGCGTTCGACGTGACGTTGGCCATCGTCGTCCCGAAGTAGGAGAGGACCACGTCGGCGCCGGGGAGCGCCGCCCCTGTCGCGTAGCTCGTCACGTACCCTGTGACCGTGTAGCTCTTCGGAGGCACAGGGGTGAGCGAGAGGTTGTCCCAGGTGTTCCCTTTCACGGTCACCGGTCCGGCGTAGGGCCTGTAACCGGAAGCGTTGACGTAGAGCGTGTAGGTCCCGTTGACGATGGGCCCCAGCGTGTAACCCCCAGTAGAGCCGGAGAGGGTCGAGCCCCACGTGCCGTTCAGCCCGACGGTAGCCCCCGGTATGCCCTGGAGCGTCTTGCTATTGGTGAGGGTCCCCTGGAGCGAGAACAAATTGGAGGAGGAGGCGAGGATCGTCACCTGCGAGGTGCCGCTCGCTTGCTTGCCGTAGGCGTCCCAGACCAGGCAACGCACGATGTAGGTGCCCGTCGAGGAGAAGGTCCCCAGGAACGAAGGCCCGGTGGCCCCCGACTGGGCAACGCTGTTGACATACCACTGGTAGGTGTACGGAGGCTGGCCGCCTCCCACCGTCACCGAGAAGAGCTGGGTGAATCCGGAGAGCCCCCGCGCGTAGGGCGGGCTCACGAAGACGCTCATCCCCGGGTAGACGACGTAGATGTTGCTCGGCGGGAACGAGAGGCTGGTCGGCGTCCCCTGGTAGTTCTTGTAATCAACGAGCGAGTAGGCCCCCGCCCCGCCGACGGGCCCCGTGCACCCGGAAGCGGTGCACGCGTCCAGGGGATAGCTGACGTTGTACGGCGAGCCCGTCGCGACGACGTTGAAGGTCGCGGTCCAGGTGTCGTTCAGGTCCATCGTGGAGGCGGGCCAGCCCCATCCGTAGACGGTCGCGGCCCCCACGCTGGTCGTGGTGGGGGTCTGCTGGCAGCCCGACAGCGGAGCGCCGTTCCGAAGGCAGCTCACGCTCCACGCCGGATTGTACGGGTCCGCGGTGATGTTGAGCTCGGGCGTGAACTGGAACATCGGCTGTCCGTTCGAGCTCGCGGTGACGTTCGAGACCGAGACCGGCCCGAAGGAGATGTGGTCAATGGCCCAGCCGAGCGCACTGTTCGTCCCCCAGGTGCGAGGCGGGTTCGAATAGGTCGTCCCGCTCTGTCCCTGGAAGCAGGAGCTCCCCGAGGCGCAGGTCAGGTTGCCCGTGCCCGTCCCCGTGGAGGCGACGGAGCAGCTGACCCCCGAGGGACCTTCCCAGGACCCTCCGGTGGCGCTCGCCAGGTTGCAACCCGCGCTGTTGATCGCGTTGCTGTCCGCGGTCCCGTAGGAGCTGCTCGTGTAGTCCTGGCTCGAGGCGATGGTCATGCCGCTCGCCACGTCGATGGTGTCGATCGTGACCCCCAAGGACTTCGCGAGGGAGGCCAGGTTGTTGGAACCCGTCGTCCATTGCTCGCAGTTGGGCGAGGTGAGCCCTCCCCCGTAGTTGTACGAGGGCTCGCAGGTGGTGCTCATGCCGCTGTTGTAGTCGGAGTGCGTGCCGGCGTAGTTGAATGCGTAGTTCGGGTCCCGCGGCGCGGTGGACCCGACCCAGACGATGACGTGGTGGTCCGCCGGGTTCCAGGCCAGGTTCGAGCCCTTGAGCGCCCCGTAGAGCGCGGTGATGGAGGAGGAGTCGCCGATGTTGTCCGAGTAGTCGGAGTCGCCGTAGTACCAGGCTCCTCCGAGCACGGGGTTCTGGAAGCCGTTCACGACCGCGCTCTGGAAGCTCCCCGCGGGGGTGAACGTCCCGACGTCGACGTGGTACTCCGCCCCGTCCCCGTCATCGTGCGTCCCCAGGGTCGCGAAGTAGTCGACCATCGCGAAGGAGACCTGGGAGTACGGGTTGTTCGAGGCGATGTCGGCGGCGAGGCGTCCCGAGTTGGCGATGAAGTACGGGACGGCGTTCGATTCGTCGCAGGGCCCGTTGCAGGGGTTGTTGTACCCGGGGTCGGAGACCGTGGGGTCGTAGACCCCATCGTAGAGCGTCGTCTCGACGACGAAGACCACCTGGACGTTCGCGTAGTTCGGGACCCCGTTCCCGGTCGCGTTCACGAAGAGCGAGACCTGGGAGTCCTGGGGATAGAGCTCCTGCTGGTTCTTGTACGTGTAGATGAGCGAAGGGGCGTTGCGGATCGCGGTGGTCAGGTGGGGCGGATTGAAGCTGGAGACGAAGGGGGCAGACCGGCCCGGGGAGATCGGAGCGGAAGCACTGTGAGTCGGAGGCAGCACCACGGCTGCGTGAGGGAGCGAGCCGACCGCGGCCGGCGCGGAGCTCCCGACCGGCGCGGACAACAGGATCGAGAGGACCATCAGAAGGCCCGCGAGAAGAGGAAGGAGCGCCCGCCCGGAGGTGGGGGTTCCGGCCACCTCCGCGATCATGCCGTTCATGCCGTGGAAGGACCCGTCAACCCTCCCTGGGTCCCCCGAAGGGCGATACGGATAAAGATGTGTGCCCGGCTGAGACGTAGCACGGCAGGGGAACGCCTCCCCCTTGCGAGATTCGGAAGCTAGGCGGGGGGGCTCCGCGGCCCTCCATCTTATCGAGCGGAACCTCTCCGCAGGCCGTGGCGAAGCGTGGCCCCGACCTGATCGTCGTCGGGAGCGGGATCGCGGGCCTCTACGTCGCGTTGCGGGCGCGCGAAGAGGGGCTCGACCCCTGGGTGCTCACCAAGTCGCGTCTCACCGAGTCGAACACCCGGCACGCCCAAGGCGGCATCGCGGCCGCCATCGG
The DNA here is from genome assembly GCA_028864975.1 of Thermoplasmata archaeon. GTDB lineage: Archaea > Thermoplasmatota > Thermoplasmata > Lutacidiplasmatales > UBA184 > JAKAAX01. The sequence continues at coordinate 129,499 of JAGWLG010000004.1, read as the reverse complement.
ACCGGGAGACTCCCCCAAGCTCCACTTCCAAGACACGGTCAAGGCCGGGGCCGGGATCGTGGACCGCGAAGCGGCCTGGGCCCTGGCCCAAGAGGCTCCTCAGCGGATCGCGGACCTGGCCCGGTGGGGGGTCCCGTTCGATACCGTCGAGGGGAGCATCGCCCTGGGACGCGAGGCCGCCCACAGCCGGGACCGCATCCTCCACGCCGGGGGGGATGCGACCGGGCTCCACATCGAAGAGACCCTGCAGGAGCGCGCGACCGAGGCCGGGATCGAGGTGCGGGAACATACCCACCTACTTGCTCGGACGGCGCCAGCGAAGGACGGGATGACCCTCCTCGTCCGGTCGCCCTCGGGCGAAGAGGAGCTCCGAGCCCCGGCGGCGGTCCTCGCCTCGGGTGGCGCGGGACACCTGTACCATGAGTCCTCGAACCCGGCGGGGGCGACGGGGGAGGGGGTGGCGATCGCCGCGCGGGCGGGCGCCCTGGTGTGCGACATGGAGTTCATCCAGTTCCACCCGACCGTCTTCTTCCGAGAGGGTGCGCCACGTTTCCTCCTGACCGAAGCCCTTCGAGGGGAAGGAGCGGTGCTGCGCAACCTCGCCGGGGAGCGCTTCATGCCGCGCTACCATCCCTCGGCGGAACTGGCCCCGCGCGACGTGGTCTCCCGCGCCATCGCCTTCGAGCTCGAGCGGTCAGGGGAACGCTCGGTCCTCTTGGACGCGACGGCGATCCCCCGCCAGCGGCTGCTGCAACGCTTCCCGACGGTGGGACACTTTCTCGAGCGACAGGGCCTCGACCTCTCGAGGGACGCCATCCCCGTGGCCCCTGCTGCCCACTTCATGGTGGGAGGGGTCGCGACCAACCTCTTCGGCGAGACGAGCCTGCGAGGGCTCTACGCCTGCGGGGAGGTGGCCTCGACGGGCCTGCATGGCGCGAACCGGCTCGCCAGCAATTCGCTGATGGAGGGGATCGTCTTTGGCGAGCGCATCGTGCGCGCGCTGAAGGTCCGCACCCCGTGGAAGGGACCGGTCCCCCCGGCGCGCGAGGTCCTCCTGCGCACGGTCCCCCGGCACGACCTCCCCCTTGTGCCAGGCGGACCTCTCACGCGGAACGGTCTGGGAAAGCTGCTCTGGGAGAAGGTCGGCATCCTCCGAGAACCGTACCGGCTCCACGAGGCGGTAGCGCGGATCGGACAGGACTGGTCGCTCGCCGAGCACGCCCGGCAGGAGCGCACGGGGGAGGGCCCGGACATCTCCGACCTGCTCTTGACCGGGCTTCTCATTGCACGAGGGGCCCTGGCCCGAGAAGAGAGCCGGGGAGGGCACTACCGGACAGACTTCCCTCGACCGCGTGCCGCGTGGCGCTCCCATCTTGGGATGCGGGTGCGGGTCGCGAGCTAGAACGCGCCCCCTCCCCGTTGGAGCCGGGCGGGAGGCGACGCACGCCTCCTCCGGCCGCCGCCCCTCAACGGATGACGAGGGGTGGTGGACGACCTCGGCACAGCCGCCGAGTCTAGGGGTCCATCTCGTCAAGGAGGTAGGTGGGCAGAGAGATGCCCGCCGCCTCCACGGCCTTCCGACTGGCGGGAACCCAGTTCGTCTCCAGCCTACCGCAAGGAGCCCCACGATCGTTGCGTGAGGTCGCGAGGACCTTGAGTTCGGGGTCTCTGCCAACGATGGAGGCCTCCACGGTGCATACGCGCCCTACTCTCGGAAGCCGGTCCTGGTCGAAGGAGGCATGGCCCCCGAACCGGTGCACCTTCCCACCCAGCGTGAGCGCTGCCCAATAGGCGGTCTCGAACAGGACGAACTGATGGAACCCGGTATGGAGGAGCCCCGGCCATCCGACCTCGTCCTCCTTGGGGACGAACTGGGTCACGACCCGCTCCCCTCCCGGCGGGGAGGATGGCTTGAGCTCGAAATCGAGGTGCAGTCCTCGCGGATTGGCCTTGCCGCAGCCGAAGCACACGTTCTCGGGGGGGTTCTCGAGGAAGGACATGCCTGCCTCCAGCGGAAGGCTCTCTTCAGACGTTCGGCCGCACCGTCTCCGCGAGTTTGTGGCGAGGATCGGTCATGGCATCCGTGACCGGGTCAGAGGTCGTCCGGTGTCGGCCTCTGCCGCGTACCGTGTGAGACCGGCAACCTCTCCAAGCTACTCGGGGAATGAAGGGGTCGATTTCGAAAGGAGCGTGAGGAGGTCGGCGAAGCTGTGGGTCCGTGGAACGGTGCTGCCACGGGAGACCAATACGGCCTTGTGGCTCTTCTCGGCCGCCTGTTGGGCATCGAAGCACAGGTCCTCCCAGAAGACGTCCATCGGCCTTGGCTGGCGAGCTCGGGTCAGATTGCTGAGCGCACGCGCCAGCCAGTCCTGTGGGCTGCCATCCCTCGCTCCGCTACGAGCCATAGACGGCAGTTCCCTCCTCCAGGATGGTCTGGTAGATCAGTCCCGGGTTCGATCGATGGCGCTCAATGTCGTCCTCGGTGGCGACGATGACATCCACGGGGACCTCAAGGCCGATGAAGCTCTGGTAGATCCGTTCGGCGAGGTGCCCACGATGGACGCGGGGGCGGACCACGACGAGCAGGTCGACGTCGCTGTCGGGCCTTCGCTGGCCACGGGCGGAGGACCCGAACAGCACGATCCTGACGGGATGGGCTACGCGAACGACACGTCGTATGATGTCGGCAAGGAGCTCCGGGTCGAGGGCGGGAATCTCCTTCGGCATTCCTAGGTTTCAAGGTCGAGAGGTACAGATAGGTTCTGTCCCTCCATCTCATCCTCCAACCTATGCACCCGGAACTCCCCCCAGCACGCCTGCTAGTCACCGAGACAGAGGACCCGTTCCGACGGACTGCGTTGACAAGCCCCGTGCCGGCGGCGCGCGAGGTCGCGCGGCACCTTCGCGGAAGCGAACGTGTCGGGTCCGTTCGACGATCGTCCCCCACTCCAGCGTGATGTTCGAACGAGCGGGTCGTACGGATCTCTTCCAAGTTCGAGGTGGTTCCCCCCACGGATGTCCAGGCGGTCCAAACCATGGTCGGGGCGACCCCGGGATGGTGCGGGGTCGGCGGGTGGCTGAGCGGCAAAGGGGTCCTGGTGGGCGCCGTCATGGACCTGATGGGCGGAGGCCGGATCTTCGCGGTCGCCTCCGGCGGGACCTTCTCGGGTCCCTGGGGTGAGCCCACGGGTCACGCGGGACCCCTGGGGGCTTGCTCCCCGTGGGGTCAAGGTCAGGGGCCCATGGTCGGAGACCCGGGAGGAGGGCGGCAGAACGGCACCTGGGGAGGCAACGGGATCGTGAGAGGAATCGGGACTGGGGGGGGGCAGCGGCCCCTGCTGCGGCCACCGCAGCGGCAATGGTACCGGCGGAGACTACGACCAGGGCATGGGGGGACAGGGTGGCATGGGGTGCATGACTTCGACCGGCACGGAGACCGGGACGGTGCAGCAACCCGCGCCACCAGGGGCCAGCTCACGACCCGTGTAGAGGTGCTCGCTCCAGTCCTTCGAACAGCCCCGTCAGGTCCTCCAGGGTCAGCGCGAATCCTCCTCGCTCTTCGAGGAGATGCGCGGCACCGTCGGTGACTCCCCCGCGGCTCACGACGAAGGGCAGCACGGTGAGCTGCCCGCGTCCTTCGATGAGGGGGATCTTCCGCAGGAGGTCGTAGACCAGAGACGTGCCTTGGGGCGCTGAGGACCACTTGACCTCACCCGCCCAGACGCGGTCCTCTCCCACGAGCACGATATCGATCTCCTCCCCGGTACGGTTCCACCAACGCCCCCAGGCTCGCAGCCGTGGCGACCGACCCCCTATCTCTGGGGCGCGGACCAGGGCCTCGAGAGCTACACGCTCGAAAACCCTCCCGGCCCGCTCCTCCAGCTGGGGCCGGATCCGGGAGAGGACATCGTCCCCTTTCCGGGCTTCGATCAGAGGGCGCTCCTTGGGAATGAACCGGTAGTAGAACGCAAAGAAGGGATCGCTGATCACGTAGCGACCGAGTTTCGACCTGCCCAGCAAGGGAACCTCGAGCGATATCAGGTCCATGTCCTCCTGGAGGGACCGCAGGTACGACCCCAGACCCCCATGGGGGGTTCCCAGCCGGGACTCGATGTCGTGCAGCGCGTGGCACCCCTCTCCCACCGCGGTCAGGACGCTGTTGTAGCGGGTCGGGTCCCCGTACTCGGACCGGAGCAGCAAGGTCGGCTCGTTGAGCAACGGAGATTCGGGGTTGAGGAGCGCCCGTGAGATCGACTCCTCCAGGGTCCCTTTGAGCGACATCGCCTGGTAGTAGGGGGTGCCTCCGAAGACCGCGAACCGACGGACCCGCTCGGCCTCCGAAAGGTCCGGGTGGAAGGCACGGACATCCCGGTACTCCATCGGTCGTAGCCGCAGGTCCGCGGTCAGCCGACCGTAGAGCGGGGCCCCTCGGGCCTCCGCGAGCCCTCGCATCATTCCGATGCTGCTCCCGCAGAGGATGACGCTCGGGCCACTCTTGCGCCATCGCCGGTCCCATCGGGAACGGAGCCGGCCTTCGCCACCGCCTCCTGACTCGAGGACATGCTGGAACTCATCGAAGACGATCAGCGGGAGGCCGGAGCGCTCAACGGCGTCCAAGAAGTCATCCCACGTGCGCAGGAAGGGTGGGTCGGTCCGCACCTGGGTCGCGAACTGGGCGGCCAGCGTCCCTAGCATCACGGGGGTGGTCGTCTCATCGACGTCGAAGAGCAGGGCCTTCCGCCCTTCGAGGAAATGGAGAAGGAGCTCGGTCTTCCCCACGCGACGTCGACCTAGGACACGCACGAACTGAGGAGGGCCCTTCTCCAGGGCCCTCAGGAGGGCGGAGAGTTCCCAGGACCGACCCACGAACATAGGTATTCTAGATTACCGTTAATGGTAATATATATTACCGTCATAGGAGGGAGCCCGTCCTCGGCTTCGGTCGTCGGGGCCCGCAGGTGGCCCTCCACGCTTCCCCTAGGGGTTTTTGGGAGGAGCCCATGGGGGAGACCGTGCAGCTTTCCCTCTCCGAGGAGGAACGCTCGCTCCAGGAGTCCGTACGGAGCTTCGTCCGCAAGGAGCTCGCCCCGGTCGCGGACAAGATGGACCGGGAGGACTTCTGGCCGATCGACGTCTTCCGACGGATGGGGGCCCAGGGGTACCTGGGCGTGACCGTACCGACGGAGCTTGAGGGGGCTGGCCTCGACTACGTGGCCCAGGCCCTCATCCTCGAGGAGATCGCCCGGATCTCTCCCGCCTTCGCCCTTTCGGTCGGGGCCCACTCGAACCTTTGCCTCGACAATCTGTGCCGTAACGCCAGCGCGGAGCAGCGGAAGAAGTACGTTCCCTCGCTCGCGAAGGGGGAACGTACGGGTGCCCTCGCCCTGACCGAGCCCAACGCCGGGTCGGATGCCGTGTCGCTCCAGACGAGGGCGGAGAGGAAGGGGGGACACTACGTCCTGAACGGCACGAAGCAGTTCATCACGAACGGTCCCGTAGCGGACACGCTCCTCGTCTACGCCAAGACCGATCCGTCGAGGGGCTCCCGCGGCATCAGTGCCTTCATCGTCGAGAAGACCTTCTCGGGCTTTTCGGTGAGTCGCAAGCTGGACAAGATGGGGATGCGAGGGTCTCCCACCGGCGAGCTTGTCTTCGACAACGTCGAGGTCCCGAAGGAGAACCTCCTAGGGAAGGAGAACCAGGGCGTCGAGATCGTGATGAGCGGTCTCAACGTCGAGCGTGCGGTGCTGGCCGCGATCCCGCTGGGGATCATGGACGAGTGCCTCGCCTTGTCCACCAAGTACGCCCAGGAGCGCGAACAGTTCCAGAAGAAGATCGGTCAGTTCCAGCTCATCCAGGAGAAGCTCGCCAACATGTACATGCAGCTCGAGGCGTCGCGCGGGCTCGTGTGGGCTGCTCTGGACGCGGTGGGCCGCGACAAGCGGACGGGCCGACCCGCCTGCGCAGCCCTGACGTACGCGAGCGAAGCCTCGACGCGCGTGGCGCTGGAGGCGATCCAGGTCCATGGCGGGAACGGCTACATGCGCGACCTCCCGGTGGAACGGTTGATGCGCGACGCCAAGCTCCTCGAGATCGGGGCCGGTACGAGCGAGATCCGCCGTCTGGTGATCGCGCGCGAGCTCCTAGGCCCGGGCTTCGACTGAGAGACGGACGAGGGGACGTGGGCCGAGCGCGCCCCGAACTGCGGTACGCCGGGGCCGCCCGCCGCGTGCGCTTCCTGGAGCGGCCCAACCGCTACCTCTGCCGGGTCGAGGACCCGGAGCTTGGAGTGCTCGAGGCCCACGTTCCGAACCCGGGACGGTTGCGGGAGCTCCTTCCTCCGGGACGGACCTACGGCCACATCGTCCCGCCGCGCGAGAGGACCTCGCCCTCCGCCCAAGGGCAGCGGCGCACGTCGTGGACCCTGGTGGACGTCGAAGCCCCGGGCGACCCCACCACCCTCGTCTCCATCGACACGGGGGCGGCTCGGCCCCTCGTCGACCAGGCGCTGGAGGGCGGTTGGGTCCGCCCGGTGGCCGACTGGGGGAGATGGTCGAGCGAGGTCCCCTGGGGACACCACCGCTTCGACCACGCGGTGCTCCTCGCGGGCGGTCGGCCCACGCCCCGGGCCCTCTTGGAGGTGAAGAGCTCGAACCTCCGCGAAGGCCCTACCGCGCTCTTCCCGGACGCCCCCACGGTGCGAGGCGCGTCCCATGTCGAGGCTCTGACCCGTTTCGTGCTCAGGCGAGGGGGACGCGCCGCCCTCCTCTTCCTCGTCCAGAGGGACGACGTGCGTGAGGTACGTCCCTACGGGGCGATGGACCCCCGGTTCGCCCGAGCGGTCGAGCGGGCAAGGAGTGGGGGCGTGCTCATTCTCGGCAGGGCCCTGCACGTGACCCCAGGAGGGGCTCTCTGGGGCGGGCCGCTCCCGGTTCGGTCGCCGCGATGGGACCCGGCATCCGACCTCGCACCGCCCTCCCCCTCGACGCGCGAGCGCGAGCCTCTTTGAGCGCCCGTCCATGGCGAGGACCATGACCGTGATCCCCCGGTCGCATCCGCGGTACCGCAGCCTGCTGGTCCGGGCGGGTCTCGCCGAGGAGATGCAACGCGGACTGGTCGTCCCGGAGGGGCTGATGGCCCACGGAAGGGGCGAGGCCTTTGATTACCTCCTCGGAGAGCGGACCACGCCTTCTGCGGCACGTGCGGCCCAAGCGGCGGCCGCCCGCCTCCTGCTGGCCGAGCGACCCGTTCTCTCCGTCAACGGGAACGTGGCCGCTCTCGCCTCCCGGGAAGTGGCCGCGCTCGCGCGCGCCATCCCTCACCTGCGGGTCGAAGTGAACCTGTTCCATCGGACCCCGCGTCGGGCCGAGCTCGTCGCCCACGCGCTCCGGGCGGCGGGAGTGAAGGAGGTGCTCGGGGTCCGCCCCACCGCCCGGCTGCGGGGGCTCGCCTCGGACCGCAGCTGGGTCGACCCTCTGGGCATCTTGCGCGCGGACGTGGTCTTGGTCCCCCTCGAGGACGGGGACCGGGCGCAGGCGCTCGTCCTGGCGGGGAAGTTCGTCATCGCGATCGACCTGAACCCCCTCTCTCGCACCGCGGTCGTGGCGCAGCTTCCGATCATCGATGAGCTATCCCGGGCGCTCTCGCACGTGCGGAGAGAGGCCGTGCGGCTCCGCCGCAAGGCGCCGCGCACGCTCCGCGCCATCGCTTCCAGTGCGGACGGGCCCGCGTTGCGCGGCGAGGCGCTCTCGACGATCCGCGAGCGGCTCCTCAAGCTCTCGAGGATGAGGACCTGAGCTCCGCTCGGGCGAACGGGACCAGCTCGACCGCGAGACGCTCGAGGAAGCTCTCGTCCGAGGCGTCGTAGGCCCCCTCGGTCTTCCCATCGATGTCGATCTCCCCCAGGCACGTCCTCCCGTCCATGATCGGCACGACGATCTCGCTGCGGGTCTCGAGGAAGCATGCGAGATACTCCGGTCGCTTGCGGACGTCCTTCACGTTGATCGTGCGCTTCTCGCGGGCGGCCATCCCGCAGATGCCCATCGCGAGAGGAATGGTCGTGTGCTCGGTCGCGTTCTCGCCATCCCACGCGGCGAGAGAGAGCTCCTGACCTTCGAGGAGGTAAACCCCGACCCAGTTGTACTGCGGGAATCCTTTGCGAAGCCATTGGCACAGCGGGGTGAACGCCGCGTTCCGCGGGGCCCCCCGAAGCAGCGCCTTTCCTTCTTCCAGCGCGCGCTCAGCGCGAGCGGGATCGATGTTCATGGGGCGGCGGACCTCGGCTCCGGACGTCGCGGCGGGGAAAGGGGAGCGCCGAGGGGGAGACTTTCCATCGACGGGGGGAGTCCCCGTCGGTCTTTGAACTCCCGCGGTGGAGATCCACCACGAGCTTTCCAGGCTCGCGCCGTACCGGTCTGAGCCACCTCGGCAGCCCCAGGGGTCGGATGATGTCCCCGAGATAACGGTGATGGCTTCGCCTGGGCGACGGGGGCCCGTCCTCCCTTCCGGGTTCCGTCCCGCTCGGTGGGCCTTCAGCCCGGCTTCGCGGTGGCAAGCCCGACTCCCGGCCCGGCCTCCTTCGCCATCGGGGGCTCGAACCGCTCTCCTCGCGCCCGCTGGAGCAGGAGATACCCTGCGGCGGCCAGGACCGCGATGGAGGCGGAGGTCCCCCAAAGTGCCGTCGCGCTCACGGCGAGCAGGAGGGTGCCCATAGGGGGAGCCACCACCCGAGAGGCCTGGGTGAAGACATTGAAGGCCCCAAAGTATCCTCCTCTCCTCTTCGACCCCCCGAGCCCGGAGACGACCGAGTTCTGGAGCGGGCTCGTGACGTCCTCCCCGATGGTCAGGACCGTCATCGCCCCTAGGTCGAAGAGGAACCCCGCCGAGGCGTCGAAGATCACGAAGGCTGCTCCGTAGAGCAGCGAACCCACGGCGAGCCAGGAGAGGGGGCGCTTCCTCATCAGGAGAGAGATGGGGAGCTGCAGCAGGACCACCAGGATCCCGTTCAAGGAGTAGATCGCACCGATCTGGTCGAAAGGGAGTGACTGCGAGGTCCGGAGATAGAGCGAAAGCGCGGTCCCGAACTGCTGGGTCGCCAGCGTCAGCCCGAACCCCACGGCGCCGAAGAGCACCAGCGAGCGGTCGCGGAAGGGCTCGACCAGGCCGCCCCTCCAGGGACGGGTCTCGAGGAGCCTCCTCCCCGTCCCAGCGTCGTCAACGGGGTCCTCGGAGGAGGAGCGCGGACGGCTCTCTCGAAGGAACGCGAGTAGGAGCAGTCCTTCGAGCGCCGAGCCTGTCGCCGCCATCGCGAAGACGATGGGAAGCCCATGGGAGGCCGCGAGGAGACCGCCAAGGGCCGGAGAGAGCGCGAACCCCGCGTTGGAGAGGACCCGCTGGAAGCTGAACCCCTGAACGGCCAGGTCCGCCCGGGTGACGTCCCCGATCACGGCGTTCTGCGCCGGCGTCTGGAGGTTCATCATGAGGCTGTTGAGCGCCCAGAGCCCCATGAGCAGCCCGAGCGAGACGTGCCAGTAGAGGTAGAGGAGCGAGAAGGTGGCCGCGGCAACGAAGGGGGGCGCGGTGGAGAGCCATCGCCGACCCCAGCGGTCCGCGGCCGCGCCGCCCAGCCAGTTCGCCGCGATCGCGACGGGAACGATGACGGCGGTCAGCAACCCGATCTCGTCGTAGGGGAGACCATACCCCAGGTAGAGCAGCAGCGGCAGGAAGAGCCAGCTCGCGCTCCTCCCCGAAGAGCGCACGAACGCTCCGACGCCCATGAGGTAGATCCGGCGGTCGAACTGGGAGAAGGAACGGAGCCACGAGGGGCGGGGCCGGGGGCCCGGCCCTGACGTTCCGCTGGAAGTCGGCGGTCCGTGAGAGGCAGAGGGGGCCGTGGGCACGGGCGAGACCATCGAGGACATGGGATGAAGCCTCTCGAGGGGCCGGCGTGGAGGTGAGCTCAGGACGACCGCGACGCTACGGTCGCAGGGGCGGGAGAGATTCCTTTCCGAGGGGGGCGCGGCCCTCGACGCTCACCAGGCTGAGACCGAAGTCCCGCAGCGGGGACAGGGGACCGGCCGCACATCCGCCTCGAGCCAGTACCCGCAGTTCGTGCAGTTCGCCGAAAGCGGTCCGAGCGGTGAGAGGCAATCGAAACAGAGCCCGTGGCGCCGGTCCTCGGGAAGGACCACCAGGTCCTTGCCGCACGAGAGACAGTGCTGGAACTTCTCCTCGGTGGCAGAGAACATGCGGATGTCGGCGTCCACAAGCATTCGAAGGTTCGGAGCAGCCTGCAGCAAGATAAGGCTGCCGACCTGCTCCCGGACTTGGGACTCCAACTCCGGACTTTTGCACGCGAATTGATGCGTCGAAGCATGACGCGCGCACCTCGAGAACGAGGTCCGCCGGCGGTCCGCTCCGAGAGCGGAAAGGGACCCGAACGCGGCCGGACCTGAGGGAAAAGAGTCGTTCCGCGGACAACGCGCAAGCTCCGCAGAGGAAGAGCGCGTCAGCTCTCTCGCCACTGGGCCTTCTTCCACGCGGTCAGGAACAGCAGTCCCGCCGAGGCCAGGAGGATGAGCACCGCCTCGACCCCTCCGGCGAACGAGAGCGGGGCCAGGCCCATCGCCCCCTTGACCAGGTTCGCCGCCCAGGTGGTGGGGGCGATCTGGGCGGCGACCTGCAACCAGGGCCAGGGAGCGAGAGCGCTCATCGGGTAGTACACGGGAGGGATGACCGTAAGACCGATCGAGATCAGCGGCGACACCGCGAAGGTCTCGCGAACGTCGGCGAGGTACGTAGCGAGCGTGAACCCCAGCGAACTCGCGAAGATCCAGATGAGGATGAGGGTCCCGAAGACGATGAGGCCTCCGAGGAAGATGTAGTGGGCATAGAAGAACGAGAGGATCACGAAGATGACCATCCCCGGGAGGGAGTAGACGAACTCGCTCAACGCGAGGCCCACCACGTAGGTGCCCGCCGAGACGGGTGAAGCGACCGCCATCTCGTGGAACTTCAGGTCCTGCTTGTAGTGCGTGAGATCGGTCTGGAGCGAGGTCCCGATCGAGAGGACCGTCAGGACCATGCCCCCTTCTACGGCATCCGCGACGAGCTTCCCCCCCGAGACCACGTAGATGAGGAAGAGGAAGGAGAACGGGCTCGTGAGCGTGTTGAGCAGGAACAGCGGTTGCCGGCGGAGCGGGAGCAGCCCGTTCAGCGAGACCAAGGCCCAGATCGCGCGCAGGCGTTCACGCGGCATGGCTCGCCTCCACCTCCTCGTCCTCCTCGGAGATCTCCTTTCCGACGATCTGAACGAAGAGGTCCTCCAGGCTCACGGGCCCCATGGAGATCCGTGTCCCCTTCTCGAGCGAGACCCGCGCGAGCTCCCTCGCCTCCTGCTCTCCCGTGAAGAGCAAGGTCTTCGCCCCGACCTGGGTGACCTGGCCCAGGGCGCGAAGCTCCTTCTCCGAGAAGCCGCCCTCGAGCGTCACACGGTAGGGGTGTCGGACCCGTGCGGCGATCTCCCTCGGAGTTCCGCTCGCCAGGAGGCGGCCGCTCTCGAGGATGGCGAGGCGGTCGGAGAGCGCCTCGGCCTCGTCCAGGTAGTGCGTCGTGAGGAGGACGGTACGGTTCGCCTTGGCGGCCTTCCGGATCGCGGCCCAGACGCTGCGACGGGCGAGCGGGTCGAGCCCGGTGGTCGGCTCGTCGAGGAACAGGAACTCGGCGTCCGAGGCCATGACCATGGCCACCATGACCCGCCGCCGAAGCCCGCCGCTCAAGCGGTTCACCTGGGTGTCCTTCCACCTCGTGAGCTCGAGCTCTTCGAGGGTCTCCTTGGCCTGGCGTAGGGCCGCGCCGGTGCTCTCACCGCGCATCCGCAGGTAGTACGCCACGAGCTCCGTCGGGCTCATCCAGTAGAACGGGCGCGACTCCTGGGGGATCACCGCGATACGTTCGCGGACCGCATCCGCCTCGCGCACCACATCGTGCCCGAAGACCTCGAGGGACCCGCTCGTCGGCATCAGCGACGTGGCGGCGATCCGGACGAACGTGGTCTTCCCCGCGCCGTTCCTCCCCAGGAGCCCCAGGACGACCCCCTTCGGGACCGAGAGGTCCACGTCGAGGAGCGCTTGGTTCGACCCTCCTCGCCACCGGTAGCGTCGGCCGAGCTTCCGAGCGACGAGGACCTCCGTCATGGCGCCCGTTCCCACCCCACTCCGAACTTAAGGGGAGCCCGCCGGGCCTCGGCGGGCCGCGCCGCCCAGGGCGGGGCGCCTCAGCTCAGGACCTCGGCCAGCCGCCCCTCGGAGATCGCTCGCTTGAGCTCGATCGCGATCCTCCGGCCCGTTGAGAGCCCAGGGGCGACCATGTCGGAATAGGGCGAGCCGTTGATGTAGACGTTCGTCCCGGCGACGATGCGCGTGGAGATCTCGAAGACGTAGAACTCGAGCTTCTCCGTCATGATGCCCTCCACGCAGAAGGGCCCCACCATCCCTCCGAAGAGGTCGATCGAGCGCTCGACGATCTTCTCGCCGATCTCGAAGACCTCCGGAAGGAGCGACTCCCGGATGACCACGGGGACGTTCCCCGTGACCACGAAGGTCGGGTGGATCCCTGCCCGAAGAAGCTCCTCCTGGCTCCCGAGCTTGTAGAGCTCGTCGATGTTCGCCTCGTCCCTTCGGTCCATCCCCAGGAGCTCGAGGGACCCGTCCCCCACACGGTACCCGCGGTCGTTCAGGGGGGAGTAGAAGAAGTGGATGTAGTAGCGCGTCCCGATGACGTACTCCTGGATGACGTGGGGCTCGTCGATCTTGTGGCTCTCGAGCTCCCGTCGGTTCTTGGCCAGGATGAACCCGCGTCCGCCCTTCGCCCCATAGTACTTCACGATCACCGGCCCATCGATCTCTGAGGGGTCCGTGAACTTCCGCGGCATTCGCACCCCGGCCCCTTCGAGCCAGAGGCGCTCCTTTTCCCGGTCCGACTCCCACTCCATGACCTTGCGGTTGCCGAAGACCGGCACCGGGAGCTTCGAGAAGCGTTCGGGTCCCACATACTCGACGAACGACCCCGTCGGGACCAGGACCGCCCCTTCCTTTCGGAGACGTTCGGCATGCTCGCCGATCTCCGCCACCTTGGGCAGCGCCAAGAAGAGGTCGGGCTTGGCGAGCGGGAAGGCGTCGTAGAACCGGGGGGGGCGGCCCCGGGCGATCCCTAGGGTCCGGAACCCCTCGAGACGCGCCCCGTGGAAGATCTGGAGCGAGGAGTGAGAGCAGATGGTGGCGATGGTCGGGTCGCGCCCCTTGAGGGGCTCCAGGACCTTGTCCGACGCGAGGCGAGGCGCTCCCATTACGGCTCCAATCGCCGAGGGATATTTGCCTTTGCCACTCGCGGACCTTCCTCGAAGTCCTTCGGCAACGGCCCTCCAGGCCGTCCGCGTTGAACAAAGGACGAAATAGCCCATCTCGGCTCGTCCGTCCATGCCCTCAGGAGGAAGCCCGCTCGCGCCCCCGGCGTTCGCCGCCCTCCTAGGGGCCATCGCCGTGGCAGGGATGCTCCTAGGGTCGGTCCCGTTCCTTCCGACCTCCGGAGCGCTGCTCTCAGGGCCCCCTCCGCACCACGCGCTCCCTTCCCCGACCTACGTCATCCTCGTGCACGGGTACGACCCGAGCACCACGCCCGCGACCGTGGTCTGGACCTACGGTGTCAACCTCTACCAGCAGCTCGTCAACGCGGGCTACATCGTCGGCGTTGTGACCTACTACGGGACCTTCACGCTGGCCTTCAGCAACGGGACGACGTACTCGGACCCGTCGTACTACGGGACGACTGCCGTTCCTATCGAGACCATCTCGATGGAGCTCGCGAAGATGCTGACCCGGGCCTTCGCCCACACGGCGGCGACCGTCGACATCCTCGGGCACAGCATGGGAGGCCTCGTCACCGAGTACATGCTCGAGCACACTCGCCTCACCGGCGTCACCCTCAAGAACGTGATCTGGTTGGGCTCCCCCCTTGACGGAGCCCCGGTGACCTACCTCACCCCCTGGCTCAACCTGAGCGGTTACCAGGCCGCCGAGATGTCCCAGGGGTCGGCCTTCCTCACGGAGCTGCACGCGTGGGTGCCGAACGCTCGAGCGAACTATCCCTCGACCGAGTGGCTCACCTATGTCGGGTACGCGAACCCCTACTGGGCGATGGCCTATTTCTCGGGCCACGCCAACGATGGCCTCGTCGACGCCCCCTCGGCGGAGTCGGTCGCCTACGACCATGCCTACCTCTTCCCCGACCTCCACATCCCGCAATTGGACTCCTACACCCCTGGAAAGGTGAGCTACTTCGAGGACCAGAACTTCGCGAGCGAGGTGCTGGCGAACTTCTCGGGGCATTACTGACCGCCTCGGAACGCTCGAGCTTCCCACCGGCGCTGCGCCGCGCCCCTCGGTGGCGGTGTGAGGGGCCATATGGACCGGGTGAGGTCGATGGCGCTGCGCCACGACGCTCACGATGCTCCAGGGCCGCGAGGCCAACGGTTATGGTCCGACCCCTATCATGAGATGTCGTGTACGCCCAGCCGGCCCTCCCCATCGCCACGAAGAACCTCGCCGGAGGGGAGGCCGAGACCTACATCCTCATCGGGCTCATCTGTCAGATCCTCTCCTCGCTGGGCTTCCTCTTGTTTGTGTTCGTCTTCTTCGGGGTCCTAGGGGTCGTGAGCTCCGGCTTCTGGGTCATCGGGGGGCTCATCGTGGCCGTGATCGTCTTCATGCTCTTCGCGGCCTGGGAGTGGAGCTATTCGCGCACGAAGCGCGGCAACTACGAGGGGGCCAGGGGCGTGACGCTGCTCCTGGGGATCCTCGGGATCTTCTTCGGCCTCCTCCCGGGGATCTTCTACCTGCTCGCCTACGGCAAGCTCGACGATGCGATCCAGGAGCGGACCCGACCGATGGTCCCGGTCATGATGTTCGCCCATCCGGGCTACGCCTACGCCCCCCCACCCGGGTACGTCATGGTCCCGGCAACTCCCATGGCGGCCCCGCTGCCCTCGGCCCCGGTGCTCATGGCTTCGCCTCCACCGCACGCGTCCGCTCCTGCGTGCCTTCGCTGCGGGAAGACGGCAACGTGGATCCCGCAGTACCAGCGCCACTACTGCTACGGGTGCTCCCTCTACGTCTGACCTGCATGGCACTCCAAGGCCGTGCGATCGAGCCCGCCAGCAAACCTCTTACAGGGGGCTTCCCCCCGAGGGGCGATGGGGGACGAGACCCTCCCTCCCGCTCAGGGAGCGCAACCCGCGCCGCCGCCGGCCGCAGACGCGGGGTCGCTTCCCCGGCCGCTGCGTCCGCTCCACGGGGCCTTCCTCTGGGCCCTTTCCACCCCGGGACGACGGGGATTCTACTACAACGCGATGCGGCTCGTCATGATCGTCGGCATGCTAGGTCTCGTGACCGCGGTGATCCTGCCGGAGATCACCAACACGGCCCAGCCCGCCCCCGACCCCCTGACGGTCGCGAAGTGGCTCTCGATCGCCCCGCACAACACGACCGGCCTCTCGGGTCGGGTGGACGGTGACGACGTGGTCGCGGGGAACTTCACGGTAGCCTCGCCCCACGGCCAGGCGGTGGCGTTCGATGTGCTCCCTTCCGGGAACGGGAACTGGAGCGAGCGAATGTCCCAGAACCTCTACCCGATGCACCCGACGGGGGCCTCTCCCGTCACCTTCACGGCCGCGTACACCGACTGGTATGCGTTCCTCTGGACGAACCCGAGCAACTCGACGGTCGAGCTCTACGTCGACCTCAGCTACCTTTCTTCCGCGCCACCCGCATAGTTCGAGATCTCTCTCGCGAACCTCGCCTCGGACCCAGCTCCTGGCCTGAGACGCATCTCGAGGAGGTAAACCGAATCCGTGACCGGAGGCGCCCCCACCAAGAGGAGGAGGGCGCCCCGCGGGGACCACGAAGGTCCCTTCGGTTTCCACGCTCACCGCACTCTGGGTGACACGAGCCCGGTTGCAATCGCACACGAAGACCCTGATCGTGCACTGGCCCACCTGGTCAAACGGGTGGGTCTGGTCCGTACCCAGAACACATTGAGTCACCTGGTAGAAGAGTCCTCTGGGAAGGACGTCCGGTGGGTCAGCGGACACGGTCAATCCCAATCACACTTGGAAGTGTCGTCCCATCTACGGATAGCACCCAGAATCCCCACCGCCAAGGGCTATTGGGTTCTATTCCGGCCAATACCAGGGCAGAGCGATTCAAACGGTGCCCGGCAGCCCTAGTAAGCGCCAGCGCGGTGTGGGGCCCCAAGTTCCACCCGAATTCGCCAATCTTGAGGACCAAGCTGGGAGACCCACGGACCCTGTAGAGAATTGCTGTCGCCCCGTACTCAACTGCTGACCCGTCCGCGAGGGCTCTTCCGATGAGTCTAGAGCGCGCGCGACCGCTCCAACCGATGGCAAGACCCCCAACAAGGAGCAGCAAGACCGTCAGAGACCAGGCAGCGCGAATCGGAGAAACGGACCGGCTGAGCCAAGAGAGACTTGAGCTCAGGAGGAGGAGCGTGCCCATCGTAATTGCCAGGAAGATCAGGATGGAGGCTACCGCCCAATCCGCTGGCTCAAGAGACTTCAGCAAACGTACTTCCGGCCCCAACAACTTCCGCTTTCGCCTTGTGGGTAAGCTGGATTCTTGAGGATTGGACAGACCGGATTCACCTCCCGCATTACCGGCTGCACCTACGCTCGTTGCATGATGCCTCTCCTCATGCGCACGCATTCCCACCATTCTGGACACAACCTATGAGACTAGTTCAAGAAACTGCAACCATGCGGTCCATAGGGTTCTGGTGGGGCCGCTGGGGGTTTGGAGGGGCGGCCTGCCGTCCCGACTCGAAAGCTCGCTCGTGGCCCCCACGTCAGACGCCGAGACCTCGCGATCGCTGATCTAGCGCAGGAACCGAACCCCTTGGAACCCCTCGAACTCGTGGGCTCCCGTGACGAACTCGAGCCCGCGGTCCCGTGCGAAGACGTAGCCCGCGGCGTCGGCGTAGGAAAAGCGTCGCCCGGTGGTCCCCTTCCTCTCGAGACGGAACTTCGCGATCTCGGGGACGAGGTCGACCGGGACCTCGAACGATACCTGGGCGAGCTTCTGGAGCGCCCGCTCCGCGAGCCCCCCCTCTCCGGCTTGGGCGAGGATGTAGTACGCCTCCAAGAGGTCCCATACGGAGGTAACCACGGACTCGGCTTCGATCGGGTCGTACCGGGGGTTGCCTCTCGCCATCTCGAGGATGGCGTACGAATCGAGGAAGACGCTCAATCGCGCTCCGTCCGGGCCCTGCGGATCAGTTCCTCGGTGGACTTCGTAGAGTGGAACTCCCCCCGGAAGCCCGACCAGTCGATCTTCTGCGGGATGACGATGTGGAGCTTCGTTCCCGGGTGCGCGTGGAGTTGCTTCAGAATGTTCGCCGGGATCAGGATCCCCATCGAGTCGCCGACCTTGCGGACCGTGGCGTCGAACTCCGTCATGGAAATGTCAATGGAATGACAATGCTTGAACGTTCTGGGTGGTGACCCGGGACCCTTCAGCCCGGGTAGACGAGGGTCGTTGGGACTGCTGCGAGAAGGTCGGTGGATGGGTGGAGGAGTCTCCCCTCGTTTGGGGACCACCAGGAACCCGTCGGGGGAGGGGCCCACGAAGCCCCCGGAGGTCCGATTCGTTGAGCTTCGCCAACGGCGGAGCCGTGCCCCCGACGCGGGCCGGGACGCCCTCCTCGCTATGCTCGAAGTGGCCGAAAGCCACCTCCATGAACCCCGCCTCCAGAAGGCCCCCGAGAACGGGGCTCCCGGCTAGCTGTCCCGGTATCGACCGCCGTTGCGTTCGAACCGGAGGGCCCACTCGGCCCGGCGCGAGCCTTTCTCCCGGAGCGTGCGCCGCACCTCGGGGGGGACCTTCGAGTCGTGCAGGAGGCGAGCGACCTGCTCGCCGTCGACCCGGCTCGTGCGGGGGAGGAGGCCGGCCGCTTGGAGGACGGGCAGGACCTGCTCCGGCGGGAAGACCCAGGGGGTCTCTTTGTGCCGGTAGACGGTCCCGCTGCGTCCAGAGAGCCGGTGGACCCCCAGGTGCTCCGAGATCTCGTGGAGCTCGCTCGCGACGGCCTCCATCTCCTGCCGCAGCCCTTCCCCCTGACGGCGTAGCTCGGCGTATCGCTCGACCAGCTCGAAGACCCTGGCACGCTCCTCCACGGGGACCTCTTTCCACTCCGGGCAGCGCGCGCGGAAGTCGCACCGCTGGCAGTACGGCCCGGGCCGCGGGTCGTAGACCTCGGCCCGGATGCCGTCCGAGACCTCCCCCATGCGGGAGGCGAGCTCCGAGACCTCGTCGGGGCCGCGGGCTGGGGTGCGCAGCGGCGAGAGCGTGCGCATGTGGTAGAGGGTGAGGGTCTCGACGGGGCGGGAATAGTTCCGCTCCACGAGGACCTGGTAGAGGGTCAGTTGGTCCGACTCCTTGGCATCCTGCCAGGAGAGCTCCTTCGAGGTCTTGTAATCCAACACCTCGAGAGCGCCCTTCGGCGTCGTGTCGATCCGGTCGACGATGCCGTGGACGCGGATGCCGTCCAGCTGCGCATCGAGCTCTTGCTCGACGGCGATGGGGCATGGGGGCGCGGACAAGAAGAGCGCATGGAAGCGCCGCAAGAGGTCCGCGCCTAGGTCGAAGTAGCGCTTCTCGTCCTCCGGGGAGAGGTAGCCGTCCGAGACCCACACACGTCGATAGATCTCCAGGAGCTCCGGGAGGGGCATGGGTGGCGGGAGGGTGCGCTCCTCCTCGGGTTCGACCTTCCCCGACCTCGCGTCGAAGTCGCGGAGCGTCCTCTGCACCGTGCCCGGCGCGCCCGCCGGGACGATCCCGACGCCCGCCGCCTTCGCGAGGGGGCCGACGAACTCCTCGAGCGCCGAGTGGATGGACCGACCGAAGGAGAAGTAACCGCGGGGGAGCTCCGGCAACTTGTCGATGTACCGGAACTTCCAGCGGAGCGGGCACTCCTCGTAGGCAGAGAACCCGGAATAGGAGAGCGGAGGAACCGTGCCCATCGGCGATGGGAGACTGCTGGCCGTAAGGCCTTTTGGGGGAGACGCTGCGCCGCCGCCGTTCAGTGGGCCGTCCCGAGGGCGTTGGCCCCGAGCTGGCTGCCGGCCGAGATCGTGACGGCGCGCGCGCTCGCCGGGACGTTGGGGGTGGGCCGGGGGAGCCCCAGGAGGTCGAGGAATTCCTTGTAGTGGTTCCGGATGGTGACGGGGGTGACGTTCGCCACCGCCGCGATACGGTCCTGGCTCCGTGGCTCGCCCAGAGAGTTGCAGGCGATGTAGATGATCGTCGCCAGGACCCCGTTCGGCAGGACCCCGCTCGTCGAGTAGACCTTCTCCACCTGCGCGAGGAGCTCCAGCACCCTTTGTCGCACATCGCGCGAGAGGTTCAGGTCCTGGGTGAACCGCACGAGATAGTCGCGGGGCTCGATCGGCCGCAGCCCCAGGTGGAGCTCGCGGGCCAGGAGGGTGAAGGCGCGGCCCACCTCGATCTTGCTCGCCTTCGAGTGGACGATGATCTCCTTCATCGTCCGGGGGACCCGGCATTGCCTGCAGGCCGCGTAGACCGACGCGGCGACGAGCGAGACGATCTTCTTCCCCCGCGTCGCCTTGTGCTCGAGCGCCTTGCGGTAGATGAACGTCGCCGACTCCTTGACCTCTCGCGACAGCCCGAGGACGCTCGAGAGGCGTTGGATCTCAGCCAGCGCGACGCTCAGGTTCCTCTGATGCGTGCGCACCGTGCGCAGGCGGTGGTTGAGCTTGCGCAGGTGGTAGAACTTGAGGGAAGCGTGGCGGGAGAGGGGGTTGCCTTGGAAGTCGCGCCCGGGTGAACCGATCTCGCTGAAGAGCCCCTTGTCGGGGAGCAGGTTGGAGATGGCCGGGCCGTACCCGCGCGCCGTCCTTCCGTCGTCGTCCTCGCGGTGGCGGGGAGCACGGTCCGAAAGGAACGCGCCTCCGTCGAGCACTAGGCCGCAGTCGCTGCAGACCACTTCCCCGCGCATCTCGTCGCGCGTCAAATGGACCGACCGGCACGTCGGGCAGGCGTCCTCTCCGGTTTCGGACCGGAGCGGCTGGGGTGGGGGCGACCGTACGCTCATCTCTTGTACAGAGATGCGCGGGCCTGCGGACCCCCGCACCGTTGGATGACCATCCCCTGTCCCCCTCCAGGAACGCACCAATACGTAACATCCAGAGGGTTATGGACCTTGTGTCTTACCCTTGAGGTGTGTAAGAAATACGCTCCCGTCCCAGCTTGGTTTTGTAACAACTGTAACGAACTATAGGCACGGCATCGGAAGGCCCGGGGAAGTCGGGTGGCCAACCTGAGGAGGCGTCCTCGGCTTCACCCGAGGCCCACGGTTTCCCTGGAAAGCACCCCAGTCGCTCCCTGCGGCCGCACCAGCAAGATGTGCACGCCCCGAGACGGGGGCCGGGAGTCGACAGCGCGGATCACCAGGCGGTCGGACACCGCCGTACGCAGGGCTCCCTGGAGCACCGCGGGGCAGACCTCGCTGCCGAGCTGGGCGAGAGCCCCCGAGCAGCAGGGACACCTCTCCCAACGCACGAGGCTGTCCCCTCCTCGCCCTGAGAGCACTAGATGGCCCAGGGACTCCCGTGCGAAACGACGGTCGAGCCCACGGACGACGGCAGGAAGCTTGCCGCGAGGGAGCTCCCGACCCAGAGCGACCCCCACCTGGTAACCCAACGATTGCAGGATCGGAGTGAGGTCCATTCGGACCCGGGCCACCCGGAAGAGCGAAAGCCAGCGGTTCGCGACCTCCTCCAGAGAGGCCAGGACCGCCCCCGCGGAAGGTCGGGTCAGCACCGGACGAATCTGGGGCATCGCCTCGTAGAAGGTCAGGCTCCGGTCGATGGGAGTACCTTGCGAGAAGAGCATCTCGAAGTGGCGCCGGTAGAACCTGAGCGCCTCGGGGGCCGTGGTCCACACGGCGGCATCGAACCCGCGGGAGCCGCCGGCGGGGTCTTCGGTGAGGGCCATCAGGATCCCTCGACCATCGAAGATGCTGTACCGGAAGGAGTAGAGCCCCTGGACGTCACGGCACTCCGTGAAGGTCGCCAGCTTGCGGACCAGGGCCAGGTTCTCGCGGGATAGCTGGACGACCGTGCGGAACTTCACCCCCCGGGCATGCGCGCTCTGGGCGAGCGGGATCCGTGTCCATAGCTCCTGGTGCCGGGGGTTCGGCGGCAGGACCGCGTCGATCCTCTTCACGGTAAGGCCGAAGAGCCGACGGGTCGCCTCCACCACCTGCTCCCGCCCCTCGAAGTAGCGGAAACGAAGGGACTCGGCCTGCTCCCACGGCCGGGACTCCTCGGCACCCCACAGGCGCTCGATCTTTCGACGGGTGTCCTTGAGATGTCGCACCTGGGCGCGAGCCTCCCGCTCGAGCAGGTCGAGGGCGCGCTTCAGCGGGGCCCCTTCGAAACGGCGAGGGGACCCTTTGGCGGTCAAGAGGCCTCGGGTCATGAGCTCCTTCGCGTCCCGATACGCGGCGACGCGGTGGGTCCCGGCCATTCGCGCGAGCTCGGGGGCGGACATCGGTCCCTGCCGCGCGACGATGAGGTAGCTGCGAGCGAGCCGAGGGGACAACCCTAATCGCGTGAGCAGCGACTCGAGCTGGGAGGGCGCCTCCGCAGCGGGCGCAGCGCTTGCGGTCATGGACGACGACGAACGATCGCGGCGACGACCGACCTGGCCACCCTCGTCACAGCGGACCCGCACCTCGCAGGGGGGAACGCGATACCCAGACCTTCAACTTTCTGGCCCCGGGCGGGGCAGGGCAGCCCCTCTCGAACCACGACGGGCAACTCCCACGGAGCCGGAGGATCAGAGCGCGGCCTGGAAGTCGTCGACCGTGAGCGTGAACGGGTTCTCCGCGGTCGACTTCCCCTGTTCCTTCAAGAGCTCCCGGGACAGGAGCCAGTAGAGCGTGGCCAGCGAAGCGCGGCCCTTGTTGTTCGCGGGGATCACCAGGTCGACGTACCGCGTGTCGTTGTTGACATCGCAGAACCCCACGACGGGGATCCCAACAGAGAGGGCCTCGGAGAGCGCCTGCATGTCCGTGGCCGGGTCGGAAACGACCAGCACCTTCGGTTCGACGAAGGTCGGGAGGTTGGGGTTCGTGAGCGAACCAGGGACGAAGCGCTCCGAGAGGGTCATCGCGCCCACCTGCTTCGCGAAGGTCCGCACGGGCTTCTGACCGTACTGGCGTTGGGAGACCGCGAGGATCTTCTCCGAAGGGAAGCGGGAGAGGAACTTCGCCGCGAGCCGGATGCGGCGGTCGGTCTCCTTGATGTCGAGGACGTAGAGACCGTCGTAGCGGATCTTGAAGATGAACCGGCGCATCGAGGCCGACTTCTGCTGGGTCCCGATGTGGACGCCGCTCGTGAGGTAGGTGTCCTCCGGGATCAGGAGGTCCCCTTCGCCGCGTCGGTCCGACGGCAGCGCCATGGGCGTCGCCGCGACCTCTCCCTGCTCTTCCTCGGGGCTCATGGGGGGGAGGTCGCGAGTCGGGTCAGTTCATTAAGCTTGGCCACGCGTTCACCGCCGAGGACGCCGGTCTTGATCCCCCGGCTCCCGAAGGCAACGGCCAGGTGGGCGAGCCAGGCGTCCGGGACCTCGCCCGACCGGTGGGAAGCGATGGTCGCCCAAAGCGCCCCCTTCGCGAGCTCGACACAACGGAGGGTATCGGTGAGGGTCCCCACCTGGTTCACTTTGAGCAGGACGGCGTTCCCCGCCTTCTCGTGGATCCCGCGCTCGAGCCGGGAGGGGTGGGTGGTGTACAGGTCGTCCCCCACCACTAGGGTCCTCCCGCTGCGCCCCACCCGGGAGGTCAGCCGTGCGAAACCCGAGAAGTCGCTCTCCTCCAGAGGGTCCTCGAGGTAGGCGAGGTCGTACTTCTCCGTGAGCTTCCCGATGAACCCCACCTGGCCATCCGGGTCCAGGGTCTGGTCGCGGTAGACGTAGCGGCCTTTGCGGTAGAACTCGCTCGCTGCCAGGTCGAGACCGGGACGGACCGAGACCCCGCTCGACCTCCGCGCATCGTTGACCTCCTGGCAGCAGGTCGCGAGGAGCTCGAGCGCCTCGACGCTGGAGAGCGGGGCGACCCACCCTCCCTCGTCACCACGCCCCAAGGCCGCCTTCGGGAACCTCTCCCGCAGGCGTTTCCCGACACTGCGGTGTACCGCCACCGCGGCCTCGATCGCCGCTCCGGGGTCCGCGGCCTCGGAGAACGCGATGTATTCCTGGAACTCGGGACCCCCCACGGCGTGGGCACCCCCGTTGATCACGTTCCCCACGATCGCGGGGAACTTCGGCCGGTCGGGCGCCCCGGGGACCGCACGCCACAACGGGAGTCCCCGCGCGTTCGCGCGGAGAAGCGCGTAGGCGATCGAGAGGGCGGTGGCGGTGTTCCCCCCGATCTCCTTGAGCTCGGGCGTCCCGTCGATCTCCTTGAGCAGCGCGTCGAACCCCGTCTGGTCGTCAAGACCGAAGCCCGAGAGTCGTGGTGCGACGCGTTGCGAGAAGCGTTCGAGGGCGACCGGGACCCCCCCATCTGGGAAAGCTTGGACCTCGGTGGCGCCCGTGGAGGCGCCGCTCGGGGAGGCCGCGCGCCCGGTGGACCCGTCGCTCGAGGTCAGGGTCGCCTCGACCGTGGGATTGCCCCGGGAGTCGAAGACGCGCGCCAGGCGCGCCCGCACCACCATCGCTCGCTCCTGCGGCGAACGCGGGGCGTGCGCGGCGGTGCTCATGCGCCGCCCCCCGGTCGGTCCGACACGAACTCGGTCAGGACCCCACCAAAGGAAGAAGGATGCGCGAACGCGACCCAACGGCCCCGAGCCCCCTGCCGCGGGGCCTCGTCGATGAGACGGACCCCCGCCTTCGAGAGCTCGGAGAGCTTCGCGCGAAGGTCCGAGACCTGGAAGGCGATGTGGTGGAGCCCCTCGCCTCGCTTCTCCAGGAACTTGGCGATCGTGGCCTCCGGAGAGGTTGGCTCGAGGAGCTCCAAGTGGCTCTCGCCCACCGTCAGGAATCGGACACGGACCTTCTGCGATGGGACCTCCTCGGCGGGGGAAGCCAGGGTTCCGAGCGAGCGTTCCCACAGAGGGACCGCGCTCTCCAGGTGCACCACAGCGATACCAAGATGGTCGATAGGGAGCCCTGCTCCCGTCTCGGAGATCTGAGCGCGGGTCCCAAGGGTCACGGGGTTCGACGCTCCGGTTCTTCTCAGTACTCGCGCGAGGGATGGTGCTCGCCGAATATCTCTCGCCAGAGGCCGGCGATCTCCCCCAACGTCGTGCCCTTCTTGAGGGCCTCGATGACCTGGGGCATCACGTTCCGACCCTCTTCGGTCGCCTTGCGCAGGGAAGAGATGGCCCTTTCGGTGTCGGGGGCCCTGCGCGCTTTCCTCCATGCGACCACGGCACGAACCGCCTTTCGCTCGAGCTCGGGGGAGATGCGCTGTCCTCTCGGCCCTGCCGTGCCCGCCGGCGTGCGCTTCCCTGTGCCCTTTCCCGTTCCCTTCCCCTTGCCCGGGAAGAGGTCGAAGGCGGAGTTCCCTTCGGCATGGACATTGACCCCGACGACATGGGCAGCGCGCTCTTCCAGTGACCGAGCGCGCAGGTAGGCCTCCCGGCCGATCTCCTTCTGGTAGAACCCTCGGGCGACGGCGACGCTCGCCCCGCCCATCTCCTCGATCTGGTCGAGGTATCTCTGGGCGTCCTCCTCGATGCGGTCCGTCAAGTCCTCGATGGCCCACGCCCCTCCCAGCGGATCGACGGTGTTGGGGACCCCGCTTTCCTCGGCGAGGATCTGCTGCGTCCGGAGCGCAAGACGCGCGGACTCGGGGGTCGGGAGACCCAGCGCCTCGTCCATCGCGTTCGTGTGCAAGGACTGCGTGCCCCCCAGCACCGCGGAGAGCGCCTCCAAGGTCGTCCGGACCACATTGAGCTCGGGCTGCTGGGCCGTGAGCGAGGAGCCCGCGGTCTGCGTGTGGAACCTCAGCTCCCGGGCCCGGGAGCTCTTGGCGCCGAGGGCCTCGCTCGTGAGGCGTGACCAGAGACGACGGGCCGCGCGGAACTTGGCCACCTCTTCGAGGAAGTTCCGGTCGGCCGAGAAGAAGAAGGAGACCCGAGGAAGGAACTCATCGACCGGGAGACCTCGTGCCTTCACCGCCCGTGCGTAGGCGATACCGTCCGAGAGGGTGAACGCGACCTCCTGGGCCGCGGTCGCCCCCGCCTCGCGCATGTGGTAGCCCGAGACGCTGATGCCGTTCCACTGCGGCATCTCCCGGGTCGTGAACTCGATGAGGTCGGCCGTGAGACGGAGCGAGGCGTCGGGCGGATAGATGTAGGTCCCTCGGGCGGCGTACTCCTTGAGGACATCGTTCTGGACGGTCCCTCCCAGTCGAGCGCGGGACACGCCGTGGGCCTCGGCGACGTTCACCAGGAGCCCCAGGAGGATGGTCGCGGTGGCGTTGATGGTCATCGAGACCGTGGCTTTGTCGAGGGGGATGTCGTGGAAGAGGGACTCCATGTCCCTCAGCGTCGAGATGGAGACGCCACAGCGCCCCACTTCCCCTTTCGACCGGGGATGGTCCGGGTCGTAACCGATCTGTGTCGGGAGGTCGAAGGCCACCGAGAGGCCGGTCTGACCGTGCGCGAGCAGGTCGCGGAACCGCGCGTTGGTCTCCTCCGCGGTCCCGAACCCGGAGTACTGCCTCATCGTCCAGAGACGGCCCCGGTACATCGTCGGTTGCACGCCGCGCGTGAAGGGCGGGCGCCCGGGGAAGCCGAGATGGGCCTCGTACCGGTGCGCCTCGTCCTCCTCCGGAAGCCCGAGGGCGGGCGGGTCTCCGCGGGACCTCTCGTCCGGAGGGAGCTTTTCCTCCACCTCCTTTCGCCAACGCGCCTCCTCGGGGGAACGGGGAGGCCGAGACGCTGGGTGGCGAGGCATGGTGCGCTAAGGCGAAGACGACCTCATGAACCATTCGGGGGGTCCTCCCGCTCTGCCCGGTGATCGGGTGCACCGTGAGTGCCCTTGAGCGGTGTCCGGCCTATCATCTCTTCGAGGGCGTTGGCGCCGTGGCCGATCCCACGAACACCTCGTTGACCACCCTGGCCTTCTCCGGGTCGACCCCGGAGCGGTGGTAGAGGTCGTCCGCCTGGGCCCTCAGTTCGAGGGCGTGCTCCGCGTCACCGTGGTCGACCTCCCAGGCCGAGAGGTCGCCGAGGATGTGGGCCCGACGCACGAGACTCGGACCGGCGCGACCGAGGGCTTGGTCCAGGTCGGCGCGTGCGCCGCTGGGGTCACTGAGCATGGCCTTCAGGCGTCCGCGCACCTCGTAGAAGAAGTCGGCGTGCTGTGCCGCGAGCGGGGGCGGGCCGCGCTCCAGCGGGTCGAGGGTGGCCATCGCCCCCTGCGGGTCGCCCCGCTCTCCACGCGCCCAGGCCAACCCGATCTCCACCTCCTCCAGGTACATCCGAGCCCCCAGCGGCCGGGTCAGCTCCCTCCCGAGCTCCAAGGCCCGCTGGGCCTCTTCCCACCGACGCTCACGCAGGAGGAGGAGCCCTCGCTGGCCGGCGGCAGAGGCGCGCCATCGCGGTAGGTCGAACCGGTCGGCGAGGCGGCTGGCCTCCTCGTGGTGTCCCCAGGCCCGGCGCAGGTCCCCTTCCGCGACCGCCACCTCGGAGAGGTTGAGCAGGAGGGGGACGATGCGGGAGAGCTCTCCTCCCTCTCGTTGGAGGCGCACGGCGGACTCGAAGTGCTCGCGGGCCTCGCGGACCTTTCCCATCAGAAAGGCGACCCCGCCCAGCCCCCCGAGTGCGCTGGCCTGGCTGCGGAGCAGGTTTGCGCTCCGCCCGACCTCGAGGTTCCTCTCGAAGTAGTGCGTCGCGAGGTCCCATTTCTCGAGCTCGAGGGCACACCAGCCAGCCTCGTAGAGGGCGCGGGCACGCTCGCGAGGGTCCATGCTCGCGTCGAGGTACGTGAGGGCCTTCTCGGCCGCGGCGAGCCCTTCCGGGAAGGCCCCCGTCACCCGGGCGAGGTAGGCTCGGGTCCCGCATAGGCGCGCATGGAACAGCGGGGGGACCTCCGTCGTTGGGGTGGCATCGACCAGCTGTTCCAGCTGGCGCAGCCGGTCGTGGGCCTCCCGGGGGTCGAGGTCCGTAAGCACGTCGATCACCGCGAGGTCGCGTTCCCGCGCCACCCCCAGGGGGAGTCCCTCTCCGGGGATGGACCTCAGGATCCGGAGGGCCGGAGCGTTCGCCCCGAATCGCCGGAGCGAGCGTGCGACACGCACTTCCTCCAGGCCGCGTGAGGCCGTGGCGGCGGGGTCCGAGGACCCCAGGTCCCGAGCCCACTGGACGTAGCGTTCCACCGGCTCCGCGGATTCCTCCAAGGCCGCCCGGTCGATCGCCTTGGTGATCCAGGGGGCCGCCAGGCTCCCGTCCCCCGCGTCGTGGTAGAGGCGGGCGACCTGCTCGACATCCTCGGGACGGTGCTCGGCCCACCAGTCCCCTAGCTTCCTCGCCGCCGAACGCCGGAGCTCCGTCGGGAGCTTCCCAAGGGCGAGGTCCGCCGCCATGCCCTCTGTGAAGGTCCACCGGTCCCGCCCTCCGAACACGGGGCGGATGAGACCGTGCAGCGTTTCGAGGCCCCGTGCCCGGTGGCGGAGCGCCTCACGCGAGGGTTCTGATACCTCCTGCAACGGGGTCAGCTCGAAATCCTTTCCCAGGAGGGCGGCGATGGAGAGGAAGCGGAGCTCCTCGGGCCCGAGAAGGGCAAGACGTCCCTCGGTGGCCTGACGGAGCGTCTCCGGCCAGGAGGCCCCGTCCTGGGCTTCGGGGCGGGGCGGGGCCTCCACGACGATACGACCCTCTTCGGGGCGAAGGCGCCCCTGGTCGTACATCAGCCGGAGGGCGGCGAGAGCGAAATGCGGGTTCCCGGCAGTCTTGAGAAGGAACCGTCGGAACCCGCCATCCCCCGCTTCGAGATCGAGCGGGGGTTGGGTTACCCCCCGGAGCACTTCGCTGAGCTCCTCAGGGCTCATGCCCCTCAGTCGGAGCTGGGAGAGGGCTCCCTCGGTCTCCAAGCGCTGGAAGACCTCACCGAGGCGGGTGGGGGCCGTCGTGTCGGGGTCCGACCGTTCGCAAGCGACCCAAAGGACTGGGCGGTCGCGAGAGTTCCTCACCAGGAACTGGAGCGCGCGTACGGATGCGTCGTCCGCCCACTGAAGATCGTCCAGGATGAGGAGGGCCGCGCCCTTTCTCGCCAGGATGTCCAGCCGGTCCAGGTAGGCCATCATTCGAGCTGCGGGGGCCAGGGAGTACTTCGCGAGCGACGGAGGCATGGGGATGGATGCGAGGTCGTGGTGGTCATCCGCCGGGTCGCGGAGGAGCTGTTCGAAGAGGAAGAACGGGACGCCCCCTTCGCTGAGCCCGTGGGCCCATCGGACGTCAAGGTGGTCCTGGAGGGCCTGGTCCGCGAGCCACCGTGCGAGCCGACTCTTTCCGATCCCCTCGGGACCGGTGATTCTCCAGGCACCTCCCCGTCCCTCCCGCAAGCGAGCCAGGGACGAGGAGAGCTCGGACTGCTCGGCCCGGCGACCCACGAAGGGTGGCTCGTTGCGTAGTCGCACCGTGGCTTGGACGTCCACTGTCAAGGAACCCTCATCGTCCCCGGAGCTCAAAGACCTGACGAGCTCTGGACCGCGCCCGGGGAGCGGGTTGCTAGCGGGTCAGGTTGGTGGCAGGTGAACCCCCGAACAAGAGGACGGAGCCTCGACGTTCCCTCGAGGAGGGGTTGTACGGGAACTCTCTCGGAATCCCAATCTGAGGCCGGCCGAGTATCTTCTCCAGTCCTGGGTTCCGTGAGCCTTACACCACAGGCAGGTAGCGTGTCGCCCCGACGGCGGTGAGGACCTCGTCCTGCTTGCCCGAGAGGCGGGGAACCCCTTCCCGGACCGATTTTCCCGCGCCTGTCCTCACCCGTGGCTCTTTTTCGAGGAGCCTCAGCGCCTCGGCGAGGCTCATCTTCGGGAGTTTCCGCTTCAGGGTCCGCTCCGTCCAGCTCCAGAGCAGCCACGCCGTGAAGAGGATCGTGGCGCTCGCGTACATCCGGTCCAACCGTTGCTTTCGGATGGGCTCCAGGTGAAGCTCGCCCTTGCCCGTTCGGAAGACCTTCTCGATCCCGTCACTCGCGAAGTAGGTCTCGTACATCTCCGAGCCGTTCAGGGAGAGGTCGGTGCTGAAGATCAGGAACCTCCCGTCCCGAGCCCGGTCCCGCTCCGCGAGAAGCGTGTCGTGCTCGCGCATCGTTTCTCGCGCGGCCTTCGGGATGGCGCTCCGGTCCGGCTGGGACGAGGGGAGGCATGGTCGCGCCGCCGGCACCTGTGGTAGGACGGGGCGAGTTCGTAGTTCGCGTCCCCACCGTAGACGTGCCTCACCGCCAGCGAGCCCCAGGCCCAACACTTGCCACCGGTGCACCCGGGCACCCGCCCGCCCTCGACTGGACGTCCTGCCCACTCGGGGCGTCCCCTGAAGGGGGGCTGTCTCGGAGGGCTGACCTCGACCTTGGCCCCGCCATGGTCGTAGCGGAGTGCAGCCGAATCGGACTACGCGACTGCTCGTCGCGTAGAGAGGAGCGGGCGCTGGGGTCCCCATGGCTCTCCTTGGAACTGCTTCAGCCGCTCGTTCACCGGGGGTGGGATGAGATCTCTCTCAGGAACCGGTCGGTCGAGATCACGCCTGGATTCTTCACGAGCTTGGAGATCCGGTCGTCGTGGGTCACGAGCCAGCTCGCCTGTTCCTGTCTCGCGGTAGCCACCAGGACAGCATCGGGCAGCTTGAGGGACGACTCGTGGCGAACGATGGCCGCTGCATCCGCCACCGCGACATCGACCGGTACGACCCGGAAGTTGGGTGAGGTCTGGACATGATGCATGAACTGCTTCCGCAACTCGGCGGTGCCCGCCCTCAGGTACCCCACGCCAACCTCGATCAGGGTCACCGTCGAGATGACCGCGGTGAACCGGCCCTCGTCCGCACCGTCGAGCACGGCCTTGCTCGTCAGGTAGTGCCGCTCATCAGGACTCCGGGCGGCGATGAACACGTTCGTGTCAAGGAGAGCGCTGATTCCACTCATGTCTCAGCCTCCTCTGGAAGGATACCGCGTCTTCACCCAGGGGTCCCATCCGGGCAAGGATGTCGCTCAGCTTCTCCTCGCCGACCTTCTGGACCCGGGCAGCGCGTCCCTCGAGGTCGAAAACGACCTTGTCCCCCGGGTGAAGGTCCAGCGCATCCCGAATCTCCTTGGGGATCGTCACCTGCCCCTTGGTGGTGACGGACCCGACCCCAACCGCACTCATGGTAACCCGGCGTTAGGATGGAAGTCTTACTAATAAGCATTACTTCCCTCCGCTGCACGGAAGGGTGCCTCGCGGCGAGAGACCCCCCGTGGTTCGCAACGTGTGAGACGGTCCCGGGAGGACGAAGGGCCCATGGCCGGGGGCGCCGCAGGAAAGAGATCCGATGCGTGGCACGGGCCTCCACCTCCGGGCCGTAGGTCGGGGGCAATGGCCGAAACGGGGATTCGTGAGGAGCCTCCTCACGGACGGGGGAGAGGGCGCCACAAGCTCTTTGAAGCGCCTCATGTAAGCCATATATCTCATGCACTTCATGAGTTCCCCATGCCCACCTCCAGCGAGCGCCCAACGACCATCAGCCTCCCGGTTTCCGTTCGGCGACGCCTCCTCGATTACCAGATCGCCGGAAAGACCCCCGCTGAGGTGATCGAGGAGTTCATGGACGAGATCCCGCCGGACTACTTCCGTCGGGATCTCCAATGGGCCCTCGCTCTCCCCCAGGAGTCTCTGGAGGAGTTCCGCCAGTCACGAGGACTGACCGCACCGAAGCGGTCTCGCTGATGTCTCGGGTGCGGTTCGCCCGGCCCATCGCGGGGCAGAGCTTCGACCGCTTGCCTCGAGTCGTGCGGAACTACTTCAACGACCGTTTCGACGTCCTTGCTCAGGATCCTCGGACCCGGACTCCCACGGTGAACATCCATCAACTCTGGGGATACCAGAACGTCTGGGCGCTGTGCAGGGGCAAGGAGTGGCGAGCGATGTATGCCATGGATGGGATGGAAGTGGTGTTCATCATCTTCGGACCGCACGAGACCGTTTACGTCGACCTCCACAGTCTACATCCTCCGGATGGGCGCTACCTTTCCTCCCAAGCATGATCCCTCACGCCTCGATTCGGAAGTCTCGCTGGTCGGAGCGATGGATTCTGGATCCGTGAGGAGCGTCCTCACCGAGCGAGGAGAGGGCGCGAGGTTCAGGAGGTCCGATGGATCCCCCGAACCTTATCGAAGTCAGAACCAAACGAGACGACGTAGAGGTCTTTCGACCGTGCCATTCCAACGACGGTTACACCATCCGAAACCGAGAGGGCCCCGTCGAATCTCGTGTGATCGTCCATGGCTTCGTCGAAGACGTCGGGGGTGGTGTACAGAATCTCCGTGGAATCCAAGAAGAACTCGTACAGCTGACGGGCAGGCTTCGCCCCACAGTGCGCTCCGACCGTAGTGATCGACTCCGACATGACCAACTCTGTTACCTTGAGCCTCCCCCGGTCCCTCTCAGCGACCTTGACCGCCCTGGAGCGCCACTGATCCCTTGGGTCCGTCGGGGCAATGAAATAGGATGTGTCACCGAAGGGCGTGGCCTGTCCTCTGAACTGCTCGCTTGGGCTCGACAGCATCGCCCCCGTGCGGGGCGATACCGATGATGTCGTTCAGCGTCCGTGGTCGCCGTCGTTCTACCAAGAGTTTCCCATCCTCCAGCTTCCAAGTTAGGATGTCACCCTCGTGGATGCCCGTGGCCGCACGAACGTCCTTCGGAACGACGGTCAGATTCCCCTTCGAGACCTTCGACGGTGCCGCCACGGCCTCGGTGGTTTCTCCAAAAAAATGAGCATTTCCAATTCCCTAGGTAGCGCATGGTGTCCATAGGGCTTCCATGCCCGCGTCACGCATGGCGACCCGTCGCCTCCGCACGGAGCAGGTCCGAGGGGGGAGACGACTCCAGGTCGCCTACGCCCGTTCCATCCGAACCGGGCCAGATCCAGGTGGACGGGAGAGCTAGAAGGATCCGTGAAGGGAATCTTCGCGGACCGAGGAAAGGGCGCGAGGGAGGTCCAGGAGGGACTCGCGTGCACCAACCCCCTGAAGATGCCCGCCGCACGGCCCGCACCCTACGCGCCGGGAGTCGGGAGAACACCGCGGAGCTGCTCCAGGCGCGTCAATTCCACCTCGACCCAGCTCACGGGCATCGGCACGTGGAGGTCGGCCAGGACCCCGGGGTGCACTTCCCCCGCCAGGGCGACCCTCTCCCCGGCTATCCGCAGCTTCGCGACGCGACCCGGGACCGTACCGCTTGCCTCGGCCGGCTCGCGGGGCGAGTTGAAACCCAGGACCTCGAAGAGCCGCTCGGCCACCCCGGCGGCGAGGGCGAACCCTGCGCCCTCCCCCGCGTCGGCCAGCGCGAGATGGGTCTCGGTGCGGGTCCCCGTCTCGCCCTCCGGGTCCCGGACGATGACCGGACCGATCTCGAAGATCTTCTGCGGGTATCCCGACCCCGTGTTCCGTCCGAGGGCATCCAGCAGGCTTGCACGGAGGACCGGACGCAGATGGGTGAGCTCCGAGGAGATGGGGTTGCGCAGGAAGAGCGCCTCTCCTGGAGCGCAGACCCGCTCGACGGAGGACTGGGAGAGGAGCACGGGTGTGTGGAGCTCCTGATATCCCATCCCTAGGAGGACCTCCGCCAACCGCGATTCGTACCGTCGCTCGGGACGCCGACGCCCCATGGTCACCGCGGGAGGGAGGATTGGAGCGAAGCTTCCGTACCCTCGAGCGATCGCCACTTCCTCCGCGAGGTCCACCGGCGCCAGGATGTCCGCGCGCCATGGAGGGACCAGCGCGAGCAGGCTCCCGGAGACGCGTTCGACCCCGAGACGCGACTTCTGCAGCGCGTCCTCTACCTCTCCGGAGGAGAGACGCGAGCCTAGGAGACGAGAGATGAGCGTCGGTTGGACCTGCACCTTGCGAGGTCGGACGACCTCGGTCCCGTCAGACATTCCGCTGGGACGGTGCACAGGGACCGGATGGACGGACCAGCCGCGGGCGGCGAAGGGCAGCAGCATGTATCCCACCATCTCCCGCGTGCGCGCGGCACGTGTCCCGGTCGCTTCGATGAGGACGCGCCGGTCGCCGGGTCGGACCTCGCCCGCCCCCGCCGCATTCAGGACCGGAGGAAGCGAGAGGACCGTGCGCGCGTCGTCCCTCAAGGTGAGGGCCAGGTCCTCCCGCCGCCCAAGGACCCCGAACTCCCGGGCCATCGCGTGCTCCGGATAGAACGCCTCTCCGGAGACCTCCGTGGTTCCCCCGAGAGGCACGAAGCGGACCTGGCCCAGGGGCTCCATCGCATAGTGGAACGGAGGGCGAAGCTTCTCGATCGGGTAGAGCCCGATGCTCGCCGCCTGACGGAGCCGACCGAGCGTCGCATGGAGGAGTTCCTGGTAGCGAACGAGCTCCTCGAGGAGCCCTTCGTCCAGGGCCTTCCCTGGGGGAGCTTCGACCACCGCCATCGAGAGCTCGGGTCGCAGCGGGGCCACCGAGGCGTTCACCCGCGCCTCGACCCCGGGGAGCGCTTCCCCATCCACGCGGAGGACCGGCCCCGTCGCCTTTCCCATCGCGCCCTGGAGCTCGAGCGCGAGCCCTCCCTCGTCGAGAAGGTCCAGGCGGTCGGCGTTGACCTCGACCTCGACCAGCCCGTCCTTAAGCGACTCGATCTCGACCTTCGTGCGGAAAAGGGTCTCGCGAAGCTCGGACTCCGAGAGCTGCTGACCCAGGAGACCGAACAACCGCTCGGTCGAGAGAGTGGAACGTGGCATGGACCTGACCCGCCCGCGTCACACCCTCGCCTTGGACAGGCGGGGAAGGTCGTCCATGAAAAGGTCGCGGATGTCGCTGAGCCCTAGCGCCACCATGGCGAGCCGGCCGATCCCGATCCCCCAGGCGGCAACGGGGACCTTGATGCCGAGCGGCCTCAGCACCTCCGGGCGGAACATGCCTCCCGGCATCATCTCCACCCAGCCCAGCGTGGGATGTCGAACGAACCCCTGGACCGAGGGCTCCGTGAACGGGAAGTAGGTCGGCTGGAACTTGACCTCCGGGATCCCGAGCGCTTTCGCGAACTGCGTCAGCAACCCGAGCAAGTGGCGGAAGGTGAGCCCGCTCTTCCCCACGGCCCCCTCGCACTGGTCGAACTGGATCAGGTGCGTCGCGTCCAATTGGTCGTAGCGGAAGACCGCGTCGAGCGAGTACATGCGGAAGGGGGGCTTCGGATGGGAAGCGAGGTAGCGCATCGTCGCCGCGGTGGTCTGGCTCCTCAGGACCACTCGTCGCGCCACCTCCTCCCCATAAGGGGTCTGCCAGCCCGAGGAGAGGGGCGCGCCCTGGCGAGGGAGGGCCCGACCCTCGTGCACCGCCGCGACCGAACGCAGGAGGCGAGGCGGGAGTCCATGCCCCTCCACCCCCTCGACGAAGAACATGTCGTGCATCGAGCGAGCGGGGTGCTCCTGAGGCATGAAGAGCAGGTCGTTGTTGTAGAACTCGAGCTCCACGAGAGGGCCCCGGAACTCCTCGAACCCGAGCCCCACCAGGACCTCCTCCACCTGTCGAAGCCACTCCCGGTAGAGGTGGCGGCGCGACCCGCCCAGGTGAGGCACCTGGGCCCGCACGTCGTACGGACGGAACGAGCCCTTCGCCCAGGCCCGGCTCTTGAGCAACGAGGGGGTGATGGCGCCGAGGCTCGTCGAGGTCTCCTCCAGCGGGAGCGCGAGCCCTTCGGGGGAGAGCTTCCATGCCCGGTGGCGTTCGGGGGACCTCGAAAGGACCCCTCGCCGTGCGAGCTCCTTGAGGACCTTGTCCTCGGAGACGGTGCCGCCCGCCGCAAGGGTCTGAAGGGCTCCCTCGAGTTCGAGAGCGTTTCCCAGATACTCGATAACGACCGAGAGCTTCTCGCCCATGACGATACGACCTTGGCGCCGCAGCGGACCGATGGCGATCGTGACCTCCTCGGGGCGGATCGCGACGGGGAGGGCCGCGTCCGGGATCTCCGAGGGGGCGAGCGGCCCCTTCGCCGCGAGCACGGTCAGCACGCGACGTTCCGGCAGCCCGTCCTTGACCACCGAGTTCCCAAGCGACGTCAGGGTCCACCGCTCCTCGCTCCTTTCCTCGAGAACGGTCAGCCTCTTGCTCCGCAACCGCTCCAGCCCGCCACGCGTGGCGTCGGGAGAGAGCTCGGACCTCTGCGCGACCTCCTCCTCCGGGACGGCCTTGCCCGAGGGCGAGCTCTTCAGCACCTTCAGCAGGCGGACCTCGGGCGGGGAGAGGGTCAGGGTGAGGTCGCCCACCGACGGCGACCCGGGCTCGGGCGCGGCCACGGCGCGGGAGAGGAGGGTGCCGGAAGATAAGGGGAATGCACGCACGTGCGTTCAACAGGGAGCGTTCAAGAGAACTGCGTGCCGCACGACGGACACCGCGCCTCGTTACCTTTGAGCGTCGTCCCGCACTTCCAGCAGAAGGGCGTCAGCACCTCGCCGTACCTGGCCGTGGGTGGGGCGGAGACCGAGGCGGGGCCGGGGCTCGAAGCGGGGGTCCGCCCCGCGTCTCCCTTCGCGGGGGGCGGGCACGCTTCGCCCGACAGCTCCCGGGGAGAAGGGCCCTTCAGGATGGAGCGGTGCCGGTCGCCCAGGAAGCGGAACGCGAGGAGGAGGATCATGAACCCGGCGAGCAGCGGGAGCTGGTAGTCGATCAGGAGCTCCCAGACGGAAGGCCCCGGGGGCGCTCCGCGCGGCGGTGGCGCGAACGCCGCGCTCGCGACGCCCCAGTTCGACCCGTTCTCGACGACCACGGTCGCGTTCGTCCATCTCCCCGTGAGCCCGGAAGGGAAGGCGAACGTCCCGGTCCAGGGGACCGCGCCCGCAGCGGGTAGGATGCCCGAGATCCGGAGGGCCCACGAATCGTTCGAGGGGTCGAGGAGGCTCACCGTCAGGGGCCGCCCTGCGAGCGCGGCTGGGGCCCCGGTCGGGTCCGTGACCGATGCGGTGACCGTGGCCCCCGCGGAGACGCCCTGGGAGGGCTGGAAGGAGAGCCCGAGCTGGGTGAAGGTCGTCCCCTGCAGGAGCTGGGCGAGCGCCAAGGCGTTGGGGGTCCCCCAACCGGTCACGGGGTCCCATCCCGGTCGGGCGGGCTCGTAGCAGTTCGCCCCGTGCGTGATGTCGGTAAAGGGCGCGAGGCCGATCCCGGTCGCTTCACGGATCGCCCCCAAGGCGTAGAGCTTGCTGTCGAGCAGACCGAAGGTCGCATGGTCGGCGCTCGCCAGGTCGGCGACGACCCCGGCCCAGAGGGGCGAGGAGAAGCTGGTCCCCATCCCGGCCGAGAGGCGGGAATTGAAGTAGAAGCCGCTGTCGTTCGCGTTCGCACTGACGTCGGGGACCCCGCGGGTCCCCGTGCGGGCGGCGAGGCTTCCCGCACTGCCCATCGTCTGCCAGCTGGGAGCGGGGTCGTTGGCCGAGCTCGAGGCCGAGCCTCCACCGCTGAACACCCACGTCGTTTCGGTCCCCCCTCCCGTGGCATCCGTGCCCCCCACCGCGAGGACGTACGGGCTCGCGGCGGGGAAGTCGACCCCGGGCCCCCGCGAGCACGGGCCCGAGAGCGGAGAGTTGGGAGAGCCCCCGTCGTCCCCCGAGGAGGAGAGGACCGTCGTCCCGTTCTTGATGAGCGAAGCGAAGTCCGTGTTCATCGCGCTCTCGAGCGACGGGTCCGAGCCTTGGGCCTCTCCGAACGACATCGAGAGCGCCGTAAGGTTCCCCATCGCGACGGCGTAGTGCAGCGCGTCCTCGATGGCCGCGTCGGTGGGGCTGTAGGGGGTGCTGTTCGTCGGCGGGGCGTAGATGGCGTAGATCGTCGCCCCGGGGGCCATCGAGGAGGCCCACTCGATGTCGATGGTGAGCTCCTGCGAACCGCCCGAGGGATCGTTCGGGGCATTGACCCCCGGCGGCGGTGCCCCGTCGATAGGGACCGGGATCACCTTCGGAACGGGAAAGTTCGAGGGGTAGTAGGTGCCAAAGAAGGTGGAGAGGTCGGAGGGGTCGTAGCCATACCCCCACGCGACGACCGCGATCGTCTCGTTGACCGGGAACCTCGAGACCCCGCTCGCGTTCAACAAGGCGTCCACGCCGTACGAGCTACGGAACTGCCGCGGCAGGAGCGGAGGCGGGCTCGTCGAGAACGCGCCCGGGCCGCTTCGATAGGACGAGCTCACCGCTTGCGGGAGCGGCTGGTAGGGGAAGGAGAGGGAGGAGGCGGCGCCCGTGGGGCTGGACGAAGAGGCCGCGGAGGTGGCATGGAGCGACGTGGCGGGGTGCGGGGCAGCGAGGCCCGCGAGCCCCAGGACCGTGAGGACGACCAGTGCCCCCACCCCCGCGGCGACGCGAGACCGCCCGGAGGAACGTGATACCGTCGTGGGTCGGATAGGGAGGCGCCCGAGTCCACGCTGGGAACACCGCATGAAACGTGGGCCGCCCGCCGGGGCCTACCCCCCGAGCGGGGCATGGCAGCTCGGGCAGCTCTTGGCGCTGGCGGAGACCCCCTTGCCGCAACGGGGACACGTCGCCTTGGGACGTCGCACGGCGCGGGAGACCTTTTTCTCGAGCTTCTCGACATCCCCCTCGACCCTCGCGACGAGCCCCTCGCGGGGGGCCTTCACGACGGAGGCGGGCACCGCGACGGGTGGCGCGGGCGACGGAGGAGGGCGGGAGACCGCAGGGACCACGGGGGCGGGAGGGGCTGCCGCCGCCACCACCGGACGTTGGACCTTGCGGACCCGCGGCCTTCGGGGTGCCGGCGCGGCCTCGGGGGAGATCTGGAGGGGTGCAGGTGGAGGCGGCGGAGCGACCTCGGGCTCGGGGAGCGTGGGAGGAAGGGGCTCCGTCGGCACCGCGGGAGCCACGGGCGGCGCGGGCGCGGGCTCGCTGGGGGGCTCCGACGGAGGCGTTTCGGGAACCTCGGGGCTCGGCAGAGAGGAGGCCTCGCGGGGTTCCGCGGCAGGAGCCGCCTCCTCGGGTGCGGCCGATGGCGCGGGGGCAGCCTCGTCCTGAGCCTGGGCTTGCATCGAGGCCAGGCTCGCGGCCATTTCCTCCTCGGTAGGCGCGGCGGGTGCCGTCGATTCGGACGCCGCTACGCCCTCCGCAACCGGCCCGCTCTCTGGAGGAGGGCGTGCTGCCCCTGCCTCCTCGGGAGCACGCTCACGGGTTTGGGGAAGTGGAGAGGTCTCGGCCTCGGAGGCGACCGCCTCGGGCGGGACCTCGGGCGGCGTGGCGGTCGCGGTCCCGGCGGAGCCCTCGGTCGCCGCGGGAGGCGGCGCTGTGGCATCCTCCGGCAACGGAACGGCAGGCGCGTCGGAAGCCGCGGTAGGAGAAGGAGCGGGGGGTGTCTCGGAGGACGTCTCGACCGGTGATGGCGGCGCGGGCGAGGGTTTCGGGGGGACGACCATCGTCACCCCGGGGGCGACCTGCGCTTCCGTCCCTGGGGCAGGCCGCTCCATGGAGCGAGGCGCCCCTGTCGGTGCGCCGCTTGGCGCGGTCGGCGGCCTCGCTCGCTGCGCCGCGGTCGCAGGTCCTCCCGATGGGCGCGGGGTGGCGGGTCGTTGGCCGGGGCCGCGCCTCGGGGGGCCGCCAGGGCCCGGTCGCGCAGCGACGGACGGCCTCCTCGGTCCTCCTAGACCTCCTGCATAGGACACCGGAACCGGCGGTCCCGGGGTCGGACCTCGCACCGGGGCCCTCCGGCGGACGGGAAGCAATCGCCGAAGGGGCGAGGGGCTCCCGATCGGCCTGGGCGCCCTCAGCCCGAGCACCCAGCCCAGGGCCGTCGCGAGACCCATGATCAACGCGAAGAACAGGTAGTTCCACGGAGGGGCCAGCAGGGGTTGGATCGCCTGGTACCACGAACCCAGGAGCGTCACCGTGAGGATGCTCGAAGTGCTCCCCACGGAGTGAGCGCTGAAGATCTCGGCCTGCGCGAGCAGATGCCCGTACTTGTAGAACAGGTCGATCGAGTACGAGAAGCTCCCCGTCCCCTGGGAGTTCAGAGCGACCTGGGTCTCGGTGAGCAGCGGCGTCGACTTGAGGGTCTGGGGGAGCGAGAAGATCCTGAGGTCGATCGTCCCGGAGGTGAACGGCTGTCCGTTCGTGCTGTTCGTCGCGGCGACCCGGACGGTGACCGTGCTCCCGGGGGAGGCCGTATCCGGGTTGAAGGTGATGTTGAGGTCGATGTAGTTCGCGACCAGGTCGGCGTAGAGGTTGAACGCGTCCTTCGGCGCCCCGTACCCGGTCACCGCGTCCCACCCGGGCTGGGCATAGTAGAGACAGCTCGCCGCCATGCCGGGGTTCTGGCCCTGAAGGATCTCGCGGTACGGAGCGGGGGTGAGCGACCCCTGGTCCTGCGCCGCCCCCAGCGCGTAGAGCCTCGGGTTGAGCCAGCCCAGGAGCGCCCCGCCGCGGACCGCGACCATCTCCGCCGTGAGCCCGGCCCAGAAGGGGGAGGCGAAGCTCGTGCCCTCCCCTCCCTGGAGGGCCCCGTTGTAGACGAAGGCATTGTCGGCCGCCGGGCCTGCCACGTCCGGTACCCCCCGCGCGCCCGCGTTCGACGTGGCGGTCATGATGGTCGCGTACGCGCTCCCGCCGCGCTGCCACGGGGGGAGCCCGTAGGAGGTGGAGTAGCCGCCGCCGCTGAACTGCCAGGCGGATTCGGTGTCGACCCCGACGGTCCCCGATGGACCGCCCCCTCCGCTCGCGTTCACCGTAGGGGCCGTGCCGCCCACCGCGGTCGCGTACGGAGAAGCCGCAGGATAGTCCACCTGGGGGTTCTGGGTGCATCCGTTCGAGATGGAGCCGGTAGATCCGCCATCGTCCCCGGAAGCGGCGAAGACCGAGATCCCGAGAGCGCCCGCGTGGACGAACTCGGCGTCGAAGAAGCTCTGGAACGCCTGGTCCCCCTCGGGAGCGCCGAAGGATTGCGTGATCACCGTGAGCCCCGAGAGGTTCACGAGGACCGCGATCCCATGCTCGAGCTCCACCGGGTTCGGGGAGTAGTTGTTTGCCGCGGTTCCTTCCGGCACATAGACGACATCGAGCGAAGCGCCGGGGGCCTGGGATTCGGACCACTCCATGTCCAGCGTGAGCTCCATGGGGGCCAGGCTCGGGTCGCTGGGGGCGTTCGGCCCCGGGGGCGCGGCTCCGTCGATGGGATAGGGGGTGTAGGTGAAGGGGGGCCCCCAGTAGAGCCCCTGCGCGTACTGCTGGATGTCGTTGGGAGAGAAGCCCCCGTAGCTACCACCCCAGAGGAGGATCCCGATCGTCGAGGTCTGGGCGAAGTGGGGCCCCGCGCTCGCGGTGTTGTTGTAGAGCTTGTCGAGGTCGTACATGAAGTGGGTCCAGTCAGGGTAGATCGTGCTGCACGTGAGCAGACACGTCGAGCTGGAGGAGGGGGTGATCGCGTGCGACCAGAGCGGAGCGAAGGAGAACGGCGCGACGTTCACCTCAAGCCCGGTCACGGAGAGGACGTAGGGGGAGAGCGACGAAGGGAGCGTCGGGGCGGTCGAAGGGACGACCTCCGAGCGGCCCTGGTACGTTCCCGCCACCAGCTCGGTCGAGAACAGCGCGTTCGCTGCCCCCGCGGTCCCCTCGACCTGGACGAAGCTGCGGTCCGCGGAAGCGTAGGTGACCGTGAACCCGCCAGCGCGGAGGATCTGTTCCACCTGCTGCTCCGCGGCGACCGTGGGCGCGAATCGCTCCTGGTACTGCTGTGGGGTGAGATAGTGACCGAGAAGGGGACTGCCCGGCTCGTTCACCGCGAGGTCCAGTTGCTGCAGTCCCGCGGGGTCGCGGGGGATGAGCGCGATCCCGAGGGTCTCGGGGGTGCTCGACGCCAGGGCCCGCTCGTTGGAGAGCCCCTCCACGGTGGCGGCGTCGTACCCCAGGAGTCCCAGGGGGTCGGTCACGGAGAGGTGCATCGCGCGCGCGGCTTGCCAGGAGGGCAGCACTCCATGGGAGGAGGCGAGCTCGTCCAAGGTCCCGCTCGCGGCGGAAACGGGTAGGTAGGGAGTGAGCGCCCAGGTCGAAACGACCAGCGAGGCGAGCGCCACGAAGACCACGACGGCCCTGGGAGAGAGCCTCATGTTCCGCAGAAGCGCACGGAAGGGTCCTCGCACTCGCGGGGAACCCCCTTCCCGTTCAACCATCGCCATAGGGGAGGAACGTCTCCCAAGATAAGGCCGCGTGGGGCCACTATCTGCCCCTCCACGGTAGCCTGCCGGCTAGGCCTTCCCGTACGTGGGGTTCGGGTTCCAGTTCGCCTTCGCGTATCCCGCGGGAAGGTGGAACGGCGTCGACCCGCCGAAGGGATCTGGCCGCGGGGCGGGGGCTTCTCCCTTCTTCTTCCGAAGGTAGCCGTCGATCGCTTCGGCTGCGCGCATGCCCGCCGCCATCGCGTAGACCACGGACTTCCCTCCCGCCGCGAACACCCCTTCGACCCCCGTCATGAGGTCAGGGCCCTTCCCCTCGACCCAGCCCTGCGCGGTGACCCGGAGGTCGAGGTCGCTGTCGAACCCTGTCGTGTCCGATCTCTGGCCAACGGCGACGATGACCGTGTCGCACGGAAGGGTCTCCTCCGAGCCGGGGACAAGAACGGGGGCCCGGCGTCCCGAGGCATCGGGAGGCCCTAGCTCCACGCGTTGGACCACGAGGCCCTCCACGCGGTCGCTCCCCACGATCCGCACCGGCGCTTTCTGCCAGAGGAACTTGACCCCCTCCTCCTTGGCGCCGAGGAGCTCCTCGCGGTCCGCGGGCATCTCCTCCTCCGTCCTGCGGTAGACCAAGGTGACCTCTCCCCCCTGCGAGAGACGGACCGAGGAGCGGATCGCATCCATCGCCACGTCCCCACCCCCGATGACCATGATCCGCTTCCCCACTTTGGCGGGTCGGCCGTGGTGCAGGTCGAGGAGCATGCGGAGGGCCGGGACGACCCCCGGGAGGTCCTCGCCAGGGATGTTGAGCTTCCGATGGAGAGGGGTCCCGAGGGTCAGAAGGACCGCAGCGTACCCCTGTTCGAGGAGCTTCTCCGCAGGGAGCGTAACGCCGACCTTGGTGCTCTTCACGAAGGTCACATCGAGGTCGCGGAAGCGCGCAAGGTCCTCC
This sequence comes from Thermoplasmata archaeon, assembly GCA_028864975.1. GTDB lineage: Archaea > Thermoplasmatota > Thermoplasmata > Lutacidiplasmatales > UBA184 > JAKAAX01. The sequence goes on along the minus strand of JAGWLG010000004.1, from coordinate 87,081 downwards.
TGGACCTCCCGGTCGGTGACACGGTAGCTCGGGATGGAGAGGACGAGCCCGCCCAAGAGCTCCTCCTGTTCGTAGACCGTGACGCCGTAGCCGCGGATGCCGAGCTCCCAGGCGGCCATGACCCCGGCAGGGCCCCCGCCGACGATCGCCACCCGCTGGTCCCTGGGCTTCTGCGCGACGTAGACGAGATCGCTCTTCCCGAGCTCGAGCGAGGAGCGCTTGAGCTGCCGGATGGCGATGGGGACCCCCTTCTTCTTCACGACGCAGGCGTCCTCGCAGTAATGGTAGCAGACCTTGCAGAGCGTGGTGGCCATCGGGTCGTCCCGGAGCGTCACCCGCGCCGCCCCGTCGAAGTCGCGCTCGGCAAGTTTCAGGATGTACTCGCGGCAGTCCTGGGAGATCGGGCAGGCCTCGACGCACCAAGGACGACGGCACTGGATGCAGCGCTTGGCCTCGAGGACCGCATCCTCTAGAGTGTAGGGATGGATGATCTCCTCGAAGTTATGGACCCGCTCCTCGACGGGGGACTCGGGGACGTGGACACGCACCGGATTGAGCTTCGGGGGCGTCTTCGCCGGGACCGCGGGGGGGATGGCGGCCTCGGTGCCGGCGGTCATCATCTGATTCACGGAGGGGGGAGGTATAACGGGCCCCTGGAAGGCCGTGCCTTGGTGTGGCACGGAGTGCCAGAAGGCAGTGTCCTGGGCGACCTAGAAGAGATAAGGGGCGTCCCTTCGTTTCTAACGCATCCCCCGCCGTGACGGGGGCCCAAGGTCGAAGCCATGGTGCTGGACTCTCTCGGCAAATCGCTCCGCAATGTCCTCGCGAAGATCGCGAAGAGCGGGGCGGTCGACGAAGAGCTTCTGGCCGAGGTCTCCCGCGACATCCAGCGGGCCCTCCTGCAGTCCGACGTGAACGTCCAGCTCGCGCTCGAGCTCACGACCCGGGTCAAGACGAGGGCCAAGGAGGAAAAGCCCCCGGCAGGGGCCAGCCTTCGGGACTTCCTCGTCCGGATCGTCTATGAGGAGATCCGTCGCATCATGGGCGAGGACCGCGTCTTCGAGATGCGTCCGCGTCGCATCATGCTGGTAGGCCTTTTCGGGCAAGGAAAGACGACCACCGCGGCGAAGCTCGCGCGGCTCTTCCAGAAGAAGGGCGTCCGGGCCGCCCTCATCGCCGCCGATGTCCATCGTCCGGCGGCCATCGACCAGTTGGAACAACTTGCGAAGAAGGTCAACGCTTCCTTCTACGCGAACCGGGAGGAGAAGCGGGCCGAGGTGATCGCCACCCAGGGCCGGGAGAAGTTCCCCGCCACGGACGTGATGATCCTGGACACCGCCGGTCGGTCCAACCTCGACGCCGAGCTCGTCGCCGAGATCCAGCGCTGCAAGAAGACCTTCGACCCCCAGGAGGTCCTCCTCGTCCTGGACGCGGCCATGGGGCAGTCCGCGGGCCGGTCGGCGGAGGCCTTCCACAAGGCGGTGGGCCTCACGGGGGTCATCTTGACGAAGCTCGATGGGTCGGCCAAGGGGGGTGGCGCGCTCTCGGCGGTCGCGCGCAGCGGGGCGCCCATCCTGTTCGTGGGGGTGGGGGAGCACGCCGAGGACCTAGAGAAGTTCGACCCGACCCGCTTCGTCTCTCAGCTCCTGGGGATGGGGGACATCCAGACCCTGCTCGAGCGCTTCGAGACGCTGGAGGGGAAGGAAGAGGCGGAGAAGGCCGCGGAGTCGCTCCTCACGGGGAAGTTCACGCTCAAGGAGTTCTACGTCCAGTTGGACTCGCTCGGGAAGATGGGGCCGTTCACGAAGCTCAAGTCGCTCATCCCCGGCCTCGCGCAGGCGAAGATCGATGACGCTCAGGTCGAAGAGACCCAGACCCGGCTCGCCGCGTTCAAGGTCATCATGGACTCGATGACCAAAGAGGAGATGACGAACCCTCAGCTCATCAAGGGGGACCGCGTCCAGCGCATCGCTCGGGGGAGCGGCCACCGGCCCCAGGAGGTGCGAGCCCTGCTCAAGTACTATGAGCAGACGAAACGGGCCGCGCACGGGATCGCCTCCAACCGCAAGCTCCGGCGCCACATGGAACGGCAGCTCGCCGCGAGTGGCGGTCCCAAGCCCTCGTGAGGTCGCTCGCCACCCGCGGCTCGAAGAGATAACGGAGGAACGACCCCGGGATGGTGCCCCCCGTGAACCCGATCTTTGCCCTGGGGGCGCTCGCCCTCTTCTTCTTCGCACCGGGGTACCTGATGATGAAGGCCCTCTGGCCGGAGAAGCGCTGGAAGGGCCCGCGGGGCACCATGGATGCGCTGGAGCTCCTCACGGGGGGGTTCGTCGCCAGCCTCTCGATCTTCCTCGTCGTAGGCTTCGTGCTCGGGAACACCGGGACCTTCGCTGCGGCGCCCTCCGACCCGGTCTTGGAGGGGGTCCTCGCCACCTTCGCCCTCGGGTTCTTGGCTCTCGGATGGATCCGCGGGGCGTACCGCGCGGAACCCCCGCCGGCTCCCTCGTTCGTCGAGCCCCCGCTGCCTGGGGAGGAGGACGTAGAGCCGCTCCTCGAACGATTCCAGGCGCTCTCACGCCGGGAGCGGGAGGCGCGGCGGGAGCTTCGGACGGCGCAACGCAGCGGTCGAGCTTCGGGGGATGTCGAACGTCTTAAGGCGGAGCTCCAAGAGCTGGGGGATAAGCGCCGTCGGATGGAGAAGGAGAGGGAGGAGGAGCTTCGTGGCTGACCGAGCATCCGGAGACAGCGTCAAAATGGTCCTCGTGCTTCGGCACGAGCTTGGCCTCTCGGCGGGGAAGGCCGCCGTCCAGGTCGCGCACGCGGCGGTGATGCTCTCCCTGGACGAAAAGGTCCGGCGCCGAAGGGAGTTCCGCCTCTGGCTCGAGCAGGGCCAGAAGAAGGTCGCCCTCAAGGTGGAGACGATCGCCGAGCTCGAAGCGCTTCGAAAGAAGGCCGAGGCGATGGGTATCCCGACGGTGGTGGTGGAGGACGCGGGGCTCACGGAGGTGCCTCCAGGGACCCGCACGGTCCTGGGGATCGGCCCCGGGACGGCTGGACAGATCGACCGGGTCACCGGGAACCTCCCGCTGCTATAGGAGCCGGGAGTCCTTGGTGCGGGTCTGCGGGACCGCACTTGAAACGAGCGCCGTTAGGCCCATCTCGAGGTGCAATGTCGGCCCGACACCGTCCTCTCTCGGTCAAAGTGGCCAATACATAAATACCTCGAGAAAGTCTCGCACGGTGGTGAAGAGCCTGGAGGCTGTTCGAGGGCATCCGAGGCCGATCGAGGTGCGACCGTGAAGCTCTGGGTCTTCCTCCTTCGACGCCTGCTCTTGATGATCCCCGTCCTGATCGGGGTCGTCACCATCACGTTCATCATCATCTCTGCGGTTCCCGTCAGTCAGCGTATCGCGGCCTGCATCCCTCCTCCCAGAGGGGGGTATCCTCCTCCGGGCACCCCGCAATACGCCAATGAGCTCCGCATCTGCGGTCTGGACCAGACACCCCCTGTCCAGTACGGCCGCTACCTCTACCACACGTTCACAGGTCAGTGGGGCTACGTTTCGAACGATAGTGGGATGGTGCAGGCGTCGAACTCCCCGGTGAAGCCCTGCTTTTCGATGAATATCTCGCAGCAACAGGGGGGATGTACGGTCATGACCCTCGTGTCGAACTGGCTTCCGTACACCATCGAGCTCGCCGCCATCTCCCTCGTGCTCATTCTGGCCATCGCCATCCCTCTCGGGAATAAGTCCGCCGTCCATCGGAACCGACCCTTGGACCAAGGGACACGGGTCTTCTCCTTCAGTGGCTTCGCCCTTCCCAGTTTCTTGCTAGGGGCGCTCATCATCCTGGTGCTCTACTCGGCCCTGACCGTCTCCAACCCTTACGACCAGAACAACGCCTTCGCCTGCGAGAACAGCGCGTACGAGCAGATCGTCGGCAGTTGGCCGCCGGCGTTGAGCCAGTGCTACTACCAGCACTTCTCCAACGGCACCTCGAACCTCATGCCGCCGGGACAGCCCCACTTTACGAATCCTCTCTGGGGCACACAACCTACAGGGTTACCCACGTTGGACGGGGTCATCTTCGCCGCGTCGCACGCGCCCGCGCCCGGCATGCCCGGGGGAAAGTACTACTACTGGGACCTGGTCGGCGACCACTTCCTCCGCCTGCTCATTCCTGCGCTCACGATCGCTTACGGATCTGTGGCCACCCTGCTTCGGTTCGTCCGCAACTCGATGCTTGAGGTGATGAACCTGGATTTCATCCGGACAGCCCGCGCCAAGGGGGTACCGGAACGACAGGTGGTCAAGCATCACGCGGGCCGGAACTCGCTCAACGTCACGGTGACGATCCTCGGATTGACCTTCGCCGCCTTCTTGGGGGGCTTCGCGGTGACCGAGACCTTGTTCGGCCTCTTTGGGGTGGGTTCGATGTTCGCCTACTCGGTCCTACCTCCTCCCGACATTAGCACGATCTTCGCCAGCACGGTCCTCTTCACGATCATCATTGTGGTCGCGAACGTCATCGTGGACGTGGTCTACGGCATCTTGGACCCTCGGGTCCGGCTGGGGTAGGCCTAGAGCGCACCGGAGGGAAGAGCAGCGCATGAGGGCCTTCTTCGTCTACCTGGGGATGCTCCTGTGGCTGGCCGCCGTGGTCAGCGCGCTCCTCTTCATCGTGAACCCCGGTTCCGCGACGCTGGTGGGTTCGGGAGGGGTCTTCCCCGGCTATAACACGACCACCCCCGTACCCTATTCGATCGTCCCGAGCGCGCCCGTGGGACTGCCCTTCGTGGCCCCCGGCCCGAACGCCACTCAGAGTTTCACGCTCAGCTACGAGTACGGCAACACCTCGACCAGTGTCCAGGTCTTCCAGTGTCCGTGGAGCGAACAATCGCTCCGATGCGCGCAGGGGACGGGAAGCGCGCTCCTGACGCTGAACGGGCCGTCCAACCATGGGGAGTTCCAGGGTCGGTCCGGGATATGGTACGTCGTCTCCGCCAGCGACCCGGTGCGGGCCAACGTCCAGGTCCCCGCGACCCCGAGCGCTCTCGCGGAGGAGGGAGCGGCCGTCGGGGCGGCGGCTCTGGGGGCGGCGCTCCTTGTCCTGGGCTTGATCCTGCGGGACCCGCTAGGGCGACCTGCCCCTCGACTTGCCCAAATGAAACGGACCCTCTACTTCTTCTTCCAGAGCAAGCTCGCCGTGCTGGGGCTCGCGCTGCTCCTAGGCTATGCCGTGGTTGCGCTGCTTTCACCCGTCCTCGCCCCCTACTCACCGTCGGTTGGGGCCTGCACTCCCCCCGGATGCAATGGCGACTACGTGACCCTACCCGAGTATCGAGCGTACACCCCCTACTTCGACGGGTCTAGCTACAACCCGTCGACCATGCCAGACATCTCAACGCACGACTGGCAGTGCGTCTATCCGTCGTACGCGGCCGCGGGCAGTTCCCCGCCGGGTGACTGCGTGGCCTACTCTGCCTCCCTCACCGGCATCCAGTTCCGAGGGTCTCCGAATCTCATCCTCCCGACGTGGACCCTCTACCCGTTCAATCCGGGCCCCGTCCCGCTCGGGTCCCTGCAATTGGAGAGCACGCCCAACGGGCCGTACGTGGACATTTACACCGGCTTGGTCCGCGCCACGCCGTGGGACCTGACGATCTCGGCCGGCATCGTTTCGGCGGGCGCCCTCGTAGGATTGCTCCTGGGAACCTTCGCCGGATACAAGGGGGGAATCGCGGACGAAGTGGTGATGCGCCTCACGGACATGTTCCTATCGATCCCCGCGTTCTTCCTCGTGCTGGTCATCTTGGCGGCCCTGTTCGCGGGGGGCCCGAACTCCTTGCCGCATGACCAACGGGTGCGGATCGCGTTCCTGATGGGGGCGTTCATCATCACGTGGTGGCCGTCGTACACGAGGATCATCCGTGGACAGGTGCTCGTGACCCGTGAGCAGAAGTACGTGGAGGCCGCGCGTGCGAGCGGCGCCGGGTCCGGCTGGATGCTGAGGAAGCACATCATTCCGAACAGCATCTTCCCCTTGCTCGTTTCCTTCTCCCTCGACGTGGGGACCGTCCCCCTAGCGCTCGCGAACATCGGGTTCCTAGGGTTCACGAACTTGCTATTTCCCACCACGTCCGGGGCCCCGTTCCCCGAGTGGGGCATCCTCTCCTCCTACGAAGTGGGAGGGGGAGAGTTCTATGCCACGGTCATCAGCGGCTCTCCTTTCCCATGGTGGGAGTACCTCTTCCCGGGCCTCGCCCTCTTCTTGTTCTGCATCGCCGTGAACTTCCTGTCGGACGGGCTGAGGGACGCGCTCGACCCTCGGTTGAGGAGGTAGGACCACCTGAGCGCATCCGAGCTACGACCCCTCCTCCCAGGTCTGGAGTATGGCCCCAGCACGACCCCTGTGCTCCTCCCGGGGGAGGCCCCCGGCGCTTCGACCTCCGGGAGCGCGTGGGTACCTGCGTCCCCCTCCTCGGAACCTCCGTTGTTGGTGGTCCGGGACCTCAAGACGTACTTCTACACCTATGACGGGGTGGTCCGCGCCCTGGACGGGGTCACCTTCTCGGTACGCCGGAGGGAGACCGTGGGGCTCGTGGGGGAGACGGGTTGCGGGAAGTCCGTCACGGCGTTCTCCATCACCCGGCTGATTGCGGAGCCTCCGGGAAGGGTGCAGTCGGGGCACGTGTTCTTCTCCGGAGCGAACCTTCTCTGGAAGATCGACCGAGAGGCGTCGGTCCGTCCTATCAAAGGGACCGTCCGGGCCCGGGTCCGTCGCCGGTTCTCCCGGATCAAGGAGTCACAGCAGCGCCTGTCGGCGATCCGGGGCTCCCAGATCACGATGATCTTCCAGGAGCCGATGGCCGCCCTCAACCCGGTCTTCTCGATCACGAAGCAGTTGGCCGAGGCGCTTCTGCTCCATCGCGCAACGCCGACCATCGACCTGCTTCTCGGCGCGAACCCCGCAGGGGTGAACGTCACGCAGGCGACCCGAGACCTCCTGGCCGCTGCCAGAGAGCCCGGACAGCCCCGACTCCGCGAGGTCTCGAGGAACATCGCCCAGGCGGTCGGGGTTCCCTCGATCGCCCTCGAGCTGTTCTACCTCTTCCGCGGGCAGACGGGCAATCCCGAAGCCCGTGTGCGCGGGATCGTGAAGGCCTTCTCCCGTCTGAGGATCCCCGGGCTCCAGCGGGCCTACCTCCTTCGGGAGAGGAAGCTCTCCGAGCTCCGCGCCGCCGAGAGGGATCTCTACTACCGCGAGATGAGGATGGGCGAGAGCACGGCGCCCCTCCGTCGTGTGCTCCGGGTGCAGATGCTCCTCGAACGGTTGAAGGGCTCTTGGCTCTCCCTTCCGGTCCTTCGGAGGATCGCCCGTTCTCCGCTCGACCAGGAGGTCTTCTGGCAGACCGTGCGGATGCTGGAGGACGTCGGTATCGCGAACTGCGTCCAGGTGGCCCGGGGGTATCCCCACGAGCTCTCCGGGGGCATGATCCAACGGGTGATGATCGCGATGGCCCTCGCCCCGGAGCCGAAGCTGCTCATCGCCGACGAGCCGACGACCGCGCTCGACGTGACCATCCAGGCACAGATCCTGGAACTGATGCACTCCTTGAAGAGCCGTATCGGGACCTCGATCCTGCTCATCACCCACGACCTCGGGGTCGTCGCCGAGGTGTGCGACCGCGTCTGCGTCATGTACGCGGGGCACATCGTCGAGGTAGGCCCGGTGAAGGACCTCTTCGCACGACCTCTGCACCCGTACACCCAGGGCCTGCTCGCCTCGATCCCCCGTATGGACGACCCGACGAAGAAACTGGAATCCATCCCGGGGTCCGTACCGAACCTGATCCGCCCTCCCGGTGGTTGTCGGTTCCATCCGAGATGTGCCTACGCGATGGAACGCTGCAAGACCGACCGACCTCCGACGACCGGCGAGGGGCCGGACCACGTCGTGGCCTGCTGGCTCTACCACGGACCTGAGGTGAAGGAATATTAGCGAGGCCATGAGCGAGCCCATGGTCCTTCCGCCGCCCCCCCCACCTGGTGACACGACCCGGACTTCGGTCCGTTCCGAGGAAGGCCTGGAGGCGGTCCAGAGCAAGGCCGAGCCCGGCAAGGAGCTGCTGCTCTCCGCCTGGAACATCCAGAAGCACTTCCCGCTGCGCGGGGGGGTCCTATCGACGCGGGTCGGCGAGGTGCGGGCCGTCGACGGGATCACCTTCGATATCCGTCGAGGAGAGACCGTGGGTCTCGTCGGAGAGAGCGGCTGTGGCAAGACCACGGCGGGTCGCTTGCTCCTGCGGCTGATCGAACCCACGCGGGGACACACCTTCTACTTCGACCCGGAGAAACCGTTCCCCGCCGACATCGAGCAACGGCTCCAATCCCTCTACGACGGTCTTGAGAAGCTCATCCCCCCCGGCGTGGTCGACCGCGGAGCCGCGCTCCGCTCGATCCCTGCCGCCCAGCCGATCCTGAAGCAGCTCGACGCGCTCGCGGCTCAGTACTCGCTCTACCGGAAGGGCGGCCACGAGATGCGACGCATGCGCGGGAAGATGCAGATCGTCTTCCAGGACCCCTTCTCGTCCCTGTCCCCGCGGATGCTCGTGCGGGACATCGTCTCGGAGCCCCTCGCGGTCCACCACGTGGGAAGCCGCAAGCAACGCTACCAGCGCGTGGGGGAGCTCCTCGCCTCCGTCGGGCTCAACCCCGAGCACGTCTGGAGGTTCCCGCACGAGTTCTCCGGTGGGCAGCGCCAGAGGATCGGTATCGCCCGAGCGCTGGCACTACGTCCCGACTTCATCGTGCTCGACGAACCCACGAGCGCGCTCGACGTGAGCGTCCAGGCCCAGATCCTGAACATCCTCCTGCGGTTGCAGCGGGAACAGCGGCTCTCCTACTTGTTCATCTCTCACCACCTGAGCGTCGTCCGGGCGATCTCGCACCGGGTCGTCGTGATGTATCTCGGGAAGGTCGTAGAAAGGGCCCCCACCGAGGAGCTCTTCGAGCACCCGCTCCACCCCTACACCCAGGCGCTGCTCTCCGCGATCCCGATACCGGACCCCACGCTCAAGCGCGAGCGGATCATCCTCTCGGGAGACGTTCCTTCCCCCGCGGCCCCCCCGTCGGGCTGCCGGTTCCACACCCGGTGTCCGAAGGTGATGCAGGTCTGCTCCAAGGTCGAACCTCCCCTCATGACCGTCGGCGGGAGGGCGGACCATGTGGTCGCTTGCCATCTCTACTCCGAGCAGGGATTCCCTGAGCTAGGGCTCCTGGGATCGAGATCTCCGGCGGTCATCGGCATCCCGGCGGGGGGTCCGGCCGTTGAAGAGCCCTCTTCGTCCGGTGGGTCGTTAGGAGGGACCCCGAACCTCCCCTCCGTCCCCGGGGGGGGCGGAACGGACCGCGATGGCCCACCGGGACCGTCATCCGATCCGACTTCCCCGCCGACCGTGCCCTTCGTTGCGGCCCCAGAGGGGTTCAGCCTCCAAGGACCCGAACCGCCTCCTCCACCGGGCCCGCGAGTCCAGGACCCGCCATCCTCTCCAGTTCCGGCCCCCTTCTCGCTCCCACCGCCTGCACCGCCGTCTCCCCCCCTTCCCTCCGGGACCTCCTCCCTTGCCCCTCCTTCCGCTCCGACGGCCTCGGATCCATCCCCACCGCCCCCGGCCTCACGTCCCCTCATCTCCCGGGGCAGGTTCGCCCTGCACTCGTCCTCTTCCCCTTCCCCCCCACCAACCCCCTCGCCAATCTCGAGCGAACTGGGAGGAACTCCGCCTCCCGCCCCCCCTCCTTCGCGAACGGAAGGCGCCGATCAGGGGGCCCCCGTTCTTCCGAACTCGCCACCCGCGACCGCGTCACCTCCACCCCCACCCCCTCCCCTCTCAGGAGCACGCCGCCCGTTCACGTTCGCCTCGTACACGCACCCTGCGCCCCGAGTTCCAGCCCCTGAGGCGTCCCCGTACGCCTTGCAAAGCTCTCAGCCGCCACCTCCCCCGTCAGTTCCGCCCCCACCTCCACCTGCGGCCGACCTGGGATTTCCCTCAGAGCCCCCCTTGCCGAGTCAGGAAGCGAGGGAGGCCACGCCATCTCTCCCCTTGCGGGGAGCCTCCCCCCCTCCACCCCCGGAACCTGCGCCGCCATGGAGGGTGGGCAAGCTCTCCGAGAGCGCGCTCTCGCCGGAAGAACCGCCGGCCTCATCGACGCGGCCCCGGCTCCGTCGGGAGAGCACCGGCGGAAGCGGTTCGCCCTAGTGGGGGAGCGGTCCGGGAGACCGACCATCTAGGATGCCGTCCTCCCGTCGCTCGTCGCATCGGCCTGTCGGGGTCCTCCCACGCCACCTCAAAGGTGAGGAGCGGGCCCACGCGGTGGCGGAGGAGGGCTCCTCTTGGAAAGTGTGGGCCCTCACCACGGGTCTCAAGCCCTACGTCGTCCTAGGACTTCTGGTCCTGGACGGTTTCGTACTGGTGGCCCTGGACGAATCGTCCGACCCGCTGGTCCGATGGCTCTCCCTCGCGGCCATCGTTCCCATCGTCTACAGCAACCTCCTGGCCTACGCCTACCTTTGGGCGCGGCCGTCGCCCTCCCAACGCGCGGGTCGGCCCTTCCACCCTTCCTGGAAGCGTCCGTTCCTGATAGGACGGCTGCAACCGGATCGGGACGAGTGGCTGGAGCGGGTCCCCGCGACGGGAGAGGCGAGCGTACCCGCGGAAGAGTTCCTGTGACCTCCTCCCCCCGGAGAGAGGGGGGAACTTCCCCCCGTCCCGTTCGGGGAGATGTCGATCGCCCAAGCCTTGCCGTGCTCCGGGAGCCCTTCAAGATTCCTGAACGATGAAGCGATAAGAGAAGGCAGGAAGAGGTTCAGGAGGGGGGCACCGAAGTGCCCCCCTCCCGTGGGTGTCGCTCTCGGCCTACGGCAGCGGCTGGTTGTAGTAGGCAGTGCCGAACCAGAGGCTCAGCTCGACGGGGTTCGGGGTGAACGCCGCCGGGTTGATCCAGGGCGCGTAGGTGCTGGTCCCGACCTGCTGGAAGTCGTAGACGTACAAACCTAGCTGGTTCTGGATGTTCTCCGCCATGCTGTAGTCCAGGATGCGCTGGGAGACCGGGCAGGGCGCGATGCACGCGTCGCCAGCCTGGGCGAGCGCGACCATCTCGTTGTACTCCGTCCCCTGGCATGCGGTCGAGACCTGCGTCGGCGACGAGAGCGTTCCACCCGTGCACGCCCCCATGTAGTTCTGCTGAGCGACCGACGGGAGCGCACAGTTGGTGCCGTCCGTCATACCTTCGCAGAACCCGCTCGAATACGTGTAGCTCGCATCGGGGTAGAGCATCGGCGCTGTGTTGTCCGAGGGGTCGGGGTAGTCAGGGATCCAGCCCAGGAACGCCCCCTGGTACGGCGCGGTACCCGGGGCCTGCCCGAGGAAGGTGATCTCGTTGCTGAAGGTGACCGGGATGACCACCATATTGACCGCTCCGCTGGAGATCGTGTTGATCCAGCCCGCCCAGGCGTTGTACATCGCCAGGTCGCCCGGGTCGCCCTGCGGCAGGATCTGGGCGTAGACACAGGGCTTCGCGGTCGTACACTTGGGGCCGTCCAAGTTGTCCGCCTGGACCGCGCTCCACCAGTAGCCCGCGTCGTTCGGCGACCCCGTCGAGGTCGACGGGTTACCGGAGGGCCAGCTGATGTTGCCGGGGTAGAAGCTTCCCTCGCCCCTAGGAATCGCCCCGCCGTAGAGTTCACAGTAGGGGACACCCTGGACGACGCACTGCGTCGACTGCTGGGTCTGGTAGGGGAACGCGTGGACCAGGAACTGACGCATGTTCAGGTCCTGCATCATGTACGATGGGGCCGTGAGCGTGGTCGTGGTGAGCGACTGCGCCGCCGTCTCGTCCGTCGCGAAGTTGAACCACGAGAAGAAGATGATCATCGTGGGCGACGTGAAGGCCCCGATCTTCCCCTGCGCGATGAGGTTCAGCATCGTCGAGGTGTCCGTGTTGGGGATGGTCGCGAAGTCCGCGGTCCCCTGGGAATAGGCGGACTCGCCCGGCGTGGCGGTCTTCTCCCAGGTGATGCTCGCTTGCGTGGCCTCGATCTGGTTGGCGTTGGGGACGCAGCCGTTCGCGTGGCCCCCCAGGCAGGTGGTCCCGGTCCAGGCCGGGCTCAGCTTGACGGCGTAGTCGCCGCCGGGAGAGTAGGCCTGGAGGTAGTACGGGCCGCTGCCGACCATTTGGGTCGCGATGTTCTGGTTCCAGTTGTTCTGGGCACCCTGCATCTCCGCGGCGTCCCACTCCGTCCCGAGCGGGTAGCTGCTCGCCGATGGGATCGTGGAACAGGAGGTCCACCCGGGTAGGGTGAAGCCCTGGCTCTGCTCCCAGCTGCAGCTCTGGATGGCCGCGCCGAGGGGGTCCTCGACCAGCTCCAGGAAGAACGGGAACGCGGACACGCCTGGAACTCCGCCAAGGGCGGTGTGGAACGTCACACAGCCTGCGCCAGCGGGGCTCCCTCCGACCAACGGACACTCGGGGCCGTTCACCGTCATCGAGCTCAGGATGTTGGCCGGCGTGCTGGCCCAGGGGGCGTGCATCCCGGCGTCGAACTTCGAGCTCCCGTAGGGGAGGAGTGACTGACAGAGCACCCAGCCATTGTTGACGTACGCCGACGGGTAGTCAGCGAACAGGCACGTGCGGGCTACACTCCAGACGACGTCGCTCGGGCTGACGGCATACGAGGACGCGGTGTAGGGGTTGTAGAACTTTGCGTTCGGGTTGATGACGAAGGTGTAGTCTCCCGCGGTCGGACCGATAAGGCTGCTGCCGTACATCGTCATGCAGCTGTAGGGTCCGGTCGTGCTGCCCGGGACGCAGGTGGCGGCTTCGGGCACGAAGCTCGAGGGGTCGGGCGTCGCGTGCGAGCCGTTGTACTCGATCAGGGTCTCGTAGACGTTGGCGATGACCTCAGCTCCCACCGACTCGTAGTCGACCGAGGGGTCGAGCGTCGAGGCCCCGGACGCCGTCTCCTCGTAGACCACGAGGGAGCGGGGGTGGGGAGAGGCTGGGTGGGGGGTCTGGTGGATCGGCGCGCAGTTGCTGGTGCATCCCGAGCCGACACCGATGGTGGAGGTCGCACCCGCGGCATTCACAAACACGCCGAACGAAAAGACGCTGATCCCCGTGTTCGAGGTCCCCGGCACATAAGTCCCGGCGCTGAAATTCACGTTGTAGAGCCCAGGGGTCGCGCCGGCCTTCGCGGTCGCTGTCACCGTGAGCGGGGTCTGGGCGGACATGCCATCGCCACCGGTGGTGCCAAGAGAGAGGGCGTTCGCGGAGGGGCCGCTGACGTTGTAGGCGGTCCACCCGATGACCGTGAGGGTGTTGGTCGGAGGGCCCGCGATGTAGGCGGAGAGGGCCACCGAGTTGTTGGACGAGGAGCTGACGACGGTCCCCGCGGTCTGAACGTGGTCGCCCACAGGGTCGCCGTTGTAGGAATTGTACGAGAAGGAGACGTTGAAGGGCAGAAGGTTCGCCCCGGCTCCGGTGTTCGCGTTGTCGTGGAGGTTACCGCTGGTGTCCTTCACGAGCACGTAGACCAGGTTCGAGCCTGGCGAGGCGTAGGTGTACGAGACGGAGGAACTGTGGGTGGTGATGGAGTTCCCATCCCCGAAGTGGAAGGTGTAGGTCGAGGCTGCGGCACTGGTGAGCAGCGCACCGAAGGTCACAGGTGTTCCAGCCTGGGCGGTGGCGAAGGTCGAGGTAACGGTCACGTCGTGCCTGATCGGCTGAGCGAGAGGCGGAGCACAACCGTTCCCTGTGCATGCAGGCGGAGGAGTATTGTGAGTCGTCCCGCTCGGTGAGGTCCCTGCGCCCCCGGACGTCTTCGGGAGCGCCACGTAGGCACCGATCCCGCCGACGACCAGGACCACGACAAGGATGATGATCCCCAGCATGGGACCCAATCCTCCAGAGCTCGACTTCGCAGGGGTTGCGCCAGCGGACGGAGACGTGTTCGACATGTTCCTTCGATTGCCGGGGGGACCCGGCTGGGCGGCTAACCCGGGTGCTGGTATATATACCCTGGCGCGGGGACGGAGACTCTCGGATCTTCGCAGGGTGCGGATTATGTACGAAGGCTCGCTCGCGCGACCGTGGCGAGGGGGTCCGCGAAGCATCGCCCGTTCTGGTTGCTCCCCTCGATCCTGAGCGCGGACCCGACCGACCTCGCCTCCGCGCTGCGGGCCGCCGAGGAGGGAGGGGCCGACGCGTTCCACATCGATGTGATGGACGGGCACTTCGTGCCGAACATCACCTTCGGGCCGGCGCTCGTCAGAGCCGTACGTGCTCGCACGCGCCTCCCCCTCGACATCCACCTGATGATCTCGGAGCCCGGGAAGTATCTGAAAGCCTTCGCACAGGCGGGTGGCGACACCCTGGCTTTCCACATCGAGGCCGGCGGGAACATCTCCGCTCTCGCGCGGGAGGTGCGCGCCCTCGGGCGCCACCCTAGCCTCGCCGTCCGGCCCGATACGAAGTTCGCGGAAGTGGAGGCCCTTCTTCCGGAGTTCGACGAGGTCATCGTGATGACCGTGATGCCGGGATTCTCGGGTCAGAAGTTCATGCACGACGTCCTGCCGAAGATGCGGCAGGTGCGCCACGCGATCGACATCTCGGGCCGGGCCATCGACCTGTCCGTGGACGGGGGGATCACGCGGGAGACGATCGGGGATGCGGTGGGCTCGGGGGCGAACCTCTTCGTTTGCGGCAATTCCGTGTACGCGGACGGACCTTCCCCTCAAGAGAACCTGAGGGCGTTGCGGGCCCTGCTCCCGGGGGAGGCGCCGCGTGAGGTTCGCTGACCTCGTCGACCTCTTCGAGAGGATCTCGGCGACGACGAAACGGCTCGAGATCCGCGCGCTCCTCGCCGAACATCTTCGAGGGGTCTCCGAGTCGGACATCGCCCCCATGGTCTATCTTCTCCAGGGCCAGCTCCGACCGGAGTACGAGGGGGTCGAGCTCGGACTTGCGGACTCGTTGGCGCGTCGAGCGATCGCTCAGGCCACGGGTACCCCCGAGGAGACGGTCCGTGCTCGAGCATCGCGCTCGGGCGACCTCGGGACCACGGCGGAGGAGCTCCTTCGTGATCGGACCCCCCCGCCTGCGGACCGGGGATTGACCCTTTCCGATGTCTACCAGGAATTGACCTCGATCGCCCGCTCCTCCGGGGAAGGCTCCCAGGAAGCGAAGGTCGAGAGGCTCTCGAAGCTCCTCGGACGGGCCACAGCGGTGGAGGCGAAGTACCTCACGAGGTTCACTTTGGGCAAGCTCCGGCTCGGGGTCAAGGACATGACCCTCCTGGACGCCCTCGCGGAAGTCTATGGGGGGGGCGAGCCCAAGCAAGCCCGTCCGACCATCGAGAACGCCTTCAACGTGACCTCGGACCTCGGGGAGGTCGCCTCGACCCTGGCCCGCCAGGGGACACTGGAGGCCTTGCGCTCGCTCCGAGCCCAGGTAGGTAAGCCGATCCGCCCGATGCTCGGAGAACGCGAGGCGACGCTCAAGGATGTCCTCGAGCGGATGGAGGGGCAGGCGGCCCTGGAATACAAGTACGACGGTCTGCGCCTTCAGGCCCACGTACCTCGCGACGAGACCGAACCTGTCCTTCTGTTCTCCCGACGGCTTGAGAACGTGAGCAGCCAGTTCCCGGAGATCGTCCGGGACCTCCCGAAGGCGCTCAAGGTCCGGCCGGCGATCGTCGAAGGCGAATGTGTGCCGGTCGACCCGACGACCGGCGAGCTACGCCCCTTCCAGGAGATCTCCCGACGACGCGGACGCAAGTACGATCTGGAACGGTTCGAGGAGGAGGTTCCCGTCCGCTTCCTCCTCTTCGACCTGCTTCTTGAGGGAGAGGAACAAGCGCTCATGTTGCCGTACCCCGAGCGCAGAGCGCGCCTGGAGCGCGACGTCAAGGCCGGAGACCGCGTGGGCCTCGCTACGCGCGCCATGGTGGAGGACGTCCCCGCCGCGCAACGATTCTTCGACCAAGCCCTGGCAGATGGGTGCGAGGGCGTGATGGCGAAGTCCCTGGCGCCCGGTTCGACCTACCGGGCAGGCGCACGGGGATTCTGGTGGATCAAGTACAAGCGGGAGTACACGCACGAGCTCGCGGACACCATCGACACGGTCGTAGTCGGAGCGTTCTGGGGACGCGGGAAGCGCGCGGGCCGCTATGGCGCCCTTCTCGTCAGCGTCTTCGACCCCAAGGAGGAAACGTTCCCCACCCTGTGCAAGGTCGGCACCGGGTTCGACGACTCCTCGCTCGAGCGGTTCACGAACGAGCTGCGCTCCAAGCAGGTCAAGGACCGTCCCGAAGAGGTCGTCTCCACCCTCACCCCGGACGTTTGGATCGACCCCTCCACCGTGCTGGAGCTTCGGGGCGCTGAGCTGACCCTCTCCCCCATCCACCGTGCTGCGTTGGGCCGGGTCCGCGAGGGGTACGGGCTCGCCCTGAGGTTCCCCCGTTTCACGGGTCGGGTCCGCGACGACAAGTCCCCGGAGCAGGCGACGACCACCGATGAGGTGGTGCACCTCTACGAGACGCAGGTCCGTCGCGCCGAGTCAGAGAGCTCTTCGGAAGGGTCCGAGATCGAGAAAGCGGCTTCCGGCGCGAAGAACCCCCACGACACATCGTAGGCCCCGTAGGGGCGACCCTGGGTGCGTCTCGAGGGGAAAGGTCTTAAGGCGGGTCACGCGTGCTTGACGTTCGAGGAGCCCCCACCATGCTCGTAGAGATCACCCAACTGGTCGACCGGGACGTCTACACCCCTGACGGACGCCACCTCGGCAAGGTCACGAACATCGTCCTGGACGTCGAGGGTGGCCGGGCGGATGGGCTCTTCGTCGCGGAACCTAGCGAGTACCTGGTCGAAGGCTCGCGAGGCGTGAACGTCCCGTTCCGCTGGGTGGCGGCGGTGAACGACGTGATCCTCCTGAAGTACTTCCCGAAGCGCGTTTCGGCAAAGAAGGCCTCGCCAGCGCCCACGGCCCCCGCCGCGGCCCCTCCCCCTCGCGCCCCGGTCTTAGAGCGGGCCTCCCGCTGAGACCTGGCGCGGGGATAGTCAAGCTTGGAAACGACGCGGAACTTAAACCGGGGAGAGGTCGCGTCTCTCCTCGAGAAGAGATTCCGTCGCGCAGGCGTTCGCCGGTTCGAATCCGGCTCCCCGCATGACGGAACCTCCCCCCCAGCGGGCGGCCCCCCCGCCCCCCCTCCGAAAGAGGACAGAGCTCCTCCGTGCCCTCGCTCAGCTCGAGGGATTTCCCCACCCTGATGCCCGAACCGAGCAGGTGGTCACACCGGCGGAGGCCGCGAGCGAGCTCCTGTGGGAGGCCTTCGTCCGTGGCGATATCGTGGGGCGACGCGTGCTCGATCTGGGCTGCGGCACGGGGGTCCTCGCGATCGGCGCGGCGCTCCTTGGGGCTGCGTCCGTGACGGGAGTGGACCAGGACCCCGAGGCACTCTCGGTGGCCCGGGAGAACGCTCGCCGCGCGAACGCCGAGATTGCCTGGGTCCAGCGGGAACTAGGCTCCACCTCGAGGGAGCCGCCCGTGCCTTTGGCCGATACCGTCGTCATGAACCCGCCCTTCGGGGCGCAGCGCAAGCACGCGGACCGCCCCTTCCTGGAGGCGGCGGCCGGGGCGATCTCCCCCTCCGGGGGAGCGGTCTACCTCCTCTCGAACGCCGCCTCCCAAGCTTTTATAGAGCGCTGGTCAATCGCTCGCCATCTGACCATCGAGGACCACCGAAGGAGCCCCTGGACGTTGCCCCCGACCTTCCCCCACCATCGGGAAGCCCGGGGACGGATCGAGGTCGACCGATGGGTCCTGCGAAGCAGGTAAAGGAAGAGCGAGGAAGATGAGCGAACCCTCCGAAGAACGCCTGGTCCTCCCGGGGGACCTGTTGGGCACCGCCGAAGAGTACGTCCCTGGACGAGGGACCTACGAGTACAATGGCCAGGTCTACGCGGCCCTGATGGGACATCCCCACATCGATGCCCAGAACCGCACCGTCACCGTGCACGCGCTCCACGAGGTGCCTCACCTCGCCGAGGGCGAAGTCGTCTATGCCCGCATCGAGGAGATCAAGAGCGCCATGCTCGTCACGACGGTCCTGACCCATGCGAAGACCGGCCGCGGCGTGCCCGGGAACCCGGAAGGGACGGTCCACATCTCGAAAGCGAAGGAGAGCTACGTCGAGGAGCTCTCGGGGGAGTTTGCCATCGGGGACATCCTCAAGGCGGTCGTCCTCCAGGGCTACCCCGTGGTGAAGCTCTCGACCCAGGGCCCCGAGCTCGGGGTCATCCTCGGCCGTTGCACTGACTGCCACGGGATCTTGACCCACGCGAGCGGAAACCAGCTGGTCTGCTCCCGATGCGGACGCCGGGAGCATCGCAAGGTCTCCCGCGACTATGGGGGGCACAAGGGCGGGTCGGTGGAGGAGGAGCCCTCGGGCGGTCGACCTGAAGGAGAACGCCATCACCGGGACCGCGATGACCGGGATGGTCCACGACGCCACCCCCGACGAGAGGGTGGGCATGGCCACCGAGACGAAGGGGAGCACGCAGGCAACCCCTCTCGGGACCGTCCCGCCCCCGAACGGGGACCTGCCGACCTCCCGCCAGAGTAGCTCCTTCCCGGGAGATCCCTGGAGCGCCCTCATGCCCTTGTCCAAGGGGAAAGGGGGCGAGGAGCGCAGGCTCAAGCAGCTCCTTGACGCTCACGAGCGCTGGCGCGCCCGGGATTGCCTGAACCTCCTCGCTTCGGAGAACCTATCCTCCCCCACCGTCCAACGTTACCTCGCGAGCGACCTTTCACGTCGTTACACCCTGCCGCTCGACCAGATGCTCCACGGAGAGAAGGTCGACAACGGCTACGCTGGAACGCGCTACACCGACCAGGTGGAGGAGCTCGCCTCTCGTGCCACGGGACGGCTGCTGCACGGGAAGTTCGCTTCCGTGCGCCCCCTCTCGGGCCACGTTGCCTCGATGTGCGTCCTCGCGCCCCTCCTGCCTAAGGGGGCACGGTACCTAGCCGTCCAACCGGTGGACGGGGGATACGACGGCTACGCTCCAGGGTACCTTCCTGCGGTCCTGGGTCATGAGGTGCTGCCGCTCCCACTCCACGGACCGACCCACCGACTAGACGTGGAGGAAGTCTCCGAGCTCCTCCACCGCGACCGTCCCCAGGCGCTGGTCCTGGGACAGAGCTTCGTCCTGTTCCCCTATCCGCTAAAGGAGGTCGCCAAGATAGCCCACGAGGTGGGGGCGCTCGTTCTCTACGATGCCTCCCACGTCATGGGCCTCATCATGGGAGGGACCTTTCAAGACCCTCTGGGGGAGGGGGCGGACGTCGTTTTTGGCTCGACGCACAAGTCCCTCTTCGGCCCCCAAGGAGGGCTTTTCGCGACGGACCGTGAGGACCTCTTCCAGCAGATCGATGCCGCCCTCACCTGGAGGATCCTTGACAACGCCCACTGGAACCGGATCGCGGGTCTCGCCCAGGCCCTCTTGGAGACGGAACGGGTGGGCGCCCCCTACGCCTCCCGCGTGGTCGAGAACTCGAAGGCCCTAGCGAAGGCTCTGGACCAGGAGGAAGTCCCGGTCATCGGCAAGGACGAGGGGTACACCGAGTCCCACCAGGTCCACCTGGACGGTGAGGAACTCAAGCGGAAGTTCGGGGTCGCACCCCCCGGGTTCGCTCGTCGCCTCGAGGCCCAGAACCTGATCATCGACCTAGTGGGACGACTTGGCACCGCCGAGGCGACCCGCCTCGGGCTCAAGCCGAAGGACATGCCGAAGGTCGCGCGGTTGATCAAGGAGTCAGGGCTCGACCGCAAGGACGTCCGCCGCGAGATCGCGGCCTTTCGCCACCGCTACCGTGGCATGGCGTTCCTGTGACGACCGCCCCTCGGTCTTCAGCTCCGTAACAGTTGGGCGAGAAGGCGCCACGCTCTGGCTCGTGACACGGCCGGGTCACTCCAGAACCATCGAAGAAGAAGAGGGAAGGAAAGGGTTCGGTCCCCCCTGACCTGAAGGTCAGGGGGGCCGTTCGTTCGGAGCCTTCGGCGAACCCCGGTCTACGCCCCGTGCACTGTCTTCCGGTGGCTGTCCAGGGAGCCCTGGTCTGGGAAGCTCGCGTCGCACGCCGGGCACCGGAAGGCCGTCGCGGCCGCATCGGCTGAGCCGCCCATGGCCGCGCCGCCTGCGCCACCCGAGCCCTTGCGCTTGGTCAACATCATCCCGGCGATAATGCCGATGATTCCGCCGATGATGATGCCGAGGTCAAGCAGGATCGCGCCCAGGGTGTTGATGCCGAGACCGGCGACCGAGCCGCCGGTTGCGTTGTACCAGATGGTGGTCGTCGAGTTGTCCCAATAGGTCGATCTGACCGGCTGGGGTGGCGGCACCACGACGGGGGCGTTCACCATGAACGTATAGGTGAAGTTGGTGAACGCGAAGCCGTTACCGGGACCACCGTACATGTCCTCCACGGAGAGTAGAACCGTTGCGTTCCACGACCCCGAGCTCGGCACGATCGTGGCGATGAGCACCCCGGAGGCATAGGCGTCCGACGAGGTTCCCACCGACTGCTGCGGCACCAGGACGTTGCCGGTGATGGTCGTGCCGTTGAAGACGGTGATCGTCGCCGTGCTGATCCCGCCCTGACCGGACCACGACCAGGCGATCGGGACGTTGCCCGCGGCCTGGGCCCCGTTGGGAGCCCCGGGGAGAACGGTGGAGACCGCTCCCGCTTGGACGCAGAACGGAACCGACACCCAGACCGGCCAGGTCGTGATGTCCCCCGCAGGCACGTCGGTCACAGCGGAGGTCCCGTTGTAGATGCCCATGACCACGTTGTAGCACTGCGGCGCGAACGACTGGTAGGCCAGGTTGTAGGACGTGGCCGTGCCGACGATCCAGAGGTTCTTGGGGAGCTCGTCCGTCTTCATGGCCGCATCCTCGATCTGCAGGTTGTAGCTCACGGACGCGGCGGTTCCTGTGGTCCCCCACGCGACCGAGACATTGTACAACGGAGCCGCCAAGGCTTGGCCGGCAGTGGGGCTCGAGATGCTGATCACTGGAGAAACGTAGGTGATCATGACCGTCGACGCTGCGGTCCCGACCCAGAGTTGGCCCGAGTCAGGGTTGCCGAAGTATCCGACACCAGGGGAGGCGCCCGCCACGGTGCCCGCGACCCAGCTGTACTCGCCGGGCGCCACGCCATACATGACGGAGCTAGCCGTCGAGGCGCTCACGGTCATTGGGGCCTGACCCATCCAGGGGCACGTCACGACCCACGCTGCGGCGCAGTCGGGCGTGAGCGTGGCCGTCCACGCCGTCCCTACCGGGAGTCCGGTCTCAGAGACTGTGAGAGGCTCGGCCATGGCGCCTGGACAGTAGTCACCACCATTGGAGATGAGACCGCCATCCGTGTAGGGAAGAGCAGCGGACCCCGGGACGTACCCGACCCAGGCGTTCCCGCAAACCGAAGTCGAGCCGACGACACTGCCGGTCATCGCAAAGCCGTCATCGTGGAAGACCGTCGTCGCTGGCCAGTACTTCGCGTTCGGGAGGTTCCAGTTGTCGAGGTTGACCTGGGAACCGAAGCTCCACAGGTTGGTTGGCAGCTCCGAGACGGAGGATCCAATGTAGTTGTTCCAGATGCTGTCGCCCGGCTCCCACTCGTTGATGGCCACCGGGGCGTTCCCGTAGGCGAGCATGTCGCTGTAGAACGTGTTGCCCCAGATGGTGTTGCTCATGCTCGCGGGCAAGTAGTCGTTCATCGCGGTGATGCCGTTACCGGAACCACCGAACGTGTTGTCTCCGATGACGGTGTTCGCGGCATCCCACAGGACGATCGATGCCCACGGGAAGAAGGCCGAGTACGGGTTGAAGAAGGGCACCCACTGGTTCAAGGTGTTCTTCGCACCGTTCGCACCCCACACGGCCGCGTTGCTCGTGTAGTAGAACTGGATCGACAGCTGGTTGGAAGGAGCTGTCGCCGGGGGCGCGTAGATCCCGAAGAGCTGGAAGACCTTCGACCACCAGGGGCTCTGTGCAAAGCTGACCGAGAACGAGGCCGGGTTGGTCAGGTTCACGTGGGCCGTTGTCCCGAAGAGCAAGACGCCCGGGAATGTTGGGAAGAAGTAGTCGTTCTGCTGCGTGAAGTAGGGCGAGAGCCCGCCGTAGGTCGTGCTCGTGTCGTTCCAGAGCTGGTCGCCGCCCGTGTTGAACTGCGCCGTGAGCTGGGCGTTGTTCCAGGCCATGAGCGGAGTGTAGACCCCGGGGTTGCCGCTGACGTTGTCCCACTTCAGGGTGATGGTCATCACCCCGCTCGTCGCGAACGAACCGACCTGCGGGTCAAAGTGGCTGTACATCGCGGTCCAGTTGTAGCTCCCCGGAGGCAGGTCCCAGACGAAGGCCTTCTGGGTCACTAGGGGAGCCCACCCGGCTTGGTCAAGCCCCGTGCCGTGGTACCGATAGGTGGTGCCGTTCGGGTAGACGAAGACCCAGGGGGTGAGCGAGGACTTGGTCTTGATCGTCCCCGTGACGGTGATCGTTCCGTGGTTGTTGTTCGGGGTGATGCCCCAGAACGGAGCCGACATGGAGGGCCCGGACTCCATCCAGACACTGCCCATCGTGGTCCAGTGCTCGGCGATCCCCGCCGCGGACTCGCCCGTGTCGAACCCGAAGTTCCAAACGTTCGGGGCTGGGGAGTAGGTGGAGGTGTTCCAGAAGGAAAGGCCCATCGTGCCGT
Source organism: Thermoplasmata archaeon (assembly GCA_028864975.1). Classification (GTDB taxonomy): domain Archaea; phylum Thermoplasmatota; class Thermoplasmata; order Lutacidiplasmatales; family UBA184; genus JAKAAX01. The sequence goes on along the minus strand of JAGWLG010000004.1, from coordinate 64,267 downwards.
TGTACGCGTAGAGGTTGGTCTGCGAACCGCCGCCAGGCCCGGTCATGACCATCTCCGCATCCGCGGGGAGTCCGATCGGGGTCAGGTGATAGCCGTTGACCTGGAACATCGGGGCGACCGGCTTGGTGCCGTTGAGCCCGGAGGTGAACAGGACCTTGTCGTAGTTACCGCAACCAACCGCGGTGCTCCCGCAGTAGCCAGGGATGACGAACCCGAAGGTGACGGCCGAGTCCCAGACGGTGTTCCCCCAGGGGCCGGTGAAGGGAACGATGCTCGCGTTCGTCCACATGTCGACCGTGAACGGGTAGGTCGCCGGGACGTTCGCGGCCGGTGGGAAGGTCTGGTCGTAGTAGTACGAGCCCGTCGGGGTGCCGTTGTAGTAGCCCGTCTCGAACGTTCCTGCAGGCTCCGCTCCGGAAGCGCTGGAGAAGTTCCAGATGTTGTCCGTGATGATGAGGCCGGCGACCGGCGAGTAGTCGAAGACATCCTGCGTCCAGAAGCTGTTCTGGGCGCTTCCCCCGACGGTCACGTTCTCAAGCACCGTGTTGAGCTGGGCACCAAAGAAGTCCGGCCCGTCGTTGTTGATCATGAAGGCGCTGCCGGAATTGATGGTCATCGTCCCTTCCCAGCTGGCCGTGTTGAACAGGCTCGCGGTGCGGGGCGGGTAGCCGAGGCTCGTGACCCCAACATCGCCAATCCCGACGGGGTAGGTGTCGTTGGGTGGGTTGACGCTGAGTGCTTGACCGGGGTGGGCAGTGACCCGGTTAGAGAGTAGGTCCGGTGGCAGGTAGGCCGTGCTGGGCACGTGGGCGGCCTTCGAGCTCGCGGCCCAGTTCTGCTCAAGGGCAGCGCGCTGGGCCATGTTGGGGGCAAAGTTCGACGAACTTCCCGAGGCCTTAGCGGGCGCCGCGGCCGAAGAAGTGGACTTGGCGGCGGCATGGGAGGTCGGGATACCGGCGTGTCCGAGGGGCACGGCCCCACTGACCGCGGAGATCAGCCCGAGTCCGGAGACCAACATCAACATCATGACGGAGATCGCCAGGAACGGAGCGACGTTCCGGGCCCAAGCGGTCAGGTTCAAGCGGCTCTTGGCAGCGGTCGCAGTATTGCCCATTGTCGTTCACCTTGGAGCTCCCCGCCCACCGGGAAGCGCGAGCCCATCAAGGGGGTCCCTATAAATATGTTCGCTCGAACACGCCCCAAATCGCCCACCACCGACGGAAACGCGGGTTGGTGGCGAGGGATATCGGAGTTCCCTGGAGACGGTGCGCATCTATGCGTTGACCGGTACACCTGGTACCGGCAAGAGCACCTTAGGAACGCTGCTGTCACGGCGGGGAACCCAAGCTCCGTGGCGGGTGATCGAGGTCCGAGACCTCCTCGCTCCGGAGGGGCGAGGCCGCCACAGAACGGGCGCAGCGATCATCGACATGGCGCTCGCAGCCCGACGGGTTCGGAAGATCGCGAGGGACCGGGGAAAGCCGGTTCTGCTGGTCGGTCACCTCGCTCACCTGCTTCCGGTCTCCGGGGCCCTTCTGCTCCGTTGCCGTCCCGACGTCCTCCGACGCCGGTTGCTCCGAAGAGGCGTGAAGGGGAAGCAGCTCCAGAGCAACGTCGAGGCCGAGATGGTGGATGTCATCCTGCTCGAAGCGCTCGCGCTCGGACGTCGCATCTGGGAGATCGATACCACGGACCGAACACCTTCGAGCGTGGCCGGCTGGGCGAGGTCGGTGCTCCGTGGGAACGTCCGACCGCACCACGGCATGATCGATTGGCTCGCCCAAGACGTGGGCGGCGAGATGGGGGTCCCCCGGCCGAAACCCAGAAGGCGGAGGAGGCGCGTCCCCCCTTGAGCGCCCTCCAGCGCCCCCCCGAAGATGCGAGGAAAAACGGTGGTCTCTAGTACCTATAGAGAGGCCGGTAGGATCTCACCGTCGGCCGTAGGGCCCTACCTTCGGTAACTGTGGATATGCTCGACCGACACCGTTCTAGGGCCTTGCCCCACCTGGACCGTCTGGCCGAGGCCCTTCCGAGCTGGTCACCCGACGCCCTGAGCTGGCTCGCGTTCGGACTTTTCGTGCTGGGATCGGTCGCTCTCGCACTGGCGCGATTCGTCCCACCCGTCTCACCGTGGAGCCTTTTGCTCTTCCTCGCCGCGGCCTTCCTTGTCTTCGGCGGGGGAGTGTTCGATGCCCTAGATGGGCACGTGGCCCGACGACGGGGCCTCTCCTCGAAGGCTGGCGATCTGCTGGACCACGTCCTCGACCGGTACGCGGACGTGGCCCTGCTGCTCGGGATTGCGGTGAGCGGCTGGGCCCAACCCGTGCTCGCGTTGCTCGCCCTCGTGAGCCTGCTCCTGGTGAGCTACATGGGGACGCAGGCGCAGGCGGTCACCGGGAAGCGACAGTACGGCGGGGTCCTGGGACGGGCCGACCGTATCGTCATCGTGAGCGGGGCCTCGCTGTTCCTCTCGGCTATGATCGTCTGGGACCTCCTTGCCCCTGCACGGCTCATGCTCCCGACGCGCGAGAGCTTGGGCGGGGTCGTGCTCACGCCGCTGGACGCGGTGCTGGTGTTGTTCGTTCTGGCGGGGCAGGCGACGGCGTACTGGCGGGCCCGGACGACGTGGCGGTCGGTGCGCTCGGAGGAGCGGGGGCGCCCTCCGGTGTCGCCGTAGCCGCGGGGGCTTCACCCGATTTCTCTCCAACGTTCTTGCGCGCGAGCGGCAGCACTCGGATGCGGTAGTAGTTCAACGGATTCCTGAGCTTCCCCGGGTCCGCGCAAAGCGGAGGCATGGCGTCGTCGAGCTCCTTGACGCACAGCCCGTTCGCCGCCATCGTCGCGCAATCGGGGGGCGTGTACCCCTCTCCCCCGTCGTGGTGCGCGATCTGCGTGACCTGGTAGCGCGTGATGCTCTCCTTGAAGTTGGGAGACCCGTGGTAGGCCTCGACGATAGCGTCCAGGTCCGCCCCGACCTTGTGCATGAAGCTCGCCAGGGCGAAGCGACCTGCGTGCGAGACGTTCGCCCCGCGGTCCATCGTCGCTCGCATCTCCCGCATGCAGGGCGGGAAGAGGTCGGGCCGCATCGCGACCCCGAACCCGCCCGGGCCCAGAGCCGGGGAGAGGGTCGAGATGCGGGTGAGGATCTCGGATTCCCGAGCCTTGAGCGTGGTCTGAAGCTCGGGCTCCAGTCGGAGCATCGCCATCTCGTCCAGCAAGTAGGAACGCACGCCCTCCTGGAGCAGCTCGACCACCTCCCGGTGCTCGACGTCCACGGTGCCCTGGTGCAACCTTTGGCGAGAGAGACGGAAGCGCTCGTCGCGCAACGAAGAGGAGAGCCTCACGTAGGAGGGGAGGGCGAAGCCGAAGGAGCCCCGGAACTTCGGGTCCTGTGCAAGCTCCAGGTCGAGGGCTCCCCCCAGCGCGAGGAGCTCCTCGCTCGGAGCTTCCCTGCGCGCGATCTCGACCCCGGCGCGGCGGGAGAGCCCCTCGCTCCACCGCCGGGCGACGCGTTGCGAGGAGGGGGCCACCGCCACGAGCATCCGAGCATAGAGGAAGGCGAGGACGCGCTCCTCGGGACGGGCCGCGTCGAAGCCCGCCACGCCCTCCCCGGGAGCCTCGCGGGCGGAGGAGAGGGCCAGGAGGACCTCCTCCCGTGCGAGCGCGCGGACCTGCTCGAAGGAGGGGTCCTCGACCAGCTCCCTCAGCGAGGGTTGGAGATCTCCCAGCGCGGAGGAAGCTCCGGGGAGGAAGGGGTAGCGGGCGACGAGGGCCGCGTCGGTCATGCTACGGGTTGAGGAGGTACGGGGCGACGAGCTCCCAGAGGATCAGGAAGAAGACGAGGAGCGTCGCAAAGATGCTCAGCATGTTCACGGCCTTCTCCGTCTTCCCCTGGGTCCAGGCGGGGCGGAGACGGCGGACCGCTCCCGTCGCGACGTCGCGGAAGAGGAAGCCCCCGTCGAGGGGCACCGCGGGGAGCGCGTTGAAGATACCGAGGAGGAGGTTGACCCAGACCAACCAGTAGAGCGTGTTGATCACGACCCAGACGTTCCCGGCCCCCAGGGCGCCGAGCGGACCGTCCACGGTGTAGAACTGGGCGCTCGCGCCCTGCAGGGGCATCTCGCTCGTGATGGGCAGGGCGAGGAAGAGGGCGGAAGAGGCGACGACGTCGCTCGTGTTGAGCGACGCTCCTGTCCCCGTCGCGGCCGGGCCCTTGGCGAGCACGCCCAAGAGAACGGAGGGGGGAACGGAAGCGGGCTCGAACCCGAGGAACGACAGCGTCGTCAGCGAGCGGATCTGGGAGGCGTTCAACTTCGTCACGTCGTACCAGTGGACCGCGGCACCGAGGGTGACGTTCGTCGAGACATGGCCCCCCCGGGACTCCGAGTACCACTGGACGCTGACGGTCTCCCCCGGATGGGTCTCCCAAAGGGCCAGCTGGAAGTGGCGGTAGTCAGGGGTCGCGCTCCCGTTGAGCTCTGTCAAGAAGTCACCCGGCGCAAGGCCCTCCGGTCCCAGGGCCGCTGAGGCGTTCGACACCGGGCTCTCCGAGACGACGCCCAGCACGGCGATGCCGGAGGTCTTCACATGGACGGAAGAGGCGACGAGACCCGCCATGAGGACGAAGAAGAGGAACGCGAGCACAAAGTTCGCCATCACCCCGGCGGCAGCGACCCGGTCGCGCTTGCGCGCGGGGACCTTCATCATGTCCTCGTCGTCCTGTTCGACGAAGGCTCCGAGCGGGATCACCAGGAACAGCACGCCCAGGCTCTTCACGCGGATGTCGTTCGCTCGCGCGAGAATCCCGTGACAGAACTCGTGGAGCACCACGGCGACGACGAGGGCGAGGAGACCGTAGCCTATCGGCAAGAGGGGATTGAGGCCGGGGATCGTGACCACCTCATTGAGCGGGGCCTTGACGGCGGTCGACGGGACCGAGGACCGGTACGCCCCCCACAGGAGGAAGGCGAACATGACGACCATGCCGACGAACGCGAGGACGATGCCCAAGTCGCCGAATAGGTTCCAGGACCTGCGATAGCGCGATAGCCGCTCCAGGAGCTTGCGCCCGTGGAGCGTCTTGACCATCAGGATCGGCCCGAGAAGGGCGAGGGGCTTGTCCTTCCCCAGCCACCCCTTCCGGTCGAGCACGAAGAGCACGGCGATGTACGCCACCAGGGGCACGATGACGTACGGCAGAATGACGTCCATCACGTAGCTGAGATCTATGGTCAAGAGGCGCTCCCCGGAGGATGGTACTGGGCCTTCACCTCCCAGGGCGACTTAACGTCTGCCGAAGGTCTCGGCGTCGGGCCCGGGAGGGCGAGGATCTCCCTATCGCTGACGGCTCGGGGTTGCTGTGAGGGCCGGCCCCTTGGGGGCGGAAAGGCACGGGGGGACCCCCAGGTCGAACCCGGCTCGAGGGTTGAGAAGCCCGTGTCTTGACCAGTCCTCCCTGGGAAGCGCGACCTCCGTTGCCGGTTCGAGCGTGCCCTCTTTCCTCACCATCCCCGTTCTAGCCCGGCCTTCGTCATCCGGTGGACTCGGCGACGTTCCGCTTCGCGGGTTGAGGGTGAGACCCAGGGCTTTCACCCCGTGCGCACCGGGCCACGGAATCACCGCGCCTTCCTCGGGGGGGTCCCACAGGAAGAGGTCCACTACCCGGAGCGGAAGGTAGTTTGCAAGGTAGATAGGGCGGTGATGAGCATCGTGGGATGTGAGCTCCGCGGCCGACCCACCCTCCTTCGGAGGACCGGACGATGCTCCTGTCGTCGTCCCACCCCTGACGCATCGTGGAGAGCAGGTCAGGGGGCTGCGTGTCGCGGGCGTGGTGCTTCTGGCCGTCGGGGTCGCCCTCGCGGCCGATGCGGGGTACCAGCTCGTGAACAACGCGTTCGCGCCGAGCGTCGTTTCCACCGTTCTTCCCCCCTCCGAAGAAGTGGTCTTCGCCGATACCACGTCCGCGGTGTTCGCGGCGTTGCTTCCCGTCAAGGCGACGGGTCAAGCCTGGTCGAACGTCAGCCTGTATCGGAGCCTCGACAGGGGGGGGCATTGGTCGGAGCTTCCGGCCCATCCCACCATCCCGGGTTCGGACTCTCCCTACCCCTGGAGGTGGGGGGACCTGTCCTTAGCTGCGGACGGGGCACAGCTTCTTCTCGCCATGGCAACATTACAAACGTCGCCCGTGCCGTTGTACCAAAGCACGAGCATCGGTGCGGCCCCGGCCCATGCTCCCTACCGGGTGGAGGCATGGTCGAGCGCGGACGAAGGACAGACTTGGGGTCTCCCTCGCCTCCTCGCCCAGAATGCCTCACCTTTCTCGAGCCTCTCGGTCGCGGTCCAGGGGTCCCTCGAAGCCGTCGCGTTCAACTACGAGGGAGGGCCCTACTTCGGCACCTCCTACGGGATGACCTCGGACAATGTGACCATCTCGGCGGACGGAGGAACGACCTGGTCCCCTTCCCAGAACGTAACCCCGTCGTTCGCTCGCAACTGCCCCTACCCTCCTTGGGCGAGCACCTCCGCCTCGGTCTTCGCGAGCGGCTCCTCGATCGGGCTCGTCGCCCTTTGGAATCCGGGCGTCGAGAGCTGCTATCCGGTCCAATCCTGGTACTGGGCGGTCCCGTACTCCTACGATCCCGGAACGAACGGTGCACCGGGAACCTTCGTTCCAGGTCAGCCCGTGAACCTCTCGGGAACGCCCGCCCTCCTCACCTCTCCGGAGGTCGGGGCCTACCTCTCCATGTGGGGTGCGGTCTACGGACTCCCGGGGTCCGCGATCCAGGGTCCGGTGGCCCTCCCCGACCTCCCCTCATCGCCCCAGCCCAGCCTGAACCCCACGGCTAGCGCGGTGGGCAGCGAGGCGGGAGGCGGCCTCACCGCGATCGAGGTCGTCCCTCAGGGGGGTGGTATCCTACGTTGGGTCGTGCCCCCCGGCGCCACCACCGCAGGGCCCCCCACGCGCACGCCGCTCAGGCTTGGAGGGAGTTCCCCCTACGGCTCCTCGCTCTCGGACTTGAAGGGCGCCATCGGGGGACCGACGTGGGTCGTCTTCGCCGCGGCGGTCGGAGGATGCTCGAGCGCGTGCTCTTCCAGCAGCCCACCCCCGGCCACCCTGCTGATCGCCTACCCACCCCCCCCACTGCCGTGGTACCTTGGGACCTTCTTCAACGAGGTGGCTCTGGTCCTCGCGGCAGTCTCCATCTTGACCGGCACCAGCTTCCTCGTGATCGCGAGGCGGCGAGTCTCCCGCCCCCGAGCCGTGGGTCGTCGGAAGCCTCAACGGTCGACCCGCGGGTCAAGGGGGGAGAACCTTCGACCCGACCTGGCCCGCGAGTCCATCGAGAGTTAGGGCCACTTGCTCAAGACGGTCCTACCCCCGGCGGGGACCCTACCCTCCTGCATCGTCCGGCCGCCCAGGCGAGGGACTTGGGGTCCCCTCCTACGCTCGACGCCCCGGGGCACGGTCATATAGCCCCGGCCACCTCGAAACGATGTGCCCAAGGGTCCTCAACATCGGGGGCTCCCCATCGCGGTTCTCGTCCTCGCGCTTTTGTCGGTGACGGCGATCCCCCCGGCCGCGGCTCCGGTCACCTCCATCGCCGGAGGCTCACCCACCATGCTCCACGCCGTGGGGGCCGCGATCCCGGCTATCTTCCCCGCGGCGAGGGACCTCGGGAAGCTCACGGGTTCCGCCCCGCTGCATGCCGGCATCGCTCTCCCCACGAGGGACCCACAGGAGCTTTCGCGGCTCGTGCAAGAGGAGTCGACCCCGAACTCCCCTCTCTACCGTACCTTCCTCTCCCCAACGGAGTTCGCGACCCAGTTCTCGCCCTCCTCTTCCGCCTACGACCGGGCCTCGGCGTACTTCTCCTCCTACGGCCTCACGGTCGAGCCTTCGTCGAACCGGCTGACCCTGGGGCTCTCGGGCACCTCGGCCGAGATGTCCGCCGCGTTCCACACCTCCCTCGAGCTCTGGCAGGTGGGTCCTCGTGTCGTCTACGGACCGAGCACGGCCCCGAGCCTGCCCTCTGACCTCTCCGTGTCGGGGAGCTTCGGCCTCACGAACGCTCTGGATGCACGACCTCTCGAGATGGTGAACGGTCCGTTCTCTCTCTCAAGCCCGCGCTCCCCAGAGGTTGGGGCTTCCTGCGCGACGGGGACATTTGGGTACACTCCCTGCGAAGTGCAATCCGCCTACGGGGACTCCACGCTGATCGGGAAGAGCGAGACCGGCGCCGGTCGCACGGTCGCCGTCGTGGACGACTACGACTCGAGCGAGACCCAGGCCCAGCTCGCGAGCGACTACGCCTCCTTCAACGCGAACTTCGCGCTTCCGAGCTCCTCGCTCTCGTTCCTCTACCCGGACCCGGACACGCGGGACCCGAACGCGAGCACCTCGAGCGGGTGGGGGATCGAGACCGCCCTGGACATGGAATGGTCGCACGTCATGGCCGAGGGGGCGAATCTGGACGTCGTCTTCTCCCCCGATTCGGGGTTCGGGCTCTACCAGGCCGTGAACTTCCTGGTCGAGTACCACGTGGCGGACGTCATCTCGCTCTCCTGGGGCGAGCCGGACGTTGGGGTCTACGGTGGGGCTGCTTGCTCCTCGAGCTGCAACGCCTCCACCGACGGCACCTACGCCATCCTGCATCCTATCCTCCAGGCAGCCGCGGTCGAGGGGATCAGTGTCTTCGCCGCGAGCGGCGACTGCGGAGCCGCGGACGGGACGCAGACCGCCTCCACGGACTATCCGGCCTCCGACGACGCAGCGACCGGCGTGGGGGGGACCGTCCTGACCGTGAGCGGCACGAGCTATAGCAGCGAGACCGCCTGGAGCGGGAACCTCTCCGGCAGCAGCTGCAACAACGGGGGAGGGGCCGGGGGAGGATGGTCGCCTCAACCCCAGCCCTGGTACCAACGCGGCCTCGGCGTCGTCAACAACGGGCTGCGCGGGGTCCCGGACGTCGGGATCACGGCCGGGAGCTACCTCGAGATGGTCGAAGGGGGCCAGACCTGGCTCGTGGAAGGGACCTCCGACGCCTCCCCCATGTGGGCGGGCCTCGCGGCCACCGCGGACCAGATCCATGGAGGAGGCATCGGACTGCTCGACCCCACGCTCTACGCCATCCTCCGTTCCACGAGCTACTCGACCGATTTCCATGACATCACCTCCGGGAACAACGGGTACTCGGCGACCCCCGGGTGGGACCCGATCACGGGGATCGGGACCCCGAAGGCCGCCTACGCGGTGCCGGACCTGGCGCGAGGAGGACCCGTTCCCCCGCGAGGCGGGTTCGAGGTCGCCCTCTCCCTCGGTCCGCAGAGCGGAAGCGCTCCGCTCCCGGTCACGTTCGCGGCGTCGGCCAGCGGGGGCACGGGCACCTATCCGACCTACACCTTCCTGTTCGGGGACGGGAATGCGACGACCCAGCCGGGGACCCTGGCGACCCACACCTACCTCATCCCAGGTTCCTACCTCGCCTGGGTCGTCGCTTTCGACAGTTCGGGCAACTCGACGACCTCCGCCCCCGTGCTCATCTCCGTGGGGACGTCCACGTTCGGGGTCACCCTGACCACAAGCTCCCCCAGCCCGACGGTGGGCCAGTTGGTCCCGTTCTCGGCGACGCCCACGGGAGGCACAGGGCCCTTCGCCTGGACGATGTACTGGGGTGACGGAACGTTCGAAGGGAACATCTCCTCGACCGGGGCGACCTCGCCCAGCCACACCTACCAGGCGGTGGGGGTCGACTGCGCCTACGCGACGGCGACGGACTCGACCGCTCCCGTCCCGATGGCGGGCGAGAGCCCGATGGTCCAGGTGGACGTGGGAGGAGCGAGCGGCACCTGTCCCGCGGCCGGCGGGGGGATCCTCTCCGCCTCCGCGGCCGCGACCAACTCTCCCACCGACTCGGGGATCCCCGTGATCTTCCAGGGTCTCGGTGTGGGGGGCACACCCCCCTACACCTACACCTGGGTCTTTGGGGACGGGAGTGCCCCCGCGATGGGAGCGAACGTCAGCCACCCGTACGTGGTCACGGGAACGGTCCCGGTCACGTTCTACGCCCGGCTCTATGTCAACGACACGGCGGGATTCAGCGCCACCGCCCTCGCGCGCGTGGTGGTGGCACCGCTCCCGTTGGTCAGCGCAACGGCGACCCCCACGAGCGGGACCGCCCCGCTCTCGGTCGCCTTCAGCTCGACCGTCGTGGGAGGCACGGGGCCCTTGCGTTGGAGCTGGGACTTCGGCGACCTCTCGACCCCGTCCGGCGCCACCGCTCCCCAGCACATCTACAACGGCTCCGGGACCTTCCGAGCGACGCTCACCGTCACGGACGCGGTGGGCAAGACCAACGCGTCGAGCCTCTTCCTCTCGGTCTCTCCGAGCGCCAGCTCCCTGACCGCGATGGCCTCGGCATCGCCCACGTCAGGGGTCCTTCCCCTCGCCGTCCAGTTCTCGGGCGGCGCGAGGGGGGGCACAGGTCCCTACCTCTACCGCTGGAGCTTCGGGGACGGCGCTCCGCTCTCCTCGGCGCCGGACCCGACCCACGTCTACAACCGGTCCGGGAACTTCACCGCGACGCTACGTGCGACCGACCTCAATGGCGCGGCGTCCTTCGCCCCCGTCGTCATCGCGGTGTCGAAGGGACCGCTGACGCTGAACCCCCGAGCGACCCCCCCCGCAGGCCTCCCACCGCTCGCCGTCGACTTCAAGGCCGGCGTCTCGGGGGGGAACCTCCCGTACGTCTACTCCTGGCGCTTCGGCGACGGGAACGTCTCGGCGCTCGCTTCTCCGACGCACACCTACCCCACCCGCGGAAGCTACGTGGTGCGCCTGTACGTGAACGACTCCTCCACGCCCTCGCGCCAGAGCGCGACCACGACCCTGGTCGTCTCGGTGGTGGGTCCGCTGAGAGGAAACGTCAGCGCGGACCGCACCTCGGGGAACGCACCGCTCACGGTCCACCTCGACGCGATCCCCAGCGGGGGGCTCGCCCCGTACGCGGTCCTCTGGACGTTCTCGGATGGAGGGGGCCCCTCTCAAGCCCTCGACCCGACGCACACGTTCAACCGGACCGGGACGTTCCAGGCCACGGCCCGGATGAGCGATGCGTTGGGGGAGGAGTTCAACCGGACCCTCTGGGTGAACGTCTCGGCGGCCACCACGCCAGGTTCCGTGTTCTCCAGGATGGTGGGGGTGCTCTCGAGCCCCCTCTTCCTCGTGACGGTAGCCCTGGTCGTGGCGGCGATCGTGGCCCTTCTCGTGCTTCGGCGACGCGGGCGGTCCCGGCTCGCCGTCGCCCCGCCCCCTTCGGACCTGGCCCCCTTCCCTTCCGTGATCGGCCCAGGTTACGAACCGGGGGAGGGACCTCCCGCAGGCCCCCCACCCCCCGGACCGATGGACATGATCGCTCCCCCGGTGGGGCCGACCGCCGCCTTGTCGGCTACTTCTCTGCAGGGAGTCCAAGTGGGAGGACCGGCCGCGCCGTCCTCGCCGTATCCGGCACCCGCGAGCGGGTCGTCGACCGACGCCCAGAGCGACCGTGTAGGGTCCGAAGGAGGGGCCGAGCCGGCCAGCGTCCCGCTCCAGGAGGGGACTGAGCCCCCTCCCTCAGGGTCGGCGGCCGAGGTCTGCCCGGTTTGCATCGGCAAGGTCGCACGGGGCGCCCGCGACTGCCCGCACTGCGGCGCGCATCTCTGAGCCGACCCGAGGGCGGCTACCCCTTCACGACCCCGAGCGGGGAGAGGCGGACGGCGACGCGGGCAAGCCCGGCACCTTCCGTCGCGCGGACCACTTCGTGCACGTCCTTGTAGGCGCCCGGGGCCTCCTCCGTCACCCCTTCCCTGCTCGCCGACTCGACGATGATCCCCTTCGCGGCGAGGCCTTCCGTCACGTCGCGGAACCGGAACCGGCGCGTCGCGGCCGCGCGGGAGAGGACCCTCCCTGCCCCATGGCAGGCCGAGCCGAAGGAACGCTCCATGCTCCCGGGGGCCCCGACCAGGACGTAGCTCGCGGTCCCCATGTCGCCGGGGATCAGGACCGGTTGCCCCACCGAACGATAGCGGGAGGGGATCTCCTCCCGTCCCTCGGGGAAGGCGCGCGTCGCTCCCTTGCGGTGGACGATGACCTTCTTCCGCCCGCCGTCCGGGAGGACGTGCTCTTCGACCTTCGCCATGTTGTGGGAGAGGTCGTAGACCACGCGCACCCCCAGCTCGTCGGCCGTCCGACCGAAGACCTTCGAGAAGGCCTTACGGACCCCGTCGGTGATGATCTGCCGGTTGGCCCACGCGAAGTTGGCCCCGGAGGCCATGGCCTCGAGGTAGGCCTTGGCCTCGGGAGAGTCCGCTCCCGCACAGGAGAGCTGGCGGTCGATGAGCGTCTTCCCCTGCACGCGCAAGCCTTCGTCGAACTGCGCGATGTAGTCTGTCGCCACCTGGTGGCCGAGCCCGCGCGAGCCGGTGTGGAGCATGACGACAGCCTGGCCCGAAACGAGCTCCATCGCCTTCGCGGCCTCCGGGCGGAGCACCTCCGCTACCTCCTGGACCTCGAGGAAGTGGTTGCCGGAGCCGAGGGTCCCCAACTGCTTCAAGCCCCGCTCGTGGGCCCGTGCGCTGACCCTGGAAGCGACGGCGCCCGCAAGGTTGCCGTGCTCCTCCTGGTGCTCAAGGTCTTCGCCCACGCCGTAGCCCTGCTCCACGGCCCAACGCGCCCCGCCCTCCAGGACCTTGTCCAGCTCAGAGTGGTCCAGGCGCACGCCGCCCTTGCTCCCCACGCCGCTCGGGACGGCCTCGAACAGGGCTCGGGTGAGCTCGCGAAGGCGCGTCCTCACCTCCACGGCGGTGAGGTCGGTGCGGATCAATCGGACCCCGCAGTTGATGTCGTAGCCGATCCCTCCGGGGGAGACGACCCCTTCGGTCAGGTCGAAGGCGGCCACGCCCCCCACGGGGAAGCCGTAGCCGAAGTGGATGTCCGGCATGGCGAGGGAGCTCCCGAGGATCCCGGGGAGCGTCGCTACGTTCGCGAGCTGCTCCAAGCACCCGTCGGAGATGGATCCTTCCACGAGCTTTGGCGTCGAGAAGAGGATCCCGTCGGTGTTCATCCCGGGGACAGTGGACTTGGGGAGGCGGTACCGCCAGTCGTCGAGCCGCTCGACCGGGATGACGCGGCGCGGTGGAGGCGGCATGAAGGGGCCGCCACGGCGGGACCCATTAAGGTGTTGGTGCCTCGAGCCCAAAGCATGGCGGCCAGAAATCGCCGTGAGCGAGGAAGAACGACAACAGCGGGCTACGCCACCTGCGTCTCGCACCACGCCACCACGGCTTCGGCGAGTTGCAGCGCCTCACGGAAGTTTGCTTCCGTGAGAGGCACCTCGGACGGGTAACGGCTTGCGAACGCGTACTGGCTTAGATGGACCGAAGCATCGAGGTCGTGCGACACTTCGACACCGGCATTCCGGAGAAGAGTAAGCAGGACGCCGATGTCGTGCGTCTTTCGGAAGGAGCCGCCTCGGGCGATCAGAACGCCCTTGAGAGCCTTCTCGGCGGCCTGCTGGGCCTCGAAGGCGAGATCCTCCCACAACACCCCGGGACCCACCGCCCGGTGCGCGAGCTCAAGGTTGCTCCGAGCCCTGGTCAGCCACTCTGTGGGGGCTCCGAGGTACTCAGGCTCCGGCGAGATAGATCTCCCTCCCCTCTTCCAACGCCGTGCCGTAGATGAAACCCGGGTTGTCCCGGGTCTTCGCAAGGGACTCCTCGGTCACGACAAGAACATCGACCGGGAACTCGACCCCCAGGAGTCCCTCGTAGATACGGCTCGTCATTTCGACCCGGTCCAGGGGCGGCTTGCAGACCACCAGCATATCGAGGTCGCTGTCGTCCCTCATCTCCCCGCGAGCGGCCGAGCCGAAGAGGATGATGCGAACGGGGTGCGCGGCCCCCACGATCCGACGGATGGCCTCTTGGACCGCGTTCGGATCGGGTCGTCCCCCCATGGCCTTCGTCATGGCGTTGTTTCTGATAGGCCGAACCTCCCTTTCAAGGGTTGCTCGAGCCTTCACGAAAGCTCACCTGCGGGTATTGACCACGCGGGGTCGCGTGAGCGGGGCCGACAGGCCCTACGGGGGAACGATCCGGAGCAGCACCTGCTTCGCCTTCACCATCGCCCCGGGCGCGACCGACAGCCCTTGGACCTTCCCCGCGCCGGGGCTCTGGATCTCGTTCCGCATCTTCATCGCCTCAAGGACGAGCAGGGTCTGTCCTGGGACCACCTCCTCGCCCTCTTTCACCCGGACCTCGAGGACCTTCCCCGGCATCGGCGGCGCGATCGGGACGCCGGGGCCGTCCGAGGACGGGCCGGACGCGGCAGCGCGTGTCGGGGGGACCGGGGTCTTTCTCTCCTGGGAGGATAGGGTGGGGGTGAGGACGCGCTCGGTCTCCGCGTGAACGCCTTCGACACGATGGAGCTCCCGGTTCACGACGAGCGTGTTCGTCGGAGGCGAGGGTGCCCCGTCCGGCCAACCTTCGAGGACATGCTTCTCCCCCCCCACATCAACCTCGACCCGCCCGCCCGCGTCGTCGACCACGTGGAACGGCACGCTCCGCCCACCGAGGCGCACCTCGCCCTTGGCGAGGTCGACCTCGAGCTCCTGCCTCTTACCGTCGACGACGAGCTGTATACGCATCTTGCCACCGATGGGGATCCATGCTTCGTATCCGACCCGCGAGCGCCCACCCGGAGGACGGAGCGGCGACGGAGGAGGTCGGCGAGGTTGAGGAGAGCGCCGTGGAGGGAGGCGCGGCCGCGACGGTAGGAGCTCGGAGGGCCGCTAGCACTCCCGCGGCGGCCACGGTCAGCATCTCGGCGGTGTACCCCTTCGACCGACCCACGAGATACTCCTTGAACACCTGGGGGAAGATAGCGTAGGAGAGGACCTCCTCCTCCGTGGCCGCCGGGAGGAGCGCCGAGAGCTCGCTCCGTATCCTCTCGTACTCGGGCGCGAGGAGGTCCGCCGGTCGTCCGTCGAGGGGCGCCGCCCCGTCGAGGACCCGGTGCTGAAGGTCGGAGGAGATCGGACCGGGAGCGTGTCCGTAGAGGCCCTTCACGTAGTCCCGGACCTCTTTCGTGATCTCCTTGTAGCGCTGCCCCAAGAGGACGTTGAAGACCGCCTGGATCCCCACGATCTGGCTCGTGGGCGTCACGAGTGGAGGGTAGCCCAGGTCCTCCCGCACCCGCGGCACCTCCTTCAGCACCTCAGGGAGGCGCCCGAGGGCGTCCTGTTCCCTCAGCTGCGAGAAGAGGTTCGAGAGCATCCCCCCCGGGACCTGGTGGAGCAGGACCTGAGGGTCCACCTGGAGCGAACGGAACTCCAGCATGGGGCGGTAGCGCTCCAGCACCCCCTGGAAGTAGTCGGCGAGGTCGGCGAGCGGCTCCAGGGAGAGCCGGGTGGCGAACGGCGTCCCACGCAGGCCTCCGACGACGGACTCGGTCGGGGGCTGGGAGGTCCCTCCTCCGAAAGGCGAGAGCGCCGTGTCGAGGGAGGTCGCTCCGGCCTCGGCGCTCGCGAGGAGGGCCATGAGGGCCATGCCGCTGGAGGAGTGCGTATGGACCGCGATCGGGAGCCCGATCTCCTTCTTCAGTGCGGAGACGAGCGCCGCTGCCGCGTGGGGCGGCATGAACCCGCCCATGTCCTTGATGCAGAGCTCGTCCGAACCCATTTCGGCGAGCTCGCGGCCCAGGGACACGAACGCCTCCTGGGTGTGCACCGGGCTTTCGGTGTAGCAGATGGTCCCCTGCACTCGTCCCCCGGCCTTCTTGATCGCTCGGACCGCCGTGCGCATGTTCCTGGGGTCGTTGAGCGCGTCGAAGACGCGGAAGAGGTCGACCCCCTCCTTCGCGGCCCTCGCGCAGAAGCGCTCGACGACGTCGTCCGGGTAGTGGCGATAGCCCACCAGGTTCTGCCCCCGGAGGAGCATCTGGAGCGGCGTCCGCTTCGCTCGCCGCTTGATCTCCCGCAGGCGCTCCCAGGGGTCCTCGTGGAGATAGCGCAGGCAGACGTCGAAGGTCGCGCCGCCCCAGACCTCGAGCGAGCGGTAACCGACCGCGTCCAGGCGCTCGACCGCGGGAAGCATGTCCCGGGTCCGCATCCTGGTCGCGATGAGCGACTGGTGCCCGTCGCGAAGGACGGTCTCGGTGAGCTCGACCATGCCGCGAGATGTCCGTGCTGCGTCAGGTTATCTCCTTTCCTCCCAACATTCGGGTCGGGCCGCGGCGCCCTGACGGTGACCGCCCGCTCAGGGCTCGCGAACGTGTTTATAGCCAAATATGATATAATATCTGAAATGAGATGGTTGTCCCCATCGGCAGCTCGTGCCTACGCTCAACTCCAAGGGGCGTTCGGCCCGAGACCCTTCTCGAACGGCGATGCGCGTGAGGTTCTCCGTTCGAGCGAGACGTGGACGAACCTCCTTCTCTCTCGCCTCGCCGCACGAGGCTGGGCGTTCTCCCTCGGCAGGGGGGTCCACGTCCTCCACGACCCCCTGGCGGCCCTGTCCCGGATGGAGCGCGACTGGGGGGAACGCCTGGTCGGACATCGGTCCCTCCCTCCTCTCCAAGTCGCCGTTGGATGGCTCCTGCGCACGTACGGCGCCCGGTTACGTGGGCTGGCCCTCTTCGGCTCTGTCGCGCGGGGCGAGGAGGGCGCCCAGAGCGATGTCGACCTTCTCGGGGTCGTCGAGGGATTGCAGGGACCCCCTTCCGAGCGCCCCGACGAGCTCCGTTCCCTGCACGCCGATCTCGGGCCCCTGCTCGCTCGTCAGTGGTCCGCCCTACGTGAGTGCCATCCACCCTCCGTCATCTTGCTCTCGCCGTCGGAGGTGGACGCGCCCCGCTACCTCTGGCTCGACCTCGCCGAGGACGCCATCGTCATCCTGGACCGGGACCGGTTGCTCTCTCGCCGCTTCGAGCAGGTCCGCCACCGGCTCCGAGACCTCCATGCCCGGCGGTTGCGCGACGCCACGGGAGCGCGCTACTGGGAAGTGCCGAGGGGCTCGGTCTTCGCGGAGGTGCTCGCCTCGTGAATCCCGAGGATGGCCCTGAGGAGTTCCTGGTTCGCGCCGACGAGCGGGTCCGTGCGGCGCGCGCGGCCCTCGGCCGCCGTCGTACCCCCGATGTCGTTCGGTTCTCCCAAGAGGCCGTCGAGCTTTCGTTGAAGTCCGCCCTGCGGTCGGCGGGGATCGACTACCCGAAGTTCCACGACGTCGGGTTCGTGCTCGAGGACCACCGCGACAAGTTCCCAGCCTGGTTCCGGTCGGCGATCCCTGAGATGGCGGAACTCTCCCATGCTCTGGCAGACCGCCGCGAAGCGGCCCTCTATGGCAGCCAGAAGGGGGTCGGCCCGACGCGCGACGTGCGGGACCCTCGTCGCGCCAGGGAGTTCCTTCAGCGGGCGACGGTGGTCCTGGGCACGGTCCGAAAGCTGGTCCAGGGGTCCACCTCCGCTCGCTCGGAGTAGCCTCCTCCTCTGTGGCGAAGGCCCGGCGGGATCACAGCGGGATGTTCCCGTGCTTCTTCGGGGGACGGTCCTGCCGTTTGCCCCGCAGCGCCTCGAAGGCCTCCAGGAGCCTCTTGCGGGTCTCGCTCGGGTCGATGACGTCGTCGAGGTAGCCCCGTTCGGCGGCAAGGTAGGGGTTGAGGAACTCGGCCGCGTACTCGTCGGTGAGCGTCTTGCGCAGGGAAGAGCGCTCCCCCTCCGGCGCTTTGTCGAGCTCTCGGCGGAAGAGGATGTTCACCGCGCCCTCCGCGCCCATGACCGCGATCTCCGCCTGCGGCCAGGCCACGTTGTAGTCCCCACCGATGTGCTTCGAGCACATGACATCGTAGGCCCCGCCGTAGGCCTTGCGGGGGATCACCGTGAGCTTGGGGACCGTCGCCTCGGAGAACGCGAAGAGGAGCTTCGCGCCGTGACGGATGATCCCGCCGTACTCCTGCTGCGTGCCGGGGAGGAACCCCGGAACGTCCACGAAGGTCAAGAGCGGCAAGTTGAAGGCGTCGCAGGTGCGAACGAAGCGTGCACCTTTCTCGGAGGCCTCGATGTCGAGACAACCGGCGAGGACCTGGGGCTGGTTCGCGACGACCCCGACCGGGTGACCGTCGAGCCGGGCGAGCTCGGTGATCATGTTCGGGGCCCAGGACGGGAAGATCTCGAGCGTGCTCTCGGGGTCGACGACCCGCCCGATGACCTCGTGCATATCGTAGGGCCGGTCGGCCTCGGCGGGAACGAGGGCGTCGAGCTCTCCCGCAGCGGAGGGCGGAGGCGAGCGAGGCGGGGACGAGGGCGGGTCCTCGAGGTTGTTCGACGGAAGGTACGAGAGGAGCCGTCGAGTGAGGGCGAGCGCCTCCTTCTCCCCCGGAGCGACCAGGTGGGCCACGCCGCTCTTCGACGCGTGCGTATGGGCTCCCCCCAGTTGTTCGTGGGTGACCTCCTCGCCCGTGACCGTGCGGATCACGTCCGGTCCGGTGATGAACATGTGGCTCGCCCCTTCGGCCATGATGATGAAGTCCGTCATGGCCGGGGAGTAGACCGCTCCCCCCGCGCAGGCTCCGAGGATGACCGAGACCTGGGGGACGACCCCGGAATAGAGCACGTTGCGGTGGAAGACCTCCCCGTAGCCCCCGAGGGAGACGACCCCCTCCTGGATCCTCGCGCCCCCGGAGTCGTTCAGGCCTACGACCGGGGCTCCGACCTTCGCCGCGAACTCCATGATCTTCACGATCTTGCTGGCGTGCGCTTCCCCCAGCGCCCCGCCGAAGACCGTCGGGTCCTGCGCGAAGGCCGCCACGACCCGCCCCTCGATCTTGCCCCATCCTGTGACGACCCCGTCGCCCGGGATCCGTCGCTCAGAGAGCCCGAAGGAAGTGATGCGGTGGGAGACGAACGGGTCGATCTCGACGAAGGTCCCGGGGTCGAACAGGGTCTCCAACCGCTCGCGCGCTGCCAGCCTCCCCTGGGCGCGGAGCTTCTCCTGTCGGTCCTTCCCCGCCCCTTCTCGGACACGGGCCTTCTCTCGGGCGAACCTTTCGCGCGGGGAGGGGCGGTGGGAACGAGAGGGACCAGGCGGGGCCGCTGCGCCCCCCTTCCCGACCCCGTCGGAGCCCGTGGGCGGACGGCTCGTGGTCGTCATGGCACCTCGATCTTGAGCTCGCCGGCATGCAGCGCGCGCGGCGGGCCCCCGCCCTCGGGCTCGACGAGCGCCTCGCCACCGGGGCCCACGCCCCGGAAGGTCCCTCGGGCCCCTTCGAGCGCGACCGGGCTCCCCACCCCGAAGAGGTGCTTCGCAACGGCCTGAGGCAGGCTCGCACGACCCTCCGAGGTCGAGACGCGTTGGCACGCTCGGACCACCGCATGGAGCACGGGCTCCTGCAGGTCTCGGACCGAGACGGGCCCGGGAGTGAACTCCCGCAGCGACGCCACCTGTCCTTGGAGATCGGGGGGGAGGTCGGACACGGCGACGTCCACGTTCAGCCCCACCCCGACGACCGCGACGGTGGTGATCCCGGGACGGGTGATGATGTCCGTCAGCACCCCACCGACCTTGCGGGCCGACCCCGGAGCGTCCCGGGGAACGAGCAGCAGATCGTTCGGCCACTTGATCATGACCTTGGCCTTGGGCGCACGCTCGGCGAGGAGCTCCCGCAGCTCGAGCCCTGCGGAGAGCGAGAGCAAGGGGAAGGCGGAGGCCTCCGGGCGGAGCACGACGGAGGCGTAGAGCCCTCCCTTGGGCGAGGCCCAGGCACGCCCCTCGCGCCCGCGCCCCAGGAGCTGCGTCTCCGCCGAGACCGAGGTCCCGTGCGGGGCCCCTTCCCGGGCCAGACGGAGGGCGACCTCCTGGGTCGAGTCCACGACACTGTACGTGATGGACCTGGGCAATGCTCCCCCTACCCAGAAGCTTTAGTCGGGTTGACTAATAAGTGTCTCACCAAACGGTTTCTCCCATGCCGAGGAAGAAGCTCCCTGTACCCGAGGGCGTCGACACGCTCAGCACGGCCGACGTCCGCTCTCCCATCGGCACCTTCCGGGTGGGGTACGACGGGAAGCGGGTCGCCTACGTCGATCTGATGGAGCACGGGATCGAGCGCAGCGGGCCCTCAGAGGTCGACGAGGTCCAGCGCAGCCGTTTCCCGCACGGGTCCCCTCCCGAACAGCTCCAGGAGTACTTCCAGGGCAAGCGACACGAGTTCGCGGTCGAGCTCGCCTTCCTAGGGGGTAGCGGGTTCGACCGTAAGGTGTGGTACGGGCTCCATCAGATTCCCTTCGGCAACTTCCGGACCTACGGCGAGGTGGCCCGTCGGATAGGGCAGCCGAGGGCGGCGCGGGCGGTGGGCGGCGCGGCCCACCGCAACCCCATCCCGATCATCGTTCCGTGCCACCGGCTCGTCGGACAGGACCGTTCGCTCACCGGGTTCGGTCTTGGGCTATGGCGAAAGCGTTGGTTGCTCAAGCACGAGGGGATCTATCCGCTCCCGCCTCCCGCGCGCTCCTCGGACTCGGACCGAGGGCGGCAAGCGACGCTCGAGGAAAGCCTGCGGCAGCCGAAGGCGCGGGGATAGGACCAAGGAAAGGCGGCACGGAGAGGAGTACGAGATGGGACGTCGAGAAGCGACAACGAGCGACGGCCTGGACCGCGCGACGCTCAACGGGCTCCTCGCGAGCCGCCAACCTTCGGTCAGGTACTACGCCCTCACCGAGCTGCTGGGTCGACCCCAGGACGACCCAGAGGTCCGACGAGCCCGCTCAAGTCTCTCCCGCGAAGGGTGGGCGCGCGACCTCCTCGCGACCCAGGGGCCGGAAGGCTTCTGGGAGGCGCATGAGCCGAAGACGCTCCGGGAGTGGGTGAGCTTCCTTCGCTTCCCGGTGTTCCAGTCGTCCGTCTGGAAGGGGATGGTCCTTTCCGACCTCGGGCTGACCTCGGAGGACCCGCGCATCCGAAAGTTCGCCGATCGCATCTTCCAGTACCTGCTCCCGCTGAGCTCTCCCTTGAACATCTTCACGGAGGAGGCCTGCATCGTCGGGAACGTCGCTCGCATGTTGACGCGCCTCGGCTACGGCGACGACCGCAGGGTGCGCAAGCTCTTCGATTGGATGCTCGAGGACCAGAGAGCTGACGGGGGTTGGAACTGCGCCCCGGGAAAGCCGGGGACGCTCGACGCTTGGGAGCCCCTATCCGCCCTCGCCGCTGTCCCGAAGCCCAAGCGGAGCGCCGCCATGGAGCGGGCCATCGATCGCGGGTTGGAGTTCTACCTCGAGCGGAAGCTCTTCCAGGAGGGAAGGCGATATCTGCCCTGGTTCCGCTTCCACTATCCCACGCACTACTACTACGACGTGCTGGTCGGGCTCGAGGTGCTCACCAGCCTGGGCGCGGGAGGCGACCGCCGTCTCGGTCCCGCGCTTCGTCTCTTGCGCGAGAAGCAACGGAGCGATGGGTGGTGGAACCTTGACCGGGTGCATCCTGACGAGGAGCCATCGCACCCGGCTGGCCGCGGACCGAGAAGGGTGAGGCCCCTCGCGCTGGAGAAGCCGGGCGAGAGGAGCCTGTGGACCACGCTCACCGCCCTTCGCGTCCTGCACCGCGTGCAAGAGGCGAGCTGACCTCCTCGACGCGGCGCCGGGACGGAGGGGGGACCGCTCCCGGGGAGGCGGCTCAGGGTGTCGGGGCCCCAGCTCACGTTCCTCAAGGAAGCTCCTGGGTCCCCCTTCCCTCTATCCCGGGGGAGCCCTACCTCTCCGAGGATCCCCCGGCCACGGAGGTTCCCCCGACCAAGCCGCCGACCCCGCAAAGAGGACTTTAATAAGAACGAGCGTACTAGTTCTAGTACGATGAACTTGCACACCCCGCTCGACGACATCCTGAACGGCGTGGCTACGCTCCGTACCTTCCGGGCCTTGGTCCTTCTCGAGGACCGCGAATTCACGGGGCGAGAGGCGGCGCGTGTTGCGAGGCTCTCGCCCTCCCAGGCCCGAGCGGTCCTCTTGGAGCTAGAGCGGCAGGGGATGGCCCGCAGAAGGGTCGTGGGCCCCGTGCATCTTTGGAGGGTCGAGCGGCAGCATGTCCTGTACCGTGCGTTGAAGGAGATGTTGGGCGTGGAGCGAGGGCTGATGGACGCCATCCGGTCCGATATCGCCAAAGCCCTCGAAGGAACGCCGGCGCGGCGGGCCACGATCTTCGGCTCCGTCGCCAGGGGAAAGGAACGGTCCAACAGCGACCTGGACCTGTTCGTCGAGGTTCCCACCGAGTGGGACAAGGGAGCGGTGCGCGAGGCCCTTCATGTCCTGTTCGACAGGGTCGCGGTCCGGTACGGCACGACCCTCTCTCCCCTGGTCTACAGCGCCGAGGAGGTTCGGTCCACCAAGAGCCCTTCCTTCCTAGACCGGGTCCGGAGCGAGGGCATCGTGGCGCTCGAAGCGAGGGAACGGTGAAAGAGACCTCGGTCGCTCCCCTGCCTCGGGAGAAGTTCGTGGTCTTCTTCCGGCGGGCGGAGGAGGCCTCGAGGACCATGAAGTCCTGCGTCGAAGCCCGGATGTTCAACAGCGCGGCGATCGAGGCGGTGCAAACGGTCATCTCCGCCCTGGACGCCTTCACCTGCTGGTCGCTGGGGGTGAAGTCGACCAGCCAGAACCACCTGGACGTGCTGCGTCTCCTTCGAGGGCTGGCGGAACCAGGGCTGGATGCCATTCGGAGACAGGCCGAGTACGTCTTGGAACGGAAGACCGCCGTGCAGTACGGGCCCGCCTTGGTGGAGGAGAGGACCGCAAGAGAGATGGTGCTCCGGGCGGAAAGGGTGTTCGACTGGGTCACCGAGCGGACGCACATGCCCCCGAGTTCCGGCGCCGCCTGAGCATGCCGTTCGGCGGAGCCTCCAAGGAGACAGCCCAGCGTCCTACGGCCGACCCCCGCCTCTTCTCGCCAGAGTCGCGCGACCGCCTTGGAGCGACCAGCCGGTCCGAGGGAGCACGAGCCGCCCCCGGCCGTGGGGGCGAGAACCCTACGGCCGGAGGAAGCCCCCGATTCAAGCGCGGGGAGGACCTCACCCGGCGTAGTACGAGGCGTCGTACGGCTCGGGCTTGAGCCCGCGTCGCGTGCGGACCTCACCGACGATCTTGTCCTGAAGCTCGCGGGGGAGCCGGTCGTACCCCATGGTCTCCGTGCTCCAGAGGACCTTGCCCGCGGTCGCGCTGCGCAGGTCGCTCGCGAACCCGAAGAGCTCTGCGACGGGGACCTTGGCGACGATCGTGTTCAGGTCCCCCACCTGGGTCATGTCCAGGATCTCTCCCCGTCGGCGCTGCATCTCGCGCGTGGCGCCGGCGAGCACCTCCTGGGGCACGTTCACGGTGACCTTCGAGAGCGGCTCCATGAGCACGCGTCCGGCCGTGCACATCGACCCGTAGATCGAGGAGCGGACGGCAGGGATGGTCTGGCCCGGACCCCGGTGGATCGAGTCCTCGTGGAGCTTTGCATCCACCAAGCGGACCAGGAGGCCCCGGGACTTCTCGGCCGCGAGCGGTCCCCGTCCCATCGCCTCCTTGAAGGCGTCGATGACCAGGTCCATGGTCTCGTGGAGGTACTGGATCCCCTTGGTCGCGTCGAAGAGGATGTTGGTGTCCTCCACGGCGGTGATCCCCTTCGCCTCGTCGCGGTCGATGCCGAGGTCGACCAGCTTCTGGACGACCGTCTTGATGTCCTTGAAGGACTTCCCCTGGTGGATCTCGCCCTCCTGGATGGCCTTGACCACGGCCGCGGGGAGCGGCTCGGTCTCGATGTAGAACCGGTTGTGCTTGTTCGGAGACTTCCCCTCGAAGGCCTGGGGGCTCTTGCCGCCCACGGTCTCGCGGTAGACGACGATCGGAGGCGAGGCCGTGATCTCGACGTGGTAGTCGTTGACAATCCGGTACTGCGTGATCTCGAGGTGGAGCTCGCCCATCCCCGAGAGCAGGTGCTCGCCGGTCTCGTTGTTGATCTCGACCCTCAGCGAAGCGTCCTCCTTCGCCACCTTGCGCATGACCTCGATCAGCTTCGGAAGGTCGCCCATGTGCTTGGGCTCGATGGCCACCGTGACCACCGGCTCGCTCACGTGGCGGATCTCCTCGAACTCCACCATCTCGGGGTCGGTCGAGATCGTCGAGCCGACGAACGCGTCGGTGAGCCCGATGACGGCCGCGATGTTCCCCGCCGTCACTTCCTCGACCATGAGCCGCTCGGGGCCCATGAACAGGGAGACGTGCTGGATGCGGTTCTTGGACTTGGTCCCGACGATGGAGACCTCGGTCCCCTTGGCGACGCGGCCGGAGAAGACCCGCCCGGTCGCGATCTCCCCCGCGTTCGGGTCCATGGTGATGTCGGTGATCATGAAGGCGAGCGGGCCGTCCGGGTCGCAGGTGACCTCGGCCTTCCCGACACGGCTGTCGAGCGGTCCCTTCCAGATGTGGGGGATGCGGTAACGCTGCGCCTCCAGCGGGCTCGGGAGGTGCTTGACCACCATGTCGAAGACGACGTCGTTGATGAGGGCCTTCTGGGCGAGCTCCTTGCCCTTCCCCTCGTTGACCAGCCGCACGATATCGGCGAACTTGATCCCTGTGCGCCGCATGTAGGGGAAGCTGATCGCCCAGTTGTCGTGCCCGCTACCGAAGGCGACGGTGCCGTTCTCGACCTTGACGCTCCACTTCTCGATGAACTCCTCGGGGGCCATCTTTCGGATGAGCTCGTTGACCTCCGTGATGATGTTGACGAAGCGCTTCTGCATCGCCTCCGGGGTCAGCTTGAGCTCCCGGATCGCTCGGTCGACCTTGTTGATGAAGAGGACGGGCTTCACCTTCTCGCGCAGCGCCTGCCGCAGCACGGTCTCGGTCTGGGCCATGACGCCCTCGACGGCGCAGACCAGCACCACGGCGCCGTCCACCGCCCTCATGGCGCGCGTCACGTCCCCGCCGAAGTCGACGTGCCCGGGCGTGTCGATGAGGTTGATGAGGTAGCTCTTCCCCTCGTAGGCGTGGACGATGGTCACGTCCGCGTTGTTGATGGTGAGCAATCTCGCCTGTTCCTGCTCGTCGAAGTTGAGGTAGAGCTGCTTCCCCGCGAGCTCCTCGCTGATCATTCCCGCCGCGGCGAGCAGGTTGTCCGAGAGGGTGGTCTTCCCGTGGTGGATGTGCGCCACGATCCCGATGTTCCGGATGTTCTCCCGGACGTGCATCATCTCGGGAATGGCCTTCGCAAGCTCCGCGCGGATGTGTCCCATGGTGCCTTCCTACCTGCTCTCTCTGTCCGACCGGGCGCCCGAGGTGTGCTCAGCGGGCCGACTGCGCGACGCGCTCGACCTCTTCCTTGCGCGCCACGGCGAAGGACCCCGCGTCCCCCTTGGAGGCGAGGAGGATCTCCTTCGCGAGGGCGTCCGAGATCGCGACCCCGGGGCCCTTGGTGGCCTGGATCGCCCCTTGGGCGAGGTTGCGCAGCGCGACGTTCAAGCGGCGGGCAGGAGCAGAATCGACGGCCCGCGGCACGGAGATGCCTCCGAACTGGAGACGGGTGACCTCCTCCCGTGGGGCCGAGTTCTCGATCGCATCGACCAGGAGCTGGAGCGGGTTCGCCCCGGGCTGCTTCGCCAGGACCGTCAGGGCGTCCCGTACGGTCTTCAGGGCCTTCGCCTTCTTCCCCGTGAACTTCCCGGTCTTCATCAGGTCGTTCGCCAGGCGCTCGACCACATGCATCCGGGTCTTCGAGAAGGGGTGGTTGGCGAGCCGACCTTCTGAGTGCGGGAGGTAGACCGGGTCCAGGAAGAGGTAGTTCTTGAGCCCGGGGTCGTGCACCTCGACGCCCTCGAAGCTGAACCGTCCGAAGAGCGGCGGGAACGGGAGCCGGGGTCGGGGCGGAGGGGCCGGCGCGCTCGTGGGGAGGGTACCCTCCTCGTCGCCGACCACCGAGACCGAAGCGGCCGGGGCCCCCGCGGAGGTGGAGGGCGCGGCAGGGGGCAGGACGGCGGCCACCGCCGCGGCGGGGGCGGCGGCCACGGTCTTCTCCTCTTTCGGGCTCATCGCTGCGGCTTCTCCTTACGGCCCCGAACGAGCTCGTCCAACGAGACGTTGTTGACCTTGATGACCTTGTAGCGGACCCCGGGGATATCGCCGTAGGACCTTCCCATGCGCCCTCCGATGCCCTCGACGAGGACCTCGTCGTGTTCGTCGATGAAGTTGATCGCGCCGTCCCCCACCGCGAAGGCTGTCACCTGACGGCCGTTCTTGATGAGCTGGACCTTGACGCACTTGCGGATGGCCGAGTTGGGCTGCTTCGCCTCGACCCCGACCTTCTCGATCACGATCCCTCGGCCCTGGGGAGCGCCCTCCAGAGGGTCCGACCGCTCCTTGAGATGGAGCTCCCGACGCTTGTAGTACCGGTCGGACCAGCGCCGTCGCTGCCGAAGGTGCCGGAGCTTGCCGGCCGTGAAGGTGCCGGAGGGTGGCGGGGGTGACATCGAGGGGTCCTTTGGGGGGGTCGGGCCACATAGGTTCCCTATAAAACTGTACGCTGAGCGGCCTGAGAGAGCGCGCCCGAAACTGGGAGCGGATGGGTCGCCGGGACTCCATGAGCACCCCTCACGGCTTTTCGACCACGACTACCCAGTGCCATCCTGGGCTCCGACCCGCGCTTCGTCGATAAGGGCAGGCACCCCGCCGGGATCTACATCGGGCTACTCGCCGACGGGAGCTCCCCGTAGGGTGATGGAACGCCGACCTGGTCGTCGAGGGGTCCATGAGTTCACGTGATGGCTCGAGATGACTCGCAGTCGTAAGTAGAGGTCTCAGCGGGCCCTTCTGCACTTGAGCTGCAGTCCTCCGTCTGCTTTCGTTACCGTCTGCGAGGTCGCTCGTAACGACGGCGAAGTCAGCTCACGCTGGTGCCGCCGTGGGTGCTAGAGTTAGGATCGGATGGACCAGATCCTCCCGAGGGCTCCGACGACGGCTCGCCCTTCGTGGCCGCGGTCCTCCGGCGGGATGGGGGCTTCTTCCATCGCCATATCCCCAGCGCGACTGCGATCGTACTTGCGCCCGCGCCCACCACCAGCCACGGATTGCGGGCGAAGAAGCCCGCTAAGCCGGCCCAGGTTGAGGACGACGAGGAGAAAGTGATCGAAACCAAGGCGGGCCCATGTACGGACAGACTGCCCGAACCTGGAGAGGCTCGGTACCCCTGGGGTCCGAGGACCGTGAAGTTGTACGTCCCATTGACGGCCTCAAAGGTCACGCTGTTCGTGGTCGTGCTCCACCTGTCCCCACCCAGCTGGACCGACCAATTCGTGGAGGCCGGAAGTCCCGTTTCGTTGAATGCGACGGGATAGAGACGGTCCCAGCCGATCAGGACAAAGTCGGCAGCTCCCTGAATCGTAGCGTTCCCCACGGTCCGGTTGGACTTGAAGCCCGACGCGCCCCCAACCGTGAAACCGTAGGCTCCGTTCGGGACCACGAAGGGGACGGACGCGCAGGCGCATCCTCCCGACGCGAGGGGCACACCACCGTGGGCCAAGTGCACCGTCCAGTTGACTCCTCGTGGTAGGTCCGACGACAGAAAATCGAGGAGGAACGAGGGCGCAGGAGAGGCCACGAAGGAGACGTGAACCGAGACCGGGCTGCCCTGAACGGTGAAGATGCCCGTGGCGGGCTGGGCGAGATAGCGCGCGGCTGCCACGGCTCCGTAGACATAGGTCGCATTGGGGAGGTCCACGGTGAGCGAAGGGCCCGTGCTCAGGGGCAGGTCCCCATCTACGGCCACGCCCCACTGGACGCCCGAGGGAAGTCCAGACTCCTGGAATGTCACCGGGAACGTCGGTGCCCCGTCGGCCCGCAGGATCGCGTAGGTCGTGGCAAGCTCGCTGAGGGCATCGGAGACCGTGAGCGAGACCAGGTAGGCGCCCGGTTGGACGTAGGTGGCCGCCGTCGAGGGCCCGCTCGCCGTCGCACCGTTGCCCAGGTCCCATGAGTACTGGAAGGGGGGCAGACCTCCGGATAGGGAAGCTGCCAAGCTCACTGTGAAGGGCGGGGGGCCGGCGACGGAGCTAGGGACGATGACCGCGCTCAGGGGACTGACCACCGCGATCGCGGGAAGCGCAACGCTCACGGAGAAACCCAGCGAATCGGTCACGTTGAGCCACGCATGGAAGGTACCTGTCGAGGTGAACGTGTGGTTAGGATTCTGCGTGAAGTAGACGGACGTCCCGTCACCAAAGGTCCAGTTGAACGTGTAGGGCGGGAGACCGCCCCGAGCGCTGGACCCGAACGATACGGGGAGAGGAAGGACCCCCTGCAGTGGAGAGGCGGTGGCTGAGGCCTGGAGACCGTCGGCAAGATTGAAGAACTGCACCATGAACTTCCCCACCGACTGGAAGGGAACGTAGTCCATGACGACCGTGATGCCGGTCCATCCCGGGCCAAAGCCACAGCACCCGGAACTAGGGTAGAACTGCGCGAGGAAGTCGAAGTTGCCCGTCATGTTTGTGTACGAGGGGCTGCATGTGGTCACGGGAAGATCGCAGACGGTCACGGAGGCCCCCGTGGCTCCCGCGGTCGTGTTGAGCCATACATGACTCGTCGTGTTAGCGTACGAGGTCGGGTGGAGGAAGACCTGCGGCCGATCCCCCCAACTTGACAGGCTGTACAGGAGATAGGGAGGGGGAGAGGAGTAGCAACCCGTTGGGGGGGACGTGGGTGGGTAGACAACGAGCTCTGCGGTCATAGAGTCGTAACCCCCTCGAGGGTTGGGGATCAGAGGGGTCGATTGGAACGAGACGGTGACGCTCACGGCGAAGATGGTGTTGACGACGCCGCTGTAGCACATCGCCGCGGTCCAAGTGACATCGACGGTAGGCACCGTGGTGTGCTCGACAACGCCGCCGGCGGCCTGCTCGTCGATGTCCCACGTATAGTTCGAAGGCACCAGAGGCCCCGACAGCACCGCGACGTAGGTATCGGTGGCGCCCCAGGTGGAGACCTGTTGAGGACCTGTAAGGGTGACGACCTCGGGGCCTGGTAGGACGACCCCGTGGTCGCTTGAGGGCCCCGCTTCGTTCGCGCGACCTGGGGGGTCGCCCGTCGAGCCACGACCGTGCGGTGGCCCCTGCACCGACGGGATGGACAGTCCTGGGGCCGAAGGCGCAAGCGCTCGCGCCGAACCCGTAGGACGGCCACCGGCACGGGATGGCTCCGACGAGCAATGCGAGGGGAGTACGCAGCCACTCTTGGGTGGCCCGCTGGTCGCGGTGACCGCCGCCAGCCCTAGTCCGAGGACGAGCAGGGGTACCAAGGTCAGAGAGAGTATACGACCGAGAACCGCTTGCCGTGGAACCGCCACAGGGTCGACACCGTACGGCTTGACTTCAATCTTCGCTTCGAGGGGCGCTGAGGAGGGAGGAATGCGTCTTGCCCCCCGACACGAATGACCTCTCGTTTGGGGGCAATGAACCACGGCCTCTCAACTTCTCCTCGAGGACCCGAGCTCGCCGAGAATGTCGGGAGCGAGTGCTCCGCCTGGTTCCCCATGGCCAGCGCGACGAAGCTCCCGTTCCTCGGTCCTGGCCTCCGGTGGACTTCCGCGTCAGGCCCGTCGTGGTGTGCTTCGGTCCCTCCGCATCTTGGGCGGTCCACTGGCAGAGGTGAAAGGTCGGAGACCTCGACGGGGTGCAAGCGTCCTACTACTTTGATGGTGCCCCGCAGCTCGAGCACCGCGGGTCAGTGTTGAGGTTCAGATAGCCGCAGTGCTTGCACGGGATCTTGACGACGATGGTCTCACGGTAGATGACCTGGGGTTGCGGAGGAGGAGGGGGGGCGAAGCGCGAACCGGTCGGGACGGGAAGGGCGGTCTCCGGCTGGGCCGGCAGGTAGTTGAGCATCAGGGTATCGTACTTCTCTCCACAGGAGGGGCAGGGGCGCGAAGCGCACTTCTGGCATAGAAAGGCTCCGCAGCTACTCCGGTAGCCGGCGCTCTGGGAGCCACAGGCGAGACACGCCACGCGGTAGTCATGAGGGAGAAGGATTTGAACCGCGCGGCCGGGGACGAGCTCTCTCTGCGTTCGTCACCGTTCCACAACGTCGAGAGCCCGGTGGCCCTATGCGAGGTGGTTTGTCGCATCCCCCATTACCGGTGGAGCTGCTGTCGGGCAGGTGGGTTCAGCTCTTAGACGAGTTGCCCCACATCAGTCGCCCGAACCCCAACCACTCTTCGCTTTGGAACGGTCCGGTAACGGGCACGCTCTTACGGCAGAAAGCTCTGACGCGGCCCGTGGAGATATCGCGGGACTCCCCTCCAGCATCGGGCCGAGCGCTCCAGCCGCCGCTCGTCGGGCGGGAACGCGAGACCCGCGACCTCCGCGCGGCCCTCGAGCGCGCCGCCGGGGGCCGGGGCGAGAGCTGGGCCCTGACCGGCCCGGGAGGCATGGGGAAGACGCGGCTGCTCCGATGGCTGGAGGAGGAGGCGCGAGGAAGAGGCTTCGAGGTACGGGCGGGGGGGTGCCTCAAGGAGTCGCTGGCCCCGTTCTTCCCGTTCGAGCAGGTGTTCCGGCGGGGCTCGGTCCCCCCGAACGTTCCCCGAGGCGAGGACGCTCCTACGGACCCCGCGCTTCCCACGATGAGGATCGTGGAGGAGGGGCGGCCCCGAAGGTTCTGGAACCAGGTCGAAGAGGCCGCACGAGGGTCCTCGCTCCTCCTCGTGACGCGGGAGAAGCCGAGCTCGCTCCGAGAGACCCGACCCGCACTGAAGGATGGCGCGACCCTCCTCTGGATGACACGTCTGGAAGGGAGCGACCACGTGGCCCCCGGGGCGATCGATGCGCTCGGGGAGAGGCTCGAGGCGCACCTGCGAGGGGGTCCAGGACGGGTCGTCGCCGTCGAGGGGCTCGAGTACCTCGTGAGCCAGAACGCCTTCCCTCCGGTCCTGCGGCTCCTGCAGTTCCTGCACGACGTCGCCTCGGAGACGGACGGCCATCTTCTGACCACGCTCAATCCGTCGGCCCTGGAGCCCCGGGAGGTCTCCCTGCTGGAGTCCGACGCTGAGGTGGAACGGGAGGACCCGAAGGCCGCCGCGGACAAGGGAGCTTCCCCCTCATCTGGACCCGAGACCCCCGCCGCGACCCTGATGCGCTACCTCTCGATGCTCGAGGAAGCGGCGGGCCGCGCCCCGCAGCTCCTCATCCTGGACGACCTTCAGTGGGCCGACCCGCAATCGGTCTCGGCCTTCCAGTTCCTCGCACGGAACCAGTCGGGGCTCCCGGTCCTTCTGGTCGTCGCCTTTCGCGAGGAGGAGAGCCCCGAACGGGCGGTCGCCTTCACCGGTCTCGAGGAGGCGCGCGACGCCCTCTCCCGCGAGGGGCTGCTCCAGGTGCTCGGTCTCAAGGGGCTGGGGGCGGAGGACGTGCTCCGTCTCGCCGCCCTCGCGGTGGACGCGCCCTCGGTCGAGGTCGCCGAGCGCAGCGCCGTCGACCGTCTCGTCCACCGGACCGAGGGCAACCCGTACTTCCTGCGAGAGATCCTGGCCCAGCTCATCGAAGAGGGGCGCCTGCGACGGACCTCCCGGGGGGCGGTGCTGGACCTGCCCCCGAGCGACGCGGCCGAGTCCCTGCCCGCTTCTGTACGACGTTTGGTCGCACGGCGGCTCGAAGCGCTTCCCCCGGAGGAACGAAGGGTGCTCGAGTGCGCGGCCGTCTCCGGGAGCGAGTTCGAGCTCTCCCCGGTGTCCGAGGTCCTGGGAACCCCCGCCCGAGAGGTGCTCGATCGCCTCGAGAACCTCTACCGACGGCGTCGGCTGATCGAACCGGAGGGGGAGCGCTGGGTCTGCGCGCATCCGCTCGTCGGGGAAGTGACCTTGGCCGAGATGGCGCCGGCCTCCCGCCGGGAGGTCGCGGGCAAGCTCGCGGAGTGGTGGTCGATGCACCGTCCTGAGAGGACGGAAGAGCTGGCCCGCTTGTACCACGACGCAGGGGATGGTCGGCGCGCCCGCCCCTGGATCGTGAAGGCGTTGCAGGTCGCGACCGCGCGTTCGGCCGTCGAGGTGGGCGGGACCTACCTGGCGTGGCTGCGCGAGATGCGCAGAAGCGAGGGGACGGGAGCCGGCGCGGAGGGCAAGCGCGAGGAAGCGATCCTGGAGGAGGGACGGCTCGCGTTCGCGCTCGACGGGCTCGGGAACAATCAGGTGCTGCACGACGCCCTGCTCAAACTACTCTCCGAGGAGCCTTCACCCGCGGCGAAGGCGGAGCTCATGGCCGACCTCGCATGGGCCACCCGCGACCTGAGCGTGCAAGAGTCGGAGAGGCGTGCTCACGAGGTCCTGGAGCTAGCCGAGGCCCGGCCCGGGAGCGTCTCCCGCGCCCAAGAGGCCCTGGCCTGCGTCACCCTCGGGCTCACGGCCTCGGGACGGAACGCCTGGAGGGAAGGGATCCCCGTCCTCACGAAAGCGATCGAGCTGACGGAGGGAGAGGGCCCGAGCCCCGTGCGCGCGGCCGCCTTCATCCAGAAGGCCTACTGCATGATCGTCACCGGGCAGATCGAGGAGGCCCGGGGGCTCCTGGACCGGGGCATCGAGATCGCGCAGGCTTGCGGGGCCACGGTTCGCCTCTCCTCCGCCCTCAACACCCGCGCGGCGCTCCACATGCGCGAGGGAGATGCCAAGAGCGCCTTCCACGACTTCCACGAGGCTCACCTCTACGCCCAACGGGCCGGGACCGTCCTGCCGAGCTGCTTCACGCTCTCGAGCGCTGCCTGGGTGCTCACCTACTCGGGAGACCTCAAGCATGCGGAGGAGCTCGCGAAGGAGTCCCTGGCGCTCGCTCTCAAGTTCGGCGTCGAGCGGGGACTGACCGCGGCCAAGATGGTGCTCGGGAGGGTCTACCTCAACCTCGGCCGGTTCGTCGAGGCCAAGGAGCTCGCGCGGGAGGCCGTCGAAATCGCGCTGCGCATCGGACGCGAGGAGCACCTGGCCGAAGGGAGGATCCTGATGGCCGAGGCCGAGGGGGCCCTCTCCGAGGACCCGCACGCCCTGACAGAGGTCTTAGATTCGCTCGAGAAGAACGCTCCCGCTCTGCGGGACGAGGAGGTGGAGGACCAGGCCGAGCTTCGGCTCTGGATGACCCGTCTCGCCTTGAGGGTCCCCGACGCTCCTCGTGCGAGACGTTACCTGAACGAGGCGAAGGGCTTCCTCACGGGCCGCCCCCAAGCTCGGTACCTCGAAGGGAGGGGCATGGCGCTGGAGGCGGAGCTTCTGGAACGCGAGGGACATGCTGAGGAAGCGCCCCGCCTGCGCGAGGAGTCCGAGCGCCTCATGCGCGAGGCCGAAGCGTCCTCTCCCGCCGGTCCCGATCGCGGCGCACCTACGGTAGGGCCTCCTTGACCGAGCGTCGGCGGCGTCTGCGGCTCCATCCCGTCAGCCTTCCCGAGGCCGTCGTGCCGTGGGCGGCCCTCGAACTTGAGATGAAGGCGTGCGTCCGTTGCCATCTCGCCTCCCTTCGGCATCAGGTCGTGGTCTATCGAGGAGCGCCGCGCCCCTGGGTCCTGTTCATCGGAGAGGCCCCCGGGAAGGAAGAGGACGCCTCCGGTCTCCCGTTCGTCGGCAGGGCGGGGCGGATCCTCGACCGGGCGGTGGCGGCCTCGGGGCTTCGCCCCAGGGACTGGGGGGTCACGAACGTGATCATGTGCCGGCCCCCGCAGAACCGCTTCGACCGCAGGGCCGCCGCCGCTTGCCGACCTTGGCTCGAAGCGAAGTTCGGCACGCTCGACCCCCGCGTGCTGGTCACCCTTGGCACGCACGCTCTCGAGGCGTTCGCGCCGGAGGAACTTCCCATCTCCCGTGCGGCGGGCCACGCGGCCACCATCTGGGGGCGGACACTCTTTCCGATGCTCCACCCCGCCTCGACCCTCCACTCGAAGCGCTACGGAGAGCGATGGCGGGACGACTGGGCACGCTTCGCCGTGCTCCTGCCGTCCCTCCGACCCGACCCTTTCGCGGAAGGCAGCAAACCCCGTATATGTTCAGCCTCGCCGGCCGGGGGGCTTGCGCCGCCCGGGGATGGCCCCGGGAGAGCCCTCCCCCTCCGGTCGTGAGGCGTCTTCCTGGTTCCTCGAGGTCGCTCGCCGCCCCCGGTAGACCCGACGGCCCCCGGTCCGCGGTGGTGGCGTCCTCTCCGCAGGCTTCACTTCCGACGACATCCGCCGTACGCTGTCACATCCACGATGCAGCACGTTGCGAGCCGCGTTCACGTCACGGTCCTCGCGATGCCTGCAGGGACAGGCAAACACGCGCTCCCCCAGCGCAAGCGGTGGGTCGGCGACCCGCCCGCACGCCGAGCACGTCTGGGTGGTCCCCCGCGGGTCCACTTCCACGTAGCGCCCCGACCTCATAGCGAGCTTGTACTCCAGCATCGACCGCATCCTCCCCCACGGCGCGTCCAGGATCGCCTTCGCAAGCGGCCCGCGGACCATCCCCGGGACGTTCAGCGCCTCCACCGCCACCAGGTCGTGCTCGCGCGCAATACGGGAGGTCAGCTTGTGGCAGAGGTCCTTGCGACGGTCCGCGACCCTCTGATGGCAGCGCGCCACCTTCGCCGCCTGCTTGCGGTGGTTGTTCGACCCCTTCTCCTTCCGAGCGAGTCGTCGCTGTTCCCGCTTCAGCCGCTCCTCCGCCGCCTCAAGGGGACGCAGAGGTTCGACCACCTCTCCGGTGGAAAGGGCGAGGGGGTGCATGATCCCCAGGTCGATCCCGACAGGGTTCGCGGGCGCCACCTCGGGGGGAGGGGGCGGAGCAGGGTCCGGTAGTTCGTAGACGAGCGTCAGGAGCCAGCGGTCCGCCTCGCGGGAGACCGTGGCGGTGAGGAGCTTCCCATCAGCGGGGGGCTCGCGGTGAACCACGATGGGAACGTACCCGATCCCGGAGAGCCGGACCCGCCGGTCTGTCGCCGAGGTCCCGATCTTGACGTAGGTGTCCGCGTAGTTGAAGCGGAAGGAGCGGACCGTGCCGTCTTTCTTGAACCGAGGGTACCCCGGTCGCCGCTCCCCGTCCTTCACTCTGCGGAAGAAGGAGCGGTAGGCGAGATCGAGCTCCTGGAGCAGGTTCTGGGCGACCACGTAACGGACCTGCCCCAACCCCCGAGCGTCGAAGCTCCTCCAAGTGGCCAGGCTCTCCTGCTGGTCGAGGTAGGAAACGGGGCGGTGCTCGCGCTCCCAGGCGTCCTTCCGCTGAGCGAGGGCGAAGTTCCATAGATAGCCCAGCTCCTTCCTCCAGGATTCGAGGGTGGCCTCCTGCGAGGGGCGAGGATAGATCCGGTACTGGTAGGAGAGGTGCAAGGGGAGCTCCGGGGCGTAAGGGGAGAGAGGGACGAGCGGTCCGAGAAGATGAACCCTCGAGAGGACGTGAAACCGAGTTCTAGAGGGGAGCTCGAGATGGCGCAACCGTTTCAGGCGGGGACTGCGGGGCTGCCTCCCCGCCGTGACGAAGAGATCACAACCGTGGCGCACTGGCCGCAGGTTCTAGCGCCGTCAGCACCTGAGTTCTTGCCGGGGGAGCTGAACACATACCAAACCCCTATCTCCATCGTAGGCTCGCGGGGCCATGTCCCGGTACGAGCTCTTCCTTCTCGGGGGCTCCTACCGCCACCACCCCGACGGCGATTCCGTCGTCGTCGAGCTCTTCGGACGCACGAAGGACGGGCGGTCGGTCACGGCCCGCTGCTACGACCACCGCCCCTGGTTCATGCTGGTCGAACCCGACCCCGCCGTCCGGGAAGCGCTCTCGCACGACCCCGAGGTCCTGAAGCTCGAGGACCTGAAGGTCTTCTATCGAGGGGCGGAGCGTGACACGCTTCGCGTCACGATCAAGTTCCCCTGGAAGGTCCCTGACTATCGCCGGAGGTTCGCGAAGCCGGGCGAGGACGAGGGGGTCCTCGCCTGCGACATCCCCTTCGCCCATCGTTTCCTCTACGACCGCGACCTGGGGCTCACCGTCGCCTTCGACGCAGAGCCCGAGCCGGAGGCGGCCCGTCGCGGGTACACGACCCAGGAGGTCGTTCGGGTCCAGGGAGCGATCTCACCTTGCGACACCTTCCGACCGCCCCTCACGTACCTCTCCTTCGACATCGAGAACTCGCTCAAGGACCGGACCATCTTCTGCCTGTGCGGGGTCGTCCAGCGCGGGGACGGGGAGCTCCGGGGCTTCCGCTTGCAGGGAGCCGAGCGAGGGATCCTCGAGGGGTTCTTCGCCAAGGTGCAGGAAGAGGACCCGGACATCATCGTCGGATACAACATCGGCGGGTACGACATCCCGCTGCTCGAAGAGCGGGCGAAGGCTCTGGGGCTCCCCGACAACGGCGCCCTCCCGCTCGGACGCGACCTAGGCCCGGTGAGCGACATCGGCGACCGGCTGTGGCGGGCCCACGGTCGGGCCATCGCCGACGCCTGGTGGTTCGCGCGGACGATCCTGCACCCGAAGCAGGAGACGCTCGAGTTCGTCTCCCGGCTCCTCCTGGGCGAGGGGAAGAAGGACGTCGACCGCCGGAACATGGACGAGGAATGGGCCAAGGACCCGGCGAAGGTCGTAGAGTACTGCGAGCACGATGCGGTCCTCGCGCTGAGGATCCTCCGCAAGCTCCGCGCCGTCGAGCGGGGGTCGGACATGGCGACCGTGGCCCACCTCTACCTCGAGGAGGGGCTCAACGGCCGGACCAGCCTGCTGGTCGACTCTTTGCTCATCCCGGAAGCGGACCGACGCCGTATCGGGGTCCCCCCGACGCGGAGGACCGCGGGGGACGCCGCGATCGAGGGCGGATACGTCCACGCGATCAAGCCCGACCTGGTCAAGTGGGTCGTGGTCCTCGACTTCAAGTCGATGTACCCGTCGATCATCATCTCGAAGAACATCTGCTTCACGACGCTCTCCCCGCAGGGCAGCGTCGTGGCCCCGAACGGGGCCCGGTTCCTCTCCCCCGACGTTCGGCGGGGGCTCGTCCCGGACATCCTCCGGTCCCTGATGGCGGAGCGCGACCGTCTGAAACGCGAGCTCAAGGCGACGAAGGGCGACGACGAGCGCCTCTACCTGGACGGACTCCAGAACGCGGTCAAGATCCTGATGAACTCCTTCTACGGCGTGCTCGCGAGCTCCTTCTACCGCTTCACGAACAAGGAGATCGGGGCGGCGATCACCGCCTTCGCTCGCGAAACGACCAAGAGCGTCATCGCGGCGGTCGAGGCGGAGGGCGCCGAGGTGATCTACTCGGACACCGACAGCATCTTCGTCCGCTCCCCGCAGCCTTCCCTGGAGGGCGCCCGGGCCCTGGGAGAGAAGCTCTCCGCCACGTTCTCGAAGGAGGGGACCTCGCTCGAGTTCCAGAGCGTCTACGCCTCCTTCTTCAGCCACGGGGTGAAGAAGCGCTACGTCGCCCGTCAGGTCTGGCCGAAGGAGGACACCATCATCCGGGGGTACGAGACCCGGCGCACGGACTCCTTCGACCTGCAGAGCCAGAGCCTGCAGGAGGTCTTCGAGCTCGTCCTCTCCGGGGAGACGGAGAAGGCGTGCGAGCACGCCCGCGAGGTCGTGCAGAACGTCCTCCAGGGGAAGTACGAGGCCGAACGGTACATCATCGCCCGGACGGTCCGAGGCGAGGAGCAGTACAACGCGGCGACCCGGGACGCCCTCCCCTTCCTGCGGATCTTCCGACAGCTCAAGGAGGAGGGCTACCCCGTGGTCCCGGGGATGAAGGTCGCCTGGATCGTGACGAACGCGAAGAAGAGCCCGCAGCAGGTCGAGCCGTACGTGGAAGGACGAGAGCTCCAGGGCCGCCCTGACGTCCAATACTACGCGGAGCGTGTCGCCCAGACGCTCGCCCGGGTGACGGAGGTCTTCGGATGGGACCAGGCCCGGCTGCTCCAAAGGACGCAGCAACAGAACCTCTTCGGGGGCGAGGTGGCCTCCGCGCGGCCCCCGGTCGAGGCCGGCATCGCCGTCGGCGGGGGGACCTCCGCGCTGGAGGCCCTCGAGACCGGCCGCCGCAAGAAACGGCAGGCGAGCCTCGGGGAGTTCTGAGGAGGAGACCGATGGCGCGGAACGAGAAGCTCAAGATGGCGGGAGACGGACGCGAGCTCGAGGCCTACCTCGCCCTTCCGGAAGGCGGGGGCGGGGGGCGCTGCCCCGCCGTCATCGTGATCCACGAGATCTTCGGACCTGACGCCCACATCCAGGACGTCGCGCGGCGTTTCGCGAGGGAGGGCTAGGTGGCGCTTGCCCCCAACCTGTTCACCGGGGAGATCGAGCGCCTGCTGACGCCCGCCGCGGTGGCCACGGGCTTCGGCTTCTTGAGGTCGCTGCCGCCGGAGGTACAGCGGGACCCCGCCGCCATCCAGAGGAGGATCGCGGAACGCCCGACGGAGGAGCGAGCCGTCCTTGAGGCCCTGCGACGCATCCAGAATCCCGAGGAGCATCTTCGGTTCGCTCGGGACCTCGTGGGGGTGGCGGACGGGCTCCGCTCCCGCGCGGACGTCGACCCCACGAGAGTGGGTTCCGTCGGGTTCTGCTTCGGAGGGGGGATGAGCGCACTGCTCGCCTGCCACGACCCGAAGCTCGCCGCTTGCGTGATCTTCTACGGCAACTCGCCCTCCGAAGAGCTTGTCGCGAAGGCCCGATGCCCCATCCTCGGCCTCTACGGGGGAGAGGACCATCGCATCACGGACACCGTCCCTGAGCTCGAGCGGGCTGCCAGGGCCCATCACGTTCGGTTCGAGGCCCACGTCTATCCCGGGGCCCAGCACGCCTTCTTCAACGACACGCGACCGATGTACAACGCCGAGGCCGCGCAGGACGCCTGGCGGCGGGTCCTCAACTTCTTCGGCGAGGGCCTGCTAGCGACGGGATCGAAGTGAGGACGCAGGGAAGAGCGGGGGCCACGCGTCTCGCACGACCCCCACCCACGCTCAACGTGCTTCTTCCGGTGACTCCTCGAGGCGGATCTGGGTCCACTGCTCGTTCCTTCCTCGGCGGTAGGCAAGCGGCGCGTCCGAGCCGATGCCGCTCTTCGAGAGGGCCTCGAGCAGGTCCTTCATGCTGTCCACGTTGCGCTCGCCGATCCGCGTCAAGATATCGCCCGCCCGGATCCCAGCTCGGGAGGCCGCCGTATGCGGCTCCACCCCCACGATGAGGATCCCTCGGTCCGACTTGAGGTCGTGGACGCGGGCGAGCGTCGGCGTCACGGTCACGCCCACGATGCCCAGGAAGGGGCGTATCACGCGACCGTACTTCGTGATCTGCTCGGCCACCCAGCGGACGGTGTTGATCGGGACGGAGAATCCGATCCCGTGGGCGAAGGGGACCATGGCGGTGTTGATCCCGATGACGTTCCCGTGTCGGTCGGCGAGCGGGCCCCCGCTGTTCCCCGGATTGATAGCGGCATCCGTCTGGATGAGTCCTTCGAAGATGAACTGCGACCAGGGCATTGGCCGGCCCAGGGCGCTCACGACCCCCGTCGAGACCGTGGGACCTCCGGGGAGCCCTAGCGTGTTCCCGATGGCAAGGACGATCTGTCCCACCTTGAGCTTCTCGGAATCGCCCAAGGTCGCGGGGCCCAACACCCCGGCGTCGACCTTGAGCACCGCGACGTCGGTCTGAGGGTCGGTGCCGACCACCTCCCCCTGGAACTCCCGCCCGTCATGGAGGGTGACGCGAACATGCGTCGCTCCGTCAATGACGTGATGGTTCGTCACGATGAGCCCCTCCTTCTCCAAGATGACCCCCGAGCCGCTCCCCTCCATCGGGACGATCCCTCTTCGGGGATGGGCCAGGATCCTCTGGCTGTTGATGCTCACGACATGTTCGCTCAGCCGTTCGACGGCGTTGGTGATCTCGTCCTCCAGGACCGATAGGGCCATGTTCCCACCTTCGCGCCCCGTGGGCGCTGGGAAGAGAAGGCCGCGCCTCGACCATGTTGAGCGGCTTGCCTGCGCACCGGTCACCCGGTCGCCGTGCCCGGGAGCGGATCGCCTCAGCCGGAAGGATGTGCGTGTTGGGCCCTCTCGGGCGCCAGCACCGCGACGGCGCTCCCGCCAAAGGCCAGGGGGACCCCGACCCATGCGATCCAAGGTACGGGAGCGATCAGCGCCGCCACGAGCACCAGCGTGAAGACCGGGATCAAGGCCTGGAGCACCGCCGGTACCAGGATGGAGGTTCGCTGGGCGGCCCAGAAGTAGGCCCAGGGTGCGAGGTAGAAGCTGGAGAGGCCCATGGCCAGCAGCGCGGCCCATTGGGCCGGTGCCAAGGGGGCGCTCGTCCACCCAGGGCCGAAGAGGAGGACGCCCCCGGCGAGGCCCACGAAGCCCGCCAGCAGGGCGGCGGCCCCCAGGACCTCCCCCGCGGGAGTGGAGCGGGACTCCTCGTTCACCCAAACGAAGAAGACCGCCACGAGGAACGGAAGGGGAATGAGCGAGGCCGCCCCCGCCAAGGTGAGCGGACGGCCCGACCCCCCCGCGAAAATGGTGCCGACCGCGCCCAGGGCGGCGACCGCGACCCCACCCCAGAACGCCACCGAGCGGAAACG
The DNA here is from genome assembly GCA_028864975.1 of Thermoplasmata archaeon. Taxonomy (GTDB): domain Archaea; phylum Thermoplasmatota; class Thermoplasmata; order Lutacidiplasmatales; family UBA184; genus JAKAAX01. The sequence continues at coordinate 23,676 of JAGWLG010000004.1, read as the reverse complement.
GTCCGCGTCCTGGCGGAGAAGGGCGAAGACGAGGAGCGGGGTCGCGACCACGTCAGCGAGGAGGGTGACCAGCGCCGCGTCGACCGCCCCCGTGAGCCGCGTCGCCAGGACCACGTCGATCTGCAGGATGAGGAAGATGAGCCCCAGCGCGATCCCCGCGGGGGTGGGCAGCCTCCGGAGGAGTGTCGCGGCCCCTCGACGGAGGCGCCCAGGGTGTCCGACCAAGAAGGCGGAGCCGGCGACGAGGAACGGGACGACGATGACCGTGGGGGTGGGGACTCTCGGGAGGAGGACCAGGAGGATGTAGTAGGACGCCCAGATGAACGCCGCGAGGCCCCCCGCCGCGCCCGCGAGCAGGTTCGCCCGGGGAGGTGGCATGGTCGTGGTCAGAGACCGCCGACTATGAGTCCTCGCCTCGATCCCCCTCGGGCCCCCTCTCCCTCCGCGTCCTAAGTTCGGCGGTCCATGCAACTCGCGACAGGAAGTGTCGCGCCGAACCCTCGATTCCACAGACCCGGCAGCGAACGACCCCCGGAGCTTCGGCCCTTCCCTCCACCCAAGGCGACAGGCAGGAGGCGCACGCGTGCCACGGACGCGAAGAAGGAGGCAGACCAGAGGTGGAGGGCTCCCGAAGTTCGGCCCAGAAGGTCAGAAGGCACTCCCGCGCGAACACCCTCCACTCGAATTCGTCGCGGAACTCGATCGGTACCCCGCGAAAAGCGCAGGCGGGGCAGCCTCCGGTGCCGAGCGGCTCGTGGTCGTACACGACCGGGCCCTCCCAGGCGCGGCCGGGCCGTAGCGTCGGACAACCGCAGCGAGGGCACGCGCGGACGGCCGCCCCCTCGGGGGGCCGACGGCGGCGTCTCGGCGACCCTGGCCCCTGGAGCTCAGTAGGAGTCGTACCGTACGCCCTCGTTGGGCAGGTAGACGCCCCGTCCCTTCTCGACGCGGCCGATGACGCGGGCGTCCTTGCCCCCGGAGCGTCGTAGGACGGAGAGGGACCGCTCGACATGGTTCGGACGGACCGCAAGGACGAAGCCGATGCCCATGTTGAACGTCTGGTAGAGCTCCTCCGTCGGCAGTCGCGAAAGGTCCGCGACCCAACGGAAGATCCCCTCGAGCGGAGGCAGCGCGTCCAGGGTGAACTGGACCTTGGGGTTCAGGCGGATGAGGTTGCGCAGCCCCCGGCCGGAGATGTGGGCAAGGGCGAGCGGGAGGCGGGCCGCGAGGAGCGCTTCGACGGGTCGGGTGTAGATGCGCGTGGGGGCGAGCAGACGCTCTCCGAGGGGCATCGGGTCGCCGGGGAGCGGGCGGGTGATGTCGATCGCGTTCTCCTCGATGAGGCGCCGCAGCAGGGTGTAGCCGTTGGCGTGGAAGCCCGAGGAGGAGAGCCCCAGGAGCACATCCCCCGGTCGGAGCTTCTCCCCCGTGACCGGGGCGCGACCCTTCGGAAAGAACCCCAGGGCGGTCCCAGAAAGGTCGAGGCTCTTCACGAGGTCCGGGACGACGGAGGTCTCCCCTCCGACCAAGTGGCAGCACGCCTCCTTGAGTCCCCGTCCGATCCCCCGTCCGAGCGCCTCGAACACCGAAGGGACCGGCGACTGCACCGCGATGTAGTCCACCAGGGCGGAGGGGCGAGCTCCCACGGCCGAGAGGTCGTTCACGTTCACCGCGACGACATCCTCCCCGACCTCCTCCCATCGGTCGAGGGTCCGCGCGAGCAGGAGTTTCGTGCCCACGTTGTCCGTGGTGAGGGCGACGCTCTCGCGACCGATCCGGACGATCCCGGCGAAGTGGCCCGGGAGCTTCAAGGGCTCCCCGCTTCCGGGCGGGATCCTCCCCTTGGTTCCTTCGAGGAGCTTGCTCAAAGCGAGCGCGACCAGGTCCTGGCGGACCCCGGTCTGGGCGTACGTCACGGGTGACGAAGGTGCCGGGCGGGCGAGGGTCTCCTCCGACCCCAGAGCGATGGAGGGCATCGGCCAGGGTAGCGCCGACGGGCATAAACATGGTCGGCGCGCGCCGCGACGACCCTGGGCCTACGCAGCGCGCGGGCTTATCTCCCCGCCCGACGCTGGCCCGGTCGTGCCAGCGCGGTCCCGCGGGAGCAAGCTGCACGGGCGCCAGAACGTCCACGTGGAGGTCGAACCACGGACCGTCTTTGCAGGGCGCATCCTCTACCGGGGCCGCATCATCCCCGCCGAACTGGGCGTGAGCGAAGAGGGAAGGATCCTCAAGGTAGCCCCCAGCGTCCGCGGTGGGCGCCGGGTGGACCTGGGGGAGGCCCTGCTCTTGCCCTCGGCGATCGACCTTCACGTCCACTTCCGCGACCCTTCTCCACCGGGGAGCGTCGAGGACTTCCAGAGCGGCACGGTCCAGGCGGCTCTGGGAGGGGTGGGCGCGGTGGTCGACATGCCGAACACCGACCCGCCCACGACGAGCGTCGAGCGGCTCGAGGAGAAGGGAGACCGGTTCCGGGCGAAGGCGGAGGTCGACGGGCTCCTCCTGGCGGCCTTGCGCACGGAGACCCGAGTGGAGGAGCTGGCGGCGCAGGGGGCGGGGTTCAAGCTCTACATGGCGCCCACGACGGGGGACCTTGCGGCTCCCCCCGGCACGGACCTTCGTCCGCTCCTCGAGCGGGTGGCGCGGACCGGAGCGCCCGTCCACGTCCACGCCGAAGACCCCCGTCTGTTCCAGGAAGGCCTCTACGCCGTGGACCCCGAGGGGTGGGCAGCGAAGCGCCCCGCGCGGAGCGAGATTTCCGCGGTCCGCTCGCTCCTGCCTCTCGCCGAGGGGCTGCGCCTGCACCTTGCCCATGCCACGACCGTCGAGGCGGTCGAGCTCGCCCGGGGGGCAGGGTGGAGCGTCGAAGCGACCCCCCAGCACCTCCTGCTGGCGGCGACGGCCCATCAGGACGCGCGTTGGAAGGTCAATCCCCCGCTCCGCTCGGTCGCCGAACGCGACGCGCTTTTCGGATCGTTCAAGACCGGTCGGGTGACGATGCTCGCCAGCGACCACGCTCCCCACGCGCTCTCCGAGAAGGAGCGGCCGTTCCCCGAGGCTCCCTCGGGCATGCCGGGGGTCGAGACGATGCTTCCCCTTCTGCTGGAGAAGGTGCGTTCGGGGGACCTCGCGCTCCCGACACTCGTCGCCGCCGCGGCCCGCCGCCCCGCCCTCTTCCTGGGTCTCCCGAGAGGACACTTGGCGGCGGGGATGGAAGCGAACTTCCTGGTCGTGGACTTCCGCGACAAGACGAGAATCCGGGCCAGGGACCTGCACGCCCCTTGCGGGTGGACCGCCTTCGAGGGCCGAGAGGGCATCTTCCCGCGGGCACACTATCTTCGGGGCCGCCAGATCGTCGAGGATGGCGAGTTCGTCGGAGACCACACGGGCCTCCTTCTCTCGCGCGGAGATGGGGCGGGGGCTTCCCTCCCTGCGGCTCCGACCCCTAGGACCGCGCCGCGTCCTTCTTCTTCCCCGAACCCCTCTTCTGCGCCATCGGTTCCTTCCCCCTCCGCATGAGCGCTCCTTCCGCGACGACCACCACACGCGAGGCCCCGGTGGCCTTCCTGCGGGGGGTCGCCAAGACCTACGGCGAGGGCGCCTCCGAGGTCCACGCGCTCCGAGGCGTGGACCTCACGGTCCGCAGCGGAGAGTTCGTCGCGATCATGGGGCCCTCGGGGAGCGGAAAGTCGACGCTCCTGCACATCCTGGGGTGCATGGACGTCCCGACGGAAGGGGAGGTGGAGATCGACGGCGTGCCCGTCCCCCGGCAGAGCGACTCGGAACGCACGCGGCTGCGCAGCGAAAGGATCGGGTTCGTCTTCCAGCAGTTCCACCTGCTGCGTGACCTGACCGTACGGGAGAACCTCGAGCTCCCGCAGGTCTACCTCCGACGCCGTGAGGGCAAGCACCTCCCCACGCCAGAACAGCTGATCCGCCGGGTGCGTCTCCCTGCCGCGCTGCTGGACCGCCACCCCACCCAGATCTCCGGGGGAGAGGCGCAGAGGGTCGCCATCGCGCGAGCTCTCGCCAACGCTCCGTCGCTGCTCCTGGGCGACGAGCCCACGGGGAACCTCGACACCGTGAACTCGAGCGCGGTCATGCGGATCTTCGACCAGCTCTCTCGCGAAGGCGCGACCATCGTCCTCGTGACCCACAATCCCGAGGTGGCGGAGCACGCCCAGAGGGTCGTCCGGGTCGGCGACGGAAGGATCGTCCGCGAGGAACGGCCGCCCCACCCCTCAGGGCAGGAGGGGAGCGGATGACCTCGCGGGGCGCGCTCGCCATCCGCTACATGCTCCGCCAGAAGGGGCGGACCGCCTTCGTCATCGCCACCTACACCGCCGCGGTCACGGTGACGCTCTTGCTCACGAGCGCCGTGGTGGGGAACGAGGAGAGCTTCCTCTCCGAGGTGAACAACCTCGCGGTGAACTGGATCGATGTGACCCCCAACGCGGCCTACTACCGGCCGCTGACCGTGGCGGACGCGAACGCGATCCAAGCCGACGTGCCCCACCTCACGGCCGTGACCCCCATCCTTTGGGCACTGGGAGAGTTCAACAGCTGGCCCCGGGGCAGTTCGGCCGTGACCCTCACGGGGTCGACGAGCGCGCTCACCTCCATCTTCAACTTCCAAGTGGCCCAGGGCTCGGTCGACCTCTCGGCCCCCGCTTCGATGAACGACCCGATCCCGCTCGTGGTCGGCTACGACCTTTGGAACAACCATTCCCTCTCCGTCGGCCAGTCCCTGCCGGTCACGGTGATCAACGTGCTCCCCGGCGGGAACTCGCGTCCGATCCAGGTCACGCTCGTCGTCGAGGGGCTCTTGGGCCACAAGGGCACCGTCGCGGGGATCAACTTCGACCTGGCGGCGCTCATCCCGGTCTCGACCCTGGTGAACTTGACGGGCGCCCCGACGCTGACCTACATCTTCGCTTCGGCGGACTCCTCCTCCCATGTGCAGTCCGCGAGCGACGCGATCACGAACCTCATCTACGCCCGGCACAACGATACCCAGGACTTCACCGTCTCGAACCAGCAGTCGGAGGTCCAGTTCGTCCTCCAGCAGATCGGCCAGTTCCAGACGATCATCCAGCTCGTCGAGATGACCCTCCTGGTCCTCTCGGCCTTCAGCATCTTCGTCGTGATGACCATGGCCGTGAAGGACCGTCGTCGGGAGATCGGCGTCCTGCGCGCGCTGGGGGCCGAGCGCACGGACGTGATGCTGCAGTTCCTGCTCGAAGCGGGGACCATGAGCGTCGTGGGGATCGGCCTGGGCGTGGGATTGGGGACGCTGGTCGTCCGGTTCCTCAAGACGAACGGGTCCGGCTTCTACTCCGCCCTGGTGACGAACCCGGTCGACCTGGGGCTCTATTTTGTCGAGCTCCTGCTCGTGCTCTGGTTCGTGGGGTTCCTCTTCTCCCTGCTTCCCGCCTACCAGGCCTCCCGTCTCGAGGCAGTCGAAGCCCTTCGCGAGATGTGAGGCCCTTCCCTGTGCGGACAGGGACCCGGCTCTTCCCTGAATCCCCGTGGGGAGGTCGATCGCCCCTCCCTGAGGAGAGGGAGGGGCCGCGGGAGCATCCTGCCGACCAGGGGCGGCGGACGCCAAAGCTCCATTGCCCGCCACCGGTGCCCGCACCGGAAGCGAGTTGGGCGCCAGGTCGGTCTCAGCCCTCGGGGGAGGCCGAGGTTCCTTTGGTCTCCTGTTCCGTCCTCTGCCGGCGCTTGCGGAGCCGCAGAACGGCATAGACGAGGAACGCCACGAGGCCGACGCCGACCAAGATGTCGAGCGCCTGGAAGAAGAGCTGGAGCGCTCGAAGGTGCGTGCCCAGCACGACGCCGAGATAGACCAGGACGTAGGTGAACGGCGTCGCGCCGATCGCGGTGTAGACCGCGAACTTGGGACGGTTCATCTTGGCCGCGCCCGCGGGGTAGGAGATGTAGGCCCGGACCAGAGGGACGAGGCGAGCGACGAGCACGGTGATCGGGCCCCTTCGGTCGAAGAAGGCCTGCGCCCGTTGGAGGTCCTTCTCCTCGAGCCCGAACCGTCGTCCGATCCGGTGGACGAACGGAAGGCCCAGGACCCGTCCGAGCTCATAGCCGATGATCGCCCCCGTGAGCCCGCCCCCCACGGCGGCCACCATCACGGTGGGCCAGGTGAACCACGGGTCGCCCGGGATCGAGACCCCCTCGATGGTCGAGCCTGCGGACCCCCCCGCCAGGATGATCCCGGCCACCGGCAGGATGACCTCGCTTGGGAGGGGAGGGATGCCGAAGCTCTCCACGGCCATGAGCGCGAAGAGGGCCCCGAGCCCCGCCGGGCCCGAGGCGACGAGCGCACGGATGATGATGGCGGCGACGAAACCCGTGAGGGACAACCTGTCTTCCCCCTACGGCGCGCCTCGGTTCCTCTCGGGCGAGACGGCATCGGTGACCAGTCGGAAAGGGGATCTGAGTCCCACGACGGTCCGAACCGGTACCCCTTCGAACGAGAGCGGGGTCGTGCATCCTCCGCACTCGACCACGGTGCGACGACGTCCCAAGGCGATCGATAGCTCGGTCCCGACCTCGATCTCCCTGGGCAGGTGAGGGGCGGTCCGAACGGCCCGGTGGAGCTCGTCGAGGAGCGCCTCCTCCCGTGGGTTCTGCATGGCCCCTCGGGGCTGAGGAGGTTCGCGAGGTTGAAAGGGTTGCTCGAGGGCCTGGACCGAGGGGGAAGGCCCTAGCACAGGGGGCACCCGGGCCTATTCTCGTGGGGGCTGCTGGTCCGCCGTCTTGGCGAGCTCGTCGAGCTCGCTCAACGTGTCGCCGAGGTCGCCGTTCCCGTTGCCGTTCCCGTTGCCGCCGGTCTTGGGGCTGGACTTCTCGGAGGACTGGCTCTCGTCCCAGCCTTGCTCCTCCTCGGGCTTCTCTTCGCTGCCCTCATCTTCCTCGCCGGCCCCGGCACCGCCCTCGCCTTCCTCTTCTTCAGAGGTCGCGGCTCCGCCTCCGCCGCCGAACATCCCACGGCGGCGCAGGATCAGGAAGAGCAGGAGGATGACGAGGATCGCGAACGCGGCGATCCCGCCGATGACCACGGGGTTCGCAAAGATGGACGGAGGTGGAGGCGTGGTGTATTGGGAAGGCGCCGGGATGGCCGTGGAGGGCGCCGAGGAGGTCCCCAGGACGCTCAGGGCGATCAGGACCGACATGGCGGTGGCCAAACCCAGGGGGACCCAGCGACGGGTGTTCTCTTGTGCGCCACGATTCTTGCTCGTCATGGAAATTGCTCGTGCTTCGGCCATGCCCAGAACCCCCCTTTCGGAGAGGAGCTAGGCGATGCCGCGCCCCAGGCTAAGGCCTGGGGTTCAAGAACCTATGGGCGAACGCCGGGCGTGCCTTAGGCCGAGCTCTCGGAGGGTTCGGACCCCTCCGAGGTGTCCGAGGGGCCCTCGCTGGAGTCGGTCCCGTCCCCCTCTTGGTCGAGGTTCTCATCCTCTTCCTCGTCGGAGCCGTCCTTCGGCTCTTCCTCTTCGCCACCCGCGCCCCCGCCACCCATGCGGCCGCCGCGCAGGCGGAGGGCCAGGAGGACCGCGAAGATCACGACCAGGATGCCGAGGGCGACCCCGGCGATGACAAGAGGGTCGGAGAACGGGCTGGTCGTAGGAGTAGTGTACTGGGACGGAGCGGGGATCGCGTTCGCGCTGGCGTGGGGGCCTTCCAGGACACCATAGCCGACGGTCACGGCCATGCCGACGGCCAAGGCGGTCGGGACCGCGCGACGCCACCAGGACGGGGTTGCCGGTTCGCTCAACTTCTCGGCCATCGATGCCCTTCTCTCGAACTATGCGTAATTCACATATTTCAACTGTAGCTATCGACCGGCATTCGCCCACCCTCCCGTCGAGGAGGAGGGGCGGCTCTTCCCTCGAGAAGGTCGAGGACGGCCGTAACCTGACAGCGTCTGATCGACGACCTAGCGGTGGGGCAAGGCGGCCACCGCGATGTTTTTTAGCCCGAACCGCCCGCGCTCGGTGTCGATGGGGGCCGGAGAGATCACCCCTGCCGACCTGCCCCGCTCGTTCTTCGTCGTCTCGAAAGACCCTCGACGCGCGGGCCGCCATCTCGTCGATTCGATCCTCTCCGACGGCTTCATGGCCGTTCTCGCGGTCCTGCTGGTCCCCGTCATCCTCCTTCCCCTCTTCGTCGCGCTCCCCGCAAGCGTCCTCGGATTCCTCGGTGTCGGGGACGTCATCGTCGTGGCCTTCTTCGTCATCGAGTACGTGGCGAAGCTCTACCTCTCGGAGGGCCGTTGGGCCCACTTTCGGAGCCCCTGGCGGCTGCTCGACCTCGCGGTGGTGGTCGTCTCGGTCATCTCGTACCTGCCGCTGCTCGGCCTCACGCTCCACGGGTCATGGCCGCTGCTCCTGCGGCTCCTGCGGCTTCCCCGGGCCTTCGCGGTCGGGGCCCGGGTGGTCGGCCGCGCGACCCACGAACAAGGCCGCCCGGTGGCCTCCCGCGAGGCGGCGGTCCCGGAGACGATCGACAGCCTCACCCCCGGAGCGAAGGCCCCGGGGAGCCGGCTCACCTGGGAGGAGGTGGCGCCGCATGTCCTCAACCCGTCCCCCGAGTGGATCGACATCGAGGGGATCGGTCGTGCCGGGATCCACAGGTTGAGCGAGCTCCTCAAGATCCCCGAGCCGCACTTCAAGAGCAAGGACATCGACAACGTCTCGCCCCACGTCCACCGGGCCGAGCGAGCGACCTTCCTCTTCCTGCATTCCGGGGAGGTCAGCTTTCCCACGAGCGAAGAGGAGTTCCTGAGCGTCGACCGCTCCGGGCTCGTGATCATCTGTGCGGGACCGACCATCCTGACGATCTCCCCGCACCACCTCGACGTCCCCCGGCGGACCCGTTCCTGGCTCCCCTCGGAGGTCCCCCCCGGGCAGTACCTCTCGGGCGTCCTCTATGCGATCTTCAGCTCGACCCTCGACCAGTACCGGCACATCCTGTCGGACATCGAGGCCGACCTCAACAAGATCGGGAAGCTCCCCCGGGAGCGGCTGCCCAGGGACTTCCTGGAGCGGATGTACGCGATGCGTCGCGAGATGGCGAGGGTCAACTCGAGCCTCGTGCACATGAAGGACATGTTGATCCGCATCGACGGGGGGCGTCTCCCCTTGGACGGGTTCGATGAGGAGGCGTTGCAGAACTTCCGCGTCCTCCAAGGAGACACCGAGTTCCTGGGCGAGCTCTCGGACGACATCACCGACAGCATCCAGATGGACGTGGACCTCTACATCAATCAGGAGGCGTTCGAGACCAACAAGATGCTGAAGGTCCTCGCGGTGATCACGGGGCTGTCGCTCATCCCTGCGGTCCTGGGAGGGGTGCTGGGAATGAACCTCCTGGGCCAGCCCTATCCCCTCGAGATGTGGCAGGTGGTCGGAGGGATGGCCCTCACCGTCGCCTTCCTCATCTACTGCTTCATCAAGGCAGGCTGGCTCAAGACGTGAGCTTGAGAAGGAGGGCTGGACCTCCTTCCCGTGCCCTTGGCTCCTGAGGCCCAAAAGATAAGTCCGAGACGACGCTTCGTGCGCCGATGGCGTTGACCTTCGACCCGACCTACCCCTTCCTCGCGCTCCTCCTGGTCTACATGGTCTACTCGGAGTGGGCGCGTCTCGACTCCCGTTATCTTGTCGGGGCGGCGCTCCTCCTGCTCGTGGTGACCGCGGTCGTCGACGCGGCGGGCCAAACGGCGGACGCGAACGTCCTCTCGGAGTACGTCTTCTTCCTCCTCGCGGGAGGGGTCGTCCTCCTGCTCGTCGACCATGTCCGCGAGGAGCGGGCGAGGGCCCAGCGCGCAGAGAAGGACGGGCCGGAGCGGGGGAAGGAGTCCTCACCTCCGGACGAGAAGACCACCACGGAGGACACGACGGGCCCCGCGGAAGGGACCGACAAGGCGGGCGAGGACGGGGAGAAAGCTCCGCGAGGGGACTCCGAAACGAGCGGCGGAGAGCTCGACGGGACCCGCGTGGGGTCCGAGGGGCTCCCGGGCTGATCTCGGTACGGGGAGGGCGGGGCGGTCGATCTCGTCCTAGACGAACTCGTCGAGGACCTTATCCTTCCCCTGGAGCCCTGCCTTCTGGTGGACGAGCGGTCCCGGCTTCAGGGCGGGTTCGAGCTCTTCGTAGGTCGGGCGCTCGACCCGGTAGAAGAGGCCCGTGGGGATCCTATCGCCCCACTCCAGCGCCTTGGCGTGGGCCTTGACCAGGTCCGAGGGGTCGTGCCCCGCGCTGTCGAGCTTGTACAGGCGTTGACGGAAGAAGTCGAAGGTGTTGAGGGGATTGTAGGTGACGCACGGGGAGAAGACATCGATGAGCGCGAACCCCCGGTGCTTGATCCCCCCCGCGATGAGGTCGGAGAGCTGCTTGGGGTCCCCCGAGAACCCGCGGGCCACGTAGGTCGCCCCCGCCGCGAGGGACAGGGAGATGGGGTTCACCGGCTCCTCGATGACCCCCTGGGGGGTGCTCTTCGTCTTCTGCCCCATGGTCGAGGTGGGCGAGGCCTGTCCGGTGGTGAGGCCGTAGATCTCGTTGTCCATGACGATGTAGGTCAGGTCCAGGTTGCGTCGCATGGCATGGAGCGCGTGCCCCAGCCCGATGCCCCATCCGTCCCCGTCCCCACCGGTCACGATCACGTGGAGGCCGTGGTTCGCGAGCTTCACCCCCTCCGCGACGGGCATGGCCCGCCCGTGCAGGCCGTGGAACCCGTAGGAGGAGAGGAAGTGCGGGAGGTTCGACGAGCAGCCAATGCCCCCGACCACGACCACCTCGTGCGGCGGGACCTGGAGCGAGGAGAGCGCGCGCTCGACGCTCGCGACGACCCCATAGTCGCCGCACCCGGGGCACCAGGTGGGCTTCGTCGACGACTTGTACACGACCTTCAGCGCAGGGCCCGCGGTCTTCGGGGGAGCACTAGCTAGCGACACGTCCGGTCACCTCCAGGACCTTTCCGACGACCTGCCAGGGGTAGAGCGGTTCGCCGTCGTAGTGAAGGAGCTTGTGCGGGAGGTCGATCCCGGTCTCCGCCCGGATCAACCTCCCCAGCTGCCCGGTGTAGTTCTGCTCGACGAGCAGGGTGCGCTTCGCCAAGCGGAGGACCTGGGCGATCGCCTCGGCATGCAGCGGGAAGGGCTGGCGGACGTGGAGGTAGTTCACCGCGACCCCTCGCGAGGAGAGGATCGCCATCGCATCCCGTACCGGGAGCGCGGTCGATCCCCACCCGACCAGGGTGACCTCCGCGTTCGCGGGCCCCTCGAGCTTCGGGGGCTCCGTCGTCCGGAGGATGCCCCCCAGCTTCCGCATGCGCTTCTCCATCATCTTCCGCCGCACCTCGACGAACATCGGGATCCCGGCGTAGATGTCCGAGATCAGGTGCCCCGCCTCGTCGTGCTCGTCCGAGGAGGCGATGAAGTTGAGCCCCTTCTGCCCCGGGATGGCCCGGGGGGAGACCCCGGAGGGGGTGAGCAGGTAGCGCTTGTACCCGTTGGACCCGGAGGGAGGATCGGGGACCGCGAAGAGCGAGGCGGGAACGTGGTCGAGGGGCAGCTCCTCCCGGTCGACGGCGTGCAGGTCCTCGGAGAGGTAGAGGTCGCTCGCCAGGAGGACCGGGGTCTGGAACTCCTCCGCGAGCTCGAACGCTCGGACCGTCGACCGGAACGCCTCGGCAGCCCCCCCGGGGGCGAGGATCACCCGTGGGAAGTCGCCCTGGGAGGCCCCGAGCATCATGTTGAGGTCCCCCTGCTCGGTCTTGGTGGGCAGCCCCGTCGAGGGACCGCTGCGTTGGGCCTCCACCACGACGAGCGGGGTCTCGGTCATCCCGGCGAGCCCCAGGCCCTCGACCATCAGGGAGAACCCACCGCCGCTCGTCGCGGTCATGGCGCGGACGCCCGCGTACGAGGCTCCGATCGCCATGTTGATCGCGGCCAGTTCGTCCTCGGCCTGCTTCACGACGATGTCGAACTGTGTCGCATGGGCGGCGAGCCAGTGCATCACCGAGGTCGCCGGGGTCATGGGGTACTGCGCGAGGAACTTGAGCCCCGCCGAGGCCGCGCCCAGCGCGATGGCCTGGTTCCCCGTGAGGAGCAACTTGGGAGCCCCCCCTTTCATCGGCATGGCCTTGTCCGACGCCGCGCCGTGCGCCTGAGCATGCTCGTACCCCAGCTTCGCCGCTCCCAGGTTCTGTTCGAGCACGTCCTTCTTCTTGCGGAACTGGTCGCCCAGGACGTTCTCGAGCGTGGCGAAGGGGACCCCGGCAAGGAAGGCACACGCCCCCATGCCGACCGCGTTCTGGAGGATCGACTGGGGGGAGAACTTTCGTGCGAGCTCCAGCGTGGGGACCGGGAAGGCGCGGACCCCTGCGGGCACCTTCTCCGGCGGGACCTGGAACTTCTCGGGGTCGAAGACGATGATGCCGCCTTGCCGCAGCGCGGGGGCATGGACGTCCACGGTCTGGCGGTCGAGCGCGTAGAGGAGGTCGCAGCCGTCCCCCTGAGACCAGATCCGCTCGGGCGAGGCCCGGGCCTGGAACCAGACGTGCCCCCCCCGGATGACCGACTGGTAACCGTTGTGGCCAAAGACGTAGAAACCGTTGCGCGAGAAGATGCGGCAGAACGACTCGCCCACCGACGCGATCCCGTCGCCCGCCGCGCCCCCGACGCGGAGGGAGATGTCCTTCATCGCCGCCTCTCGAACTTGCTAGACCGGGCCGATAATAAAGGGAGGGTTGAACCGGTTCTGCAATCGAGGGTAGGGTGTCCGGGGGGGACCTTGAGCGGTGGGAAGGGCTGCTCGGCGGCTGAAAAGGCGACTCCTGACACCACCGCTCAAGGATGGACAGGACGACTCGCGGCCCTCTGCGGACTGGCTGGTTGCGGGAGCCGCTCTCGCACCTTCCGCGATGGCGGCTCGTCGGTTACGACCTTCCGCGCGACGCGGGGAGGAGCCACGAGACCGACCTTGCGTCCCTCACCACTCAACCTTGGGAGCGTTCCCGCTCATCCTTATCCGAGCTGGTCGGCTGAATCGGTCCGATGGTCGCTCCACCCCGCAGGATCCCGCCGGAGCTCCTCAGCGCTTGGGAGGCCGAGCATGTGGAGTTCTCCAGGAACTCCCGATGGGCTCGGACGCACTGGGGGTCGTTCGAACCCTTTCGTGGCAAATTCGTTGCCGTCGGACGTCGACAGGTCCTGGGCTCGGGGGACGATCCAGGGGAGCTGAGGTCGAAGTTCGCCGGAGAGCGGGGTCTCTACGTCTTCCCCGTTCCCGAACGAGACCTCGACATCCAGCTGTTACCTGCCCGTCGTTGAGCTCGACTACGACGACAACTCGGGGCTGTTCCTCGTGGATGCCCGAGTGGTCCGATTTGTAGAGGACCTTGTCCATCTGGAAGGTCAGTTCGTTCTGGACTCCGGCGCCCGATGGCCGGCGATCACCCAGACGCTGGCGAGAGAGCTCGGATACCCCGACCTTTCCGCCTTGCCTCTTCACCCGACCTTTGGAATGGGCGGCCCTTCGGGGAGCCGAGTGATCGAGGACCTGGGTTTCGTCCTGTTCGGCCCACGACCGAGGATGGTTCCGGTCCCGAAGGTGTTGGTGCTCCCCGAGGACCGAGGGCGGCTTTCCGTCCAAGGCTCTCTGGGAATGGAGCTCTTCCGGGCGGCCGGGATGAGGATCCGGCTGGATGCAGGAAACGGCTCAGGCATGATCGAGTGGGATTGAGCCCAACGGGCGCCTTGCCCCGTGAAAGCCTCATCCGCCACGCCCGCCCGTCGGGTGGCGTGAGGGTCCTCTTGTTCGCGGGCGCCAGGGAGGCGGCAGGGGGAGAGGGAGAGCTGCGATTGCGCCTCTCACGAGAAGGGGCCACGACCCTGGAGGACTTGCTCCAAGAGCTTGTCAGGCTCCATCCGCCTCTCGCCCGCGTGCTCCCCCACGCGCGCATCGCCGTCAACGGGGCGTACGTCCCCCGCCGCAGCGCCCGGTTCGTGCTGCAGGACGCCGACGAGGTCGCCCTGCTGCCGCCCTATTCAGGAGGCTAGCGTGAGCTTCCAACTCACCTCCAAGGGCATCTCCGTAGGCTCCGCGCTCCGGACCGTCTGCAAGGGAGCCTCCGGGGGCGTCGTGCTCTTTCTCGGACGCGTGCGTCGGGACCGGACCGCCCGAGGCCGGGTCCGCGCCCTCTACTACGAGGCCTACCGACCCCTCGCGACCCGGGAGATGGCGAGGTTGGAACGGGAAGCGGCCCAGAGGTGGGCGACCGAACACATCGTGGTCGTGCACCGGTTGGGGGTGGTCCCCGTGGGCGAGGTCTCGGTCCTCGTCGCCGTCTCGGCGCCGCACCGCGCCCAGGCGTTCGATGCCTGCAGGTTCCTCATCGACCGGTTGAAGAGCGACGTGCCGATCTGGAAGACGGACGTGCTGGAGGGGGAACGAGCCCGATCCGGCAGTCGACGGCGACGGCGCCCTTCCCGGACGGGAGCGCGAGCAGCGGGTTGATGTCGAGCTCTCCCACGAGCTCCTGCTCACGGGCGAATTGGGAGAGCCTCAGGAGCGCCTCATGGACGGCGCCCAGGTCCGCAGGAGGTTCTCCGCGCACCCCCTGGAGCAACCGATAGCCCAGGGTCCCTTCCACCATGTGCTCGGCCGATCGCTGCGTGATCGGCACCAGACGGAAGGAGACGTCCTTCAGCACTTCGACGTAGATCCCTCCCATCCCGAACACGATGACCGGACCGAACTCGGGGTCCCGCTGGACCCCGAGGATGAGCTCGCGTCCCCCCTCCACCATGCGCTCCAGCAGGAACCCCTCGACGCGGGAGGTCGGAGCCACCTTCGCGAGGCGCTGCTGCATCCCTCGGAGCGCGGCCGCCACGGACGCCGCGTCCCTCAGTCCTAGTGCAACGCCCCCCACGTCCGTCTTGTGGAGGATGTCGGGCGAGACCACTTTGAGGACCAGCGGGTACCCGATGCGCTCCGCCAGCTCCCGGGCCTCCCGCTCGTTGTGGACCAACCCTCCTTCGGGGATCTTGAAGCCGTAGCACCGCAGGACCTCGCGGGCCTCATAGTCGCCCAGCGCCCGTTGCCCGCGATGCCGGGCGCGCTCCAGGAGCCGACGCGCCTTCGCCCGCTCGACCTGGAAGGTCGGCGGGGGCTTGCGGACCCGTCGCTTCCAGTCCTGCCATTCGGCCCAGCGCCCGAGCGCCCGTACCCCCTCCTCGGGGAAGGTGAAGTTGGGGATCCCCCCGGACTCCAGCAGCGCGACCTCCTCGGAGAGGTCTTCGACCCCGAAGAGGCAGGCCACCGTCGGCTTGGGCCGCTCTTTCCAGGCGTCGAGCCAGGCCTTCGCGATGGCGAGGCCCGTGGAGGTGCCCGTGGGCGTGGCGATGGCCAGGACCTGGTCGACGCTCGTGTCGCCCAGGAGCTCACGAAGCGCCCGCGCGTAGGTCTCGGGCGTGGCGTCGGCGGTCATGTCGACGGGGTTCCGGACGGACGCGTTCGGCGAGAGGAAGCGTCGCAGGCGTTCCTGGCGATGCTCGGGGAGCGAGGCGAGCGAGAGCCCTGCGCGAGGGGCCGCGTCGGCCGCGAGGATCGCGGGTCCGCCCGAGTTGGTGAGGATGGCCAGGCGGGACCCCCCCAGGTCCGGGGCCGAAGCGAAGACCTTCGCCATCTGGAAGAGCTCGGCCAGCGAGCTCGCCCGGAGGACGCGGGACTGCAGGAACAGCCCGTCGTAGAGCCGGTCGGACTGGGCACGGGCGAGCGAGCCGGTGTGGCTCAGCGCGGCGGCCGCCCCCTGGGGCGTGCGACCCGACTTGATGCAGAGGACCGGCTTCCTCTTCGTCGCGGCCTCCGCGACCTCGAGGAACCTTCGCCCCGCCGCGAGCGACTCCACGTAGAGCAGGATGACGCGCGTCCGCTCGTCGTCGGCAAGGGCCGCGAGGAGGTCGTTCTCATCGATCCCCGCGCGGTTCCCGACGGAGACGAACTTGGTGAACCCGATGCGCTGCACCTGGGCATAGTGAAGGATCCCCGCGCCCAGTGCCCCGCTCTGCGAGACGAAGGCGATGTTCCCGGGAGGCGGCAGCGTGTCCGAGAACGTGGCGTTCAATCGGACCTCGGGGTCGGTGTTGATGACGCCGAAGCAGTTGGGCCCGACGAGCCGGACCTTCCACCGACGTGCCGTCGCGACGAGCTCGTGCTCGCGCTCGACCCCCTCGCCGCCGATCTCCTTGAACCCCGCCGAGATCACGATGGCCGCCCGGGTCCCGCGACGGCCCAGCTCCTCGACGGTCGGCTCGACGGCGGGCGCGGGCACGATCACCACGGCGAGGTCCGGGACCTCGGGAAGGCTCGCGACCTTGGGATAACAGCGGACCCCTCCCACGCTCTCCCACGAGGGGTTGACCGGGTAGACGACGCCCGTGAACCCGGCGCCCAGGATGTTCTGGAACATGCTGGCGCCGACGCTCCCCGCGCGGCGCGAGGCCCCGATCACCGCGATCGAGCGAGGAGAGAAGAGCGCAGGAAGTCCGTCCGCCCCTTTCGCGACCACGCCTTCCAGCCCCCCGGAACCGCGGGTCGCGACCCGCGAGATCTTGCCATGAAGACCTTGTTAAATAGCGTTGACCCGTCGAACGGCCATGGCCGTTCCCTCCGACGGTACCGGCGCCGCGCCGAGCCGTCCTCCTCCCTCGGGCCCTGGCGCCCGACGCCCCGGAGCGGGGGGAGGGGTTCTGCAACGCCTCCCGAAGGGGAACCTCCAGAACGTCATCGCGGTGGGGAGCGGGAAAGGAGGGGTCGGCAAGTCCGCGGTCACCGTGCTCCTCGCCTGCGAGCTCGCGCGGCAGGGGAAGAAGGTCGGCATCCTGGACGCCGACGTGACGGGGCCTTCCGTGCCCAAGCTCCTGGGCTTGAGCGGGCATCTCCTCGACAAGGGGGAGGGGGTGGAACCCGCGGTCACGGGGAAGGGGCTCAAGGTCGTCTCCAGCCAGTTCCTGGTCGAGGACGAGGAGACCCCCGTCATCTGGCGCGGTCCCTTGGTCACCCGGCTCATCGTTCAGTTCTTCGGCGGCGTGAACTGGGGCGCGCTCGACTACCTGCTCCTGGACATGCCCCCCGGCACGAGCGACGTGCCGCTCACGGTCTTCCAGACCATCCCGATCGACGGCATGGTCTTCGTGACCACCCCTCAGGAGCTCGCCGGCCTGATCGTCAAGAAAGCGGTGAACATGGCCCGGGAGCTCCACGTCACGTTGCTGGGGCTCGTCGAGAACATGGCCACCGTCAAGTGCCCCCACTGCCAGAAAGACTTCCGCCCCTATGGAAAAGGACGGGCCAGGGAGCTAGCGCAGGAGTTCGACCTGCCGCTGCTGGCGAGCCTGCCGATCGACCCCCGCATCAGCGAGCTGGGGGACGAGGGCAAGCTGGAGCAGTACGCCTCCCCCAGCGTCGCGGGCCTCGCCTCCGGCTTCCTCCAGAGCCTGGAGGAGAGCCGGAAGCGCACGCTCACAGTACTCTAGGGACCTCGACCGGCGGCGGGATCGTGGCCTCGATGCGCGGGGCCTCCGAGGGTCCGTCGCGGTGGTGTCCGTCGGTGGGCGGGTAGCGCGAGAGGAACCTCAGGAAGAGGAAGAGCGGCTCCGCGATCCGCGCAACGATGATGCCGTGGTCGGTGAGCGAGTACCGCACCCGGGGCGGGTGCGTGGAGATCGTGACCCTTCGCACGACGCCGAAGCGCTCCAGGTCCTTGAGCTTCTTCGACAGGATCCTGGGCGAGACCCCGGTCAGATGGCGTCGCAGGTCCTCGAACCCGAGCTCTCGCTGTCCGTAGAGGACCACGACGAGCTCCGCGGACCACTTGCCGAAGAGGGCCCGGCTCACGGCCAGGTTGTTCTCGACGCTCCTCGACATGAAGGCCTCGGGGTGCAGCCCCAATCGCTGCATCGCTTCCCGGGAGAACTCGGCCGAGGTGCGTGCGAACTGTCGGAACTCCGAGAGGCTGGGGGGCTCAGCGAACGCGCGTCTCGGAACGGTCGTCGTGGCGCTTTCGATATCTCCTCGCATAGACCCTGCGTCCCCGACCGAGACCTTCTCGCGCTCTCGAGACCCTCGACCTTTCCCGTGAGGGGACCGTTCGCGCTCGAAGCTTCCTCGGCTATCTCCGGGGTTACGCGTGGATTATGATACCATTCGACGTACATAATGCTCGCGGAGCGCGAGGTAACCTACCCCTACCGGTGAGGCCATTACCGATAGGATAGGGACCCCCGCCCCGCGGAGCTCCCGTGAACGACCAGGCCCCCGAAGCGTGTCCCCATTGCGGCGGCAGCGAGACCGTCCGCGACACCGACGACTACGTCTACTGCTACGCCTGCGAACAGGTGGTCCCGCTGACCGCCCCCACATGGTGGTACGCCCCCGGGGCGTACTGCCGCGTCATCCGCCATCGTCCGGGCGAAGGGCTGAGGCTGCCCGCGCTGCTCGCGCGGCCGCCGCGACCTCACGGCCGGACCGCGGGCCCCCCGGTCCCCTCGGCCTTCCTGGGACGGCGCCCGGCGCCCAACGTTCGGGGGAGCCCGGCCCCATCCTCGCTCCCCGCCGCGGACGCGGACTGGCCGAAACGGAGATCGCAGGCGTTCTAGGCAGGTTGGTCCTTCTTCGGTGGAGGGCGAACCACCGAGGCAGCGCCGGGTAGAGGCGCGTGCTCGGCCGCCCGAAGGGCTTCGAGCCGCACCTCCTTCACAGGGAACCCGGTTCCCGCGAGGGCCTGCGCGAGACCGCCCACGTGAGCGTCCCCCACGACCGCCGCCACCGGGCCGTAGGAGCGGGCGAGGGCTGCGATCCGCTCGGCCATGTGGGCATTGCGCTCGTCCAACAACACCCGGGTCACCGTGGGGTACTGCTCGCGCAGCACGCCTAGGTACTCCTCGCGGTGCTCCTCGTACTGATGGATCTCGCGCTCCACGACGCGCGTCGGGATGAACAGCGCGACCAGCGTCGAGACCAGGAGCTTCACCCGCTCGCGGGGTGAGAGCGCTCCCAAGAGCCGGGGCGCGACCTGACGCAGCGGATCGTCGACCAAGAAGCAAGGGAGCGACCGCCGCTTCGCGAACGCACCTACCTGGAGCATCTCTTCCCCGGGGACCCCGCCCAGGTCGGAAGCGAAGCGGTCCTGGAGCTTCGCCCAGAGCCGCAGCGTGAGCGGGGCCTCTGACCGGGGGCGCGCCGGCATCGGCTTCCCCTCGGCCTGCGCGCTCGTCCGCTCCTGGACGCGGGAGGAGAGGAGCTGTGCACGCTCGGGGTCGAGCTCCACCGCGAGGGCCTTCGGATGGTAGGCCGCGAGCACCCGGTCGAGACCGGACTCCAGGTCGAGCACGTGGGCGACCCCGACCAGGAGGACCGAGGGATCGGGCGCCGTGGGGGGAGGGAGGGAGATCTCCCGGGTGAGGCCGGGGGCCGAGGGGGCCGCGGGAGCGGGCGATGAGGGAGGGGCCGCCATGGTGCTTGCGAACGGCCTCACCAGAGCGTGGGGGCCGCGGTGCACTGGCCCCAACCCTACGAACCGTTACATAGACTCGCAGGTGGCCCCGGTCGTATGGCGTGGCGCATCTACGTGGTCCCTTCGGGCAAGCGTGCGGAGCTCGAGGAGGTCCTGACGAAGGACGACCTCATCTGGCGACAGACCCGGATCCTCCGCGACGCGGCTCCCCTGGGAGGGGCGGCGGACGAGGTCTACCTGTACATGGAAGGGTCGGACACCGCGATGGCCCACGCGGACGAGAAGGTCACCTCGGTCGCCAAGAAGGTCGAAGCGGCCCTGGCCGAGAAGCTCCACACGCAGTTCAAGGAAGAGGAAGAGAAGTCCGCCCAGGGGATGGGCCTCATCTTCTCAGACTGAGCCGCCGCCCTGCGGCCGCTACAGGTGGCGTAGCGCTTCCCGCCGGCTGAGCGGGCTCATCGTCGGGTGCCCCGCGACGAAACGACGGACCCACGACGGGTCCGTTCGGGCGTACTGCCGCAGCGACCACCCGATCGCCTTGCGGAGGAAGAACTCCTTCGACCGGATCGAAGGACCGATGCAGTCGGCGAGGAGGGCGACGTCGGTCCTCTCCTTGGCACCGACCTGACAGATGATGGCCGTACGTCGTTTCCAGAGGTCCGAGGAGAGGCTCCACTCCCGCATCACCCCGGCGACCTCGCGAGGATGCTGGAGGAGGAGGGGACCAACGCACTTGATCGCGATCTCGTCCACGAGGTCCCACCAGGCGCCGGTCACGATGAGGTGCTCGAAGACCGGCAGGGCCCGGGGGGTTTGGAACGGGTCGCTGACGTAGGAACGAGCGAGCGTCACTACGGCGTAGCGTTCTTCGCGAAAGCGAGCGCCGTCCCAAAGCGCGACGAGGGTCGCACGCCACTCGGCGGGAGTCGTGAACTGTACCCCCGAGAAGACCTCCCTCGCCCGGCGGCGCGTCTCCTCGGCATGGACGCCATGGAACGGCATCCGCGACCGCATGTAGGCCTGCATTGCCTTCGCGTCGACAGGGTCCCCCGCGGTGGCGAGGGCCCGCCGAAGGGAACGAAGGAGCCTGGGGGCGTCGACCGCGCTCCGGCCCACGGGCCGGTCAGTCGGTCGTGCCCGTGCCACCGCTCTTCTCCAGGTCCTCGCCGCCCGCGAAGACCTTCTGGGCCATCGCGTAGAGGTCCTCCATCCCCAGACGGGTCTCGGCGCTGGTGAAGATCGGCTGCCAGAGCGGACCGATCGACTCGAGCGCACGGAAGAGCTCGAGCGAGAGCCCCGTGTCCTTCCCCGGGCTCTCGTCCCCCACGGCGTCGTAGAGCGAGTAGGGCTCCTCGCCCCACTGCTGGAGACGCTCCCGGTCCCCGGGCTTCAGCAGGTCGGCCTTCGACAGAACATTCGTGAGCGGCAGGCCGAAGCGGAACTGGACCGTGGCGGAGAGGAGCAGGAGCGAGACGAACCCCCCCGGGCTCCTTGCGAGCGCGGGGTCGAAGAGGAAGGCGAGCATCGAGCGCTCTCCCGAAAGCGCCTCCACGATCGCCTTCGAGGACTCCCGGAAGGCGAAGAGCTCGACCTGCCCGGGCGTATCGATGAGGACGTAGTCGCCGTTCAGCCGGTCGAGCTCCTCCCGGACCTCGAAGACCTTGAGCGCGATCATGTCGCTGGCCGCGATCTGCGCCCCGTTGGGGCCGAGCCCGAACTCGCTCTGGATGTCCGTGAGCTTGACCCAGTCTCGGATGTCGATGTTCGCCTCGTACCCGGGCTCCTCCATCCCGGGGTCCAGGTTCACCGTGAGCGCGTCGTAGCCGCTCTCCTCCATCCAGTCGTGGAAGGCCCGGGTGATGGCGGTCTTGCCCGCGCCGGCGGTACCCGTGAAGTAGATCGCGATCGGGTCCGTCAGATGCCTCCCTCCCGATCGTTCGCCCTAAGGGGCCCCCGCCGCGGCCTGGGCCCGGGTATGCAGTTCCTTCGCGAGCCGCCGAAGGAACTCGGCCTTGCTGACCCCTTTCTTCTTCGCCACCTTGATCCTCCCTTCCACGCGCCAGGCTTCCTTCGGATAGTGCTTGGTCTCGACCTCCGCATGGAACCCGAGTGCCTGGGCCGCCTCCCTCATCCCTTCGGCCGTCAATTCCCCTCCGACCGCGACGCTCTCCGGGACCCGACGGCCTTCCGAACGCTTCACCGAGCGCTTGAGGTAGCTGGGGTAGACGTAGAAGTGGTCCGGCATCGGCCTACGCGGCCGAGGCGTCGCGGCGCGCGACCAGGACGCCGTTCAACTGCCCGTGCTGTCCGGGCCGGGAGCGGATCTCCACGGGGCCCAGCTCGGTCTCGAGAACGGCTCCCCGGGTGATGATGTTCCGCTGGACGTAGTTGGGATTGGACTTGTTCTCGCGGACCGTGACGGCCTTGGCGAGCTTCATGGTCTTGGTCTGGGGATCGTAGACGTTGATCTCCTGGGCGAGCAGGATGCGGACCTTGCGGTTCCCCCCGCGCACGCGGTAGAACTTGTGCTTGGGCTCCCCGATGGTCGGGAACTGGAGCTCCCTCCCGACCTCGAACCGGCGTTTGTTCCGGTTGGGTCGAAGGCGTCCGCCCGTGCGCTTCCTTCGCGGACGGCCCTGCCAGATGCCCATCGGTCTGCCTCGAGGGGTTCGGGCCTACCGAGGACCCTATATTACGGCTAGCGGGGGCAGCGGAGAAGCTCGGCGGCACCCACCGAGCGACGACGTTTAAGCGTACTCCTGGAGCTCGGCCTTCCGCGGTTCCACCATCGCCAGGACCTTCGCGCGCTGCTCCTCCGTGAGCGCTCCGTGCGGCGCCCGATATCCCTCGTCCGCCTCGCGAAGGTCATGCGCGAGGAACTTGATCGAGGCGGGGCGCGGCGCCGCGCGGCTCGCGTCAAGGAGGAGCCGCTCGAGCGGGAGCAACGTGCGGAGCTTCTCCGTCTCGTGGCGCTCCCAGAGCTCCCAGATCTTCGAGCTCAATCGGGGAAGGATGTTCCCCGTCTCCCACGCGACCCCTAGCGCGCCCTTCTCGAGGGCTTCGACCGAGTCATCTCCGTCACCGCCGAAGACCGTGAACCCTGCCGGGGCGCTCTCGAGGAGCTGGAAGGGGCTTGTGAGGTCCCCCGAGGCGTCGATCACCCCCTCCAACACCCCCTCCTTCGCGAGGGTGTGCACGACCGCCGGGGAGAGGAGCTCCCCTCCTTGCCCCGGCACCCGGTAGGCGACCAGGGAGAGCTTGGACGAGGAGTGGATGGCACGGAACCTCTCGAGGACGTGGGAGGGCTCGACACGCGCGCCGTGCGGGGGGAACGCGACCAGGACCGAAGCTCCGACCGCCTCGGCCGTGTCCGCTCTGGCGACCGCCTCCTCGGTCGTGACGCCATCGATCCCTGCCCAGACATCGGTCCCGAAGGTGCAGCTCTCGACGACCTTCTCGAGCAGCTGCTCGCGCTCCGTCTCCGAGAGCGAGGAGGGCTCCCCCGGGACCCCCAGGCTCAGGAGGTGGTGCACGCCGTCGTCGATCAGCCCCCGTACGAACCGGGTGTTCCTCGTCAGGTCGAGCTTTCCTTGGTCCCCGAAGAGCGTCACGATCGGAACGACGAGCCCATTGAGCGGCACGTTCGGCCGGACCCCCCGTCATATCTAAGCCTCGCTCTTCTGCAGGCCTTGGAGGGAGCGTGGCGCGGCAGAGCACCCTCCGGTCCTCCCCGCGAGCCCTCCCGTTGCACGGTCGCCTCGGGCTCGACGAAGCGGGGCGGGGGAGCCTGCTCGGACCTTTGGTGGTGGGGGCCTTCCTCGTCGATGAGGGGGTGACCGATGAAGGGCTGCGAGCCCTCGGCGTCAAGGATTCCAAGCTCCTGCGGGCCGCGGAACGCGAGCGGATCTATCATGCGCTCCAACGGCTGGGAAGGGCGGCCGCGCCCAGGGCCGAACCGGCGCTCGTCGATCGTTATGTCGACCGCGGCCGGCTCAACGAGCTAGAGCTCTCCATGATGGCCCGCCTCGTTGTGAGGCTCTCGCCCGAGGAGGTCTACGCCGACGCCTGCGACCCGGATGCGGCGCGCTTCGGTCGGGAGCTCGAGCGGCGCGCGGCGGCGCGGGGATGGCGCGGGCGGGTCGT
>JAGWLG010000054.1 GCA_028864975.1 Thermoplasmata archaeon | reverse complement strand
CGTCGCCGATCCTGAGCGGCCGGCCCGGTCCGTCACCGATAGGGTCGCGGTGAAGCTCCCTGTGCGGGTGTACGGATGGGTCTCGTTCCATCCAGAGGCCGGAGGGGAGCCATCCCCGTACGACCACGTCGGGACATACCCGGGGAACCCACCTGTCGCGGCGCCGCTAAAGCTCACGGTCAGGGTCGCGGGACCCGAAGTGGGACTGGCCGAAGGGGTGACGATGATCGGGGCCCCAGCTCCCCAGGTCACCATGATCGTGAAGCTTTGAGTGGTTCTGGTCCCGCTGGCATCGCTGGCCGTGCAGTTCGCAGTGTAGTTCCCTGGCCAGCTGTAGGTGTGTTGGGTATCTCCCCCGGGTGCGGAGGAGTTGTCGCCGAACTGCCAGGCCACCGCGAGAGGCGCGACGCCGCCCCACGCCGTGGCCGAGAACCTCTCCGTGGTCCCGACGGTGGTGGAGCTCCCGCTGTCGGAGGCCGAAAGCGTGAGCGGAAGCGGGCGGCTCCACGCCCAGGTCTGAGCTGACAGGTGCGACCTGATCGCCCCGCCGAAGGCCAGAACGTAGTTGTCGGCGACGTCGAAGGTCGCGGTCATGTACTGCGCAGTCGGCGGCGCTCGGGAAAGGGTGAGCTGGGTGAAGGTGCCTCCCAGGAACGTCCAGGTCTGGTTCAGATAGACCCCCAGGTCCTCCCCGGCGAAGTAGAGCGTGTAGTTCGTCGCAGGGTCGTACACCATCGACGCTCCATCTCGGACGGACATCGGGACGCTCCCGGAGAGCTGCGTCCAGAATCCTGCTTTGAACGTCCAGAGGTCGTTGTAGTAGGTGGCCGCCTCCCCCTGGGTCATGACCACGTAACCATCGATGGGGTCGTACACCATGCCGGGGCCATTGCGTCCCGGCAAGTTGGAGGGGGTTCGCACCTGCGTCCAGTTGCCCCCCACGAACGTCCAGGTGTCGTTGAGCGTCGCGCTCGCCGTCCCGATCCCCGCGAAGAGCACCATGTAGCGGTCCGCGTTGTCCCAGGCCATCCCGGCAAGGTCTCGGGGCGCGGGCGACTTCGCGGGATGCAAGAGGGTCCAGGTCCCGCCCTTGAACATCCAGGTGTCGTTCATCGGGCCGCTCCAGTTCCAGCCCCCGAACAGGA
Organism: Thermoplasmata archaeon; assembly: GCA_028864975.1. Lineage (GTDB taxonomy): Archaea > Thermoplasmatota > Thermoplasmata > Lutacidiplasmatales > UBA184 > JAKAAX01. Next base: position 10,719 of record JAGWLG010000054.1, on the reverse strand, counting down.
GAAGATAGCCATCGACCGGGTCCCACTCGAGGTTCCCTCCCATCCGCACGGGGGGCGCCTTCGAGGGGGTGAGGGGAGTCCAGCTCCCACCAAGGTAGGACCACGTGTCGTTGTAGATGATCGATCCATTCCACCCCCCGAACAGCACCGCGCTCCCCAGCGATGGGTCGTAGGCGAGCATCGACGAGGATCGAGGCAGAGGATGGGTTGCGGTGGTTCGGTTCGTCCAGATGTACGTGGGAGAGGACAGGACCGAGTCGTGCCCTGGTTGCGCGAGGACTTGGGGCTCCGCGACCCCGTCGATGGTCCGATGCGAGGCTTGTGCCGTCGCCACGTGTGAAGGGGTAGGGGCGGTCCCCGCATGTGGGAGCGGCGGGAGCAGGACCAAGGAGACCAACGCGAGAGCTGTCAGGAGGATCGGAAGGGCGCCGAGACCTCCGCCCCGTGAAGGGAAGGTGAGAGGCATCGCCTCTCGCTCACCTCTCGGTCGATACAAGAAGCTGCCTCCAAGACGAATGGCCTCGATGAGTTCCCCCTGCGGCCCTCCTCCTTTTGTGCCCGGCCGCTCGCCAGGGCCATGCGCACGGTCGCGGAGGGTCTCTGGCCGTGGGTCATCGGGCCCGCGTTAGTTCTCCCAGATACTCCGTTGGGATGGGCCCTTCCCCTCCTGTACTTCCTCCTGATCTTCCTGGGGCAGGGGGCTATCGTCTACTTGGCGATCCGGATGCCGGCGCTCGAACCCTCCGATCTGGGGGAGTCCTCGAAACGGAGCCTCGTGTCGGTGATCATTCCTGCGCGGAATGAACGGGAGGACCTCGCTCGTTGCCTGGACGACCTCAGGGGCCAGGATTGGATCCGTTCGGGCGGCGCGCTGGAGATCTTGGTGGTTGATGGCGGTTCGAGCGATGGGACGGCGGACATGGCGAGGTCGCATCCGAGCCAGCCAACTGTGATCGACGAACCCCCGCTCCCTCCGGGGTGGGTCGGAAAGAACTGGGCCTGTCACCAAGGGGCCCAGCGAGCCCGGGGGGACCTGCTCCTCTTCCTGGACGCCGACGTTCGGCTGGCCCCCGGGGCGGTGCGAGCCGCCGTGGCCCAACAGGCATCCACGGGCGCGGACCTCCTCACCCTCGCGGCCCGGGTCGTGATGGAGGGGTTCTGGGAGCGGGTGGTCATGCCGCTCTACGTGCAGTTCGTGCTCCTCTACTTCGTCGCCCCCCGGGTGAACAATGACCGGTCCTCTCGGGCGATGGCGAACGGGCAGTTCATGTTCTTCTCCAGAGCGGGGTACCAGCGGAGCGGCGGGCACGAGGGGGTGCGCGGAGCCGTCCTGGAGGACGTGCGTCTCGCCCAGGAGGTGAAGCGCCGGGGCGGTCGCTTGAGGATCTTCTGGGCTCCCGAGCTCATCAGCACCCGGATGTACTCGGACCGCGCGGAAATGGACGAAGGGATCCTGAAGAACCTGCACGGGACACGCTTCTCGCTCGGTCGACAGGTCGGCCTCTCCCTCGCGATCTTCGTCTACTTCCTCTCCCCGTTCGTGGTGGTCGCGCTAGCGCTCTTGGGCCTCGTCTCGTTCCTCTGGTTCGTGTTCGGGCTCGCGCTCATCGGGGTCACGGCGTTGAAGCAGGTCGCTTTCCAGGGAGCGATCCGGGCCCCTCGGGCCTACGGGCTGCTCTACCCGATCGGTTGCGCGTACTACCTTGGGCTCTTTGCGCGGTCCGTCCGGCTCGGGCTCAAGGGCGGCAAGGTCCAGTGGAAGGGCCGCGAGTACAACATGGATGCCTGAGGGGCTTCCGCAATCGAGGAGGATGGGCGGATCCTCCCCGGAAGAACCCGTGGGGGTCGCGATCGGCGCTCGGTCCGCCAAGCATCAAATAGCTCAGCGCTCCCCGGGAACTTCGACTATGGCCGACGCTGTCCCGACCTCTCCGACGAAGAAGTACCTCGCGGAGTTCCTCGGCACTTTCACCCTGCTCTTCGGGGGGCTTGGGGCGGGGATCCTCCTGGGATACTTCTCTCCCGGGGCCAACTTCCCCAACGCCGGGTTCATCGCCCTCGCGGTGGGGGGGTCCATCGCCTGGGGCGTCTACGCGTGGGGGAACATCTCGGGCGGGCATTACAATCCCGGAGTGACGCTCGCTTTCCTCCTCGCAGGTCGGATGGAGAAGCGGGATGTGGTCCCTTACTGGGTCGCCCAGGTCATGGGGGGCCTGGTCGGACTGGGGGCGATCTTCGCGATCGCCATGGGCTACCATGTCACCGGCTCGAGCTCCTGCTCGACGATACCGGCGTGCACGGCGATGGGGGCCGACGGCTACGCTCAGGCGGGGGTCATGAACGGCTACGCCTTCTCGGCCGCCTCCGTGCTCGTCCTGGAGATCGTGGCCTCGTTCGTCTTCTACACCGTCATCCTGTTCGTGACGGACAAGCAGTCGTGGAAGGGCTTTCATGGCCTCGCCATCGGAGGGATGTTGGGCGTCCTGGTCCTGATGGGGATGAACGTCGACGGAGCCGGCTACAACCCGGCACGGAGCACCGCGTCCGCCGTCTGGGGCTCCATCGCGGGGCTCTCCTGGCCCGTCCTCCAGCTCTGGGCCTTCTGGGTCGGACCGTTCATCGGGGCGGCGATCGCCGCCTTCGTCTGGCGGGTCCTCAACACCGAACCCGAGGGTTCCGGTCCGGACATCGAGAACACCAAGCTCGGCCGAGCGGCGGCCAAGCGTTAACCCCGAGAGGGGCTCGGGGTGACCCGGAGAGAAGATGTCCGCGAGCGAGACGAGCAAGCACTACGAGCTCTTCATCGGCGGGAAGGAGGTCGCATCCTCCGCCGGCGAGAAGATCACCCTTCTCAATCCGGCGACCAACGAGCCTCTGGCCACAGCGACCCTGGGGGGACGAGAGGACGCGCGTCACGCGATCGAGGTCGCCGAGCAGGCCTTCCGCAGCTCAGGCTGGGCCGATGCGGATGGAGCCCATCGCGCGCGGGTCCTCTTCAAACTCGGGCAGCTACTGACGGAACGTGCCGAGGAGTTCTCCCGACTGGAGACCCTCAACCAGGGGAAGCCCCTTAGGGAGTCGAAGGCGGATGTCCTCTTCGCCGCCCGGACCCTCGAGTACATGGCGGGGCTCGCCGACAAGGTCCAGGGGGACGCCATCCCCGTGCCGGGGGAGCGTCTGGACTACACGGTCCGCGAGCCCATCGGCGTCACGCTCCACATCGCCCCGTGGAACTACCCCCTCCAACTCTCGGTGCGATCGCTCGCTCCGGCGCTCGCGGCGGGGAACACGGCGGTGCTCAAGCCCGCGACGTTGACGCCTCTCACCGCCCTCGCCTTCGCGCGCCTCGCCAAGGAAGCCGGACTCCCCGACGGTGTGCTCAACGTGGTGATCGCACCTGGGCGCGAGGTCGGAGAATCGATGGTCCAGGACCCCCGCGTCGCCTCCGTCTCGTTCACGGGGTCTTCCGAGGTCGGGAAGCGGATCATGGAGCTCGCCTCGAAGAACGTCGTGCCGGTGACGCTCGAGCTCGGGGGAAAGAGCCCGAACGTCGTCTTCGCCGACGCGGACCTGGACCGCGCCGCGAGAGGCGTGCTCTACGGCATCTTCCTCAACGCCGGACAGATGTGCTGGGCCGGTTCCCGCCTGATCGTCCAACGGTCCGTCCAGGAGACCTTCCTCGCGAAGCTCACGGAGCTCGCACGCAAGCTCAAGCTCGGGCCGGGGTCGGAGCCCGGGGTGGAGATGGGGCCGCTGGTCTCCAAGGACCAGATGGACCGGGTCCTGGGCTACGTCGAGAAGGGGCGGAGCGAGGGCGCGAAGCTGGTCACCGGAGGGTCCCGGGCGACGTCGGCGAGACTGGACAAGGGGAACTTCGTCGAACCCACGATCTTCTCGGAGACCAAGCCGGACATGACCATTGCCCGCGAGGAGATCTTCGGGCCCGTCCTGACGACCTTCGCCTTCGACAGCTTCGAGCAGGCGATGGAGCTCGCCAACGACACGACCTACGGCCTCTTCTCCGGGGTCTGGACCAAGGACCTCACGACCGCGCACAAGGCCGCACGCAACATCCAGGCGGGCATGGTCTCGGTGAACGAGTACCCGGTGACCTTCCCCCAGACGCCCTTCGGAGGGTACAAGCAGAGCGGGATCGGACTGGAGCAAGGGGTCCACGCGCTCGACTTCTACACGCGGACGAAGAACGTGAACGTGTTCTTCGGGGCGCCCCGCAAGAAGTAGTCCGCATCCTCGGGGCTAGCCCTGGAGGAACGAGACGACCTGTCCCAGGAACACGTCAGGCGCCTGATCCATCGCGACGTGTTTCTGCCCCGGGAGGCTCGTGACCCGGCTCGAAGCGAGCACCTGGTGGAGCCAGGCCGTCCCCCTTCGGAGTTGGTCCGGGCTCATCGCCCCCTCCAACAGGAGGGTCGGGGTCGTGAGCTCGCGGTAGGCGTCCACATCCAGGCGGAAGTCGTTGCGAGCTCGGAGCTCCCGAGGGATGGTCCGCGCCGCCCCCACGCGCCCCCGCCACGCCGTGCGGGTCTTCTCCTCCTCGAGCTCCGCGCCGTTCATCTGCGCGACCTCGGTCAGGTAGAGGCTCACGACCCGGTCCCGGTCGCCTCCCGCGAGCATCCCTTGAAGTCGCTCGATGACGAAGGGGGGGACCTTGGAAGGTCCCTCGTCCACGGGGATGGGGGGCTCGTAGAGGACGAGCCGACGGACGCAGGTCGCAGGGACCCGGCGGACCGCGCCCAGGGCACAGATCGCGCCCCAGCCGAGCCCGAGAAGGTTCACGTCCTGGCCGAGCTGGGAGAGCACCTCGGACACGTCCTCGAACTCACGGCGGTAATCGTAGGTGGGTCCGTCCGTGCTTCCCCCTCGCCCGCGCCGGTCCATGGCGAGGATCGTGAACTTGGAGGCGAGCGAACCGTAGAGAGGCCTCCAGCGCGTGTGGTCCTCGGCCGTATCGTGGATCAACAGGAGGGGTGGACCCGAACCGATCTTCCACAGCGAGATCCTCGCTCCATCGTCCGAGGCGATCTGGACCTGCTCCTCCGAGCTCGCCATCTTCCTCGATCTCCCGGGGTGTGTCTCGCCCAGCCCTACGCGGTCCCGACGAATAGTCGTCGAGACTAGGGAAGGAAAGGGCCCTAGGATGAAGAACTCGCGGTGAGTCGCTATCGGGTAGAGTTCGGAGGGTCACGCGCTTACGGTGGCGCCTCGCCAACCCTCTCCTCCGGAGGGCGTAGATCCCGGAAACGACCGTAGAGCGCGACATCGTACGCGATCTTGACCGCCCCCGCAAGGGCAAAGGGGGCCGAGAGCCAGGGCCCCCCCGCACTGAGGAGCGCACCGGAAACCGGGCCCCCGAGGGCCTGGGCGCTCCGGGCGGCGGTCGTGTATCCGGCGGCAGCCGACCCCTCGTCCTTGGGGACGATCGCCTGGGTGTACGATTGGCGAGTCGGCACGTCCATCTGGGAGAGCGACGCACGAGCCACCCACAGGGATGCGGCCAAGAGGAGCGTCGGGGCGAAGGCGAAGAGGATCAGCAGCGCGCTCGACGGGATGTGGGTGAAGACCATGGTCTTGACGAGCCCGAACCGGCGGGCGAGCGGAGCGGCGAGGGCCAGGGAGAAGGCGGCCGCGAGGTTTGCGAGCGAGAGGACGATCCCGATGGTTTCCGCGGGGGCGGCGAAGCGCGAGCTCAGGAATAGGACCACGAGCGTGTTCGCGATGAGCCCGCCTCCGAACGCATCGACGGTGAAGAGGCCTGAGAGCTCGAGCACCGGGCGTCGGTGCTCCTGGGAGAGCGGACGGATGACCGGGCCACGGTCCCCCCGCGCATCCTCCCGGGAGAGGGCAAGGTACGAAGGTACGAGGAGGAGGCCGACGACTCCGTAGAGGAGGAGCGCGCCATCGCGCGGGCTCCATGGGAAAGCGGAGGGGACCCACGCTACCGCTAGCAGGGGCCCCGCGACCGCCGCCCCGATGGCGGTCCCAAGATAGCCTGCGAGGTTGTAGAAAGAGAAGAGCCGGGTCCGCCCATGATGGGCCACGGACTGCGAGAGCGCGCCCTGCTCGAGCGAGGCCAGAGGGCTGATGTCGCTCCCTCCGGCGACGATCCCTCCGAGCAATAACGCGACCAAGAGGATCCCCGGGTTGGCGAGGTCGAACCAGAGGAGGAAACCTCCGGCGCTCACCGACAGGGCGCCCAGCAAGAAGAGCATCCGTCGGGAGAGCCGGACCGCGCCCCGCGGGACCAGTAGGGCCCACGCCGCGGCCGCCGCCATCGCGACGCCTAGGAAGAGCCCGATCTGCCAGAGGGCGTAGGGTACGCGCGGAAGCTCGAACCCGAGCGAGACCGCAAGCGCCCCGGAGGCGAATCCCCGCAGCGCACGGGTGACCGTGAGGACCAGCTGGTCACGAGAGACCTCCTCCCCCGGCGCCCGGCGAACATCGAGAGGTCTCGCCAAGGCGCCACCCGCTCCTACGGCCGGAGTTGGAGCCGTCGACTGCGAGCTTCGGGGCAAGGCGGGGTAGGGCCGAAGGGAACGTGCCCCCAGCTGAGCTCAGGGCGAAGGCGCTGAGGTCTGCCTTGGTAGGATGAGCTTCCCGCGGCGGTCGCCCCGGGGCCGAGGAGATCGTAACCTTTCACGACCCCTTCTCCCGCCGTACCGACTCGATCTCCGCCGCCACTCGCATCGCGTCCGGGACCAGAAGGTGCAGAGGTTCCTCCGTCCCTTTCGTCGTCACCTCTACGATCCCTCCGGCGTCGCGGGCCGAGGTGATGTCGATCAGCGCGGCGGTCCATCGGAAGCTCCCGACCTCGATCCGCAGGGTCCGGTTCGTGAGCCAGGCCGCCCCGGATGGCCCACGTCCATGGAAGGGATTGTGCGTGTGAGGGAGGACGACCCGCGCCGGCCCGAAGACCGAACGTAGGGTCTCTCCGGCCACGAGCCCGTGAGGGACACCGAGCCTCTCCGTCGCCGCGGTGCTCTCTTTCTGCCTGGGAGCCACAGGTGAGCTCTCCCATTCGGTCCAGGTCCGGGCCTGGAGCAATGGGCTCCCTGCTCCGGGGGTCCGAGCGAGCAATCGCTCAAGCCAGTCAGGGTGAAGATATGTCAGCGTCCATCGGCCATCGGTTCCCTCTCGGAACTCGGCACGGCACCTCCGACACCGGCGCGAGGGAGCCGCGGTCTTTGTGCCGGTTCGCGAGTGCATCGGGGTGATTTGACAGACCGGACAGGCCTCCGCGGTCCGCGGGGGCTCGGGTGTCGCGGGCATGGTCATGCCAAGACCCCCCGAACCTCAGCGTGATACTCCTTCGCGACCAGCGACTTGATGGTCCCTGCAAGGCGCCCTCCCACGACGCGCTTCCCCACGGCGGCGACCGCCTTCCCCCTGCCTACGGCGATGGCCACGCCACGCGGCTCGTAGTGGAAGATCTGGAACTTCGTCCCCCGGATCCTGGCCAAGATGTTCCGGGCTGCGACGGGGGCTTGCTCGAGGGCGGCCTGGGCCGTGCTGGGGACGGGCGATCCGTCGTACGGATCCAGCATCGCGGCGCAATCGCCCAGCGCGAATACCCCTGGATGCCCTTCGACCTCCAAGAAGGGCGTGACCCTCGCGCGCCTCGCGGGGCCGAGGGCCACGGGAAGGGACGCGATGAGGTCCGGCGCTCGAAGGCCACCGCACCAAACGAAGAGGTCAGGTTCCCGGGGGGGGAGGTCCTTGAACGTCACCTTCCCCGGTGAGACGGAGATCACCTGGCCTCCATCCACGACCTCGACCCCGGCCCTGGCCACCTCCCGCCGGGCTCGCTCCACAAGGCGTTCGGGTAGACCTGCGAGGAAGGGGGCGGGGCCAGACAGCACGGTCACCTTCACCGGGCGGGTCGATGCGCCCAGCAGGGACCCCCACGGCGCGGTCGCGATGTGGGCGCCGAGCTCCACACCGGTCGCTCCTCCTCCCGCGATGAGCACCGACACGGGGGGGATCACCGCCCTCGCGTCCGAGGGGTCAGGGGGAGCGGTCAGGAGCTTGGACAAGCGCTGGGCGAGATGCCGAGCGCCCGCGACGGTGTAGACCTCTTCGCTGTTCTCCTGGCAACCCGGGATGCCGTAGTAGGCCGGGATGCATCCAAGCGACAGGACCAGGAGGTCGTAGGGGGCCTTCTCGGAGGGCGTTTCCACCTCGCGAGCCGCCAGATCGACGCGAAGGACCTCCCCCTGATGGAACCGGACCCCCGCGCTGGTCAGGGCCACCCGGTCGAACGGGAAGGTCCAGGGAGGGACGACCTCCGGGCCCCCCGCCGCCTCCCCCACCTTGTAGAGCTCGGTGCGGAAGGTCGTGGCGGGCTCCTTGTCGACGAGGTGGATCTTGCTCGCGGGATACCCCCTGCGCAGCAGGCACCGGGCGGTCGCGACCCCCGCGTACCCCCCTCCGAGGATGAGCACACGTCCCTCTCGAGGGTCGAACGTCGGAGGGAGCTCCTGCGAGGGGGTGGCCGCGGAGAGCGTGCCGGAAGAGGGAGGATCCGCGGTCATGGGGAGATAGGGACCCGACCAACCTCCCGGGGAGGGATCAGGGGTTCTCGGGAGGGGCTTCGGAAGCTGCGGAGCTCTCTGAGGATGCCGAGGAGGAACTCGCCTTCCTCAGGGCCTCCTCGAGCATGGAGATCCGCTCCGCCTGGACCTCCATCTGATGAAGAACCTCCTCGAGGGTCTCCCGGTCGAGAGCGTGTTTCTCGCGGGAATCGGCGAGCGCCTGACGGAGCTCGTCGATCTGGGCGTGGAGGTCGGAGGGTTCTGCCGTGCTCCCCTCGGTGCCCAGTGTCGCCCAGGTGGTTTCCGGAGGGATCTCGGTCGGGACAGCGGGAGGAGGAACGTCCGGCGGTGCAGTCGGGGCCGCTTCGTACGGTGGGGGTGCGGGAACCGAGGGCCCCGGAGCAGGGGCGGTGCTCGAGGGCGGAGGGGCGGAGGACGCGGGTGGGGGCGGGGTCCATGGATGTTGAGCGGGAGCTTGAGCGGGAGGAACGGTCACCGGAGCGGGGGCGGCGCGAGCCACGTCCATCGGGGGAGGCGCCCGAGGGGTCCGGCCCTCCAGCACCTTCGCTCGAGCTGCCCCCGCCTCGGTCACGAAGACCCGATAATCACCGGGGGTGTCCCAATCGCGTCGGACCGCACCCTCGGCCTCCAGCTTGCGCAGCCCGGTCTCGAGCTGAGCGAAGTTGATGCCCGTCAAGTCCCCTTTCAAATGACGGAGGAAACGGTCCGTCGGGATCCCTTTGGGGAACCGAGAGGAATGCGTGAACGCGAATCGGAGAATGCGGTCCTCCGGGGTGTAGGCCCTGGGTCGCTCGTACACCGAAGTGCTCCCATCCACCCCAGAAGGTGCTCCTTCTTCAACCGTCGGTCCCTCGTCAACGGGTCGCGGGCCCCCCCGTTCAGGGAGGTTAGTCGCCGCTCCTCGAACCGTGGTGGGGAGCGGGGGCGACCCTCGTCTCCTCCTCGGGCAAGCTGGGGAGCTCGCCATCGTACCGCCGGAGCACGTTGGAAGGGACCTGGTCAACGAGGAAGACGGTCTTTCCTGCCCGGCGGATGACCAGCCCGTCGTTCTGCGCCTTTTGAGTGTCGACCTCGAGGATCACGGGGGTCGGGGTCCGGACCCGTCCCGCGTGGTAAGCGTCGACGGCGGTCTTGGAGAGGTGCACCTTCTTGCGGTCGGTCGGGCGAAGCCCGATCTCCAGCACCACGCTCGCCTCCTCCTGGGTCACGGGATAATAGAGCGCTTCGGGGATGTGGTCGGTCGGGAGGTCAAGGTCGACGTCCACGGTGTGGCCGTAGGTAGCGCGGATCCGCTCCTCGCGGATCTCGTAGCGACCCTTGGGGTCCGTCTCTGCGAGCGCTACGATATGGTGGGGCTTGAGCCAGCCGTAGGAGCGATGCTGGGAACGTATCGCCTGGACGAGGCGAGGGATCGGCACCCAGCCGTGAGGGTCGAGCGGGATCCCATACCGCTGAGGGAAGTGCCGCAAGATGCCCGCGAGGATGCGGGCGATGTGGTCGAGCTCTCGCTCGTCCATGAAGAACCTGGCCTCGTCACCGCAAACGGGGCAGCTCTTGCCGCGGAAGTAGCCGTGCTGGACGCATTCCTTGAGCATCGTCGGCTCCAAGGCTCCTCCTCTCTCCCCCGGGGCGACGAACGGTCTGCCGCCTACGATTTGGCCTTCTCGGCTTTCTTGTCGAAGTCGGCGAGCGCATCGCCGTAGGTGTCCGCGAGGTCCTTGAGCACCCGTTTGAGGGTCGCCTGAGGCTTCTCGCCCTTCGTCTTCAGATAGAGCGTGGGTCGGTCGAGGAAGGGGTGCCCGACGTAGTACCGGGCCTCCACGACCTTCTCCTCGGCCTGCAGCGACTCGACCAGGGGGATCAGGATCGTTTCTTCGCCCTTCGGCAAGGCGATGCGAAGGGTGTCTTTCTCGTTCTCGACGACTTGGATCTCCATGGCCATGGGCGACTCCGGGAGAGCGACCCAGGGGGCGTCTATTGTAAAGGTTTCGGGCGTGTCGATCCCGAGGGCCGTCTACTCGGTCACCCCGATGGAGGCGGTCCCGCCGCCGGGGGCGCCCCTGCGGGCGCCCTGGGAGACGTTCCGCATCGCGACCATCCGACGCTGCTTGACCCGCGTCGCGACCCCCAGGACCGAGAAGGTCCCGAT
>JAGWLG010000029.1 GCA_028864975.1 Thermoplasmata archaeon | reverse complement strand
TTGACCATCAATCGGAACTCGGCCATGACCGAGCGGACCGGGGGCGGCAGGTCGGCCACAGGGAAGGTCAGGGAAAGGACGACGGGGGGCACGGGAGAACTACGTGGTGGGCGACGGATAAAGGCGAAGGGGACCACGAGATCGCCTGCTAGGTGAGGTGGCGCCCCGACGCGGGACGGACGAGTGACCTGACCGACCCACGGCCCGAATCTGGGACAGAGCCTTTCCGAGGACCGCTCAAATAGGTCCAAAGGGCTTCTTCGCATGGAGGGGTGGCCATGATTCGAACTCGACGCGAACTCATCGCGTCACGCCGGGCGCTCCGCCGCTTGGAGCACGCGCTGGAGGGCACCCGGCAGGAGATGGCCGACGACCCCGAGGGCTTCGCGTTCATGAAGAGCCAGCTGGACGATCTCATGCGCCCGATCCGGCGGGACCTCCGGGTCTACGAAGCCCGTCTGAGGGCCGTCCAGGGCCCAGGGACACGACCTGCGGTCGGAGTTCTACTCGCTCCCTTGAGGGCCGGGAAGACACGGGTCTGAGCGAGACCCGGGACCGCCCCGGAGGGGGACGCCAGGCGGCCATGGCATCTTCGAGCGGCTCGAGGGGTAGGGGCTGACCGTGACGCGGGTCGCGAGCCCGTCTTCCTCAGAAAAGCGCCCGACGGGTTCTTCGAGCTTGCGGCGGCGGGGCGCTCCTTCATGTCGCTCGCTTCACATGAAGGACCGTGGCCGGCGACCTGCGCGGGGGCTTCCTGGACCCGGCGGGAGACCGCAGGCGCCGCTACGGCGCCTGGGCGGCCACCCTCTTTTGGACCGCGTGGCTGGCCGGGTCGCTCTTCTCTTGGGTCACGACGCGCCTCGAGCTGACCTTGGTCCTGGTCGGGCTCCTTGCCGCGCTCGCCGGCGGCAGCTGGTTCGTCGTCGTCCGCTCCAAGCTGCGTCGGCGGAGGACGACACCCGTCGGACCGGAGTGATGGTGAGTCATCTCGACTCAGAATTCGAGCGCGCGCCGGCGTGGGCACTGCTCGCTGTGGCGTGAGCCCGTCGGAAAGCATATCCTCGGGGGAAACCCTTCCTTCGCTCGTGTCAGAAGCGACAGCCCAAGCGACGCGCAAGGTCGAACTGGCCCCCGAGGATGGGCACGCGTGGTACGAATTGGGGAGGGTCCTCGGACCGAATGAGAAGGTTCACGTCTGGAGCCGCGAGGTGGACCGAAGGACCTGCAATGTGGAGGCCGTCCGGCTCGACCCATCGTTCTCGCCGGCTTGGAACAATCTCGGGGGGAGTCTCAACGGCACGGAGAAGGTGAGCATTCGAGGGCGGCTGATGGACCGACGCGCCTGCATCCTTGAGGCCCTACGTCTCAACCCCTCTTCCCCAATGGCCTGGTCCAACCTCGGAATCACGCTTCGTCCGGGGGAGAGGCTCCGGGCGGAGGGACGGGAGGTCGACCGCAGGGTCTGCCTCCTCCAGGCTCTGCAGCTCGACCCGACCCTCGTCACCGCCTGGGTCAATCTCGGGCACGCTCTGGCCGCAGGGGAGCGGGTCCGGGTCGGAGAGCGGGAGATCGACAAGCGGGGCTGCTACCTCGAGGCCATCCGAGTGGACCCTTCCTTCCCTCCGGGATGGAACGACCTTGGGTTCACTCTGCTGCCTGGGGAGAGCATCGAAGCGGCGGGAAGACTGGTCGACCGGCGGTCGTGTTTCCTGGTGGCCCTTCAGTTGGACGCTTCCCACACCAGTGCGTGGAGCAATCTCGGCACAACCCTCGAGGCTGGAGCGACGATCCAGGTGCTCGGGCGGGTCGTGGACAAGCGTGCTTGCTACGTGGAGGCACTCCGACTTGACCCCTGCAACTCACTCGCCTGGCGAAACTTGGGGGGCACACTCGGCCCTGGCGAGACCGTCCGAGTCGGGACCCGCGAAGTGGACCTCCAGGCCTGCCTTGTCGAGGCCCAACGATCCCGCCACGATGCGCGAATCTACCCAGCAGCCCCCGCCAAGTAGACAGAGGGGTCCTTCGAGCGGGCGGCGGCGGGGGCGCCTCTCGCCCTGAGCCTCAAGGTCGACCGGAAAGGTCCGGCGGATGCACGACACTGAGCCGATCGGTTCGGCGTCTTCGACGCGACAGGAGGATGGCGATCAACGCCAGGATGGCGACCACCGAGACCTCAGCCCCGAGCAGGGGGGTCCCAAGGGGGAGGGCCCTCCCACCCCCGGTGGCGGGAGTCCTTGTAGCTGGGCCGTGTCGGGTACGACCGCTATGTTCGCCATCCCAGCGAGCACCCTCGATCTCTCTCGTCTGGGTCCGGAGCGCCGCCACCTTCGGGGACCCGGATGGGCCGAGCAGCTCTCGATCGATGGCACTTCGATCACCGTGAGGTACTCTCCTTCGAGCACGCGGACGTTACGCTGGGACGATCCTGAGCTCGCGTTCATGGTCACCGACTTCCGCAACCCTGTCGCGCGCGCCGCCCACTTCGTGCCGAAGCAGGCGCATGAAACGCCATTCACTTTCTGGCCCTTCTCGACGGATCTCCTGACCGTGACTCCCGACCGGTGGATCTGGCTTCCGACCGAGGCGGCCGAGTCCATCGTCAACGGGGCCAGCCTGGCCAAGCTGATCATCTACGAGCTCCCCGTGCCGAGCTCCGCTCTCGACGACCTGCAGAGAGCGGTCTTCCGTCGGACGCCCATCCGTCACTCTCTGCTCGAGAAGCTCGGCATCTACCTCCCCCCTCCTGGTGAGGACGCCTAGCCGCGGGGGGGACGGTGCAATGTCGCCAAAGTCGGCAACCGTTCCGCCCCATGTTTCACACCGGCGCGAAGTCCTTGTAGCGGGCCTCCGTGGTCCGGGACGTGGCTCTTCGCTCCTGGCATCTCCTCATCACCCTTGGAGGGCTTCTGATCGTGTTCGGCGACATCGTGGACAGCTGTCTCGCCGTTCCACTCCGGTGGTCCGACTGCTCGACGGCCGGGCTCGCGTCCTTTATCATCGAACTGGTCGGAGCCGCGTGCATCGTGGCCGGCGTCGCCCTCTGGTTCCTCTCCGTGAGGGGTGAGAGGGGCCTGTCCAGCGACCCTCTCAACCCGTGACTGTATGACCGAGACCGCCCGAAACCGACCCCCCGCCCCGCCAACGCCCTGCCCTCGCTGCGGCGGTACACGCGAAGTTGGCCACGTGGGGCCGGGCAAGCGCTTGCTGGGGACCACCCTGGGCTGGCTTGCCCAGTCTTCACCTCGTGCAGACCTGATTGACCTGCTGGCGGAACGGCCCGAAGCGAAGAACCGCCTGGTTCGCGGTTCGTTCTCCCCGATGGCCGCGGGACTGCGCTGCACCACGTGCAGAACGGTCGAGTTCCAGTACTAACACGTCCGGGGGCTTACGGTGAGCTCACCTCACGACTTCCACGCCCGCGCGACGGAACTGGCGGTTGTCGTCCAGCTTTCGGACGCGTCCCCGAGAGGCGAGGACGAGGACGTGTCCTCGCGAGGGACCCCGTCCTCTTCGGGTGGTCCCCCAGGTGGGGGGTCCCTCGCCCGCGACCGAGCCGCAAGCGGGCGAGTCCCTCGGAAGCACCCTCAGAGCTTGGAAATCCTCGAGAGAATCCATCCACCAATCGCTACGAGGACCAAGGAGATTCCCACGACACCGGCGGCGAGGTCCAGCAGGCCTTGGACCGTCGCGGAGTCCACGGGGGCACCCCCCGGGGGGGTAGAGCGCCCATTCGGCAATGATGATGCGTGCGATTGATGCCATGCCTGCGATGAGGCCGGCGCCCATGAACCCCTGGCCGACGCGCCGCGCCGTGCGCCTCGCCCTCCTCTCCTCGATTCCGGCGCCCGTCATCGTGCGCGACGACCCAATCCCTATGGAAGACCGTTGCGGTGCGGTTTGGACCCCCCCGGCGTTCACCCGTGCTCGCCACGAGCCGAGGATCTCGGCCCGAAAGGGACGCGGAAGATCGCGGGCCCTCCAGACGCATCCTCGCCCCCTGCGAGGGCTTCGGACGCGTCGGACCTCGGAGCCGCCCCAGGCCCCCGGCTCCGAGGGGTGGTCGTTCGTGGGAGCCAGGTCATCGCGATTCACGCGCCCAAGCTCGGGCCCCCCGTCGCCGAGCCGCACCGCGAAGCCGTCTGGTCGGGCGCGCGGGCGGATCGGGGGGTATTACCCGTCCCGGCGCGATGCCGGGGACTGAGGATGGGCCCGGCGGCGGGAGTGAACGGTCCCCCCGGTCGAGATCCGCGTTCCCACGAGGTAGGTTCAAGCCGAGGAACAAGGTACGGTCCTCCCATGAACGGCGGCTGGTCCTCGGGGGAGGCTCTTGCCGTCGACCACACCAACTTTCGTGACTGGATCAGGCTGGGAGAGAAGCTTCCTCCCGGGAAGGTCGCGACGGTGCTGATCGAGGGGCGGCCCGTCAGAGTAACTCAGTTGGTCTGCTTCCAGAACGCCGTCCACCTGGCGCCGAACTCGTCCGGGGCCTGGCTCAGGCTCGGCTCCGCCCTTGGGGCTAGCGGGGAAGCGACCATCGACGACGGGGGTTGTGCTCGGCAGTTCTCGGAAACGGGTTGTTATGAACGCTCCCTCCAACTCGACCCCAACTTTGTCTGGGCCTGGCGGAACCTGGGCGCCTCCTTGCCCCGCGGGGGCCGGGTCGATCTTCGTCTGGGCGACCGGACCCTTTCGTTCAGCCAGCAAGAGTGCTACGAGCGCGCTCTCCAGCTCGGTCCGAACGATGGAGCCCACTGGTACAACCTCGGCACCGTCATTCCCGACGACGAACGGATCTCGCTCGTCGTGGAGGGGATGCAGCTCTCCCTCTCCAATAGAGAGTGCTACGAACGGGCCCTGCGACTGGGATTCCATCGCGCCGAAGCCTTCGTGAACCTGGGGAACTGCCTCGAGCCAGGGGCGAGCGCCACGCTCATGCTGGAGGGCCAATCTACGACGGTCTCGAAGAATGAGTGCTACGAGCGAGCCCTCCGTCTCGACCCGAGCGTCTACCAAGCCTGGTACAACCTTGGGCGACAGGTGCCGGAGGGGGGGACCGAGACCCTGCATCTCCAGGGACGGCCGGTGAAGGTCTCGAAGCTGGAGTGTTTCAAACGCGCCCTGGAGCTCGACCCCTCGGACGCGGGGCTCTGGGCCAGCGTGGGAGCCGCGGTGTCCAAGGACAGTGCCCTCCCGCTCCACCTCAAGGGGGAGACTGTCCCATTCACGAAGCGAGCTTGTTTTGAGCGCGCGCTTGAGCTCGATCCTAACAGCGCGAGCGCGTGGGAGTCCCTCGCGGGTAGCCTTCCCCACGACGGGGAGGTTTCGATTACCTTGAGCGGGTCCCCCGTCAGGGTCACACCCTTGTCGTGCTACGAGCGGGCGTTGCAGATCGATCGCAAGTATGCTCACGCATGGTACAGCCTATCAAACTGGGTCAGAGACGGGACCCAGGTTACGCTCACGCTGGAAGGACTCCAGCTGACGCTCTCTAAGGCCGAGTGCAGGTCGAGGGCGATCGCGTTCGCATCCGCCGTCCCGGGCTCAAGGCCGGATGAGATTGAGTACCGTTGTCCTACCTGCGGCGAGGTCTTCAAGTAGGCCGCGGACCGCCCGTCGCGGAGCGCCGGACGCATCGTTCGGACCTTAGACGCGTCCTCCCTACTATGAGCCTTCCGCCATCCTGAGTCGCACTCCCCGGGACGGGAAAGCAACGACACACCGCGGCACCTCTTCCTGATCGTGTCCGGGGGGAGCTTCGCGGCTCACATCACGGAGCTCAGCTCCACCGGTCTTCTTCCTCGGACCTGGTGACGAGGTTCACGCTCGCAGCCTACTATCGGTGGCATCTTTCGACCCACATGCGGACAACGGCGGCCGTGAACTCCTGAGCCACGTACCGGCACACTCGGAAGGGGCGGCAGCGCAAGCGCTCACGCAGGGAGGACTTGGCGGCTCAGCGACCCAGGAGCGTGAGGCTGGTAAGGGGTCCCTCGGCGGAGGACCGCCGCGCAGATCCGAACGAGCGTACGGGCCGCAGCCACAGCTCCGTCGTTGGCGGCGCCGCGACGGGCGACGCGCTTCCCGACCCTCGCCACGTCGCCACGCTTCTCGTTCTGGCGGGTCCTCCACTGGGCCTCGATGAGCACGAATTTGAGGACGGCCTGCGCGTCCCAGACGAGGGGTCCGTTGTAGCTGTTCTCGCCGGACTGGCGGACCGAGGGACAGAGCCCGCTGTACTTCACCACGGCCTCCAGGCTGTGAAATCGTTCGATCGGACAGAGGAAGGCCACCAGGGTCACGGCGGTCACCTCGCCGATACCGGGTATCGAGGCGAGCAGCTGGGCCTCCTTCGACCTGATGAAGGCGGCGTGGATCTCCTTCTCGAGGGGCTTGGCGATCTCCTCGAGCTTCGCAAGTGCGTCGAGCCCTCGGTCCACCTCAGGGATCCCGTGGGTGCGCAGTTCGTCGCGCATCGTGCACTTCGTCAGGATCCCGGAGTCGTACTCGACCCCTCGTTGGAGCAGGATGGAGTAGGTGTGATTCACGACGTCCATCCACTTCTTCCAGTAGAAGGTCCGCTCGCGTACGAGGTGCCGGAGGGCCCGCTGCTCCGGAGTGGGCGCGTAGGCCTCCGCCACCGCGTCGAGTCGTGCGAGCATGGCCAAGGCCTCGGAATCCACTCGGTCCGTCTTAAGCGACGCCTCGGTGATGATTCTGGTTTTCAGGGGGTTGGCCAGCTTCACCTGGGCACCGGTCGAGGCGGCCGCATCGTAGACGTGCTCCCAGACGTTGCAGGCCTCCAGGACCACCTTCTTCTCACCCGGTAGCCCCGCAAGGAACTCGACGAGCTCGGGGTCCCTGGCCGTGAGCTTCCGTTGATCGATGCGGTGACCGAGCTCGTCCACCGCGGTGGCCATGATGGTCTTTCGGCTCACGTCAAGCCCGACGAAGGTGGTCTTCCACATGCGGCGTCTCCGAGGGGTGGACAAGAGACGCCGCGTTTGCTGCTTCCGCCGCATGGCGGAAGGCTACATGTCCACTCGGGCCGGGGACTGCCGCCCGTCCCTCGGTCCCCTACCGGGCCGCGCCCCCGAAGCGACCAAGGGCCGGGGTCCAGGGGAAGTGGACCGGGGGGAGCCCAACGGATTGAGGTGGCTCCTTCAAGCGTTCATGAGAGATCTTCCTCTCACGTGAGGCTCTTCCGTCGCTCGACCCCGCCCGTCACCGACTCAGAGGGCCGAGCGGCGCCGGGCTCCATCGCCAGCCTCACGCTCACGATCCTCGGAGGAGTCCCCCAGGGAGTCCTGGTCCGTGGTCGAAGCCCCTCCAACCCGGCCCTCCTCATCCTTCACGGGGGACCCGGGGGTGCCTACATCGGGGAGGCTCGCTCTTGGTTCGGGTTCCTCGAGAACGAATGGGTCGTGGTCAATTGGGACCAGCGAGGCGCCGGCCTCTCCCACACGCGGTCGGTCCCTCCCTCCTCCCTGACGGGCGCGCAACTCGCGGAGGATGCCAAGGAACTCGTTGCCGTGCTGCGAGCGCGATTCGGCGTCCAACGCTTCATCCTGATGGCCCACTCCTTCGGGACCGTGGTCGCGCCTCACGTCCTCCACGCGCTCCCAGACGCCTTCGAGCGATACATCGCGGTGGGCCCCACCCCGACCGACATTGAGGCGGAGATGGAGGCGTACCGGTGGACCTTGGCCCGGGCGCGGGAGCTGGGCAGGCGACGCGCCGTCGCCCAATTGGAGAGGATCGGTCCTCCCCCCTACCGGAGCCGGTTCGGAGGACTCGACGTCCGAGCCCGTTGGACGAACCAGTTAGGCGGCGCGGTGCCAAACGGTTCGGGAGAGGACTTGGCTTTCCGCGCCCTGCGGGAGGGGACCGAGAACACTTGGGGGGATCTCTTCTTCCGCGTTCTCCCAGGGACGCGCTTCTGGATGCGGCACCTCGACGAATCGCTGTCGGAAGCTTCCGCTTCCGATTTCGAGTGCCCGGTGCCGCTCCTCGTCGTCCAGGGAACTCTGGACAGGATGAGCCCGCCGAGCGCGACCCGGCGCACCTTCGAACGATGGAAGGCGCCGTCGAAGCGGCTCCTGGAGATCGAGGGAGCCGGGCACTATCCGTTCGTGGACGCGCCCGAGAGATTCCGCGAAGCGCTGCGTTGACCGGCCGTGCGTCCTCGAGAGAAAGCGAACGCGCGCCCGGGGAGACTCCGCACGGCGCGCGAACACAGGGGCACGCGCGAAGGTTCGGCGACGCGTCCCCCTCCCGGGCCGTCCCGCCCTGTAACTCGGAGAAGGCCCGGCTGACCTGTGGGGGGCCGCGGAGCGGCCGAGCTCCCTGGACCTGTCCCGGCGGCGGGGGCCAGGTCCCCCCTCGGAAAGGCGCCTGCTCCCCTTTCCTCGGCGACGCCTGGGGGTCTCCGCTCGGTTCCGGCCCTGCCCCCTCGGCACCTCCTCGGGGGACGGGCCTCGCGCGAGACCTGGGGGGGGCCGCGAGGTCTCGCGCCCGCACCCACAGGAGCTGGTCATTCCGCGCGAACGGATGCAACGAGTCCAGGTCATGGTTCGAACGATTGAACGCGCACACTCCGCTTCGCTCCGTGTGCACGAGATGCGCCCTTCGGGCGCTTGGCCGCCTTCGGCGGCCTTGGGTCACGCCATGAAGGGTCGACGCGCAGGTTCATCCTCACGATGCGAATCGGCCATCCTATGAACCCCCTTCCGAGCAGCTTCGACCAGCTTCTCGAAGAGGCCGAGTCTCTACCCTTCTCCGGGTGGGACTTCTCGGCAATCGAAGACCGATGGCGGGTCGGCCATCCTCCTTGGGACTACCGCACGATTGCGAAAGAGAAGGTCGCCCACGCGTCAGGTCTCCTCGATCTGGGGACGGGGGGAGGCGAGTTCCTCGCTTCTCTGGCCCCCCTCCCGGCCCGCTCCTTCGCCACGGAGGGGTATCCCCCCAATCTCGAGGTCGCCCGCCGACGACTGGCCCCGCTGGGGGTCCGGGTCGACCCCATCGGGAAGGACAACCGCATCCCGTTGCCGGACCGGTCCGTCGACCTGGTCCTCTCTCGCCACGAAGAGTTCGACCCGAATGAGGTCCATCGCGTGCTCTCCGCTCAGGGGAAGTTCGTCACCCAGCAGGTCGGCGGTCGCAACTGCGAAGAGCTGAGGGAACGGTTCGGCTTGCAGGCATCCAAGTCTACGAACGACACGTCGAGCGTCGCAGCACTATCCGGCGAGGTCTCCGGAGCGGGGCTGAGGGTCGAGCGTCGTGAGGAGGCGATCCTCGCCTACGAGTTTCTGGACGTCGGGGCACTGGTCTACTTCCTCCGCGCGGTTCCCTGGGAGGTCCCTGGGTTCTCGACCTCTCGACATCGCGCGATGCTCGAACGAATCCACGGGGAGATTGCCTCGCGTGGGAGCTTCCGCACCACCCACCACCTCATGCTCGTACTCGCGAAGCGCACCAGGTGAGGGCTAGACGCCCCCGGGCCGCCCCCCCTCTGCCCTCCGGGTCGGCCCCCGCCGAGGGGGGACCCCCTCGCTCCTCTCGGACAACCCTACCGATGTCCGAGAGAAGCGGCAACCCCGCCTCCGAGAACACGACGAACGCCGACCACGCCACCGGCCCCACCTGCGGCCGCCCCATTTCGGCCCTGTTGGGCCAGGGAACGGGGTCTCGCTCGGGACCCCCTGCCGCAAGTCCTTCGGCATCTCGGGGGGATGGGGGGTCCCTCGCCAGCGCCGCCCCCGCCTCCATGGGGATCGCCGCCCTCCGTCCCAACGCGGAAGCCACCCTGGAGGCGACCGTCGCCTCCGTCGGTCCGACCCGCGAGGTCGTCACCTCCCGCGGTGCCGCCGCTCGCACCGAAACGGGTCGCGGGACGGTAAATATCCCAATAGGGTATTCTTTATACCCCTTATGGGGGTATCTCTCTTGATGCTCGAGAGCCTCGATCCCGGTCTGGCCTGCGTGTTCGGTAGCTCGACCCGATTGGGGGTTCTCGCGACCCTCGCGAACTCGAACCTGCCCCTGACCGCCTACCGGGTCGCACGGACGCTCGATGTCAACCCGCCCAAGGTCTACACCGAACTCGCTCGGCTCATGGAGGCCAAGGTCGTGCGAGTGAGCTCGACCGAGAACGGCTCGCGCGGATTCTCTCTCGCGGACCCCGACGTGGCCGAGCTCCTCCGAAAGCGGGTCCGTATCTCCTCGGAGGCGTCCTGGATGGCCGAGATCGACTCGCGCAGCCGTTCGAACCCCGAGGCGACGGAGATCGTCCGTGCGCTCTCGCTCGAAGACTTTCCGGCCAACCCGGAGAACGTTCCCAACCGGTCGGAGTTCTTCCGCCCGAGGTCCAAGGACAGGACCCTGTCGCGCATGGGTCTCCGAATGTCGCGACGGACGTCCCGATGAGAGAGAAGCGGGAGGTCGAAGCTATCCTGCTCGCGGAGCAGGACGCGACACGCCGGCTCCTCACCTTTTGTGCGCTGTTGTCGAGCGACACCGGGCTCAGCGAAGATGCGGTGCTCGTGGTGGGCGGCTCGGCGATCGAGCTGTACACTCGTGGAGCCTACGTGTCCGGGGATGTGGACTTGGTCGTTCCTGACAAGGACCGGATCGCCTCCTCGCTTCGTCGATGGGGGTTCGGAAAGGAAGGGCGCCTATGGGTCCGAGACGACTGGAAGCTCGCGGTGGACTTGGTAGGGACCTACTACACGGGGTCGTCGACCCGAACGCGCATCATCACGACCCCCTACGGACCGGTCCGTCTCGCGGCCATCGAGGACCTTCTCGTCAAGAGACTGGCTTCGGCCAAACATTGGCGCCAGCGCGGCGACCTGGAGCATGCGGCCCTACTGGGAGCACGGTTCAAGGACTCGATCGACTGGACCTACGCGCGCGAACGGGCGAAGACCTTCGACGTAGCGGACCTCCTAAGGGCCCTGGAGCGGGAGATCATGCCAGGAGCCCGCGAGGAACGCACGAAGGGCCGCCCACCGGGGTGAGCCGGCCCACCGCATGGATACTTCCCGCGGGCCCGTGGACGTGGCGGACGTCGAGGAGGTCCTAGCGACCGCCGCGGACTGGTTGAGCGAGGTCCGGGCCCGGGGGGTGGCCGCCCTCCTCTCGTCCGGGTCGCGGCGGCGAGGAGGATACGTAACTTACTTATTCCCGTAGGTCATCTTCGTTCTCGATGACGAACATGACGCTCGCCCTTCCCGAGGAGCTCCACCGTGAGATGCGCAAGCATCCGGAGATCAAGTGGGCGGAAGTGGTCCGTCGGGCCATCGCGCGCGAGGTGGACCGCCTCCAGGTCTACGACCGCCTCCTCGCAGGGTCGAAGATGACAGAGGAGGAGGCCGTCCGTCTCGGCCGCATCATCAACAAGGCCGCCGCGAGGCGGCTCCCTTGACCCGTGTGGTGGTGGACGCGAGCGTCCTCCTCGCCAGTCTCATCGCTGACGGGCTCACTCGGGGGCTCCTGCTCAACTCCCGCGAGCTCGAGCTCTACGCCCCGGAGGTCGTGACCTCCGAGGTCCAGAAGCACCTTCCCATGGTCGCGGCGCGGACCTGGAAGTCCCGGGAGATCGTGGAGGCGCTCTTGACGGACATCCTCGCCCGAGTCGAGGTGGTCCCGACAACGGTCTTCGCCTCCGCCTTACCTTCCGCGCGAAGACGGACCGCAGCCGCGCACGCCCATCATGACGAGGCCTACGTCGCGCTCGCCGAGGTCCTCTCGGCTCCCATCTGGGCCTACGACAAGGACTTCCGGCGCGTCCGCGGCCTCAGGGTGCTCTCGATCTCGGAGGTCGGGCGGCTCATCGACCGAGCGAGCAAGGTTCTCCCGGGGTCGGAGGTGTGAGTGACGGGCCACATCTAGGGGTACTTCGCCGCGAGCCGCCTCCAAAGCGCCTCGCAGGACGCCTGCCGTTCCAGACGGTCCGCTCTCTCGTCTGTGCTCTCGTGAGGATGGGGATGGGCATCTTGCCACGCATGAAAGGCCAGGTGCCACTCCAGGCAAGGAGCGGCCGACCCTTCGGGGGGCAGGGGAGGCTCTGGGTGAGTTTCTCTCCATTGAAGGGCCTCCTCGAGCCAGGGTTGATCTTCTAGGGTGAAGCGTACGGCGGCGACCATGGCTCGCCCGGCCCTCGCCGCGACCTCCTCATCGTAGAGGTCTTCGCCGATCTTCGGGGCGGGGTTCATCAGCGCCCAGGTCTCCATCGCCTGGAGCGCCGCCCTCCTCCCTCGAAGGTGATCCGGAGAGGTCTTGGGTGATCGATGGGACTGCGTCCACACCCGGCCTGCCGCCTCGCGCGCGAGCCATGCCCTGTCGAATTCCGGCTCGTGGGGGGGTTTCGGATGGTCCCGCTCCCACCGTTCGTCCGCCTCGTGCCACTCAGCCTCAATGGCCATCCGCGCTCGAATGGGGCGGAGACGCGCCTCGGCCGACGAAAGCCAGGCCAACGCGGCGTTCCGAGTGGACGACTCCCCGAAGTGGGCCAGAAGCCGGTAGGCGCGGAGCGAGAGTTCCAGCTCCGTCGCCATCCCCTGTGCGTCGACGAGCTCCGGAGGTGAGTTCGGATCTCTTGGGTTCGTCTGCAGAACAGTGCCGACCACCATCTCAGGGACCGCCTCGTTCATGATCGTGACGAGGGAGTTCGGTCCTATGACGACCGAGCCAAGCGGAGCGGTCCCCATCACGCGGAAGAGCAGAGAACCTCCCATGAGGAAGACCCCTGGAACAACGAAGATGTCTCCAGGAGCGAAAGGCCGGCGCGACAAAGCCTTCGCGACGAACGACTCTAGTCCGGGCCCCAGATCCATCCTGGGTGCCCCCGAGTAGATAGGCGCGATCGTGATCCTCTCGGCGGCCAGAGGCTCCACCTTACGAAGCTGGACAATCTCCCCCACCTTGGCTCCCGCGTTCCGTTGGATCGCGCGCTCTGTGACGGCCGTTGCCTCATCAACGCGCGTTCCTTGCCTCTCGTGGACTATTGCCACGGTGGCCCGTCGGCCGATCACCTCCACGTATTCCAGCGGGGCGACTCCCAGCGCTCGCCGAGTCGCTGGTCCCAACCGCACCCTTCCGAAGCCGACGTCGTCGCGGGAGGCATCGGCCAGTTGACGCTGGACAGGGGGCTTGAGAGCCCGTGGCGTTGCAGGGCGGCTACTCGCCGGGCTGCGCTTCCTCTCCCAGAACGGCAACCACGGTCCTCGTGTCGAACCTCATGGGTGCCTGTGTACCATAATGGTGCCGCCCTGGACCGGAGGCGATGAGCACCGGCGTCAGTTCGACGCCACCGAGGGTCAGCAGCTTTCGCCTCTGCCGCCTCTCAGTCGGCGGCTTCATGGTCGCCGATGACCCCTCGCTCGTTTCTGTGCCGCTCACGCCCCTAGCATCGACACCGCCGCGCAAGGGCCCTCCGTCGCCCACCCACGCCCCCCCTTCGCGCCGCGACCCCAGGTCCCCCCACAGAGGCCGCCTCTCCCCTTTCCCGCCCACCCTCCGCCGCGATCGCGGGCCCCGGTCGGGTCACTCGGACCCCCCTCTCTATCCACCCATTGCCCGGTCGCTTCGCTCGTCTGCCCCAGCCGGTCGGTCCGCGAGTTTCGGGAGGTCGCCCACGCGGTCTTCCCCGAGCGACGCCGGCCGGGCTTTCGCGGAGCCCGACCGCGGGTCCTCGAGCGGCATGGAGCAGAGGAGGGCCGCCCATCCCGCGGCGAGCGCTCCGACCTTTGGGCCCGCAACTAGGGCCTCAGCCGTGGGCACGGTGGCCGCCGCGAGCAGACCCATCGTCAGACCCGAAGCAAGCGCCACCCAGTGGGTCCGCCACCGCGCCCCGACGTATCCCGCGAGGGAGCCAACGATCAGGGGGGCGAGGCCAAGGTAGAATGCGAGGTCGTCGGGGGTCGAGTATCCCACTCCCCCTTGCCACCAGGTCCAGACCATCGCCCCCGCGACCCACGTGTTCAGGACCCCGAGGCCGATGGCCCCGTCGCGCCGTCGGAGAGGCTTCACGGACTCCGCCAATGCTCCGCCATGCCATGAATATGTGGCCCCTTCCCCGCCTGCCTCGCGCACGGCGCTCTGGGGCCGGGAGAACTGCTCCCGACCCTCCTCACCTCGCATATAGGCGGTCGGGCCCTCGAGGAGCCTCACGCACGGTCCGCCGCCGGGGGCCCCTCCATCACACGACGACGGGCCAAACCCTTCCGCTGGCACTCCTTCGAGCACCACACGACCCCGGCGTGGGCCCCGACCCCTCCCCCATCCCTGAGCATCAGCCAGCCCGGCCGGAGCCGCCCCTGATACCCAATGGTGACCGAGACTTCGGTCGACGCGCCACACTCGTCGCATTTCGCGGGCAACGTGAGCGTCATGGCAACGCATGGACCATGACGCTCAACGGCAAGAACCCGACGCGGGAGGCGTTACCCGCGCTCGCCCTTGGTCCTCGGTCGGCTCCCCCGGGCACCGTCGTTCGACCCGCCTCGCTACGTGTCCTGCTCCACTTCTCCCCGAACATTGATGCTGACCGGTGCCCCTGGTCGCTCTTGCCATGGAGGTGGGAGCGTCTCCGTCCCTGGACCCTTCCCGCGGGTCCCCCGAGCGAGGTCGTCCCTGGCTCCTAACCCTCGCGGGAGGCGTGCTGGTCGTCGCGTCCTCGGTCCTCCTGATGGTGCTCGAGGCACCGACCGAATGCTTTCTGCTTGGGACGTGCCCGCTCGCCTCGGTCCTCTCCCCCCTCTTCGGTGTGCCCCTCGTGGCGCTTGGAGCCATGACCGCGCTCCCTTTCCGCCGGGGTCCGGCCTACCGAAGAGCCTCCATCGTGGGGGCCCTCGGTTCCAGTGGGGTCCTTGGGTGGCAAGCCGTGTGGGCTCTCCACGACCCCTTTGAAGCGGGCCGCGTGCTCCTGCCTCCCGCGTCCATTGGGTGGACCCTCCTCACGATCGGATGCGTGCTCGCGGTCGTCGGCCACCTGCTGGCGCGGAGGTCGAGCCTCCGCCCCTCCCAGCGTAATGCTACGGGCAAGATCATGGTCGGACCCGCGGTGAAAACGAACTGAGCGGCGTTCGCGGTCGCCTGGCGGATGCGCACCGAGTCCCCACCGCGGACGCCCCCTCCCCCGCATTCGGGGTGCGCCGCACACCGACCACCAACCTAGGGACAACCCGAGATAGGTACTAGCCCAGGCAGGGTTACCTGGAACAGGACCGTACCGGCCATCTCGGCGTTTCGAATGGTCACGGTCACGTTGTCCCCGCACGACGACAGGTCCGGCGGACTCCCACAGACCGTCCCGCCGGGCCCCCCGACGAGGTGAAGGCTCCACACTTGGCCGGCCGTCCAAAACCCCCCGCGTACTCCACCGACGGACTCGTTGTAGGGGTCCCCCGCGCCCCCGGCGTGCCCGCAGAGGAAGATCGCGGGGTGCAGCGTGGACGTCAGGTTCAGGGTGGCCTCCTTCGCGCTCAACGAGCAGCCGAACTGGTAGCTCACATTGACAAAGGCCTCTGTCCCTCCGATCGACGAAATACCAAGTACGGCCCCAAACTGGCCGCCAGGCCCGCACGGAAGGGTGCCGAAGGTGGACTGCTCGTTCAGATAATACACCGTTCCGAGGGCGACCAGTGTCGCCACCGCTAGCGAGCCCACCCACCAGCCTCGTTGGCGACGTGGCGGACGTCGGTAGGCCCCCACGACGGCGGTCGGTGAGGACCGAGGGTCGCTGATGGAGCTTGCGCTCATGGTTGTCGGGAGCCCGCAAAACCGCGCCTACGGGGCTCCCGTCGAGTACCCTACAGCGCGCGCGAGGTCATCAAGCTCGGCCCCCCGAAGGTCGCCCGCGTCGCAGAGTTCTTCCGTCACCTCGTGCCTCCACCTGCGTGGCCGAGCTCCTGGTCAACGCGGAGTTCGACTCCTACGTGGTCCGGTTCTTCGCGGGCAACGGCCTGTTCTTTTTTTCCGCTCTCTTCGCGCTTATCCTCGTCTTCGGGGTCACCTTCGGGTTCGTCCTCTGGCCCGTCGTGATCATCGGATACTCGGTCTGGGTCCTCGGCACCCAAAGGACGCTCCCCCCACGCTACGCCATCACCCAAGGCGGGTTCGTCCTCGACTGGGGCCCGATGCACCTGCTCCATCGACGGACCAAGGAGCCTTGGGAGGCCGTTGAGAAGGTGGGCGTGCTCGACCCGAACGACCCCGCGTACTACGAGGTCGTCTTCCGCGGGGGAGCCCGGGTCCGAGTATCCCCTCGGGTCATGCGGGCCCTTCGCACGAGGCTTCCAACCCCCGTTCCATGGCACCCCCCCAGTCAGCGCTGGATCTACTGAGGGCACCCCCCCCACGCGCCCTCGGCCTTCCCTCGCGGTCAGTGGGGTGTGGGGAAGGGCAGCTCGGGAAGGCCGAGGGAACCCCCCCGGGTCCGCCCGCGTCCACCCGCTCCCACCTCGATTGGAGTCCGACTCTCGCGTGCTCCCTTGAGCATCTCTTACGGCTGGCCGAGACGCGGCGGCCCGGGCCCCCGCCACGGAGGCTCCCCCAGGGATGGTCCCCCCTGAGGAAGGGCCAAAGCCTCGGGGGCTTTCCGCTTCACATGCGCGGACATGACGCGATCCGGGACCTCGGTGTAGTGCTTCTCGGGTTGGGTGGCATCTTTCTTGTTCCAGCGGGGATCGAGAGCCTCATCCCATGCCTCAACGGGGTTGCCCGCGGCGGATGTGACTAGGGCCAGTGGATGCCCGGAGTAGGCGCTATCGCCTTGGCACTGGGGGGGTTGCTCTTCATCTTCGCCTCCCCACCCTGCGGGCCCCCGTCGCCCGCGACCCCCGGGCCCATCCTCACAGCCGGTCCATGTCCCGCACTCCGCTTGAACCTGAGAGCCCCGCGGCGTGCGCCGCGCCCCCCGGGACTCGCCGCAGTGACCGCGCCCCCCGTCCCTCCCGCCGCGGGGGTTGATGTGCGAGGGGTGCTCTCCTCCTAGTGTGAGCGCCTCGACCGTCCGGGTCGCCTCGGTGGCCGTGGTCCACGACCGCTCCGTGCTCATCCTACGCCGCGTGCTCACCGATCTCGTCTGGGCCGGATGCTGGGATCTGCCGGGAGGACGTCTCGAGGGGGGCGAAACTCCCCTCGAAGGTGCCTTGCGCGAGCTGCGAGAGGAAACCGGGCTCGACATCGAAACGGCCGAGCCGCTCCAAGAAGGCAATCCATTGGAGGACCGACCCGCAGGCACCACGCTCCAGACCTACCCGTGGCCCGAGCGGCGGGTGTGGGAGACCGTGTTCTTCAGTCGGGTAAGTGAGCGGCCCTCGGTCCGTGTAGACCCGGCAGAGCACACCGAGTACCGCTGGGTAGGCCTTGCGGACCTCCCGAGGCTCGAGTTCACGCCCGGAAGGCTCACCGCCGTCCGACGCGCTCTGAACAAAGGATGACCCCGTCCCCCCGGTCGGCGCGAGGTTCTTACTCACGAAGAACGATCCCTTCGCGTGCGTCGGCTGATCGGTGCGGCCCTGGTGGTGCTCGGCCTTCTCCTGCTCATCGTCGGTGTCATCGAGACCTTCATGGTCGTCTGTCCCACAATCTGGGGGGCTTGCGAAGAGCTTGGTAGCCCGCCTCTGTTTTGGGGCGCGATCCTTTTCGCGATAGGCCTTCCCCTCCTTCTGCTCCGCGCCCCGCGGGCCGACCCGTACGCTCGCCTGGGGGAGCCCCCCTCCAGGACGGTCGCGAGGACGATCACCGCCGTCCGCTTGACCATCATCGCGACTCTGCTCGAGATCGTCTCCTTGCTCGTCTTCTGGGTGTGGCTCTCCACGCCCGGCTACTGGACCGGCATCAATGGTTTGGTCGAGGCCAACTTGCTGCCCGTGCCCTTCACAGCTGCCGCCCTCTCCCTGGAGGTCGCAGCCGCCGCCCTATGGCGTTACAGCCTCCTGGAGGGCATCGCGTCTGAACGGCGCATGACAGGGCCGATGGCGCCCCCCCTGCGCGGGCTCCGTACTTTCTACACGTCCGTGGCCCTGGGGATCGCGAGCTTCTCGATCCTCGAGCTTTCCCGCCTCCCTTTCGTTTTCGACTTCCTCTGGCAGACCGCGATCAGTTGGGGCCAGTCCTCCGCCGACGCCGTTCTCGAGTCCATCTTTCTCGTCCTCGCTGTGATTGCCTATGTCATGGCGATACTGGGAACGCTCGTGGCAGGCGAGACGCTTCTGCGGGCCCTTAGGGCCGTCGCGCCTCGGGCCGAGCTAACAGGTGTTCTACGGGGTGTCCTCATCGTCACGGGGGGCTGGGTGGTGCTGCTGGCGTTGGATGTCCTTTGGTACCACACGGTCCTGGGACCACCGGGAGTGAATGGACTCCTGTACCTAGAGAGCTTCTTGGTCGAAGCGGCAGGTCCGGCGGTCGTGCTCGGGGGCCTCCTCGTCCTCGCGCACTCGCTCCGAAGGATCAGGGACCCCCCCGCTCCCGGAGGAGGGATTCCCCCGTGGTCCGGGCCGGCGCCCCCCGTCTCTACCCCACCCCCCCCGGCTCGGTCGGGGTAAGTCCTGCCCTAGGTTCGCTTTCGTGAGTTCATCTCGAAGAGCGAGGTACATCACTTCCAGGGGCTCTGACGTCTCATGCGGGTTTCCCACCGCCGCGTCCCGCCTTTCGAGTTCGGCATCCTTGGCGCACTCGTTCTCGTGTGGGGCCCCGTAACGCTCGTCAGCGGGCTCGAGACCCACCAGATCGTTGACCTGACCTTCGGTTTCTTCCTCGGCGTCGCGGGGGCGGGCTGTGTCGCCACGGCCCACTTCGCCTCGCACTGAGGGGGCCAGGGCGGCCGGTCCCAGGACGCGCTTGACGGGCGACCTCCGCCATCCCGGGCCTCCTGTCCAGCACCCTATCTCTCGCTCATCTCCCCGCGGGACTCAGCTTCCGCGCCCGCTTCTCCCTCCCTGGAAGTCTCGGGCGCTTCCGAGGTCGGCTTGGCACCCTCCTTCAGGTCCGAGCCTCGTTCCTCCCTGCTCGCCTCCTTCTCCTTCGCTGCCGTTCGTGGTCCCTTGCTCCGGAGGGCCAGAAACATCCCCATCAGGCCTATGACCAAGGCGACGAGCGCCAGCGCGAGGATCGACCAGTCCAGCCCGTTCGAGAGTCCTGTCGCCGCTGGCGCAGGGGCCTTCGTCACCGTCACGGACTGAGCTGAGGAGGTCACGCTCGCTCCCGTCGCGTCCGTGACCTTGACCGAGACCGAGTACACCCCCGTGGCCGTCGGTTCGCAGGTCATGGTTGGCGTGTCGAAGGTGGTGCATCCCGTCGGGAGACCGCTCCAACTGTAGACGAACGGGGCCGTGCCGCCCACGACGCTCGCGGTGAAGCTCACGACGCCTCCGACCTCCAAGGTGGTGGCGCTGACCGAGACGCTCACGGTCCCCAGGGTCGGGGAGACCACCAGAGACACGGGTCCATCGACCACGGTCGCCTCGTTCGAGTCCGTGACCGCCACCATCACCCACGAGGTCCCGGAGACCGAGGGCGTGCACGTGAGATTGACCGAACTGCTGGCGCTGCACCCCGAAGGAAGACCGCTCCAAGCATAGGTCAGCCCTCCTGATCCACCCGCCACGCTCGCCGCCAGCTTCGTCGCCTGACCAAGGTCCAGGGTCGCGGGGTCCAGAGCGATGCTGCCGGGGATGAGACGGGCCGAGACCGTCAGCTTTAGCGCAGAGCTGGTGAGGTTGACCCCATTGCTGTCCGTGACCGTGACCATCACCGTGGCAGGTCCGGCGAGCGCGGCGGTACACGTCAGGACCGCCCCGAGACCGCTACAACCTTGGGTCGGGAACGACGCTACGTTCCAGATGTACGTGTACGGGGCCGCACCGCCTGCGACCGCGACCGAGAGGGCGACGGACTGCCCCACATCCAAGGCCGCGACCGAGCTCGAAAGGTCGAGCGATCCCATGCGGGAGGAGACGATCAGGGTCAGCGGCGCCGAAGACACCCCCATTCCGTTCGAATCCTGGATGGAGACCGTGACCAGGTAGGTTCCGGTCCCGCTGGGAACACAGGTGAGGGCGGGGGCATCGGCCGAGGGGCATCCCGTGGGGAGACCTGCCCAGGCGTAGGAGGAGGGTAAGCCGGTCCCGTTCGTCGCCGTGGCGGACAGGACCGCGACCTGACCCAGGTCCAGGCTCATCCTCGTGGAAGAGGGAGCGGAGACGGTCGGGTCCGCGGAAACCGTGAGGGTGGTGCTGGGGCTGGTGAGGCTCGCCCCGTTCCCGTCCGTCACCATCACGGTGGTCGCAAAGCTCCCGGCTCCGACGGAGGTGGGGGTGCAGGTCAACGACGCGGCGTGGAAGGCCGTGCATCCGGCCGGGAGCGGTCCCCAAGTGTACGTGTAGCTCCCTGTCCCTCCCGAGACCGAAGCGGACAGAAGGACGGACTGGCCCACATCCAGGGTGGTCCGGGAGGCGGCGATGGAAGGGGTCACCAGCGCGGGCGAGACGATCAGGGTGACGCTCCCGGAGGAGGCCGTCATCCCGTTGGAGTCCGTGATCGAAGCGCTCACGGAGTAGGTGCCGGCCACGCCCGGTGCGCACGTCAAGGTCGTCCCGTTGACGCTCCCGCATCCTGAAGGAAGGCCCGCCCAGGCCAAGATCGACCAGAGTCCGGTGCCGTTGGTGGCCAGGAAGGAGAGGGGCGTGCTCTGCCCCACGTCGAGGTCCATCCTGGGGGTGGTCGGGGTCGTGATGGTGGGGTCGGCGGAAACTGTGAGCCAGAGCGTTGCGCTAACCGAGGCTCCGTTCGTATCGTTCGTCCAGGCCCTGACCGAGAACGCTCCCGCCGCCGAGGGGTAGCAGGTCAACTGGGCCGTGTCCGCGGTGGCGCAGCCGCGGGGAAGTCCGGCCCAGCCGTAATGGTAGACCCCCGACCCTCCCGACGTACTGACCGACAGGAGCACCAACTGCCCGACATCGAGGGCGCTCCGTGAGGTTGAGAGCGAGGCCGGACCGAGCGCAGGGTCCACGAGCACCAGGTCCGTCGCGGAAAGCCCGGACTCCGACACATTGGCCGAGTCGGACACCCCGTAGCAGTAGTACACGTTCGCGGAGGGGCTGGCGGAAAGAGCGGCCTGGTCGGCCCCTCCCACCGCGGAATCGACCGAGCAGTCGGGGGACGGGCCCATGTACCACTGATAGACGTAGGGCGCCCAACCCTGGGACGCCTGGGCGTTCAACAAGACCGTCTGGCCCGCGTCCAGGGTGGGCTGGATGGGAGTCGGAGCCCCGGGGACCAGGTCGGCGGCAACGCTCACGAGCGGGGAGGGAGCGGAGTTGACGCTCTCCGGCAGGGAAGCGCTGTCCGTGACGTTCAACTCGAAGCGGTAGGGCACCCCCTGCTGGGGGACATAGCCCCCCGCGAACTGGCAGGAGACCTTCGAGCCCGCCGAGGCTCCTGATCCGGAGGCAGTGGTGCAGATGCCGGCGCTGGGCCCGAACGCCCCATGGTTGATGGAGATGAGCCACTGCCAGGAGTACGTCGGAGTTCCGGTGGAGGGGAGCGTACCGTTGACCCAAAGGCCGCGGACCTGGCTCGAATCGAGCTGGGTGGAGCTCACCCGGGGAACGCCCGGGGCGGCGAGGGACGGATTGACGGTCTGCACGGAGGTGCAGAAGTAGCCCACGGCCTGGTAGTTGCTGTCTCCGCCATAGTCGTCGCACACGTAGCCCCCCGCAGGGATCGCGGTGGTGTTGAGGGTGCAATGCCCGTAGCTACCGGTCGTCAGCGAGCAGGTTCCGAGCGCCACGGGACCGGCTCCGGCGTTGGCCAGGAAACTGACCGTCCCGGTCGGAGCGGGAGTGCTGCTCCCGTACTGATTGACCACGGTCGCCGTCAAGGTGGCGACCTCTCCTTGGTCGATCACCAGTGGCGAGGGGACAAGGGTGATGGTCGAGGGAGATGGACCCACGTTGAACGCCTCGCAAGTGCTGGTGGAGGAGGCGTAGTTGGTGTCACCTGGGTAGGACGCCGTGAAACCGAAGGCCCCTGCCCCCAAGGGCGGGCTTGGGCCGCTGGGAGGGACCGTACCTCCCGACAGCACCACCGTGCTTGACGTGAGAGAGGCCCCCGAGCACGTCCCGTCGGCATAGAGCGAATACGTCACAGTCCCGGTGGGGTTGATGCCGAGCTGCTCGCCGGAGAGCGATGCGGTGTCGTAGGCCCGGGCACCGGTGACCTCCGTTCCGGACCAGGGGCTACCGGTGGTTGCGTCGTAGACCGCGGTCGTCACCCCGGTAGGGCCCTTGTCCACCGTCTGGGCGAGCGCGGACGATGTCGACCCAGCGTAGTTGGTGTCGCCCGAGTACTGGGCGGTGATCGAGCGGGTCCCGACTCCGAGCGACGAGGTGGTGCACGTCGCTTGGTAGCCCGAGCCGCTCGAGGCAAGGGTGACCGCGGAGCAGATCGCCGTGGTGCCGTCGTAGAAGGTGACGGTCCCCCCGCCATCTGTCGGGGAGACGGTCGCCGTGAAGGCTACCGCCTGTCCGAAGGACGAAGGGTCGAGAGAGCTGGCGACGGAGGTGGACGTGGAGAACGCTGGCACGAAGAACTGGATCCCGGCGAAGGTGTCTGTGGTAGAACCCATGGCGCCGGGGTTGAGACCACTGATGGTCCCCGAGTATGCAGCGGGGGTCCCGCTAAGGGTCACCGTCGCTCCGGCCGGAGCCCCACTGAAGTCCAGTGTGTTACTAGTGCCCTGGCCACTGAAGGTGAGTCCCCCGAGACTTCCGGTAACGAATGTCGTGTCACCCACCGAAGAACCGTTCACTGTCGTGACCATGCTGAAGCTGTCGCTCAGGCTCGAGCCCGTGATGGTTCCCGGGTTCGCGGAGGAGTCCCCGTTCACCGCCACGGTGAGACCGGAAGGGTCCGCCAACAGGTCCAGCGTGTTGGTACTCCCTACCGCTCCGGCAAAGGTCACTCCCGTCGCCGTGCCCGGTTGGAATGTGGTGCCGCCCGACGAAGAACCGTCCACTGTCGTGACCCCGCTGAAGCTGTCGCTCAGGCTCGAGCCTGTGACGCTTCCCAGGTTCGTGAAGGAGTCCCCGTTCATCGCCACGGTGAGACCGGAAGGCTCCGCCGACAGGTCCAGTACGTTGCCACTCCCCGTTCCGACAAAGGTCAGCCCGGTCGCGCTCCCAGGTTGGAACGTAGTGCCCCCGGCCGAGGAGCCGTCCACTGTGGTGATCGCGCTGAAGCTGTCGCTCAAACCGGTGCCCGTGACGGTACCCAGACTCGTGGTGGAGTCCCCGTTCACCGCCACGGTGAGACCGGAGGGCCCGCTCGACAGGTCGAGCGTGTTGCCGACGCCCTGACCAGCAAAGGACATCCCTGCTCCGTTCCCAGGCTGGAACCTCGTTCCGCCAGCCGAGGAGCCCACAAACGTGCTGATGCCGCTGAAGGTGTCGCTGATCCCCGTGCCCGACAGAGTACCCGACCCCGAGGAGACCGCCACGGTGAGGCCCGAGGGTTCCGATGAGAGGTCCAGCGTGGTCGCGCTCCCCACTCCTATCAGAGACACCGAGGGGGCGGTCCCGGGCTGGAACGTGGTTCCGCCCGGGGAGCCCGTCACCGAGCTCATCCCGTAGAACGCGTCGCTCACGCCTGAGCCCGTGACCGAGCCCGGAGTGGTGGAGGTGTCGGCGTTCATCGCCACGGTGAAAGGCGCCGTCTCCGTCGCCAGGGACAACGAGTTTGGACCCGACCCCGCGCCGACGAAGGTGAGTCCCGTGGCGCCCCCGGCTTGGAACGTGGCCCCCCCACTACCGGTGTTTCCCACCATGGAGGTGACCCCCTCGAAGTTGTCGCTCAAGCCGCCGCCCGTCAGCGTACCCGGGCTAGCGGCGGAGTCTCCGTTCACTCCCACCGTGAGGAGGGAGGCCGAAGAGGGAAGGTCCAGGGTGCTGCTGCCACCCTGACCGACAAAAAGTATCCCGGATGCGCTCCCGGCTTGGAAGGTTGTGCCACCGACGGAAGAGCCGTCCACCGTCGTGATCCCACTGAAGCTGTCGCTGAGGCCAGTGCCCGTGACAGTGCCCGGGCTGGCGGTGGAGTCACCGTTCACCGTCACGGTGAGACCGGAGGGCTCATTTGACAGGTCCAACACGTTGGAACTCCCAGCCGGTCCAACAAAGGTCACTCCCGTGGCCGTGCCGGGTTGGAACGTCGTGCCGCCGGCCGAGGAGCCGTCCACGGTCGTGATCCCACTGAAGCTGTCGCTGAGGCCAGTGCCCGTGACGGTGCCCGGGCTCGCGGTGGAGTCCCCGTTCACCGCTACGGTGAGACCCGTGGATTCGCCCGAGAGGTCCAGCACATTGGAGCTCCCGGCCGCTCCGACAAGGGTCACCCCGGTAGCACTGCCGGGTTGGAACGTGGTGCCACCGGCCGAGGAACCGTCCACCGTCGTGATCCCGCTGAAGCTGTCGCTCACACCGGTGCCCGTGACGGTGCCAGGATTCGTGGCGGAGTTGCCGTTGACCGCTACAGTGAGCCCCGAGGACTCGCCGGACAGGTCCAGCACGTTGGAGCTCCCTGCCGCTCCACCAAAGGTCAGTCCCGTCGTCGTGCCGGGTTGGAACGTGGTAGGGGTCGCTGGTGTCGGTACCTCGCTTACGGTGATCATCGGGAACGTCGTATAGCTCTCGCCAACGCAAACCGCGCTTCCGTCGAACGTGATAGCCCAAGCTCCGCCGCTGGTCGCCACAAGGAGGGTGTCTGAGGCTGTGCCGGAAGAAACGGTCACTTGCAGAGTGCTCCCAGAAGTGGAGCAGCTCACAGATGGGGTCACGGTCGGCACCGCCACCCCATCAGCCCGCGCTTGCGATCTTGAGGAGGACGATGGAGCGACTTCTGACGGTGTGGGGCTCGCGCCAACCGAAACGGTCGAGGGCGGGGCCATAGGGAGAGGTACGGGGTGCTTGGCCGAGCTGGCGGGTACCTCGGAAGCCGAAAGCGGAACGGTGTGGCGGAACGCGGACGGAGTGTGCGCGGAGCGATCCGAGGGTCCGCCACCGGCATGTGCCGAAGGGAGGGATGAGGCGCCTACGGCCGCGCCTTTCTCCTCAGCGATCGTCGGTCCGTCCCGGGGGTTCTGTTCCTGAGGGGCTGCGGCCGAGGCGAAAGCCCCTGCAAGGCCCGAGAGGATTACCAGGCCAACGAGGACCGAACAGAATGCGATGACCCGCAGGGCATGCAGGGAGCTCGGGACAGGCAGGTGTCGCGAGAGGTCGGAAACGGTCATAGATCTGGCAGACGTACGCATGCGCCCTCCCTGGCCTAGGTGGTATTTGAAGCAGGGCAGCCTATCTTCAACATCCTGACCAGGACTCGAACGGGGGTTTCCCGGTCGACGGGTTCAACTCCACAGAGCGCCATGCGCGGGTCCCTTGCAAGGTGGCCGCATGGTGCACTTCACGACCGCGCTGGGGAAGCTCGAGGTCCTCCAGGACCAGCACCACCTGACTTTGAACCAGAACTCGCCGACGCACACTTCATAATCCGACTCGGGGGCTGGAGGTCGCCATGCTCCTCTGGGTCATTCTCCTCCTGCTCATCGCGGTGGGGGTCGCGGGCGGACTGCTGGGTTCGCTCGCCGGGCTCGGCGGGGGGGTGGTCATCGTTCCCATCCTCGTGATCGGCCTGGGGGTCCCCTTGCTGGAGGCCATCGGCGCGAGCGCCGTCAGTGTGTTGGCCACCTCGACGACGACCGGGGCCGCCTACGTTCGCGACCACATCACGGACGTCCGCATCGGCATGTTCCTCGAGATCGCGACCGTTCCGGGGGCGCTGCTCGGGGTCACAGCGACGCTAGTCCTCGCGAAGGTCGGACTCCAACCGCTCCTCCTCTTCATCCTCGGTGTCGTCCTCCTCATCACGGTCCTGGACGGGGTCCGTCACCGTCCCGCGGGAGACCAGCCCGTACCCGCCGATGCCCGATCCCTACGTCTCCACCTCGAGGGCTCCTACCTCGACCTTCACGACCACCGCGAGGTGCGCTACCGTGCCGGGAGAACGAACCCGGCGTTCGCCACCATGTTCGGCGCGGGGCTGGTCTCAGGCATGTTCGGGATCGGGAGCGGAGCTCTCAAGGTGACCGCCCTGGAGCGGTTCCTCGGCCTCCCCGTCAAGGTCGCGACTGCGACGAGCAACTTCATGATCGGCGTCACCGTGGCCGCAAGCTCGGGCATCTTGCTCCTCGCTGGAGCGGTCAACCCGCTCTTGGCGGCACCCGTCGCACTCGGGACGGTGACCGGCTCTTTCCTGGGAAGTCGTATCCTCCCCCGAGCCCGCAACGAGATCCTCAGGGTCCTCTTTCTGGGCGCGGTCGCCGCCCTTGCGACGGAGCTCGTGCTCCGAGGAGCGGGCGTCGCATGACCGCCGAGGGCGCGAGGGCCGGTCCGACCTTCCAGCTTCCCCCGGAGGCCTACGGGCGAATGGCCTCCGGGTTGCGCTACGGCCTCCTGGCTGCCGGCACCCTGTTGGGGGTCGCCCTGCTCTTCTTCCTCTCTCGCCACTCGGGCGAAACCTTCTCCCAGGCCCTTCAGCAGAACCCCCTTCGGGGGTATCTCTCCCCTGGCGGACTGGGGGGCGGTCTTCTCGGAGGACATGCCGAGGCCTTCCTGACCC
Organism: Thermoplasmata archaeon; assembly: GCA_028864975.1. Taxonomy (GTDB): domain Archaea; phylum Thermoplasmatota; class Thermoplasmata; order Lutacidiplasmatales; family UBA184; genus JAKAAX01. Next base: position 23,298 of record JAGWLG010000029.1, on the reverse strand, counting down.
TCGGCATCCTAGTGCTGGTGGCCACTCCGATCCTTCGTGTCGCTCTGGGGGCGTACTACTTCCATCGTGCTCATGACGCCACCTTGACACGGATCTCGCTGACGGTCCTGGTCCTGCTCGTTGTGGGGATCGTCGTGCTGGGCCCACTCCTGGCGTAGTGCCGGTCCCGCGTTCGAAACGCCGCCTGTGAGCGGAAAGAAGCCCGTTGGGCGGCGCATGACCGGGACCCGAGGAGGGGGGGGGACGGCCTAAGGAGACCCCGTCGAGACCGGAAGGACCTCGAGCCCCTCGCCGCCCTGGACCTCGAGGGCCGGCCCTGAGCGTTGTTCGACCTTCAGCTTGCCAGGGGTCCAGTGAAGGTCGAGGATCGTGTCTCCCACACGAAGGTTCTCGAGCGAGGCCTCTTGCCACGTCGAGGGGAAGGCGGGGTCCACCCTCAGCACGGGGGCTCCTTGCCCCGGGACGAAGGAGAGGCCCCAAAGCCCTTCGAAGAGCGCGGTCAGGAACGGGCCTACGCTGAGCCCGAGCAGGAAACAGCTGTCGAAAGGCTGCGCACGGAGCCCGTGATAGCACTCGTTCGCGAGCCCATGCTCGCTCTTCAACAGGCCCGTCACGGTGTGGAGGTAGGCGAGGCCTTCCTCGGGGCAACGCGCACGCAACGCCGCGTGAGCGGCCCAGTCCGTGGCGATGGTCCAGACCTGCCCATCATGGTAGGCCTCGGGATCGAAGTTCGGGTCCTTGCGGGACAGGGTCCGCACCCCCCACGGGGTCGTCAGGTCCTCACAGGCCGCCCGGCGGATCATGGCCTGGGCCTGCTCCCTCGGAAGCCATCCGTCCATCACAGCAAGGAGCGCGTTCGGTCGTAGTCGGTTGACCGGTTCCCCCTCCGGGGTCAGGGTGTCGACGAGATAGTCCTCGGAGGGCCATCGGTAGCTGTTCAGGACCTTCTGTTGGATCGCCTGGGCCCTCTCCTCTCCCCCCGAGGGAGCCCCGTCGAACGCTCCCAGCGCCCCGGCGAGACCCGTCGCTGCGCGCAGGGCGCGGACATGAAGGACCTGCAGGTCGACGGCGTGAGCGCGACGGTCGGTCGAGTCCCAGATCGTCGTGTCGAGGGCATCGATGCCGCACTGGACCTTCCCCTGCTGGGCGGCCGCCGCCATCTCGGCGATCTCCCCGCCGTTCGTGAAGAGCCCCGTCTGCGGGCTCACCTTTCGGTCCGCCCAGGCCAGACAGCCCGCGACGTGGGGCAGGAGGGGTCGGAGGAAGGAGGCACGCTCCACCCCGGCATGTTGCAGGAAGCGGTAGGCGAGCGCGGGAAAGTGGAGCGTCGTGTCCGAAGTGCCGTAGAGGAAGATCGGGCCCGGGCTGACCTGCATCGGGACCTCTCCCGGTTCGGCCCCCAGGACGGGGACATGCGCGCGGCTCTGGAAGTTGAAGGCCGTCCCCAAGGTGGCCCGCGCCCAGTCGAAGTCCCCCAGCCAGAGGACCGCCGGGAGCATCCAGGCGATATCGCGGAACCAGAGCGCGTAGTACCACGGGTATCCGGCGACCATGCCCACCATCCCCGGCTCGGGAGCGTGCGTGAGCGCTTCGAGCGCCCCCGTGGCCAGGAGCGCCCCCTCCTCCAGCAGAGGGTCCTGCGGGAAGCGGAAGCGCGGCCGCTCGTTCCACCACAGGGCCTGGCTCGACCTGCGCTCGTCGCGCCACGCGACCGAAGAGGAGAGCAATCGCGCCCCATGGTCGGGCTCCATGCGCACGAGCTTCTCCATCCCCCCCCAGACCACCCAGGAGAGCCGGACCATCTCCGCCGGGTCGAGGTGCAAGTTCCAGACGAGGTCCACGGCCGGCACCGGCTGAGTCGAAGGCTCCACGGAGAGCGCCCGCCCCTCGACGGACAGCGACGTAGGCGCTTCGGAAGAGAGGAGTTCCAGCGCGTATCCCTCGGCCGAAAGCGCGAACCCGGTCGGCGACCCCCGCAGCGCGTAGACTCTGGGGCGCAGTCCTTCCATGAGGACGGGGAGCAGGAACGGTTCGACCCGCATGCCGATCGAGAGGTCGAGGCCGGTCTCGGCCATCCCCGTGAGGAGAAGGCGGCGGGTCACGGCGGGCTCGTCGTGGGGGACCACGACCTCCTGACGCGCGGTCCATCCCGGGCCCTGGTAGGTCGAGGTGACCTCCGTCCTTCGCACGCTCAGGGAACGGAGGAACGTGCTCAGAGGCTGGGGAGCGCCCCCCGCGCTTCCGACCTGGAGCGTCCACGGTCCCGTGAGCCGGACCCCCTGAGCGTAGGCTCCCCCCCACTCGATCCGGGCGCCGCGGGTCTCCCAGGGCAGTTGCATCTCCCCTGCGGCGGAGAGGATCGCGGCCGACCGGTGCCCGCTCAAGAGGACGGGAAGGTCCGGTCGGGGCTCCGAGGTCTCTAGGAGCGGAGCCTCCCAATCAGGGTCCTTGGGGTTCGGCGCCGTGGGGATGGCGCTCAACCTTCCTCCTCTCTCCGCAGCTCGTCCGTGAACCGGACCCAGACCATGGGGGGGATCGCCACGTTCCGGAGGTTGAGCTGGACCGTGTGACGGTGACCCGGGACCAGTCCAGGCAGGCGAGCGGCGAACGAGGCCCCTTCGCCGGGGCGAAGGTGGAGCGGCTCCTGTCGGCTCAAGGACGGGAAGGGGCGAAGGCTCGGACCCTGCGGTTCGGAGACCGAGCAGTCCTCGGGCGGAAGGGGGCGCTGGTCGACGCTCAAGGTCGCCCAGTGGAAGGCTCCCATGCGCATGGGGGGGTTCAAGAGCCGGAAGCTGAACCCCTCGCGGGTCGCACGCAAGCTTCCCTCCTGATAGATCGAGCGCTCGAGGAACTCGGCCATTCGGACCATCTCCCCTAGTCCGTGGGGACCCACCTGATGGAGGATCGTGAGCCCCTGTCGGAAGAGCGAGAGGTCCCGGGTCAGGGTCCGAAGTGGGTGCACGGCCGGCACATCCGCCCTGGCGCGTAAGAGTTGCGCCCCAACTTATCCTATGCGAGATCTTGGGCAAAGGGGCCTACCCTAGCGCTGCCCTGGTGGTGTCGACAGGGCACGCGAAGTCCTACTCGGAGGAAGCCGCCCCGAGAAGGCTTGGCGCGGTCGCTGGCACGAACGGAGTGTCCTTTTGCGCGCGTACGAAACACGCCATTAAGTGGGTGGAGCCGTTCGGGCTTCCGGTCGATCGGGACCCCCTCGTGCCGCGTGGACGGTGGCCGACCGTCGCTCGCGCCGAGGCGCGAGCTCCGAAGGTCTCACGGAGAACGGATGACGAGCACGGACGAACTCTGTGTCAATACGCTCAGGTTCCTTGCCGTCGATGCGGTCGAGAAGGCCCGCTCGGGCCACCCCGGGCTCCCGCTCGGGGCCGCCCCGATGGCGTACGTGCTCTTCGACCGATTCCTCAAGCATGACCCTGCCGACCCGGGTTGGTGGGACCGCGACCGGTTCGTCCTCTCCCCCGGCCACGGGTCCGCGCTGCTCTACGCGCTCCTCCACTGCACGGGGTACCCCGTCACGCTCGACGACCTCCAGCACTTCCGCGAGTGGGGGAGCATCACCCCGGGCCACCCCGAGCACGGCGTCACCCCCGGGGTCGAGGCGACCACCGGCCCGTTGGGTCAAGGGTTCGCGATGGGGCTCGGCATGGCCATCGCCGAGCACCACCTCGCCGCCGTCTACAACCGACCCGGCCTTCCGGTGTTCGACCATTTCACCTACGGCATCGTCTCCGACGGCGACCTGATGGAGGGGATCACCTCCGAAGCCGCCTCGCTCGCGGCCACCCTCGGTCTGGGCAAGCTGGTCTACCTCTACGACAACAACAAGGTCTCGCTCGAAGGGGACGCGCGGGTCGAGTTCACCGAGAGCGTTCCGACCCGCTTCCGCGCCTACGGCTGGGACGTCCGCTCGGTCGAGGACGGCAACGACCTCGCCGAGATCGAGAGCGCGATCCGCGGCGCACGGGAAGCAGTCGACCGCCCTTCCCTCATTTCGGTGCGGACCCACATCGGCTACGGGAGCCCCGTCCAGGACTCTCACGAAGCACACGGGGAACCCCTCGGTCCCGAGGGGACCCGGGAGACGAAGCAGCGCCTGGGGTGGCCCGTCGAGCCTCCGTTCCTCGTCCCCCCGGAAGCGCGCGCGCACTTCGAAGAGTCTCGCGCCCGAGGGGCCCTGCGACGCCAGGAGTGGCTGGCCCTCTATGGACGCTGGAAGTCCCAGGAGCCGGCGCTCGCCCCGGAGCTCGAGCGACGGATGAAGGGAGAGCTCCCCGTGGGCTGGGCGGACGGTCTCCCCGTCTTTCAGCCGAAAGATGGTCCCCTCGCGACGCGGGATGCCTCCGGCACCATGCTCAACGCCCTCGCGAAGCGCTTCCCCGAGATCCTGGGCGGGTCCGCGGACCTCGCGCCCTCGACCAAGACGCTCCTCACCTCGGACTCGAACTACGGCCGGGGCAACCCCGGCGGAAGGAACCTCCATTTCGGCGTGCGCGAACATGCGATGGTCGCCATGGTGAACGGGCTCGCCCTCCATGGCGGGATGCTGCCCTACGGGGCGACGTTCCTGGTCTTCTCGGACTACGCGCGAGGGGCGATCCGCCTCTCCGCGCTGATGCAGGTCCCGATGGTCCTGGTCTTGACCCACGACAGCATTGCCGTCGGGGAGGACGGGCCGACCCACGAGCCGGTCGAGCACCTGCTCTCGCTCCGCGCCATCCCCGGTCTCCTCGTGCTCCGCCCGGCCGACGCCAACGAGACCCGGGCCGCCTGGAAGATCGTGGTGTCGCGTCGGAAGCCCACCATGCTCATCCTCACCCGTCAGAAGCTCCCGGTGCTCCCCCAGCCTCCCACGCAGGTGGACCAGGGGGTCGAGCGGGGGGCGTACGTCCTCTCGCCCGCCGAAGGAGGACGCGCGCAGGCGCTCCTGCTGGCGACCGGCTCCGAGGTCCATCTCGCCCTCGAGGCCCAGCGCCGCCTCCTCCAGGAGGGCACGCGGGTCTCGGTGGTCTCGATGCCGTCGTGGGAGCTCTTCGACGCCCAACCTGCGGAGTACCGCTCCCAGGTCCTCCCCGACGCTCTTCCCAGGGTTTCGGTGGAAGCGGGGGTCACGATCGGCTGGGGTCGCTACGTCGGCCTTCACGGGGCTTCCGTCGGGGTCGACCGCTTCGGGGCGTCCGCTCCAGGGCCGATCGTCCAGCAGAAGCTCGGCCTGACCCCCGAGCATGTCGTCGATGCGGTGCGCTCGGTCCTCACCCCCAGCGGGGCAGGAGGAAGCGCATGAGCACCGACCCTGGGTCCCCTGTCCGCCTCCCCCCCGCCGCGGCCAAGGCCGTCCGCGAGCGCGAGGCCTCGTGGGCCTCCGCTCACGCTTCTGCCCAGGCCTGGAAGAAGGACCCGCAGCTTTGGCCGAAGGCGCCCCCTGCCGAGGTGCCCGACCGTCTTGGCTGGCTCGACCTCCCGCAGATGATGCGAGCGAGCCTTCCGGACCTCCAGAAGTTCGCCTCGGAGGTCCGGTCGGAGGGCCTGGACCGCGTCGTGCTCCTGGGCATGGGGGGCTCGAGCCTCGCCCCGAGCGTCCTGCGTCAGGTCTTCGGACACGCCCCCGGGTTCCCCGAGCTCTGCGTGCTGGACAGCACGCATCCCGCCGCGGTCAGGGCCCTCGCGGACCCCGCCCGGCTCCCTCGCACGCTCTTCCTCGTCTCCAGCAAGTCCGGTACGACGCTCGAGCCGAACGTCTTTCATGAGTTCTTCTGGGGGCAGATGGAGAAGACGGGGATCCCCCCTGGGTCCCACTTCGTCGCGATCTCCGATGAAGGATCGGCGCTCGACCGCCTCGCTCGCCAGAAGGGATTCCGTCGGACCTTCCACCCGCTGTCGACGGTGGGGGGACGTTACAGCGCGCTCACGTTCTTCGGGCTGGTCCCCGCAGCCCTGCTGGGCGCCGACGTGGGGGGCCTCCTCGACCGGGCGGCCTCCATGGCCCGCGCGTGCGGTCCCTCGGTGGACCCCCCATCGAACCCCGCCCTGCACCTGGGTGCGCTCATGGGGGAACTCGCGCGCGCGGGGCAGGACAAGCTCACGCTCTATGTGGGGGGCGCGTTGCGAGCGTTCCCGATCTGGGTAGAGCAGCTCATCGCCGAGAGCACCGGAAAGCTCGGCACGGGGATCGTCCCCGTGGCGGGAGAGGCTCTGGTGGCCTCGTCCCTCTATGGCAAGGACAGGTTCTTCGTCGAGCTCCAGCAGCAGGGAAGGCAGGACGAAGCGTTGCGGGCGCACACCGAGTCGCTGGAACGCGACGGGCACCCCGTCCTACGCCTCACCTACGGCGACCCGCTCGACCTTGGTGGGGAGTTCTTCCGATGGGAGTTCGCGGTCGCCATGAGCGGCTCGGTCCTGGGGATCGACCCCTTCGACCAGCCCGATGTCGAGGTCGCCAAGGAGCTCGCCCGGCAGGCGATGGCCCGTGGGAGCGGCCCCGCGGGGGCCGAGCCTGTGCCTCGCATCGACGTGAAGGACGGGCCGGAGCTCGAGGGCTCGCTCAGGGGGTGGCTTGCGGGCATCCGCCCGGGCGACTATGTGACGCTCCAAGCCTACCTGGACACGACGGCCGCGGCCGAGGAGGCGTTGGAGGGGCTGCGCACGCAGTTGCTCCGCCGCACCCGTGTCGCGACGACGTCGGGGTTCGGCCCTCGCTTCCTGCACTCCACAGGCCAGCTCCACAAAGGGGGGCCCCCGTCGGTGGTCGTTCTTCAGCTCCTCGACCGCCCCTCGGTCGACCTTCCGGTCCCCGGGGAGAAGTTCAGCTTCGGCGAGATCATTCGGGCGCAGTCCCTGGGCGATGCCCAGGTGCTGCTCCAGCGCCACCGTAGGGTTCTGCGCTTGGACCTGGGCGCGAACGCGCTCGAAGGGCTCGAACGCCTGCGGTCCGTCCTGACGAAGCTACCGGAGGCGCCCGCTCGCGAGGTCGGGGCCCTCTCGGGACCCGCTTCAACGTGATGGTCAACCCTGAGGAAGAACGGAGGAAGTCGAACATGCAACTGGGAATGATCGGACTGGGCAAGATGGGCGCGAACATGACCGTGCGGCTGGTCCGCGGCGGGCACGAGGTGGTCGGATACGCCCGGACCCCCGCGACGGTGCAAAGCGTGGTGGACCAGGGGGCGAAGGGAGCAAGCTCCCTCGAGGACCTCGTCCAGAAGCTTGCGAAGCCCCGTGTCGTCTGGCTGATGGTCCCTTCGGGGGCCCCGGTCGACCAGACCTTGGAGAGCCTGAAGGGGCTGCTCGCCCCAGGTGACCTCGTCGTGGACGGTGGCAACTCCTACTACAAGGACACGCTCCGCCGCGCGGCCTCCGTGAAGGCCTGGGGAGGGGGTTTCGTCGACGTGGGGACGAGCGGGGGCATCTGGGGGCTGACCGAAGGGTACAGCATGATGGTGGGGGGGGACCCCGCGGATGTCGAGCGGGTCCGACCGGCGCTCGAGACGCTCGCACCCGGCCCGGCCCTGGGATGGGGCCGCGTGGGTCCCGTTGCCTCGGGACACTTCGTGAAGATGGTCCACAACGGCATCGAGTACGGGCTCATGGAAGCCTACGCCGAGGGGTTCGCGGTGCTCGGAGCGAAGCAGGACTTCGCGCTCGATCTCCACCAGGTCTCGGAGATCTGGCGCTACGGTAGCGTGGTCCGCTCATGGTTGCTGGACCTCACAGCCCAGGCGCTCGCGGAGAACCCCAAGCTCGAGGGCGTGAAGCCGTGGGTGTGGGACTCGGGCGAGGGGAGGTGGACGCTCCAGGAGGCGCTCGACTTGAACGTCCCAGCCCCGGTCATCGGGATCGCGCTCCAGAACCGTATCCGCTCGCGTGAGGAGAACCCGTTCGCGGAACGCCTCCTCGCGATGATGCGGCTCAAGTTCGGGGGCCACGTCCTGGGCAAGGAGGGCTGAGCTTGGCCGCCCCGGCGTCCCCCCCCACGACGCCCCACCTCTTCGTCGTGCTGGGAGGCACCGGGGACCTGATGCGCCGCAAGCTCCTACCGGCGCTCTACCATTTCCACGCTCGAGGCGACATCCCCGCCGGCAGCGGCATCCTGGCCGTGGCCCGTGCTCCTCTGGACGATGCGAAGTTCCAGCAGGTCGCCCTCGACGCGCTCCTCGCGGCCGGGGCGGGGACCGACGGAGCCCAGGACCGGGCCAACCTCGAGCAATGGTGTGCCAGAACGATCCGGTTCCAGTCCCTAGCGGCAGGTGGGAGCGCAGGCTACGCGGCCCTCTCCGCGCGGATCCCCCAGGTCGAGAAGGAGCTCGGGCTCGCGGGGGACCGCCTCTTCTACCTCGCGCTCCCGCTCCAGGCCTTCGCGTCCACGATCCAGGGGCTCGGCGACGCGGGTCTCGCGCACGGACCGGGGTGGACCCGCGTGGTCGTGGAGAAGCCCTTCGGGCGCGACCTCGCGAGCGCTCAGCAGTTGAACGCGCTCCTTCATCGCTACTTCGAAGAGCAACAGGTCTACCGGATCGACCACTACCTCGGGAAGGAGACGGTCCAGAACCTGCTGGTGCTCCGCTTCGCGAACGCCTTCATCGAATCCGACTGGAACCGGGAGCACGTCGAGGACGTCCAGATCACCGTGGCCGAGTCGTTGGGGGTCGAGGACCGGGCCGGCTACTACGAGAGCTCGGGCGCGCTCCGGGACATGGTCCAGAACCACACGACCCAGGTGCTGAGCCTGGTCGCGATGGAGCCCCCGGGGTCGCTCGACGCCGACGCGATCCGCAACGAGAAGGTGAAGCTGCTAAGGTCCATCGCGCCCCTGGCCCCGGGCGATGTGGTCTTCGGCCAGTACCAGGCCGGGGGGATCGGGGGACAGTCGGTCCCGGGGTACCGACAGGAGCCGGGGGTCAGCCCCACCTCGGACGTCGAGACGTTCGTGGCCCTGCGCCTTCGGATCGCCAACTGGAGGTGGCAAGGGGTCCCTTTCTATCTCAGGACGGGGAAGCGGCTGCCCGCGAAGTCGACCCGGGTGGTGGTCACCTTCCGCGCCCCTCCGGTCGCCTTCTTCCATCGTGCGGCCGCCTACGAGATGAGCCCGGACCGCCTGACCATCCTCCTGCAGCCGGACGAGGGGTTCGAGCTCTGCTTCGAGGTCAAGGTCCCCGGGCGGGAGATGAGGACCCAGACGCACCGGATGAGCTTCCGGTACTCCGACGTCTTCGGATCGCTCTCGGACGGCTACGAGATGCTCCTCATGGACGTGCTTCGGGGGGACCCGACGCACTTCGTTCGCGCGGACGAGGTCGAGGCCTCGTGGACCCTCTACGACCCGCTACTGGCGAACCGACCCCCGGTCCGTCCCTACGCCGCCGGAACGATGGGACCCGCGGAGGCCGACCAGCTGCTCGAGGAGATGGGGCATCGATGGGACGAGAGCGGTCTGTCCGGTGGGTCGTAGGTGGGGACCTCTCCGAGGTCTCGCATCGCCTCGCCCGACACGTCACGGCGCTCGCCCGCCGGTCCGTCAAGGCACGTGGCCGCTTCCGGTTCGTTCTCGCGGGAGGGAACACTCCCCGGGAACTCTATCGAGAGCTCGCAGAGGAGCAGCCCACATTCCCGTGGCGGCGGACCTGGGTCTACTTCGGCGATGACCGGCTCGTGCCCCCCAAGGACCCCAACAGCAACTTCCGGATGTGCCGGGAGAGCTTCCTCTCCCGGGTCAGGGTGCCGACTTCCCAGGTCGTGCGGGTGCGCGGAGAGATGCGCCCTCCCTCCTTGGCCGTGGAGAACTATGCCAATCGTCTTGCTTCCACGCTCGAAGGGCCGCCCCCTTGGTTCGACCTCGTGCTCCTGGGGATCGGGGAGGACGGGCACACCGCGTCCCTCTTCCCGTCCTTCCCGCAGCTCACCGAACAGGAGAAGTTGGTCGCCCTGGTCCGCAGGTCGCCGGAGCCTCCACGTCTGCCGCGGGCGACTCTGACGCTCCCTGCGTTGACCTCTTCGAAGGAGGTCTGTTTCCTGACCTCGGGCGAGGGGAAGGCCAAGGCCGTGCGCGGGATCTATCGCAGCTTGCCCCGAGGGTCCTTCCGCTTCCCCGCGAGCCTCATCGCCGCCCGCGCCCCTACGCGCTTCTACCTGGACCGCGAGGCGGCTACCGGGCTTCCCCTAGCTCTCCAACGAAAAGGAGGACGCGGAGGTCAGGAATGAACGAAGTCGCAGAACGCAAGGTGCTCGTGCTCGATGTCGGCGGAACTCATGTCAAGGTGCGCGCGACCGGCCGGAAGGGCGAAGTGAAGATCCCCTCGGGGCCGGAGATGACAGGACCGCAGATGGTGAGCGCGGTGAAGAAGGTCACCCGAACGTGGTCGTACGACGTGGTCTCGATCGGATATCCGGGACCGGTCCTGCATGGCCGTCCTTTGCACGAACCAGCGAACCTCGGTCCCGGTTGGATCGGGCTCGACTTCGCCAAGGCCTTCCGCCACCCCGTGAAGCTCGTCAACGACGCCGCGATGCAGGCGCTGGGTAGCTACCGCGGCGGACGGATGCTCTTCCTCGGGCTCGGGACCGGCCTGGGGTCCGCCATGATCGTCAACGGCATCGTGGAACCCATGGAGCTCGCCCACCTCCCGTACAAGAAGGGGCGGACGTACGAGGACTACGTCGGCGAGCGGGGGCGGGAACGCCTGGGGAACAAGAAGTGGCGTCGGGCTGTCGAGGACGTGGTGGAGCGCCTGAGGGCGGCTCTGGAGCCCGATGACGTCGTCATCGGAGGCGGGAACGTGAAACGGATCAAGACCCTGCCTCCCGGGGCCCGCCGCGGTGACAACGAGAACGCCTTCGTCGGAGGATACCGCCTCTGGGCGGCTCCCTCCTCCACCACCGCCCCTCCTTCCCGAGCACGTGGTGCTGCGGCCGGGGGCGGAAGGAGGTAGGAGCTTGTCTCCAAGCCACGGACGCCCTTGGAACCCTGAGGCCCTCCTCCCAGGATAGGACGATGTGCGCCTTCCGACAGGATCGGGTCCCGATACCCGAAGAGACCCGCCAGGAGCGTGAGTCCACCTTCGGGGAGATCCTCGAACCGTACACCGAGGGTGAGGCGGTGATCGAGGCCGAACGGTGCTTGCAATGCGCGATGCCCTACTGCATCCAGGCCTGCCCTATCACCCAGGACTGCCGAGGGTACATCGACCTCATCGCGAAAAGGAAGTTCGACGAAGCCGCACGGCGGGTCCTGCAGGAAAACCCCCTGGGCACGGTCCTGTGCAAGACCTGCTATCACTACTGCGAGGAGGATTGCGTGAAGGGGGGCCGAGGCTCCCCTATCGCCATCCGCCACCTCAAGCGGGCGGCGCTCGAACTCGGGAACGCGAACCTCGTCTACGTTCCGCTCCCCCCGAAGGGGGAGCGCGTGGCGGTGGTTGGGGGCGGTCCGGCAGGTCTGATGGCCGCGTGGGACCTCGCCCTTCGGGGGTACTCCGTGACGGTCTTCGAGGAACAGAAGTTCCTCGGAGGTCAGGTGGACACGATCCCGAAGTACCATCTAGCCGGCGACGAGCTCTCCACCGACGTTGCGAGGTTCCAGGGCCTGGACATCACCTATCAGATGGAGAAGAAGGCCGGCCGGGATTTCACCCCAGAGGACCTCCTTCGCCAGGGCTACCTCGCGGTCTACCTCGCTCTCGGGGCGTCCGATCCCCGTGAGCTGGGGGTCCCAGGCGAGCATCTTCCTGGGGTCTTCTACGCGTTGCCTTTCCTGCTCTCGATGAACGTCGGAACCGAGGGTCTTCTCGGCCGGAGGGACCGGAAGGTCGTGGTCATCGGAGGGGGCGACGTCGCGATGGATGCCGCGCGGTCGAGCCTCCGCGTTTCGAACCCCGGCGAAGTGACCTTGGTCTATCGCCGCACCGAATCGGAGATGCCGGCCGGAGAAGAGGAGCGTTCGGGAGGGGACATCGAGGGCGTGAACTTCCTCTACCAGCGCGCTCCGGTCCAGATCATCGGAAAGGGCCACGTGGAGGGTATCGTCCTCCGCCGAACCCAACTTGGATCCCCCGACGCCCAGGGGAAACGACCGGTGCAGGAGGTTCCGGGGAGCGATGAGACGCTCGCATGCGACACGATCATCATCGCCGCAGGGGAGAAGGCGGAGATGGGGGGGTTGCCGAAGGAACTCAACCTCCAGCCCTCCCGTCATGGCTGGCCCGAAGGTGGCCGGCCCCACCACATGACCGACGTGGAGGGGGTTTTCGCTTCAGGAGGGCCCTCGGTCGTCTATGCCATGGAGGCGGGCGCCCAGGCGGCGGAGGCCATCGATGCGTACCTCGCCGAGAAGAAGGGGCGGCCCCCGACCCCGAGGCCGGACCCGTTCGGAGGTCCCACTCCGCCCCCCTTGCCTTCAGGGTACGGCGGCCCGACCTGGCATCTCTGAGAGGCGCCGACCACGTCCGACCCCCGGGCCGCACGGACCCGGAGCGCTCGAAAGGTCGCGGGGTCCCTTCACAAGCCCCTAGTCCCAGAAGGCCCGGGTCTGCGCGTAGCTGCGCTCGGCCTTTAGCAGGTCTCCCAGAAGGGCGTCCTCCCCCCGGTGCTGCCCCAGGAGGATACGGCGTGCCGTCTCGGGACCCACCCCTCTTGCGGCCAATGCGAGCAAGGCCATCTCCCCATAGGAGCTCAGGAGCTCCGCCGTCGTGTAGGCAGCTTGCATGAGCTTCTGTTGCTGGGGCGTAGGTCGTGGCGCCGAGGCCCCGCCTCGCCGGCGCCGGGCCTTGAGGTACTTCCGGAGCACCTTGAGCTCCTCCTCCCTCCGGGGCGACATGATCGCCGACAACGCTCCTTTGCAGACGCGGCAAGCGGAGCCCCCGGCCGCCTTCCATCCCTCCGCCGTTACGGTCCGTTCGTAGCCGCAACGGACACAGATCAGGAGCAGGGGCTCCTTCCTCAGGCGCTCCTTCACCGCCTTGAGAAGGGTCGGCGGAGGAACGTCCCCCAGCTGCTGCCAGCGGAGCCGCTCAAGAACACGGCTCCCGAGCGAGCCGGGATGCGAGGGCACGTTCACGAGCCGCAGCTCTCCTCGACGCGCCCGCGCGAAGACCTCGCGGGCCCGCTCGACGTCGTAACGATCGTGCAGGGTCTTCTCGAGCGCTTCCTCGCCCAAGGGCGTCCCCTCGCTCGTCTCCAGGAGCGGCTCCAGCGTCCGGAGCTGCCGAGCGTCGGCGCCCAAAGGGAGGAGCCCGAACTTCCTCGCGACGGTGGTGAAGGTCCAACGGTACTCCATCCCCGTCGGGACGAGCCGGTCGAGCAGTCCGGGCACCGTGTCGGGATCGACCTCGAAGAGCCCCAGGGCTTCGCTCGGGGCGGGTAGGGTCGGAAGCCCGATCACGAACCAGGTGGGTTCGACGAGCAGCACATCGGACCGGACGCCGAACTTCGACGTCGCGAGACCGGCGAGGAGCATCGCGAGGGTGGCGTTGACCTTGGTGCCGAAGCACGCGCCGACCACCATCATGCGGCCATGCGCCTCGACGGTCACGGTTCGGTCCGAGGGGAACTCCGCGAGCGACCGGACCTCTCGGACCCGCCGCTCCAATCGGCCCCTCGCCTCCGCCGTCATCGGATAGGTCGAGGGGCTCCCCTCCCTTCGCAACCGTCCGATCTCTTGGGCCACTTCGAACGGGACCGGGATGTCCTCTCCCGCCCAACGAGGCTCCTGGCCGATCTCCTTGACGGCTTCGACCAGGAGTTCCTCCTCTCGGAATTCGACCACCCTCCAGGTGGTCCCATGGAGGAGGAAGGTGAACTCGGGGTTCGCCAGCACTTGCGTGACCACGAAGCGCTCGTCGAGGGTGCCGATGACCTTGCGGGACCCCAGGTCCCGCAACGGGTAGGTCTTCTCCTCAGGGATGAGCGAGAGCGTCGCGTAGAACCTCTGGAGGGTCCCCCGGCCGGCACGGAACTTCGTACCCTCGCGACGCAGGGAGCCCAGGCGTTCGAGGAACTCGGAGAGCTCACGGACCTCCCCCAGGGTCAGGTCGCGGGTCGGGACCGAGGTCAGAAGGGTGGACAGCACCCGGTCCGCTGGGACCTCTCGTTCGGCCCGGAGGGCGGCGACCAGCTGCTGGGCGAGCGCCAGTCGGTTGCGCGGGCGGATGGAGATGGGTTCGACCTCGCGAGAGAGGACCCGACGAGCGAGCACCACGGACTCCTCCAGGTCCTCGTCGTCCAGCGCGATCACGGTCCCGGAAGAGACGGCCCCTCTTCGGTGGCCAGACCGCCCGATGCGTTGGAGCAACCTCGACGCTTGATGCGGCGAGCCGAACTGCACCACGTGGTCCGCGACCCCGATGTCGATCCCGAGCTCGAGCGAGCTCGTCGCGACGAGGGCGCGTAGCTCCCCCTTGCGGAAGCGTTCCTCGGTCTCCTCACGCACCTCCCGAGAAAGGGAGCCGTGATGGACCGCCACAGGGAGGTCCGCGGCAAGCCGTTTCAGGCGGGCGGCCAGGGATTCTGCGGTCGGTCGGGTATTGACGAAGATGAGTGTCGAACGGTGCGCTCGCACCTCTTCGACGAGCGCCAGAAGGGCGGCCAGAAGACCGTCATCCGCCTTCAGCTCGCTGCGCATCGCCTCCGGAACGGCCGAGACCGCCTCGGGTGGAGCGGGGGGACGCACCGTGACCGAGAACTCCTTGGAGGCCGGGGCCACGAGCACCTCGACCGGGGTGCGGGGCGAAAGATAGGTGGCGACCTCCTTCGGGTTCCCGATCGTGGCCGAGAGCCCGATCCTCCGGACGTGGTGGCCCACCAGGGCGTCCAGCCGGTCCAGCGAGACGGCCAACTGGGCCCCCCGGTCGTTGGACGCGAGCTCGTGGATCTCGTCCACGATCACCGCCCGCAGGTTCTGCATCCCCTTGCGGAGCTGGCTCCCCACGAGCAGAAGCTGAAGGGTCTCGGGCGTCGTCACCAGAACGTCGGGAGGTGCCGCCGACTGCCGGACGCGTTCGCGTTGAGGGGTGTCCCCATGCCGTACGGCCGCGCGTAGCCCGAGCGCTTCCGACCACGCCATGAGCCTCCCGTCGAGGTCGCGGTTCAACGCCCGGAGCGGAGTGATGTATAGGATCGAGACGGGCGGGCCGGGCGTGGCGACGAGGTCCCCGAGGAGCGGGAGGAGCGCGGCCTCGGTCTTTCCGGTGCCCGTGGGGGCCACCAGGAGAGCTTCGGCTCCCCTGGCCAGCACGGGCCAGGCCAAGGCCTGGATCTCGGTGGGATCGACGATACCCCTTCCCCGCGCGACGGACGCGATCCGGGCGTGCAACGAAATCGAAGGTTGAGGGGGGAGGGGAGCAGCGGGCTCGGACACGGGGACCCAGAAGGGACTCGAACCGAGCGGAACTATGAGAAGTCGTGGGTCGTCGAGGCTGCTCTCGAGGTCGGGTTCGCGTTCAGGCACGACAACCTCTTGGCCCCTTATTCCGTCAGGTGGCCCGTGACCGTACTGCCGACCGGCCCTTTCCCCGACCGCCTGGAAGCTCTGCTGAAGGACATGGGTCCCGTCGTGGTCGCACTTTCAGGGGGAGTTGACTCCAGTGTTGTGGCCGCCGCTGCGCAGCGCGCAGCCCCGGGTCGCTCGCTGGCCGTGACGCTCCACGGCCCCGCCGTGGCAAAGGAGGAGCTCGACCGTGCCGTCGAGGTCGCAAGGTCGGTCGGGATCCGGCACCGTTTGGTCCGCATCGACCCGACGCAGGACCCCCGCTACGCCGCGAATCCTCTCGACCGATGCTACTTCTGCCGCTCGCAGGAAGGAGATCTCCTTCTGGCCGTCGCGCAAGAGGAACGGTTCGCCGTCATCGTGGATGGCCTTCACGCGGACGACCCGGCGGACGATCGTCCGGGGATGCGCGCCATGGACGAACGAAAGGTCCGCCACCCGCTCCGCGAGGCGGGGCTGGGCAAGCGGGAGGTGCGCGAGCTCGCCGCGGCCTGGGGGCTCCCGAACCACGACGCCCCTTCGAACAGCTGCCTCGCCTCCCGCGTCGCCCACGGAGAACCCATCTCCACTCCCCTCCTCTCCCGTGTGGAAGCCGGGGAGCGGGCGCTCCACGAGCTGGGGTTCCGACAGGTTCGGGTGCGGACCTCCCAGGGCGCCGCCCGCATCGAGGTGGGTTCCGAGGAGGTGGGACGGTTCCAGGACCCTGCCCTCCGGTTCCAGGTCTCCTTTGAGTTGACGGCGCTCGGCTTCACCAGCGTTACCATCGACCCGGAGGGTTACCGACCTGCCGGAGGGAGGTCGTGGACCGCTCCTTCGGCCTCGGGGTCGGAACAGCCCTCGGAGGGCGGAGCGTCGTGACCTCCTCCACCTCGACCGCGGCCAAGTCCGAGGAACGGGGCAGCTCAGAGCTCGCGCGCCCCCAGGGCCCGCGGAAGTTCCACCTGGAATCCCCTCTCGAGCCCCGAGGAGACCAGCCCCAAGCGATCCGCAAGCTGGTGGAGGGGATCCGGCAGGAGCAGCCCTACCAGACGTTGCTGGGGGTCACCGGCTCCGGGAAGACCTTCACCATGGCCCACGTCGTGGAGGCCCTGCAGCGCCCGACCCTCGTCATCTCGCCCAACAAGACCCTCGCCGCCCAGCTCGTGAGCGAGTTCCGCGACGTCTTCCCCCAGAACGCGGTCGAATACTTCGTCAGCTACTACGACTACTACCAGCCCGAGGCCTACGTCCCACAGATCGACCTCTACGTCGAGAAGGATGCCTCGGTGAACGAGGAGATCGACCGGCTGAGACATCGCGCGACGCAGGCCCTGCTGTCCCGACGGGACGTGCTCATCGTCGCCTCGGTGAGCTGCATCTACGGCCTGGGCTCGCCCGAGGACTACCGGGCGCAGGTCCTGACCCTCAAGAAGGGCGAGACGTGGGGACGAAGGGAACTCCTCCAGAAACTGGTCTCGATGCGCTACCAGCGGAACGACATGGAGCTCAAGCGCGGGCGCTTCCGGGTCCGCGGCTCGACCATCGACCTCATGGGCGCGGCCGAGAGCGGTCACCGGCTCCTCTTCGACGGGGATGTTCTCCAGGAGATCTTGGAGTTCGACCCGACGAGCGGGGAGGACCGCGCCCCTGTGGAGGAGCTCCAGGTCTTCCCGGCCACGCACTTCCTGACCCCCCAGGAGTCCCTCGAGGACGCGCTCAAAGAGATCGAAAAGGAGCTCGGGGCGCGCTACGCTGAGCTCCAGGAGGGGGGCAAGGCGCTCGAAGCTCAACGGCTCAAGAGCCGCACCGAGTACGACCTCGAGATGATCCGGGAGGTCGGGTACTGCAACGGGATCGAGAACTACTCACGCCACCTCACTCGGCGCGCTCCGGGCGAGTCCCCCTATACCCTCATGGACTTCTTCCCCAAGGACGCGCTCATCTTCGTCGACGAGTCCCACGTGACGCTCCCCCAGATCCGGGGGATGTACGAGGGCGACAAGAGCCGCAAGGACAACCTCGTGGAGTTCGGTTGGAGACTTCCCTCCTGTCGGGACAACCGCCCGCTCAAGTGGCCCGAGTTCCTGGCGCGCGCCCACCAGATGGTCTTCGTCTCGGCCACTCCCGGTCCTATCGAGCACCGCCTCTCGGGCCCGAACGTCGCCGAGCAGATCATCCGACCGACGGGGCTCGTGGACCCCCCGGTCGAGGTGAGGCCCATCAAAGGCCACATGGCGGACCTGGTCGCGGAGCTCCGCGCGCGCGTCGAAAAGGAACAGCGCTGCCTCGTCACGACCCTGACCAAGTCCACCGCCGAGGAGCTCGCGAACTACCTGTCAGGTCTGCATCTGAAGGTCCGCTACCTTCACAGCGACGTCGAGACGCTCAAGCGGGTCGAGATCCTCCGGGACCTTCGACTCGGGCAGTTCGACATCCTCGTGGGGATCAACCTCCTGCGGGAAGGCCTGGACCTCCCGGAGGTCTCCCTGGTCGCGATCCTCGACGCGGACAAGGAGGGCTACCTCCGCTCGGAGACCTCGCTGATCCAGACCGCGGGGCGTGCCTCCAGGAACCTGGACGGGAAGGTGATCCTCTACGCCGACCGTGTCACCGGGTCCATGTCGCGGGCGATGGCCGAGACCGGGCGGAGGAGAGAGCTGCAGCTCGCCTACAACCGCGAACACGGCGTGGTGCCTGCGACCATCGTGAAGGAAGTGCACAGCCTCCTTGCCGAAGAGGAAGCGGCAAGCGGCGAACTCTCGACGAGCGGTCTGGGGAAGAAGTGGAAGGAGCGGCTACCGCTCCTCATGGCCAACCTCGAGGAGGAGATGCGCCTCGCGGCCGATCGACTGGAGTTCGAGAAGGCCGCCAGGATCCGGGACAAGATACGCTCCCTCCAAAGGGAAGCGGGGCTTCGTCCCCGCTAGGCTCCCTTTCAGCCGAGAGCCGAGAGGATGGCCCACGCTCCTTCCCCCTCGGAAGGCTCCCACCCCACGCAAGCGCGAGGTAGAAAGGGGCGTGAGCCTACGCCCCCTACCATGGCCGCGCTGGGCAACGGCATCCGGGCGCTCTCGCTCGACCTCGGCGAGACCACGTTCTGGGATACGGCGGAGATCGCCAGGGCGCAGGGCACCCTTCGCATTGAGATCCTCGGTGGGGGTCTTGGAGACCGCCACGGACGGCCCTTGGGCGGGGCCGCCGTGGGCCGGGGAAGATCGGCCGTCCTCGCGCGGTGGAGCGCGCGGGGACTCCTGGCGAGCAGTCTCCCCAATGCCAAGCTCATCGAGGAGGTCCGTCGTGAGCTCGGAGCCAAGCTGCTGCTCCCGCTCGACGAGCTCGCCCAGCGCTACTCCGACGCCGGCCTCCACGAACATCCCCCCCATCTCAACCCGCAGGCGCGCGAGCTCATCCTTCAGGCGCTGCGAGCCGGGCTCAAGGTGATGGCGATCTCGGACACTTCCCGTAGCGGTCCGACCTGGCTCTCCTATCTCCGAGAGGTCGTCGCGCCGGGGGTCGCTTCGGTCACGACCTCCTGCGACGTGAGCGTTCGCAAGCCGGACCCGCGCCTCTTCTTGGCCGCCGCTCGGAGCATCGAGGTCGCCCCCACAGAGATCTTGCACGTGGGGGACCGCTGGGATCGAGATGTCGCAGGAGGCGAAGCGAGCGGAATGCGTACCGCGCTCTACACGGGGCTGTGGTCCAAGTACTGGAACTTGGAGGAAGGCCCGCCCCGACCCCCACCCAAGGGAACTTCCACTCCGGTCCTCAAGGACCTCACCGAGGTCGCTGCCCTCCTGGGGATCTCCAAGACCTCGGACCCCTAGTACTCAGAAGCACGGGGGGCCATCTGTCCCGAGCCCATCGACTTTCCCTCAGGCGTACGGACGCGCGCGAAACGCTCCAAGACCCGGCAGCAAGCGTATTACCCTCGACCCGTGTGCAACCCCCGCTGGGGGAGCCATCATGCGGCTGAGAGGACAGCGAAGAGCTGTCGACCCCTCGAACCTGATCCGGGTAATACCGGCGAAGGGAAGTCGATGGGCAGCGTAGACGGTACCCCTGCAGTTGGCAGGGCATGAGCACCGCAGACACCACACCGCCTACCGAAGAGAGTTCGACGGACCACCCGACCCCTCCGGCGCAGAGTTCAGGGGCCCCCGCGGCAAGACCGCGGCCGCGCCGACGTCATGTGACCCTTTGGGTCGCGGTGGTCGTCGTCGTGGTTGCTTCGGTCGGGGCGTACGGGGCCTACCACTACCTCTCTGCGCCGAAGGGCTGCAGCACCAATTCGCACTGCCTTGTCGTGTGGACCTACTCGAGCTTCTTCGGGTCCGGCGCTTACCCTAACGCGTCACGGGTCGCGCTCATCGACAACTTCCAGAACGCGACGGGGAGCACCGTGCAGCTCACCTACGTCTCTACGGGCGACCTCGTGTCGGACCTCAAGCTGGCGAAGCCCGGCACGATGCCCGATGTGATCGTGGGACTTGACGAGCTCACCGCCCCCCAGGCGGACGCCTCCGGCTTCCTGATCCCCTACAGCTCGCCAGCCTTGACCGGGGTGCCTTCGAGCTTGGTCGGCCAGATCGCCCCGGACCACACCGTGACCCCTTACGAGTGGGGGTACCTGGGCGTCGACTACAACGTCTCCTTCGATGCGGCGAACGGCAACGGTCTTTCCCAGGGGGACTTCTTCCAGAACGTCGCGGGGAGCCCGACGCTCGCCAAGCAGTTCCTCTTCTCGGACCCCCTGCTCGGGGACATCACGGGGGAGGAGTTCCTCGCCTGGGAGGTCGAGTACTACCAGAACGTGCTGCACAAAAACTGGACCACGTTCTTCTCGGCGGTGGCCCCCTACGTCCATCCCGCGGCCGACTGGAGCACCGGTTTCTCGGAGTTCTCGGCGGGTCAGTACGCGAGCTTTGTGAGCTACACCACCGACGAGGCGTACAACATCTACTTCGGCTACGGGACGTGGATGAACAGCACGGTGGCCCAGCACGCCGGAACCAGCTATGGCTGGAAGACCATCTACGGCGCGGGGCTCGTCAAAGGAACCCATGCCCAGAGCCTTGGGGAGAAGTTCATCGACTACCTACTCAGCCCGACGGTCCAATCGCAGATCCCCGTGAACGAGTGGGAGTACCCCGCTGTCGCGAGCACGACGCTTCCCTCGGCGTACGACTGGTCCTTCCCGCCGAGCCAGATCTCCGCGCTCAACGACGACACGACTCCGATCCAGAGCTCGTATCAGCTGGGGTACTGGACGAGCGAGCTCCAGAACATCATCGCGTGAGTGGGAACGGGGGTCGGAGGGACGATGGAGCCGAGCGGCCCCGTCCTCCCGCCTCCGTCCGCCTGGCTTCGAAGACGATCGTCGCCCAGCTCCGCGGTCTCCATGGACCTCTTGGGGCTTCTCCCCGCGTTGGCCTTCGTCCTCCTCTTCGCCCTGCTCCCCCTGATGTTCCTCGCGGGCGACGCCCTGGGTCAGCTGCGCACGCTGCGGCAGGTGCTGGCGATCGTCCTGAGGAATCCCGCGGCGCGTCTCGTGCTTTTCAACTCGTTCGAGCAAGGTACGCTCAGCGCGCTCCTTGCCTTCGTCTGGGGGTTCCCCGTCGGGGTCTTCCTGGGCCGCCGTTCCTTCCCAGGGCGCGACCTGCTCCTCGCGCTCCTGCTGGTCCCCTTCCTCCTGCCGGTCCTGGTCGTCGTCCTCGGCGTGGAGGAGCTCTTCGGACCTCAGGGGGTCATCTCGAGCCTCTGGCCGGCCACCCAGGGGCTTTCGACCGGGCTCGCCGGGATCCTCTTCGTCAACCTCTACTTCAACACCTCTGTCGTCGCCCTCTTCACGGTCTCCGGGGTCGAGGCCTCTTCGGTCCGTCTCGAGCAGGCCGTCGCCGTTCTGGGGGGCGGCCCCTGGAGGACCTTCCGGGACGTCTGGGGAGGAAGGGCGCTCTTGGGGGGAGCCGCGGGAGCGCTCCTGACGTTCCTGTTCAGCTTCCTGAGCTTCGCTCCTCCGCTCCTCCTCGGTCGATGGTTCCTGGACTGGACCGTCGAGGACGAGATCTACCAGCTGTGGTACCATGGGGCCCTGGTCCCTTCCGTCGCCCTGGCGTTCTGGGTGATGGTCCTCCTCCTTCTGCCCAGCGTGCTCTATCTTCTGGTCGCGCGTCGAGTTCGGCTCCTGAGCGTGGGAGACACCTCAACGCGTCGAAGGGGAGGGACGCGCCGGTGGGACTGGCGGTCCCTTCCCTTCCTCTTCGCCACCGTCGCTTTGGTGGGAACGGTGTTCCTTCTCCTTTCGACGGTGCTCGTCGAATCCTTCGTGGAGCTTCCGAATCACGTCCTAGGACTCGAGAACTGGCGCTCCCTCCTCTCCCCCCAGGCCACAGGCGCGCTCGGGGTATCGACCGGGACAGCCTTGCTCAACTCGGTCTTCTTCGCCGTGGCCTCGACCCTGATGGTCCTCTTGGTGGGGATCGCCCTCGGGTTCACCTCACGTCGCCACCGGACCGCCAGCGGGGCCGTGACCTTGCTCACGTTCGTTCCGATGATCGCCTCTCCGATCATCCTCGCGCTCGCCCTATGGTCCTTCTTCCAGGGAACCCTGTACACGCAGTCGCTGGATTGGGTCTTGGTCCTCGGCGCACAAGCCGCGCTCGCACTCCCCTTCGTGCTCCAGACCCTGATCCACGCCTTCCGGTCGCAGTCCCCCAGGCCCAGGGAGGCGGCCATGACGCTCGGCGCCCACCGACTACGGGCTTTCTTGGACGCCGATGTCGTTGGATCACGGTCCGCTCTTATCCTAGGGGGCCTGTTCACGTTCTCGTTGAGCCTGGGCGAGTTCGCCGCCACGAACTTCCTCTACATCCCGGCCTACGCCACCATGGTCGTCGAAATGTACGTCCTTCTAGGAGTGAAGATGGTCGGCGCGGCTGCCGCCCTGGCCGCGCTCCTGGTCCTCGTCAGCCTCACCTCCTTCTTCCTCATCCTTGTGGTAGGCCGCCGTGTCCGACGATAACCCGACGACCGATCCCACCTCCCGCGCTGCCTCGCTCCAAGTGCGCGGGCTCGAACGTGGCTATCCGGACTTCCACCTGGGGCCCGTGGATTTCCACCTCGCTCGCGGCGAGACCCTGGTCGTCCTCGGACCGAACGGCTCTGGCAAGACGACCTTGCTCCGCGTCTTGGCGGGTCTGGAGGAGATGGACCGGGGACGTGTGCTCCTCGACGGGCAGGACATCACGCGCTTGCCTGCGCACCGACGGGGCATCGGGATGGTCTTCCAGGACCTGGCCCTCTTCCCCGAGCGGACTGTCTGGGACAACTTGACCTATGGGCTCTTCGTCCAACGCTGGTCGAGGGTCGAGGCCGAGTCCCGTGGTGAGGAGCTTCTGCGGACGTTCCGCCTCTCCTCGCTGGCCGACCGGCGGCCGGGCGAGCTCTCCGGAGGCGAGCGCCAGAGGGTCGCGCTGGGGCGGGCGCTTGCCCCTAGACCCCGGGCGCTCCTTCTGGACGAACCCCTGTCCTCGGCCGACCCGCGGGTGGCGAGGGAGCTGCGCTCCGAGATCAAGGACTACCTGCGTCGTGCCGACATCCCCGCGGTCTACGTGACTCACGACTTCGACGAGGGATTCTTCCTAGGGCACCGTGTGGCCATTCTCCACGAAGGGCGATGGGAACAGGAGGGGCCTGCCGCCGGGGTCTTCGACCAACCGCGGACCGCCTTCGCCGCGTGGTTCCTAGGGTACAACGTGGTGCCGGGCCCTTCCGGTCGGGAAGAGAGCCTGGCGGTGCTCCCGGAGGACATACGGTTCACTCCTCCTGGCGAAGAG
>JAGWLG010000028.1 GCA_028864975.1 Thermoplasmata archaeon | reverse complement strand
GCTGCAGCGGGTGCTCTCCTACCGCTACCCCCACGGGACGAAGGAGGTCTACGCGCGGGGGAGCTCGACGTTCTGCCCGTTCTGCGGGGCGAGGGTGGTCCACCCGACGTGGAAGACCTCACGGTGCGGGGGCTGTGGTCTCAGCTACGACCGGGACGCGCTCGCCGCGGTGAACCTGCTGGTCCGGGGGATGGTCAAGCACGAGGCGGGGACGCCCTGGGCGCTCGCTCGGGACGCGATGGCCGCGTCGGTGGTGGACCGCCTGGTGAGGCAATGTACGCTCCAATCTTCACCGAATGGAGAATGGCCCGAGGGGGGCGACCCCCTCGGGCAGGACCCGCCCGCGATCCCGGAGCCCTACGAGGTCCCGGGGGAGGAGAAGGGTCTACTGGGAGTTTCCCCTGCCACGCCACCGTCCGAGCAGGGGACCGTTCGCCCCGAGCGCGAGGGCCCCTCTCCGGGGGCGCGGAAGAGCGACTCTGGCCCCGTGCCCGAGCGGCACGGGGCGGAGCGAAACAACCGCCATGATGCCCGAGGGCGCGATCCCTCGGCTCCCGTCAGGGAGGGAACCCGGAGATGCCCGCGAAGTACGGAAGGATGGAGGACGTGGCGCGGTCACGTTTTTCCAGCTTCCGGAGAACGGTCAAGGATTTCGGTCCTCCGAGAAGGAAGCGCCACCGCCTGGAGCCGGGGCCTAAACCGGCGCTCCTGCAAGGTAGGGGTGCGCCCGAGGTCGAGGGCCCGTCCTTGACGGGAGCGCTGTCGCCTTTCGTGAAGTTCTCTCAGGAGGACCTCGACGCGAGGCGCCCAAGCGTCGCTCGCGCACGAAGACGGACCTCAGGCAGGGGGAGGCGCGCGACCTCTTGGAGCGATCCGCGCTCGGTCCATTCGCGGATCATCTCGGACCCCAGGTAGTAGCCGGTCTCGATCTGGCCCCGGATATTGTACCACGACCCGAAGAACGGGCGGAGGGACCTTCGCCCCGCCACGTCGCTCAGGAACTTCCTGGCCAGCCAGGAGCGGTGCTCATCGCACCAAGGGAGCCAATCCTTCCTCCCCGTTCGCCGAAGGAATCCTTCCGGTTCGATGCGTCGCTCGCAGTAGGTGGCGAACCCCTCCTCGTAGAGCATCCACCACGGGTCCGGGCGGTGCTCCCAGCGCTCGCCTCGCCAATGCTGGTGGGCGAGGTGCGCGACCTCGTGAGCGACGGTCCGGAACGTCCACCCATCCTTCCCATCGTGCTCCGTCGCCGCGTTTTCCAGCCCGAAGAGGCACGAGGGTCGCCCCTCGTACGTCGTGGCCCAACCTGCGCCGCATCCGATGCCAACGTAGATCACGAACCGGACGGGGAACCGGATGCCCAGCGCACTTCGGGTCCTTCGCCAGGCCTTCGGCAAGTTCCGAACCAGGTCGAGGTGGATCGCTCGCATCCTCGGGAAGCGCTCCTCGAGGAAGGGGAAGACCCACTTGCGGGCGACTCGCCTCCAGTCGAATCCCTCCTCGGCATAGTTCTCCTTCTGCTTCGAGAGGAGCTCGGGCCAAGGGGCCATGTGCTCGCGTTCCCAACGGTCGAGCTGGCTCGATATCGGGTCCGCCCGGACCCTGGCCCAGAACTCCTCGAAGTCGGGAAAGAGGTCGAGGACCTTGGGCGCGCGTCCGAGACGGGATGAGCTGGCCATGGCCGTCCACCCGTCATGGCGAGGTCGGCCGACTACAAGTACGATGGGCCCTTCCGAGGTCGCATGCGCTTCGAATACCCCGGGGTTCGTGTCACCAACCTGGCCCGCAGCCTTCGGTTCTACCGTAACGCGCTCGGATTCCGGGTGGTCAAGCGGGGGGACACCCGCGGGTGGGGCGGGGGTCTCTGGGTCCTCCTCCGTGACCCTCGCTCGGGTCATCTGCTCGAGCTCAACTGGTATCCGCCGAAGTCCATGTTCTTCGAGCGTTACTCCACGGGTACCGCGCTCGACCACCTGGACTTCAGCCTGGGCGTGGTCCCTCGGGGAGACCTCGAGCGCGCCTATCGCCGTCTCCTCAAGCACGGCGGTCGGCCCACCGGGTACGAGCCCAGCACGACGGAGGGCTGGATGGCCAGCGTCAAGGACCCTGACGGGATCTGGATCACCGTCGGACGACGGCCCACTCGCGCCGAGCTGCGGGCGATGAAGCAGGGCTGACGAGCGTTCAGCCTTTCCTCAACCCTGTCATGGAAAACTGGCTGGAAAGGGTTCCCGGGCGAAGGAAGACCCCCGCCCGAGCGGCGGCACCGGACGGCCTACGCCGGAGCCGGTTGAGCGACCCTGGTCGAGACGGGGACGACGAGGTACAGGACCCCGGCCAAGAGGACAAAGATCGCACCGAGGAAGGCGATCACGTTCGACCCCAGGCCAAGGACGCCCCAGCCCAACGCGGCCACGACCACGAGCAGGACCCCGCTCACGATCGGCCGGTCGTTCCACTGGCGGTACCCCAGGTGCGCGAAGAGGAGGGCAAGCCCCCCGAGGATCAGTAGGACGATCCCCTCGCTCCCGTACCCGATGGCCCCCGCGGCCCGTCCGACCGCAAGGTTGACCGCGCTCGTGAACAGGCTCACGAGCCCGGCCAGCCCGATCAGGAGGCCGCCCAGAAGACCGAGGCCGTAGCCCAGTCTCTTTTCGGTAATAGCAGACATATGTTTTCACCTCCTTCGAAGTAGCTCTGCCCCCAAGAACCTCAGCAGAGGCTGAGGCCCGAGGGCAGGCGTATCGGTCCTACTACGCGAGTTGGGGTAGATGAGCCCTCCGCCGAGGTTACCTCGAGGTTAGCCCTCGCGCGGTCCGCGGGGCGGGCGGCGGCGAGCGTGAGGTCCCGGGTGTCGCGGGGGGAATCGCAGGACCATACCCCACGCCCTCTCGAACCCCACCCGTCGATAGAGTCGGCGAGCCTTCGGCGCGGGGGACAAGGTCACCGCGGCGAATCCTCGAGCTTCGCACCAATCGCGCAGCTCGTGGAGGATGTCCCTGGCGATCCCCTGCCCACGACACCCCTTTTCCGTGAACATGGAGATGGTGTGCGGGGAGGTCGCCACCCCGCTGGGCGACGGGTCGATGTCCCGCACGAAGACCGCTCCGCTCGCCACCGGGACCCGCCCACGGGTCTCGGCAACGAACGCGACGGCGTCTCCCCTTTGCATTCGAGCCCGAAGCCACCGGCGATACACTCGGTCTCCCCGGTTGAGCGCGGCTTCGGGGACCTCCACGAGCGCTTCCCACATCGCTCGACGATGGAGAACCAGGGTCGGAAGGTCACGTAGGGTCGCCCTGCGAAGCTGAACTTCCTCCTTCATATCCTTCCCCACCGCGCTCGCTCCCTCCGCCCCATCAGCTCTTTCCGGACGCCCTCCGGAGCCTGAGAGTCACCTGGCCGGTCGGTTGCTTCGCAGCTTGCATCGGAGGGCGAACTTCGATGGGCGGAGCTCGTCAGCACTTGAGCGGTTTCCCGCTCATTGAGGGGCTCTCCTTCGGCAAGGGCTACGGGCGGGAGGGAGGTCGCCTCTCCCACCCGCCTTATACCCCTCGAGCGATGGGGGACGCCTCGGACGGAAGGAATACATGACATCAGGTCTCGTCCAACGTAGGTCCACCGCGAACAAGAAGCGCGCGCATCTCGCCAGGCAGAAGAGGATCGCGGCTCGTCGGCGCCGCAACCCCATGCGGATGAAGCGGCGAGGCTAGCCCGCGGCTGGGCCTACCGCATTAGCGGCCCTTGACCTCGCACCCCGTGGGGAAAGCGCTCGGCCAGACGCCGAATGGCTCCCCCCGAGGGCAAGTCCAAAGGCCTTCAGTAGTAAGGTGGGTTGAGTAAACTCCAGGGTCCACCGGTCATCGTCCCAGGTCGCGGGAACGCACGGCCGCTGATGTCTGCTCTTCTCGAACGAGGGCAACTTGGACGCCTCCATTCCCAGGAACTGGGCCCGCCCTGTCTGCGGAAGCCCCACCGCTTCGAGGGACGACGCAGGACGATGGCCACGAGTTCCCTACCCGTCGCAGGTCCCGCTGCCCCAGGGGGCGCCCAAGCTAGCTCGCGCGGATTAGGCCCGCCCGCGGTCATGCTCCTGATCGCTGAGAAGGGCATCGAGGAAACGGATGGCTCTCAACGGAAGCCGCGACCTCCCATGGCGGAACCCTTGCTGTCGTCGTAATTTCGCGAACCGGCGTGCTCAGAGTTCTGCGAACCGACAGATGGGCTTTCCCTGTTTCGAACCGCCGGTCGCCAGGCTACAATCCCGAAGGTCTTCGCGGAGCGGCAAGTTTATCGATGTGTGAAGGGTCTCCTCCCGCATGCCCCTGTAGATGGACACGCACCGAAACGTCAAGGGAGTTACCGCCGCCGCTGTCGCTGAAGCGCACCAGAAGGACCTGAAGGTCCAGGGGAAGCACGGGGTCAACTATCGAAGCTATTGGGTCGATGAGAAAACCGGAACGGTCTTCTGCCTGGTGGAAGCCCCCACGGCCGAGGCTGCGGCCAAGGTCCACAAGGAAGCTCACGGTCTCGTTGCGGACGAGATCCGAGAGGTCAAGGAAGGGAAGTAGAACCCCTTCCACGTTCGTTTCCCCTGTTCCTCCCTGGGGTTCCGACAAGGAGGGAGCCACGAAACTCTTGAAACGTGGGCGCGCCTAGATCGGTGCCGGTACAGATAGAAATCTCCCAAATACCAGGCCCCGAAGTCTCGGACGACCCTCAGGCGTCGGGGCCCGAGCGATCACTCAAGGTGGGTGAGGCTCCTCAATCCTTGGCTCGGAGGCGCACAGGCCCCGGTCTCGCCATCGCGCTCGGTCGAAGAACTCAGGGCGGAGGTCCGACCAGCCGTGGCTTGCGGACGACGCTGCCCGCGTCGCGGCGCTTTCGTACCTCCCGCATCGTCCACTTTCCGATCTCGGGATCGTCGGTGAAGCCCATGCGAAAGCCAAAGTCGAAGGAGTGGAACAGAGGGTGCCGTCCGAGGAGGATGTCCCGGGTCTGCCCAAGGGCGTCGTTCATGATGACCAGGAAGGGCATGTCGATCGAAAGGCCCTCATCCTTGTACCCGGTCTCAAGGTGAAGCTCGACCGAACGCGCGGCGTTCCGGGAGCCCACGCCCTGGAACGGATAGTCAGGACCCGCGAGAGCCTCCGGGACCACCCCCCAGCTCCTCGGCGACCTCTCGGGAGACGAGCGAGAAGTCCGCCCCCGTGTCCACCAGCGCCGTGAACCTGATCGGCTCATTCCTCCCGTAGCTGAGTCGGACCGTCAGGTAGGGTCGCAAGACTACCTCGACCCCGTTCACGGGTGTCGGGAGCGGAACTCGACTGAATTGGAACGATCCGTTGAACGCGCGGCGTTCGGGCACCCCTGGCACCTACCGGCCCACCGTGAAGCCGGTCGGCACAGAGTAGAAGAGGGGGTGCTCTCCCTTCGCCTTTGCCTTGGCCTCCGCTCGGACCTGCTTGAGCTTCGGGCCGTGGGCGAGAATGTGCCGTCGAAGGACTGCGACCCATTCCCCGGCGTAGACCGAGAGGTTCTGAGAGAAGAGCCAAGACGCATCGGCGTCCTTCTCGGGAGGCGGCCCCCCATGGCTGGCGCCGTCGGTCATGCTGGTTCCCTCTTTCAAGCGAGTGCTCTGCGCGGTATTAGGCTGTTGTCAAGGCACCGTAGGGGTGGAGTCCACACCCCTATCGGTACTTACGCTCCGGCGACTTACACTAGTGTGAATCCTATGCCTGAGGCTGACCCCCTTCGGGAGGCGCTTGGCTGGCTCCTCCTTCAGGAGAATGAACGGGCCGGCCGGGTCTTGGAAGAGGCGCTTCGCGGCCCGCTCCCGGATGCGGAACTTCAGAACCGTGCCGGAATCTCTCATCCGACGCAGTTCTACCGCGTGATCGACTACCTCGAGGACAGGGGACTAATCGACCGCTTCTACGTACGGCAGGCCCGGAGGGAAGTCTTCTCCACGAGCCCCCTTGGACGCCGCGCCCTCGAGCTGCGAGTAAGGGTCATGCGGGCCCTCGCAGGGCCCCACCGGTCGATCGGCGGCCACGCTGGCGACAGGCCCCTGGCGGCGCCACGCGCCTAGGCTGAGAGCGTCTCCAGCGCTCGCCGCGCTTTCGATCGACTCGAGGACGGGGGGCACGGCCCTGACCTCCCTGCGGGTTCCCGGAGCGAAAGACACAGGCCACTGGGCCGCCGCGAGCAGCAGCCGGAAGCCGAGGGCTGACCTTGTTCGACCTCGCGAGGGAGGGAGGCCGGGCCAGACGAGAGACCGGGAGAGGCGTGGAGGAGAGCGCTGCGGCCGCCATTTGTCAGTCCGGTCTTGTCCGAGCGGCGACGTTCGGCCGGGGCACTCGCGCGGCGGGCTGGGAGGCGCCGTTGAGCGGCATCACGGGCCACAAGGACCCTCAGGTAGGGCAGATCTGTGCGGGTATCGGCATGGGCGCCCCCATTCTAGGACCGGTACCAGTTCAAATCTCTCACCGAGAGGCCACGAGCTCTCCGATTCCCGGGGTCATCGCCGCCGTTCGACGGAGGTGCGCGAGAGGTACTCCCCTTCGGGCGGGAGGAGTGCGTGGAGCTGGGCATAGACCGACTTCCGATGACCGAACACGACGAAGACGACCTCTTGCCCGTCAATCGCGTAGATCCCCCTCCACCCACCTCCCCTCTCGAGGTAGCGGAGCGTCCAGACGTTCGAGTAGCCCTCGAGGGCATGGACGTTCGCATTTGGTGTGGGAGACCTCGGATTCTTCTCGATGTCCTCGAAGGCTCGGTTGAAGCATAGCTGCACCCGGCGGGGGAGCAGGGGCAAGGACTGGACCGCTCGGGGTCCGAAGGTGAGTCGAGACACTAACGATCCGGCAGACGGAACCGCCTGCGGAACTCCTTGAGGCTGATGCGTGGTCGCTCGAGCAAGGCGCGTTGGATGTCCCGGCGGAAGTAATCAGGAGGGATCTCGTCCATAAGGTGCTCGATGGCCTCTGCCACGCTCTTCCCTCCGGTCTGATAGTCACGCAGCCGTTCGCGCACATGCAAGGGGACCGTGATCGTGGTCGCCCTTTCGTGGGTGGTTGCCATCGACAAGATATTGATTCAATAGGATTAATGGATTCCTGTACAACCCTAGCCAAGACCCGCCTGGGAAGGACGAGTCGGGGTAGGCCCGGGCTAACGCTCGGCCCGGGATCCGTACGCCTTCCGAGCGAAGGTAGCCCGCTTCCGCCGGTCTCCTTTCATCTCGGCGAAGTTGGTAACGATGTTGCCGAAGATCCGCACAGCTCTGGTCAGAAACTCGTCGAGGTCCACCTGTTCCACCTTGACGATCTCGCTCGGGTGGGTCGCCGGAACCGCGGCCTTCTTGCCGTCGCGCGCCAGCTACCACCAGACCACCCAACGCGTCACGGGCCTGGCCGGATCGATGGACAGTAGGGTCCAGTCTTCGGAGGCATACCCGGTCTCCTCGAGAAGCTCCCGCTTGGCCCCTTGGAGCGGGGTTTCGCCTTCCCTGGCGCGCCCTCCGGGCATGCCCTGGTACCATCCTCCCCCCGCGATTCCCGGTTGCCGTTCCGGGGTCATCAGAACCTTGTTTCCGACGGTCACGATGACATTCACTGTCGCAGGTCGCCATACCGCCTCGTTCCTCACGTGGCGTCCGTCGAACAGCCTCAGCTGCCATCGGTAGACGCTGAACACCCTCCCCTGGAACACGCACCTGGCATTCTTCGGCGGAGTTGTCCACGCCCGGATGGCAGCCCCGCGTTGAGTCATTGGATCGACCACTGGCGGTTGCCCACGAGGGGGTTCCCCCCCGATCAGGGTCCGATCCCGCGCCTCCACTTTCAAGGGGCGGGCGGGTCAGCGAAGGACTTGAATCGGTACCAATCCGAATCGGGCAGATTTGTGCGGGTACCGATACAAATCTGAAGTGGGCGCGCCCAGATTTGAACTGGGGATCTTCTCCGTGTCAGGGAGACGTCTTAACCGCTGGACTACGCGCCCGCGAGAGGCGAGCTACGATTCTCCGCCTTAAGGATGATGGAGCACGTCCATCGTCCTTTTGTGGTGGTCGCATCAGGGGGCTTGAGCGCCGAGGCGAGTGGGTGAAGCTCCGTTGACGGTCGAAGAGAAGTTCGTCGAAGTGGAAGGCGTCAAGATCCGGTATCTCTCGAGCACGCCTCCGGCGGGCGCATCTCCCGGCCTCCCCCTCCTCCTCATCCACGGGTACATCGCGAGCGCGGAGACCTGGGACCATGTCGTTGACGCGCTGGGGGCCCGCCATCCGATCGTTCGTCTCGACCTGCCGGATCATCACCGGTCCGCCGCCATTCCCGACAAGGACCACTCCATGGCACGGTACCGAAAGATCGTGGGAGCGTTCCTCCGAACGCTTCCAGGTCCGACGTGGGGACTCGTTGGGAACTCCATCGGAGGGATGCTCTCCGCGATGGCGGCGTTGGACCTCCCGGAGAAGGTCGACCGTCTGGTCCTCCTCGACCCTGCAGGGCTCGTTCACCCCTTCCCCTCCTCCACGGTCCGGCTCTACACTCCCCTCATCCTACCGGCCATGTTCTTCGCCCCTTCGGAGAAGAAGTGGCGCAAGTTCCTCGGAAAGTCCTGCTTCTGCGACCCGAAGTTCGTCGAGGACGGATGGGTCCGCCAGCTCAGGGAGGAATGGGGCCCACGCGCGCGTCGCAAGCCCTACCTCGCCGCCGGGATGGCGGTCCGAAAGCACGACGCAAGCCTCGCCCAGAACCTGGAGAAGATCCGCTGCCCCACGCTCCTCATCTGGGGTCGCCAGGACGTCCAGTTCAACGTCTCGATCGGGGAGGCGGCCGTGAAACGGATCCCGGGAGCGAAGCTCTCGGTGCTCGAGAACTGCGGCCACATGCCCCAGATCGAGAAGCCCAAGGAGACCGCCGAAGCGATCCTGAGCTTTCTAGACGGGCCCGGGCCGTAGGCGGGAGCTTCGGCTCCGCTAGGATCGGACCGGTGGGCGCCGACTCCTCGGAGGGCACTGCGCCTTCCGAGCGGTTCCGTTCGACGGTAGGACGCTCGCGGTAGGCGCCATCGGGCCGATGGTGGAGATGATGTGCCCGAAGTGCAGGTGCTGGACCGGCCAGGGGCCGCTCACCCGAAGGTGCCCTAGCGGTCCTCCTCTCAATCCTTCGGAGTGGGAGCTTCTTGGCTCGGCAGGTCACCCGTACGGGCTGGGCGCGCCGCCGCCGGAGGTCGGGTGCTGGTTCCAGTAGTAGTACCCCATGCTCTCGCGCTGAGCATCGGTCGCGTCCGAGCGGATCCCTCCCTGGAACGACCCGTAGCGCTCCTTAATCTGCTCCTCGATCGGACGGACGCGGTGGATCGCCTCCTTGAGGTGGGCCAGCTCGATCATCGGAGCATGCTCGACCGTCGCGAGGTCCCCGGCAGCCCGCAGCAACCCGCCCATCTCCCGGAGCCTCAGGGTGAGGGCATGATGGGCGTTGTCGATGTGCTCCGCACGCCGTCGCGCCTCCTGGATGAACTCGACCAGGGTCTCTTTCGTGGCATGAGGGATCCGACCGTCGTTGGCGATCTCCTGGGCCGAGAACTGCACGAGCTTCATCCGGTTCCTCTCGGTGTCCGGCATGGAGGTCTCGAGGAGGATCTCGTAGCCCCCGCCCGCGATGCGGGAGCGCAGCGGCGATAGGATCTTGTTCACGTCCTGGATGTTGCAGGCCGCGACCAGGATGAAATCGCACGGGACGTTGTCCACCCGGACGGAGGCCCCTCCGCTCTGGGGGTTCCGCCCGGTGATCGGGAACCGCTTCTCCTGCATCGCGGTGAGGATGAAGCGCTGGAGGTGGCCGATGTGGGGGAGCTCGTCGATGAAGAGGACCCCTTCGTGAGCCTCGTGGACCGCCCCCGGTATCACCCGCTCGTAAGGAAGGGAACCCAGCTGCGGGTGCCCCCCGTACGGGTCGTGGCGGACGTCCCCCAGCAGCTCGGTCTCGCTCGCGCCCGTGGCCATGACGAAGGGATTGCGGTCGACCTTCGCGAGGACCTTGCGGGGCGACTCCTTCTGGAGCTGCCGTCGATGCTCGAGCATCCGCTGGTCCAGCATGCGGATCTTCTCCCCGGCTCGTTCGTAAGCGACCACCTCCTCGACCCCATCGCGCAGTCGCGTCGTGCGCACCGTGTCGGAGAGCCCGGAACCCCCGCCGACCATCACCTCCTGGATCCCCCCCAGGAGGTCTCGGAAGGGGTTCCCGCTGCTTCCCGAGGGGAGGAACTGTTTCAGGTTCCCGCAGGACGGACAGGTGCGGTCCGTGGGCGTCGAATAGAAGCTGCATCGCGGGCAGCGGTACCCGAGCCGCTCGGCGATGTTCGGGGGCGCGTCTTGAGGGCGGATGAGCTCGCCCTCCAGGTTCCGCGTTCGCTCCCGCTCCTTGAGCACCTCCTCGCGCGCGACCACCTCCACCGTGGGTCGCTCGTGGAGCTCCGGATTGTGCACGACCCGGACCTCCTGTTGAGGGCGAGGAAGATGCAGCGAGAGCGCCTGCGCCGTCATCGACTTCCCGATCCCCGGGGGTCCGACGAGCAGGAGATGGCGGCGCTGGAACGCCGCGACGCGAGCGAGCTCGACCGCCCGCTCCTGACCGATGATCCTCTCGAGCGGGTCCGTGGGGATGGGGATGGAAGCGGTGGTCTCCACCTCATCCAGGGAAGCAGGGCGGCGCGCCGGCGCCTCCTTCGAGGGGCTAGCGGGTCCGTTCATGGTGGCCCCCGATGAGCGAGCATGCTGCCCCGTATAAGTCCCCGGGGAGGGCCCGCGAGCAGGTAACGTCCTCACCGGCGGGCCCGGGGCAGCGCGCGGGGGAGCGGGAGCTCCCCCGCGTCCAGGACGAAGGGAGGAGGCTCCCTACGCCCCGGGGCCGGCGCCCGGACCGAGGTCCGCCCGGGTATAGACCCGGACCCCCTCGGGGAGCTTGCCGATCGCGCCCATTCGGACGGCCACGAGCTCGCCGACGCCCTTCTCCTGGGCCACGTCGAGCAGCCGCTGGCTGACGACACCGTCGAAGATGAGCGTCTTCACCGGGACAGGGGCCTGGCCCAGCGCATCGACCACGTCCTTCGCCGGGATCTCCGCGAGCACCGCATCCCCGTCGCCCAGGAGGCGGGCGCGCGAGGGGTTCTCGAGCTGCGTCAAGTCCGAGAAGAGCTTGGAGAGACGGGGCGACATCGGGGGCGGAGGAGGGGGCGGGGGAGGGGCCCGCGCAGGAGGGGGCGCTCCCGGTCCGCGACCCGGAGGGGGCCCTGGGGGGCCACGTCGCTCTCCACCCTCGTCACGCCGGTGCTGGGGAGGAGCGCCGCGGCCTTCCTCCCGGTCGCCGCCACCGCCACCACCGCCGCGGCCTTCGCCGCCCCGTGTGGCGCCCGTCGCCTCGAACCCCGTCATCTCGAGGTACTGGGCGATCGGGATCTTGTTCCGCAGGCACTTCAGGATGGCCTTGGAGGGAAGCTGCTCCACCTCCTGGCCGCGCGGCGCGCGCGCGACAAAGTCGACGTCCATGGTCTGGAGCATCTCCCGAAGGATTAGCTCCCCCGAGCGGTCCCCGTCGGTGAAGGCCGTGACGGTCTTCCCCCGCGAGAGCTCCTTGACCGTCTCGGGGACGCTCGTCCCTTCGACGGCAATGACGTTCTTGATGCCGCAGCGGAGCAGCTGCAGGACATCGGAGCGTCCTTCGACCACGATGATGGCGTCGGAGGTGTCGATGTTCGGCCCCGCGGGGAGGCGGTCCTTCCCGTAGGTGACGATGTCCGCCACCTGGACCGCGCTGCGCACCTCCTCTGCAAGGTCGCTCCCGGTCTCCTTGGCCTCCTCTTGCATGCCGGCGAGGATGGCCTTTGCCCGGTCGACGATCTTGGAGCGCTTGACCTTCCGAACGTCCTCGACAGCGACGACATCGATGCGGGCCTTGCACGGCCCGATACGGTCGACGGTCTCGAGCCCGCTCGCCAGGATCGCGGTCTCGACCTGGTCCAGGGAACTGGGGATCAGGACCTCCCCTTCGCTCTTCCCCTTCCGGGAGTCGATCTCCACTTCGATACGTCCCACGCGGCCGCTCTTCTGCAGGTCGCGCAGGTCGAGTTCCTCGCCCAGGAGCCCTTCGGTCTGTCCAAAGACCGCGCCAACGACATCGGGTTTCTCGATGACGCCGTCGGCCGTGATGCGGGCTCGGATCATGTATTTCGTCGCGGTCGGATCTACGTTCATGGTGTTCCTTTCCTCTGTGTTCTTCTTCCCCGTGGTAGGGGAAGGGCGACAGCGGCGAAGGACCGAAGGACTACGTCCTATCCCGACGCGTCCCGGATCGGCGGAAGAACCACGCTGTAAGCATGAAGATCATCTCCGTAGTGCGGGGCGCGAGGATCAGCGTCCTCCTAGCCCTAGCCTTGTCGGTCGACAAATCTCAAGAGGGCTATTTAAGGCGACGTGCGAGACCCTCGCACGCCGTATAACGCTCAGCTCTCTCGTGGGATACCCAACGGTAAGAGCTTCGTGCACGGCGCTCAGCCCGACACGGGCCGGGGACGAAGGACGCGCGCGGGAGCGTAGGCGCCTTCTAGTAGATGGAGGAGGGCAGCGACCCCCAGCACCAGCACGCCCATCCCCACCGCGAAATGCTGCTCCACCACACGACCCGTGAGCGAGGGAAGGGTGAGGAGGTACCCCAGGGGGACCAGCAGCGCCGCGGTCAAGACCGCCCCGAAGCACATCCGACGGAAAGAGACGCCCCGCGCGGGTAGGGGGGCCTGAGCAGGTTTCGTTCCAGACCCCTGCTCACCATGTCCTGGGTCGGCTAGCCTCGCGACGCGGGGAAGCGCGAAACGCACACGGAAGAGGTACCTTCGACGGTACCGCGAATAGAACAGGGCGATGACCGCAGCGTTGAACAGGGCGAGCCCCCCAAGATAGGCACCGTACATCGCGACGGGGACGACGACCCCGGGCATCACCCCGCCCCAGACGGTGAGCAGGGCGAACAGCGAGAGGAGGAAGTTCCCGGTGAAGAGCAGGAAGGGACGGTCGCGAGGATGCGTTCGCCCCACCTTGAGCCCCGGATGGACCACCCCCAGCACCTGCTCGATCCAGGGAAGGAAGAGCACGAAGAGGACGAGCGCGGTGACCGTCCCCACGGCCACCAGGGGCGAGACGTACTGGAAGTCCGCGAGCTTGTACATCCATAGGAAGTACCAGTCGGGCTCGGGCGAGGCCCCCGCCTGGTTCTGCGAACCGAAGTAGGCGGCCAGCCTCGAGGGCCAGGCCGCCGCGACGAACAGGAGGACCCCCACGTAGATCAGCCCCCACTTGACCATGTAGAGGAAGACCCGAGGGAACCACGGCGTCATCTTTCGGTCGTCCGCGGGCGTCAGGACCCGCTTGGCCTTCGGGTCGCTGGTGGCGGGCGGGGCGATCCCGTGGACCTCGAAGAGCGAGATGTGGGCGTAGAGCAGCGCGGCCAGCATCGCCGGGAGGATGACGACGTGGAGGGCGAACATCCTCGACAGAAGGCCCTGGTAGGTCCCGTCCCCCTGCAGGAGGTTCACCAGCAGCGGCCCCACCGACGGGACCGAACTGGCGAGCGCGAGCCCCACGTCGGTCGCGCCGACGGAGAGGGCGGTGTACGGGAGGAGGTAGCCCGTGAAGCCCATCCCGAGCATGGCGACGAGCAGGAAGGTGCCGACCATCCAGGAGAGCTCTCGAGGGGGCTTGTACGCGCCCGCGTAGAGGCCTCGGAAGAAGTGGATGAAGCCGAGGAAGATGGTGGCGTAGGCTCCGTAGAGGTGGGCGGAGAGGATCAACTGTCCGAGCGGCACGTCGTGGATGGTGTAGCTTGTCGTCGCCCAGGCCTGAGGGGCCGCTCCGCTCGTTGCCGGCGAGGCCGAGGGGACGTAGTAGACGAGCAGCAGCAGCCCGGTCGCGATCTGGAGGAAGAAGGCGCTCGCGACGAACGCCCCCGTCCAGTACGCGGGGCGGAAGCTGAACTCCGGCTGCGGGCGCAGCGCCCACTTCTCCAACCCGGTGCGGTGCACGATGAACGCCCAGATCCGGTCCAGCGTGCGGTTGTACACCTGGAGCGGGCCCTCGGAGCCTTCCCCCGGCCCCCCTTCCGCAGCCTTCCGTTCGACCGAGCTCTCCATCTTTCGTTCCTCACGAAGGGCAGACCTGCGTCGGGGTCTGGGCAGGCTGGACCCCGATCGTGGATCCCACGGAGGTCCCCCCGACGAGGGTGTTCGTGTGGCCCTTGACCGGTGGGCCGGTCATCGAGACAGCGTAGACCTCGTCTGTGCTCTGCTCCCACTGCAGGATCACCTGCGGCAACGGGCTCACGGTGGGGCCCGAGAGGATCGAGGCCCCGCCCCCAGAGGCGGCCACCGCCGGGTCGTAACTGGAGCCGTGGCAGACGCAGTGGAGGATCGCCTTCCCTCCGTTGTAGGACCCGCACTGGCCCGGAGCGTAGTAGGACACGTACGGAGGCACGCACCCCAAGTGCTGGCAGATGGCCGAGTACGCGACGAGGGAACGGTTCGGTCCCACGCCGTTGGGGGCCGGGCCGGGAAGGTCCAGCAGGAGGTTCGGTTCGTTCGTGAGGGGATAGTTGAACGCGTGGATGTTCACGTCGTTCGGCCCGTAGGGGTAGCTCGAGGCCTTGAGCGGGCTCCCGTCCTCCATCATGAGCTGGACCTTCGGGTAGGAGGAGACCCCCGCGGGAGGAGGCTGCGCGAAGCGCAGGAGCCCACCCAGTCCCCCCCCGGCGAGGGCCGTGATCCCGCCCACCGCGAGCAGCTTGAGCGTCGACCGCTTGGCCTCGTCCACTTGGGCCCGGTCCTGGGGGTCGTCAAGGTCGAGGGGCACCACGCGACGGACCACTCCCGGGGCGGTGGGTCGGCAGAGCGGTAGCCACGCAGCGATCCTGAGCTCGAAGAGCCGCTCCGCGTCGCGGGCGTCCTCGAAGATCATGGCTCCTCCTCAGGGTCTGCGGAGGGCTCCGCTTTCTCCTCCTGGCGCGGGATCGGGAACGGGCGCTCCGTGCGAACATCGAAGTCGACCGCGTCACCGGGGAGCTCGGCGTGGCGTGCCCCACGGTAGACGTAGACGACGATGGCGAGGGTGATGAAGAGCAGGAGGAGCTCGGTCAAGTTCAGGAAGGCGACACAGGTCATGGAAAGTCCGCCAAGAACGACCGGAGCGCAGGAGATGCCCCACGCGCTGGCGTTGCTCTGGTTGAGGGCGGGGAGGGAGGCGGCGGGCCCCGAGCCGAGCCCTCCACCGACAGGCACCGGCCGGAACGAGGCGCTCCCCAACGCGACGGGGGCGAGCAGGAGAAGTCCCACCAGGGCCCATGCCGCAGCGAGCGCCCGGACCGAGGCTCCCTCTGCCATCGACCGCATCGCGCTCGGTCCTCCCCCAGAGCTCCGAGGGCGATGGTCAAACCACGGTCACGGTGCCGCTCATGAAGCCCCCGGTCCCCATGGACCACTGGTCGCAGGGAGCAAGGCAGAGCCAGGAGACGGTCCCGGTCTCGTTCAGGAAGAACTTGACCGTCACGGACGTGCCGTCCGGCCCCGCCGAGGCCGGGACCGGCACGTTGAGCCCGTTCGGAAGACCGGAGTAGCTCCCCGACAGTACCGTAAAGGTGTGCGACATGCTCCCCGCATCGACGGACGACGCGGGCTGTCCCCAGGAGGTGGGGGGAGCTGCGCCCTGGTACTCGAGATCCCCCAGCACCCCGCTCACCTGGGTCGCGGTCGACGGCACCTGGTTGAGCCCGTTGTCATAGTTCGTGATGGTCAGGACGATCAACGTGTGGGAGGGGACCGTGAAGTTCGCCGGGGTGTACTGGTCGCTCGCATTGTACGGGGCGCTGCACCACGCGCAGCCCCCCTTGATCTGGAGGTAGACGTAGTCCGTGCCCCCACCGGAGGGAGCGGGTGGGGAGTTACCCTTCCCGAGCCCCACGGGCACCCCGGTCACCATCGCGAAGGCGAACCACGCGACCAGCGCCACGACGATGGTGACGGTGAGATGGCTCAGCAGGAGGTCCTGACGGGAGGGTCGGGGAGAGGTCCTCGCCCGGGGCACCGTCTCGGGAGACTCCTTACGGTCAGGTTCCGGCATGTCGACCATGCGGGGGCGGTGAGGCCGTGGGTCAAAGACCGAGGCGACGAATCCCTCGCGTGGGTCCCAGACCTGGGACCAAGGCCCGCGGTCCTTGGGGGACCGAGGTGGAGGAGGGCGCGCACCCTACACGCCCGCCTGGACCCCACACGGGTGCAGCCCCCGTGCTGCCGCATTTCTCGGCACGCGCGCCCCACGTCCTACCTCGGTCGTGCGACGATCCTTGGCATTCTCACGGGCCGGGCCACGCCCGAAAGGGGCATCTACCCCCCGTAAGTAGGTGGCCGCGCTCCAGGTTCTCGCATGCCCCGCGGAAGAGCTCGGAAGGAAGAGAGGAACCCCCCTATGCCCCCGGACGAGGACGACCCGAACGCCGCCGCCGCGACCGCTGTGGCCTT
This sequence comes from Thermoplasmata archaeon, assembly GCA_028864975.1. Lineage (GTDB taxonomy): Archaea > Thermoplasmatota > Thermoplasmata > Lutacidiplasmatales > UBA184 > JAKAAX01. The sequence continues at coordinate 33,479 of JAGWLG010000028.1, read as the reverse complement.
GCCCGAGGACGACTTCCTGGCCTCCCTCCGGACGGAGATCGTCCAGGCGAAGAAGCAGCTCACCACCAAGTCGGTGGAGGACCCCTCCCGTCGGAGCGCGCTCAACCGACGGCTCCTCCAGGACTTCTGGGAGGTCCACAACCTCTTCGAGGACCTGTCGGTCCACCTCACCATCGAGCCCTCCCAGACCCTGTTCGCGACCTTCACCGAGTTCCCCTACAAGTGGGCGTTCAAGGAGAGCTTCGACTTCACCTCCGTGAAGGCGGTCGAGCTCAAGGACCGGACCCCGGGGTGGCTCGGCTCGGCGCTCAAGGCCTGGTACTACGCCACCCCCGAGGGGAAGACCCACCTGCGGATGATCTTCGAGTGGTGCGAGGGCGAGACCTACCACAAGTACACCGGCTGGATGCGTGTCATCACCCAGGCCGTCCTCATGGACGAGCCGCTGGAGAACGTCGGGGTCCAGCAGGTCCACCACATCCTGAAGGACGTGGTGCTCACCTGGTACAAGAGCCACCTGAAGAAGGACCCCCAGGAGCTCTACCGGCACCTGAGGGCCGACTACCCGAAGGGCGCCACCGAAGCGAAGGAAAGCTACCGGACGTGAGCGGGCCCTGACTGGCCCCCCTCGCTCCCGTCCCCCGCCCCGATTCAGCTGGGCGGGTCGCCCGCCGGCTCGTTCCCCAGTTCCTCGAAGGAGGCAGGGGAGGAGGTCCCCTGGTCGCTTTCCGACGAGGACGGCTCGGCCGGGGACTCCTCTGCACCGCTCTCGGACGTTGCTTCAGGCTCGGAAGAGAGCGGCGGCGGGGCAGGCGACGGGGAGGAAGGCGGAGGGGGCGGCGGGGGCTCCAGGGAGGGTGGTGGTGGATAGCTGAAAGCGCCAGCTCCTGCGGCAGAAGCGCTCGTCCAGCCCGTCTGCGAGGGTGGGGGCGGGGCTGGGCCCCCCAGCTGCGCGGACTTCGACCGTCTCCGCATCAAGAGTGCGACGAGGACGATCGCGGCGAGGGCCACCAGCACGAGCACCCCCAGTTCCAACAGCGGGAGGGGCGTGCTGGACGAGTTCGATCCGGGGCCCCCGCCCGTCGGACCTCGGACCACGAGCGCGGCGCTCTGGGTCTGGATCGTGCCCGAGGCATCGGACACGGCGACGGTGACCGTGAAGGTCCCCGCGACGGTCGGCTTGCAAGAGAAGATCATCCCTCCGCCGGCAACGCACCCGGTCGGCAGACCGCTCCAGGCGAACTGGTAGGGGGCCCTCCCGCCCGCGAGCGAGACCGACAGGGTGGTCGAGTTGCCGAGGTTGATCACGGAGGGGTTGGCGGTGAGCGTGACGGAGAGCGGGGTCCCTCCGCCCGAAACGTTCACCCACGCCGAAGCGTTGGCGGAATGGCCGGCGCTATCGCTCACCGTCAGCACCGCATGGAACGTTCCCGGGGTGGAGTAGAGGTGGGCCGGCGAGGCGACGCTCACGGGGAGGGACCCGTCACCGAAGTTCCAGCTCCAGTAGTACGGGATCGTGCCTCCGCCCGCCGCCCCGGTGAAGTTCACCCAGAGCGGGGCCGTGCCGCTGGAGGGGTTCACCGCGGCCGCGGCGCGCAGGGCCGTCCCTCCGGCGGAGACCGTGAGGGAGATCGCGTTGCCCACGACCAGGGTCCCCGCCGCATCGGAGACCGAGAACCTCGCCACATAGGTCCCCACCGTGAGGTAGACGTGGGACGGCGACGCCAAGGTGGAGGTCGAACCATCGCCGAAGGTCCAGAAGTAGGAGTACGGCGGCGCCCCCTGGATGGCGGTCCCCTGGAACTGCACCACCAGCGGCGCGACCCCGGAGAGCGGCGTCGCACTGTCCGCGACCTGGAGCGGGGGAGGGGCCAGAACGGTAAGGAGGAAGGACTTCGTGCCCGACCTGAAGGTGCTGTCCGTTACGGTCAGCGTGACCGTGAAGTTCCCCCCGGTCACGTAGACGTGCCAAGGGTTCCGGCCGGTCCCGTAGGTCCCGTCGCCGAAGTACCAAGAGAACGTGTAGGGGGCCGAGCCGCCGGAGGCGGTCCCGTTGAAGGTCACGTTCACCGGAGCGACCGATCCGTTCGGAGAACCCGCCGCAGCGACCAGGATCGGGGGCGGCAGGACGCTGATCCAGCTCGAGGTCGTGAGGGTGGCCCCGGTGCTGTCGTTCACGGTGAGGGAGGAGAGGAACGTCCCTTGCTGCTCGTAGACGTGGGAGGTGGCCGCGACCCCCCGAGTCGAGTTCCCGTCCCCGAACGACCAGAAGTACGTGTAGGGCCCGGTGCCGCCTGCGGCCGTCGAGGTGAAGTTCACATGCAGCCACACAGGACCCGAGGTGGGCGTGGCGGTCATCGTGGCCGTGAGCGGAGGAAGCACCTGGACCGTGATGGTACCTGCAGCGAGCTGCGCGCCGTTGTTGTCGGTCACGACGACCTGGGCGGAGTAGTTCCCCGCCGCATTGTAGACGTACAGCGGGTTCTGCAGGGCCGATGTGCCGCCGTTGCCGAAGGTCCAGCTCCAAACGTACGGAGCGTACCCCCCCGTGGCGTTCGCGAAGAAGTACACGGAGAGGGGCGCGGGGCCACGGAGGGGGTGCCCCGAATCGGACGCGGCGAGAGGCGGGCTGGTGGAGACCATCAGAAGGGTCGTGGCGTTCGCGTGCTGCCCTCGCGTGTCGGAGACGTTGACGAGCAGCGTGTAGTTCCCCGCCATCGTTGGCGTACAGGCGAGGCTGGTGCTGTTGGCCGAGACGCAACCCGGGGGTAGCACGAGGTAGTTCTCGGTGTAGGGGGGCGAGCCCGCGGACCCCACGACCGAGAGCGTCGTGCTCTGTCCGAGCTGGATCTGCGAGGGGGAGGCCACGAGGATGGCTCCCAGCGGGTTGGGCGCCGTCGTCGTCGTGGGGAAGTGGAGGTGGGTAAGAGCGAACCCGAGCGCGGGGTTCGAGTACCAGCCGCGGTTGGGGTTGGTGGAGTTCGCCGAGAGGAAGCACGAGGAGCCCACCTGGCAGGTCAGGTTCCCTTGCCCCGAGGTCCCCAGGGCGGCGGTGCAGTTGTAGCCTCGCGGGCCCTCCCAGATCCCCCCGGTCCCGACCGCCATCTCGCACCCGGCCCGAAGGATGCGCGAGGAGTCGTTCCGCGCCGTGTCCTTGAGCGCCGTGGACGCCACCTGATAGTCCCCGCTGGAGGCGTTCGTCGTCCCCGCGGCGAGGTCGATCATGTTGAGGATCGTTCCGTTGCGTTGGGCGATCTGACCCACGGACAGGTGGGTCGTGAGCCAAGCCTCGCACGTCGGCTCTCCCGGGAAGAGCGAGGGCTCGCAGGTGCTTCCCCAGCCGGTGGTCCAGTCGCTCTGGCTGGCCACATAGTTCTCGGGGTACTGGAGGTCGCGGGGCGCCGTGGAACCCATCCAGGCGACGACATGGTAGGGGGCGAGACCCCACGATCCGGTGAAGTTCTCCTGGAGGGCATAGAGCGACGCGGTCGAGGAAGAGGTCAACATGTTGTCCGAGTAGTCCGTGTCCCCGAGGACATAGCCTCCGCCGAGCTGCGTCGCCTGGAACGTGGCGACGACCTGGGCCCCGAAGTTCGACGCGGCCGTAGGGGTCGCGATGTCCACGTGGAAGGAGCAGCCGTCCCCATCGTCGTGGTCGCCCGCGAACGTGGTCCCCCCGCACGCCGCACCGCTGTTGCTCGTCGAGAAGTAGTCGACCAGCCCAAAGCTCAGCGAGAGCCCGGGATGGAGCGCTTGAAGGACCGTGGCCACGCGCCCTGCGTTCTGGATGAAGTACGGCACGCCGTTCGACTCGTTGCACGGGCCGGTGCAGGTGCTGCGCCCGACGTCGCCCGCGCTGGGGTCATAGACCCCGTCGTAGAGGGTGGTCTCGATCACGAACCAGACCTGGACCGAGGGGAGCGAGATCCGTTCGGGGGAGGCGGCCGCCCCGAAGGCGGAGGGCGTCGGGGAGGCTCCCGCCAGTCCCCGCAGCTCCGCCCACGAAGATGGCGCCAGATGGGCCACCGGCGCCGCCTCTGCAGAGGTCGCGTGCCCTGCGGAGGGGGCCGCCGAGAGGAGCAAGGCTCCGAGGACGGCGAGGGCCAGGAGGGTCGAGGCTCGAACTTCTCTCGGGATGCTGACCGTTGACAATGCGAACGTTCCCCCTACGTGCAAGTAATGAGCGCCTACCTAGGAAATAAATCGTCGGGCATCCTTCGAAAGTCGATGCCTCTCCTGTTTTCCCCGACCCGACCGGTTCGGGCTCATCAGTGGCACGATTTTCGTGGGACGACATAAGGTAAATACCGTCGCCGCCCTGGCCCTCCCGATGAACGGGGGGACGCCTTCGACCGGCGACCGGCTCGGCCTGACCCCTCGGGAGAAGGCCAAGGTCGTCGCGCTCTACGCGGGCATCCTGGGTGCGACCGGGGCGGCGTTCGTCGCGACGTTCGTCCTGGGATTCGCCTACCCCATCCTGGGCGCGCTCGCGATCGCGGCCTACGTCTTCGGTCTTCAGCACGGGGTCGACGCCGACCACATCGTCGCCATCGACAACACGACGAGGAAGCTCCTCCAGGAAGAGAAGCGCCCGCTCACCGTCGGCACCTGGTTCTCCTTGGGCCACTCCACGATCGTCGTCGGGTTCCTGGTCGCCCTCGTCGCGACCGCCGATGCCCTCTATTCCTGGGACCCCGCCTTCCGTCAGTTCGGGGGCGTCGCGGGGACCCTGGTCTCCGGTTGCTTCCTCTTCCTGATCGGGCTCATCAACGTCGTGATCGCGCGGGAGGTCTACCGGATCTTCCGGCGGGTACGGACGGGGGAGCTCGACGAGCGGGGGCTCGAGGCGACGCTGGCCAAGCGGGGGTTCATGAACCGCTACATGGGCTCGCTCTTCCGCCTCGTCTCGAAGCCCTGGCAGATCTATCCGGTCGGGGTCCTCTTCGGCCTGGGCTTCGACACCGCCTCCCAGGTGGGATTCCTAGCGCTCGCCCTGGGGGCCAAGGGAGAGGGCGTGCCGCTGCTCGACGTCCTCCTCCTCCCCGTGATGTTCACCTGTGGGATGGTCCTCGTCGACACCTCCGACGCGGTCGCGATGCGCGTCGCGTACGGATGGGCGTTCTTGAAGCCGGTCCGGAAGATCTACTACAACCTCACCCTGACGGTCATCTCGGTCCTTGTGGCCTTTGCGATCGGAGGGCTCGAGCTGCTCGCCGTGGTCTCGACCGAGCTCGGGCTGCGCGGAGGGATCTGGAGCTCCCTCAACCTCGTCAACTCGGACGCCGTCTTCGAGCTCCTAGGCCTCGCGATCATCACCCTCTTCGTGGCCTCCTGGCTCGTGGCGATCGCCCTCTATCGCATCAAGGGCTACGAGCGGACCGGGCTCGGAGGAGCGCCTCCTTCACCGGAACCCCGCCCCGAACGCGAGGTGGCCTGACCATGCCCGCAGGGGTGGTGCGGCTCGGGGTCTCCCTCGAGCCCGAGCTCCTCTCGGCCCTGGACCGGTGGGTGCGTCAACGGAACTCCCCCAGTCGGTCCGAAGCGCTCCGAGCCCTGATCCGCCAGGAGCTCTCCGGGAAGACCCTCGAGGACCCGGACGCCGAGGCGGTCGCGACCCTCACGCTCCTTTACCGTCACCGTTCGCCGAGACTCCTGGAGCGCCTCGCGGCCGCCGAGCACCGGTGGGGCGAGCACATCCGTTCCTCCCTCCACGTCCACCTGCAGGGGGAGGCCTGCATGGAGGTCCTGGTCCTGATGGGACGGGGTCGGGAGATCCAGGCGGCCGTGCAGGACCTCCGAGGGGTCAAGGGCGTGGCCTTGGGAGAGTTCGTCGTGGGCGCCCCCCAGGTCGCGGGGGGACGGACGGGCCACCTCCATCCCCACTGAGGAGCCTCCGCGCATGCCCACCTCTCACCGAAGTCGGAAGGGCCACGTTCCGCGTCCGCGCGAGGTCGAGGGCTTCGGAGCCTGGTACGGTCGCCAGCAAGGGGACGAAGGAGACCTCTGGCACCGCACGCTCATCGACCCGGGCCTCTTCGCTCGGCTGGGCCGCCTACCAAAGGGGACCCGGGTCCTCGACGTGGGCTGCGGGAACGGCTACATCGCACGGCGCCTCGCCCGGGAGGGTGCGAAGGTCGTCGGGGTCGACCGGTCGCGCGCGCTCATCGCCCTCGCCCGACAGGAGGAGCGGCGGCGCCCTTTGGGCATCACCTACCATCTCGGCGACGCCGCCGACATGGACCCCCTCGCGGACGGAAGCTTCGACCTGGCGGTCGCGAACATGTCGCTCATGGACATGGAGGACGCCCAGGGGGTCCTCCGTGAGGTCGGTCGCGTGGTTACGGACCGAGGGAGGTTCGTCCTCTCCATCAGCCACCCATGTTTCGACGTGGACACCCGCTCGTCCTGGGCGGTGGAGGTCCTGGGAGCGACGCCCCAAGCCCCCATCGTCTACCGGAAGATCACGAACTACCGGCAACCCCACTCCGACCGGTATGTCTGGGGCCCCCGAGAGACGGGAGAGATCCCCACCACCGTGGGGTACCACCGCCCTCTCTCCTGGTACGCGCACGCGCTCCGTGCCGCGGGATGGTCGATCTTGGACCTCGAGGAGCCTTCGCCTGGGCCGGGATTCGTCGGCCGAAGGATCTCGCGCGAGTGGATCGAGCAGGTCCCGCTCCATCTGGTCATCGAAGCGCGTCGAGAGCCGCGGAAGGAGTGAGCCTCGTGGTGGCGGGCGAACGTCGCGCCTCTCGCACGGGCCGGCGAGCGGTCCTGAAACAAGCGGTCGCGCATCTTCGACGGGTCGACCCCGTCATGGCGGAGGTGATCTCGGTCGTAGGGGTCGAGCCCCCGGGCTCCGCCACCGAGGGATTCCAAGGTCTCGCCTCGGCGATCGTCTACCAACAGATCTCGGGTTCCGCAGCGGACGCCATCGTCCGCCGCCTCAAGGAGCGGGCGCGGACGGAAGAGTTCCCGGGAGCCGAGTGGTTCGTGGACCGGTCCGAAGCGGACCTGCGCGCCTGCGGGCTTTCCCCCCAGAAGATGCGCTACCTCCGCGACCTCTCCGAGCGGACCGTGGACGGTCGCCTCGACCTGAGACGACTGCGCAGATGGGAGGACGCACGAATCATCGAAGCGCTCACCCAGGTCCTGGGGATCGGTCGGTGGACCGCCGAGATGTACCTCATCTTCGCCTTGGGGCGGCCGGACGTGCTCCCCGTCGACGACCTGGGCGTCCGCAAGGGCTTCCGCCATCTCTACGGTTTTGCGAACCTCCCTGCCCGCTCGACGATGCTTCGCCTCGGCGAGCGCTGGAGGCCGTACCGTTCGTACGCGACCCACTATCTCTGGGCCTCGCTCGACCGGCCCGCGTGGGAAGGGCTCCGTCGGGCGACGAAGTCGTTCCGCGGGCGTTCGAGTCACCGTTCGCCCAAGCTGGTTCAAATACCGCGGCGACCGTAGGTCTGCCTGTGGGGGTCGCGTCCACGGTGCAGCCCTCGCTCTCCTCGTCCTTGCTGACGGAAATGAGGGGTTGAGCGAGCGGGGACCGGTTCGTTCGAGCGTGCGTTGCGGGACCGGGTCCTGGCCCTCTTCGAGGAACACCACCTCCTGGTCGAGGAGAGCGCGCTCGCGCTGATCCTGGCCTCCCCGATGCCCCTGGACGCCGCCAGGGGCGTGATCGCTTCCCCCGCGCCCCCCTCGCTCATCGTCACACCGGACACGGTGAACCTCTATCTCTCCCGGGTCGCCCAACGAGGGAACGGCGGCAACGGCGGGAACCACGGCAACGCTTCCTTGCTCCCCAGCGCCCTTGAGAGCGGTGGCCTCATGCTGGAGCGCCCCGCGACCCTCTCCGAGGCGCCTCCCTCCGCGCCCGTCCCCTCCCTCGCCAGCCAAGAACCCCGTGCCTCGCTCGCGCCATCGGTCGTCCCGCCGCGCCCTTTCCATCTGATCCGCGAAGGCTTCGTCGCCCCTCCAGAGGCCCGGGCCCCGCTCGAGGGAGTGACCGGCCTCCTGGTCTCCCGTTTCCGCCAGCTCTCGAAGGTCCTGCGCCGCCGGGCCGACCTCACGGCGATCCACAGCGCGGCCGAGGTCCTGCGATCTCCGGGAGAAGCGGCCGTCATCGGGATGGTGCGGGACATCCGAGAGACCCCGCGTCAGAAGCTCCTTATCCTGACCCTCGAGGACGAGTCCGGCCAGGTCCGCGTGCTCATCCCCAAGGAGCATCCTGCCGCCCGGGAGACCTACCTCCCGGACGAGGTCCTCGGCGTCCGCCTCTTCGTTCCCAAGGAAGCGGGTAAGCTCCCGATCGCTCGCGCGGTGCTACGGCCCGAGGTCCCCGTGGCCCGCGCCACGGCCCGGGCGCCCCGAGCGTCCAAGGCCCTCTTCCTCTCCGACCTGCACATCGGCTCCAAGGGGTTCCTCACGGACAGCTGGAACGAGCTCCTCGGGTTCGTCCGCGGAGAGGGGACACATGGGGCGGTCGCCGAAGGGCTCGAGCACGTGGTGATCGCCGGGGACCTCGTGGATGGCATCGGGATCTATCCGCACCAGGAGAACGACCTGGCGATCGCCGACGTCGTCGAGCAGTATGCGGAGCTCGCCCGCAGGGTGAAGGAGTTGCCCTCGCATCTGAACATCGTCGCCGTCCCCGGGAACCACGACGCGGTCTGTCCCGCCGAGCCCCAGCCCGCCCTCCCTCCCGAGCTCTCCCGAGACCTGCCGCCGAACGTCCATCTGGTCGCGAACCCGTCCGTCTTCGCCCTCGAGGGGGTCGTGATCGAGGCCTACCATGGGCGGAGCTTCGACGACCTCATCCCGCAGCTGCCCAAGATGAGCTACGAACAGCCCATCCCGGTGATGAAACGGATGCTCTCGATGCGCCATCTCGCCCCCTCCTACGGGCTCAAGACCCCCCTCGCCTCCCTCCCGCGCGATGGCCTCGTGGTCGACCCCGTACCGGACATCTTCGTCACCGGTCACACCCATACGTTCGGCGCCGAGTGGTGGCGGGGGATCCTGCTGTTGAACGCTTCCACGTGGCAGGGAGAGACCGACTACCAGAGGATGCGCAACATCCGACCCGTACCGGCCCGCGCGACCGTGGTCGATCTCGCGCAAGGCGACGTGAGCGTCGTCGACTTCCACCGCTCGCGGCCGGAAGAGGGACCTCTCGTCCCCAAGCCCTCGGGGGCTTCCTCGTGACCAGCTCCCCCAGCCTGGGGGAGGGCCCGAGGGCCGGACCCCTCCGCCTGGTCCTCTCGACGTTCCCCGACGGCAAGAGCGCCGCCGAGGCTTCCCTGCGGCTCGTGGAGCGGAAGGTCGTCGCCTGTGCGACCGCGCTCCCCGCCCGCTCCCTGTACCGTTGGAAGGGTAAGGTCGAGGAGTCCCAAGAGGTCCTGGTCCTGTTCAAGACCTCGACCAAGAAGGTGGGCGCGTTGTTCCGGGAGCTCGCGAGGATCCACCCGTACGAGGTACCGGAGATCGTCGAGCTGGAGACGTTCCGCGTCCACGAACCGTACCTTCGGTGGTTGCTCGGCAACGTGGACCGCGCCTCCCGCGACGTGGCCCGCGCTTCGGAAGAGGCCGCGGTGCGCCCTTCGGGGCGGCCTCGTACGCGCTCGCGAAGGAGCGCCCGGAGCGCTCCTAGTCGGCCCTCGTGAAGGCGACGCACCCTTCCTGAGCGATGGTGGCCTGCGGCACGCGGCCGCTCGGTCGCTCACGGCCTGCCAGCGGGACAGGGAGAGCGTCCGCCGGACCCCGGTAGCCAAGGGCGATCGCGATCATCGCCTCGTACCGCGCCGGGTCCACTCCGGTGGCCGCGTAGGCCTTCTCGGGATCGAACCCTCCCATGGGGTGGGTGTCCAGACCCAGGAGCCGTGCCTGGAGGGCGAGGGACATCCAAGACGCACCGGCATCGAAAGCGTAGGTGCGGTACGGCCGGCCGTCGGTGGTGGTCCGGCGTGCGAAGAGGAAGACGAGGGCGGGGGCGTGCTCGGCCCACGCACGGTTCCCGGGGGCCAGCGCTTCGAGGAACCGGGCACGGTCCCAGGCGTCCGTGGCGTAGACGTAGAGCCAGGGTTGCTCGTTGTTCGAGGAGGGGGCCCACCTGGCGGCCTCGAAGAGCGTCGCCAGGAGCTCGCGGGGGACCGGGCCTGGGAGGAACGACCGCGGGGACCAACGGTCCACGAAGAGGGGGTCGACGGCGGAGTCGACCACGCGCCCCGAGGGGGCCTCGCGAAGCTCGAGCGGCGTACGGAAGGGCGCTTCGGGAAGGACGGTGCTGTCGGACATGTCATTGCTATACAATGAGGAGTATTTACGCTACCACTCCTGAAGCGTTAAGTCGCTCCTGGGACGAGGAGTGGCAGGATGCCCCGCGGACTACGGACGGCCCTCGCTCGACCTCTCGGTCGGTCGGGAAGGAGGCTCGGGCGGCAGGAGGCCCGCCCGCCGAGCGGCCTTGACCCCGTAGACCGCTCCCACCTTTCGGCCGGCCAGGACAAGCGCTCGGAGCGAGGCCACGCCCAGCACGGTGAGCACCGCGCCCAGGAGGAGCAGCTCGCTCCTCCAGAGAGCGGGCGGGAACCGCCAGGGGGGGTCGAGCGCTGCGACCACGAGGACGACCCCCGCGGGGATCACGAGCATATCGAGGGCCATCAGCAAGGTCCTGCGTGCGCGGGCGGGGGCCCACAGGTCCTCCGCCGGCACGTGCCCCCCTACCCGTCGGGCAGGACCGCGAGCCCCGGGAGCTCACGTCCCTCGATGAACTCGATCGCGGCCCCGCCGCCGGTCGAGACGTAGGTGAAGCAGTCCTCGACCCCGAGGTCGGCGAGCGCCCGGGCCGAGTCCCCCCCGGCCGAGATGTGCACTCCGGGCACGCCGCGGAGCGAGGAGAGGACCTCGCGCGTACCGTTCGCGAACCGGGGGTCCTCGATCTTCCCCATCGGTCCGTTGAAGAAGACCGTCCTAGAGCTCCGAAGGTGGTTCCCGAACATGGCTCGTGTCCGAGGTCCGATGTCGAGCGCCCGATGGTTCTCCGGGACCTCCATCGCCTTCGCTTCGCGGATCGTACCGTCGCGCAGGTCCTGCACGACGAAATCGAGCGGGAGCCGAACCGTCGCGCCTTTCGAGCTCTCCGCGTCCAGGAACCTCTTCACTTCCTTCTCGAGCCCGGCTTCGGGGGGCTGCCCTCCGAGTTGGCCGCCTAGCTCTTGGAGGAACGGGAAGGCCATCGCGCCGCCGACCAGGAGGGTGTCGGCCTTCTCTCGGAACCGATGGAGCAGGGGGAGCTTGTCCTTCACCTTGGCTCCTCCCAGCAGGGCGACGAAGGGTCGCTCGGGGGTGGTCATCAATCGGGAGAGCTCCCCCATCTCCTTCTCCACCAAGAATCCCGCATAGGAGGGGAGGAGCTTCGCGACCCCTACCGTGCTCGCGTGGGCCCGGTGGACGGTCCCGAAGGCCTCCTCAACGAAGAGGTCCCCCATCCGAGCCAGACCCTGGGCGAACGACGGATCGTTCGCCTCTTCTCCGGGGTCGAAACGGAGGTTCTCGAGGAGCACGATGTCCCCGTTCCCGGCCTCCTTCACTCTCTTCTCGGCACCGGGCCCGACCGCCGCGTCGGCCATGAGGACGGGCTGACCCAGACGCTCCGATAGCTCCTCGGCGACGGGGCGGAGGGAGAGACGAGGGTCCGGGTGGCCGTCGGGTCTTCCGAGGTGGCTCATCAAGACCAAGCGGGCGCCGCGGTCCTTGAGGAACCGCAGGGTGGGAAGGGCTTCGACGATCCTCCGGGGGTCCGCGACCTTCCTCTCCTCGGTCAAAGGGACGTTGAAATCGACGCGGACGAGGGCCCTCTTGCTCCGGAGCTCCGCCTCCCGAACCGAGCGTTTCACCATCGGGGCGGGGCTAAGGTGGTGGTCCCTTGAGCGTTACGCTCCGACCGTGCCGAGCCCCTCGCCCCTCCCTGGGGGTCTCCTCGCTCCCGGGGTTCCCGCCCGGGAGACGCTCATGCTCGGGGTTCCTTGGGCTGCTTCGCCATCAAGCGCTTGTAGATGCGCTCGGTGTGAGGGAGCTTGAGCCCGTGCGCCGAGCCGAGACGTAGGACCACTCCGGAGAGCGCATCGACCTCGGTGGCCTTGCCTCGGAGCACGTCCTGGAGCATCGACGACTTGTTCTCGGCTGTGAGGCGAAGGACCCGGAAGAGCTCCTCTTCCACCTCGTGCTCGGGGAAGGGATAGCCTTCCGCCGAGGCCACCTCGAGCGCCTCGCGCATCAGGGAGACCGACTGGCCCCGCAGGGGGTCGGTCAAGAGCTCCCCGTTCGGCACCTTGTGGTCGGCCGTGACGGGATTGATCGCGCAGTTGATGATGACCTTCTTCCAGACCGCGCGGAGGACATCGTCGTTGTACTGGGTGGGGATCCCCACCCCTTCGAAGAGCGAGGCGAAGCGTTTCGCGGCACGACCGCCCGAGAGGTCCCCGAGGATCAAGGAACCGGAGCCCGCATGGCGGATGTGGCCCGCGTTGAGGAAGGTCACCCCCCAGTTGAGCACCCCCAGGGCGATGTTGAGCCGGGGGGTGGTCCATCCGCCGTCGTGGAGCCCATCCTCCATCGCCTCCAGGTTCCCGAGCCCGTTCTGCAGGGAGAGGATGGGGCGCGGCGTCATCGACTGGGCGATGGCCTTGCAAGCCTCCGCGGTGTCGTAGGACTTCACGGTCAGGATGACCATGGTCGCGCGCTCGCCCGGTCGAAGCGACTCGGCCACGCGCGGGCGGACCGTCATGTTGGTCACGCCCTCGACCTTCAGGCCGTCCCGTTCGATGGCCTTCACGTGCTCCTTGCGGCCCACCAGCAGGACATCGTGGCCGGCGCGGGCGAGATGGGCCCCGAAGAGGCTCCCGACAGCTCCGGCTCCGAACACGACTAGACGCATGGATGTGGGCCTGTGCGGCCTCCGAGCGATAGGTCTCGGAAGCGTATAGCGACTCCCCCCGCCCTCGGGAGGGAGCTTCCGGTCACATCCGGGTCATCACGTCGCGGAGCCGTTCGCGGGGCACCGCTTGGCGTCGAAGGTCCTTCAAGAGCTCTTCGTAGTACCGCAGCTGACCCTCGGCCTTCTCCATCTGCTGCTGGAGATAGGACTCCTCCTTCCGAAGCCGGGAGAGCTCCCCCCGTGCGGTCTCGACCTGCTCCTCGAGGGAGCTGATCTTATCGGATAGGGAGGTAGCTTGTCGGCGGGCCACCGGGTCCCCAGCCTCCTCGCCCCGGCACCGGGGTGCTGCGAACGAGCTGCTCCGCGAGCGCCCTCAGGCGCCTCAGTTCCCGGTCCATGCGGCGGAGCTTGCCCTCCGCGCGACGGCGTCGCGCGCGGACGAGCCGGAGCTCTCCCTGAAGGGCGGAGAGCCGCCCGCTCCACTTGTCCCGCTCGGCGATGCCGGCCAGGATGGCGTCCAGGTCCATTTGGGGTCGATTCCAAAACGTTCCGGGGGGGTATTAAAGCGTAGTCTCGAGGTGGCCTCGGGGTGTTCGACGACGCGGTCAAGGCCGACTCGATCCACCCGGTGGGGTCCCCGCTCTTGCCCTCCCCAACGACCTTATGGTCGTGAGAGCTCCCCCGCCCTCGTCGCCGAGGAGGCGGCAGGTTGCGGTTACCATGGCGAAGATCGGTCTCTCCAAGATCTGTGTGATCGGCGCGGGGAACATCGGCGGCACGCTGGCCCAGCGGCTCGCGGAAACGGACGTCGCGGGCGAGCTCGTCCTCTTCGACATCGTCGAGGGGCTCCCTCAGGGCAAGGCCCTCGACATCCAGGAGTCCGCGCCGGTCATGGGATTCTCAACCCGGGTGTGGGGCTCGACCCGCCTCGAAGAGGCGGTCGATGGCTCCGACCTGGTCATCCTCACGGCCGGGCTGGCAAGGAAACCGGGGATGAGCCGCTCCGACCTCCTGAGCCGCAACGCCCAGATCGTCAAGGGGCATGCGGAAGCGATCCGCGCGAAGGCCCCGGAGGCGGTCGTGATCGTGGTCACGAACCCCGTGGACGTCATGGCCTACTACGTGAGGAAAGTGACCGGCTTCCCGCGCGAGCGTGTCATCGCGGAGAGCGGCGCGCTGGACTCCGCCCGGTTCCGTTGGTTCGTCGCCGACGCGCTGGGGGTCACCCCCCGCGACGTGATCGGGTTCACGCTCGGAACGCATGGGGACACCATGGTCCCCGTCCTCTCCCACTGCTCGGTCAACGGGGTCCCCGTGACGAAGCTGCTTCCCCCTGAGAAGCTCAAGGCGATCGTCGAGCGGACGAAGAAAGGCGGCGGAGAGATCGTCGACCTGTTGAAGACCGGGAGCGCTTTCTACGCCCCGAGCGCGGCGCAGCTGGAGATGGCGCTGGCCGTCGCCCGCGACGAGCACCGACTGCTCTCCTGCTCCGTCCAGCTGGACGGCGAGTACGGGTTCAAGGACGTCTTCCTCTCGGTCCCGGTGATCATCGGCCGGTCGGGCATCTCGAAGATCCACGAGATCGACCTGTCATCGGACGAGCAGACCGCGCTTGAAGCGAGCGCCAAGGCGGTGTCCGAAGACCTGAAGCTCCTTGCGACGATGCCGCTCTGAGGCCCCCCCAGGTTCGGGGTCCTTCCGAGAGGCGTGGTCGGTTTGGCAGCGAAGTCCTCCCCTGGGCTCGAAGGAGTCGTCGTCGGGGAGACGAAGATCACCCACGTCGGCGGGGAGGAAGGCACCCTCCACTTCCGGGGGTACGACGCGAGCGAGCTCTCCGAGCAGATCAGCTACGAGGAGGTCGTCCACCTCCTGCAGAAGGGTGAGCTCCCCACGGTCTCGGAGCTCCAGGAGCTCAAGGCGGCATGGTACCCGCTCCGGCCGCTCCCTCCCGAGCTCGAGCAGCTGGTGGGAAAGATCCCGAAGGGGAGCCTCCCGATGGAGGCCCTGCGAAGCGGGATCTCGCTCATGGGCGCGGGGCTCAAGGCGTTCCCGCCCCGCGATCTGGACATGCTCCCGTTCATCGCTCGGGCGCCGACGTGGCTCGCCATGTGGTACCGGGCCTCACGGGGATTGCCCTCCGTCCCCCCGGACACCACGCTGGGACACGTGAGCAGCTACCTCTACATGCTTGAGGGCCGCTTGCCCGACCCGGACCTCGCCCGGGCGCTCGAGGAGTACTTCGTGCTGCTCTCGGACCACGGGATGAACGCCAGCACCTTCGCGGCCCGCGTGGTGCTCTCGACGCAGTCGGACCCCGCGAGCGCGATGTCGGCCGCGGTGGGCGCCCTGAAGGGGCCGCTGCACGGCGGAGCCCCATCTCTCGTCCTCGACATGCTGGATGCCGTGGGAGTTCCGGGCAACGCCGAGCGTTGGATCGCCGAGGCGGTCGCGCGCAAGGAGCGCCTCATGGGATTTGGCCACCGGGTGTACCGAACCGAGGACCCTCGCGCGAAGCGGCTCAAGCAGATCGCCCAACGCTACGCAAGGGCCGAGCGCTTCACGCTCGCTGAGGCCGTTGAGAAGGCCGGCCTCGAGGCCCTTCGCAAGGCACGGCCCAACCAGCCTCTCTACACGAACGTGGAGTTCTACGCCGGCGTCGTCCTGGAGGCGGTGGGCATACCTCGAGAGCTCTTCTCCGCGACGTTCGGCATCGCACGAACGGCGGGGTGGGCGGCCCAACTGCTCGAACAGGCGGGGAACAATCGGATCATCCGGCCGGACGCGTCGTACACCGGGCCCGAGCCGCGCCCGGTCCCGATACGCTCCGTGGCCCCCCCCGCGGCGGCCGTCCCGCGTTCCGCGTGAGCTCCGGAATCCGTAGGGTGTCCTCGGTCCCCCGAAGCTAAATTGGGACCCCCGACCATTTCTGGGCGTGGTCTGGCAATCGCCCGCCGCTCGCAGGCTCGCGAGCGGCCCTTCCACTGGCGCTGACCTCGCATGGGGGCCCGCCTTGCTCCTGGCTGCGCTCCTGTTCCCCGGAGCGTGGGGCACGAGCGGCGCGAGCGTGCACTTCGCCGTCGGGTCCGGCGCTCCAGCGTCTCTGCCGGGGGCGCCCGCTTGGGTCGAACGCCCGCAGCTGCCTCCGGACCCAGGTACGGGAGGCTGGGTCTCCTGTTCGAACTACATCTCCTGTGGGTCCGGCCTCGCGTGGGAGATCGACAGCGGTGGGTTCCAGGTCTCGGGCTACGGGTACCCTTCGTCGGGGTCGGACTACAGCTTCTCGCAGGCCCAGAGCGACATCCGCTGGGAGCTCTCGACGTACGGGAACATGATCTCGACGGTCTCCACTCATTACGGCGTTCCCGAGATCAACATCGTGACCGAGACCGGCCCGGAGACCTCGTTCGGGACCGACGGGGTGAACGACATCATGCAGGACCTCTCCTCTTCCTGGTGCGGGGGCGGTGCCGGGAGCCAGTCGCCGGACTCCTGGGCGCTCAACTACGCGAACAGCAACTGGGGGTCCTGCTCCTCCAGCTGGATCCACTTCATCTCCTTCGCCGCTGGGACGAACTACCTGGGATACGAGAGCAACCGCTACGGGGCGAGCTTCGACCCCGGCGTGCTCGGACCCTCCTACAACGCGGGTAGCCTGGTCTACACGACGACCTACTCCTGCTCGGGCCAGTACGATGCATGGCACCTAGTCATGTGCTCTGGTGGAGGGCTCACCGCCAGCTACAGCTGGAACATCGCGGTCGCTTACAACGCCGCGCTCACGGTGGGGGGCGGCGGCATGAGCTCCTCCTACGGGATGAAGGACACGACCACGGGGAGCTCCCTATCCTGCGGGGGGACGTTCAACACCGGGGACAACATCCAGTTCACCGGGACCGTGTCGGGGGGCCAGTCCCCCTACTCCTGGGCGTGGAGCTTCGGCGACGGGGGTACCGGGTCCGGGAACCCCGCGAACCACGTGTACTCGGCGCCCGGAACTGTCACCCCGCTGCTGACGGTCACCGACAGCTCTGGCAACACGGCCACCACGGGACAGGGCTGTTCCTTCAACGTCATCGGCCTATCCGTCAGCATGTCCATCTTCGACCTCACCACGGGGAGGTCGGTGAACTGCGGGGACAGTGTCAACACGCTCGACACGCTCCGCTTCACGGCCGCGGTGACGGGTGGGACCTCCCCCTACACGTACGCCTGGAGCTTCGGGGATGGTACGACGGGCTCGGGGAACCCGGCGAACCACGTGTACACCGCGTTGGGCACGGTGAACCCGACGGTCAAGGTGACGGACTCCCGGGGACAGAGCTCGACCGCCGGGCAGGGGTGCAACCTCAAGATCATCGGGACCCCGGTCACGTTCTACACGCTCCCGTCGACCGTGGGGGTCATCACCGTAGGGAGCTCGAGCTTCACGAACGGGCAGTCGCAGGCCTTTCCCGGCGGGGCCACCTTTCCGATGTCCGTCAGCGCCCCTTCCGGCTACGTGTTCAGCGGGTGGTCGTCGACCGGCTCGGTCTCCGTCGGATCGGCGACGAACCCTTCGACCACGTTGACCATCACCGGCAGCTCTCCCGCCACGGTCACGGTCTCTTTCGTCACCCGGACCGCGATCACGTTCGTCTCCTTCCCGGCGAACGCCGCCTCGGTCGAGATCGGGGGCAGCACCTACTCGAGCGGACAGAACGTGACGGCCTCCGTCGGGACCCCCTACCCTCTCCTCGCCGTCCCCAATCCCGGCTTCGTCTTCGTCCAGTGGCAGGTCACCGGGAGCGGGATGTCGGTCCAATCGCTGAACCAGGCCTACACCAACCTGACCGTCCTGTCCTCCTCCCCCTCGACCTTGACCGAGGTGGTCCTCTACAATGTCCCGAGGGCGCCTGCGGGCCTGTCCGTCACGGGAGAGACCACGACGTCCATCTCCCTCGCGTGGACCCCCCCTCCCGGGACGCTCATCTCCTACGCGCTCGGCTACTCTGCCGGAGGTTCTCCCCCGACGGGTGGACAAGGTGGGTTCCAGATCGCGACGCTGGGCGGGGCGTCGACCACCTACAGCTTCGGCGGTCTGACGCCGGCGACCCAGTACTGGTTGGCGCTGGCGGGCGTCAACTCGACCGGTCAGGGCCAGTGGAGCGTCTGGGTGACCGGCACCACGCTCGCACTGCCCCAACCCCCGCTCTACCTGACGGTGGGGGAGGTCGGGCCGGGATACGCGGTCCTCTCCTGGCAGCTCCCGACCGCGGGCTCCTCGATCGGCAGCTACACCCTCAACTGCACCTCCTCCTCGGCAGGGGCGTCGCCCCGGGTCATCGGTTCGATACCTCCCGCCTCTACCGTCTACAATGTGACCGGGCTCTCCCCGTCGGCCTTCTACAGCTGCTTCATGTTCTCCCGAGCCGGGGCCTACTCGAGCGTTCCCTCGAACACGGTCTCCTTCACGGAGCCCGCGAGTCCGCCCGCGGCCGCTGCGCATGGCGGCCCGCCGGGGTGGCTGCCAGGACCCCTCTCGATACTCTACCCGACCTCGCTCGTGGGGGTCCTGGACCTCGCTCTCCTCGGGGTCCTGAGCGTGCTCGCCGCTCTCCTCGTTCGCTACCGCAGGGGTCGGTCGCGGCGCGGTCCCCCTACGTCCTCTTCGCAAAGGGCCGAGCCGGAAGAGCCGGTCGAGGGCTCCGCGTCCTCGATGCAGGTCGCGCCCGAGGCCGTCCCCTCCACGACACCGGAGCCAGGAGCCGGATCCGCGTTCCAGAGCCAGCACGACGCTCCCGGGTCCGAGCCCGCGGAAGGTTAGACCGACGCTGTCACCGGCGTAGGGCGAGGGCCAGGCCCTCGCAGCACTCGCGGGCCCGTCAACGTCCTCCCGAACCGGTACGTCTTCTGTCGGAGGGAAGGTGGATTGTCGCGGCCCCTCGTCGGGACCCCCGCCTCCGTAGCCAATATCTACCCGTCCGCGTGGGACCGCGCGAAGCCCATGCCGGTCACCGTTTCCGTCCCTCGGGAGACCACCGTCGGGGAGCGACGGGTGGCCCTCACGCCCGAGGTGATCGCCCGCCTCACGAAGTCTGGGGTCGAGGTGAAGGTCGAGGCCGGCGCGGGGACGAACGCGTACTACACCGACGAAGCGTACGCCAAGGTCGGCGCGAAGGTGGTCCCCGACCGCAAGGACGTGGTCGCTTCGGCGGACATCCTGCTCAAGGTCCAGCCTCCGAGCGTCGAGGAGGTCGCCTGGATGAAACCGGGCGCGATCGTCGTGGGTTTCATGAACCCCACCCGCGCCCTCGACACCATCGTCTCGCTGCGCGACCGCAAGCTCACCGCCTTCTCCATGGAGCTCGTCCCGCGCATCACGCGGGCGCAGGTGATGGACGCCCTCTCCTCCCAGGCGAACGTCGCCGGGTACGAGAGCGTCCTCCTAGGCGCCGAGGCCTGTCCGAAGTACTTCCCGATGCTCACGACCGCCGCAGGAACGGTCCGGCCGGCGAAGGTGCTGATCATGGGTGCGGGGGTCGCGGGCCTCCAGGCGATCGCGACGGCCCGCCGTCTTGGGGCGATGGTCTCGGCCTATGACGTGCGCCGGGAAGCGGGCGAGCAGGTCCGCTCGCTGGGCGCGAAGTTCCTGGAGCTCCAGATCGATGCGAAAGGGACGGGAGGGTACGCACGCGAGCTCACGGCCGAAGAGAAGGCGATGCAGCAGAAGCTCGTCTCCGAGGCCGTCGCCGACGCGGACGTGGCCATCACCACCGCGAACGTGCCCGGGAGGAAAGCGCCCCGGCTCATCGACAAGGACATGGTCGCGCACATGCGCCCTGGATCGGTCATCGTCGACCTGGCCGCTGAGTCGGGAGGGAACTGCGAGCTCACGAAGCCCGGGGAGACCGTGGTCGTGAACGGCGTCAGCATCCTGGGTCCCTTGAACCTCCCGAGCCGTCTCTCCTTCCACTCGAGCCAGCTCTACGCGAAGAACCTCCAGGCCTTCCTGGAGCTCCTGGTGGGCAAGGACGGCAAGCTCACGACCTCCTTCACCGACGAGATCCTGGCCGCGAGCGTCCTCGTGACGAACGGGGAGGTCAAGTACGCCCCGACGCGCGACCTGCTCGCGGGGGGCGCGAAGTGACGACCATCGACCCGATCTCGGCCGCGTTCATCGCCGTGCTCGCCGCCTTCACCGGCTACGAGGTGATCGCGCGCGTTCCCTCGCTCTTGCACACGCCGCTCATGAGCGGCTCGAACTTCATCCACGGGGTCGTGCTCGTGGGCGCCATGGTCGCGCTCGCCTTCGCGACCAACCCCGCCGAAGAGGTCCTCGGGTTCGTCGCCGTCGTGCTCGGGGCGGCCAACGTGACGGGCGGGTACGCGGTCACCGACCGGATCCTGGAGATGTTCGACCGGTCGAAGAAAGGCCCCGGCGGCGGCAAGAAGGAGTCCTGAGATGGTCGACCCGGTCTTGCTCGGCTACGTCAAGGACGGGGTGTACATCCTCGCCACGATCCTCTTCATCTACGCGCTCCACGAGATGAGCAACCCCGCGACGGCCCGCAAGGGGATCCTCTGGGCGGGTGCCGGGATGCTGCTCGCGATCCTCATCTCCGGGATCCTTCCGGGGATCAGCTGGCAGGCCTTCCTCACGGTCAACCCGGGCATCTCGACCGGCCAGCTCGAGGTGAACCTCTCGCTCATGGCCGTGGCCGTCCTGCTCGGCGGCGGCCTCGCCTACCTTTGGGCCATCCGGGTCAAGATGACCGACATGCCCCAGATGGTCGCGATCTACAACGGGATGGGGGGCGGGGCCGCCGCCGGGATCGCGGGTCTCGCGCTCATCGCTCGCACCGACACCGTGGGGTACCTCTCGCTCGCCGTGGTCGGGGGGCTCATCGGCGCGGTCTCGTTCGCGGGGAGCCTGATCGCCTTCCTCAAGCTCCAGGGTTGGATGCGGCAGAAGCCGATCACCTTCCCCGGACAGCAGTTCGTGAACGTCATCGTGCTCCTTGCGGCCATCGTCTTCGGGGCGGTCACGCTCCTCAACGACAGCGGGCACGTCGGGGCGATCGGCACGACGGTCGCTCTTCCCTACTTCGGCATCAACACGGCCCTGCTGCTCTTCTTCGTCCTGGGACTCGCCTACGGGTTCATGATGGCCGTACCGATCGGCGGTGCCGACATGCCGGTCGTGATCTCGCTCTTCAACGCCTTCACAGGGATCGCGGTCGGGCTGGACGGTTTCGCGACCTCGAACTACGCGATGATCGTCGCCGGGATGCTCGTAGGGTCCGCAGGGTCGCTCCTGACGCTGCTCATGGCGAAGGCGATGAACCGGTCGATCTCGAACGTGCTCTTCAGCGCCTTCGGCTCGAAGGAGGAGACCGGCACCGAGATCAAGGGCTCGATGAAGCCCATGGAGGTGGCCGATGCCGCGGCCCTCCTGGCCTACGCAGGGAAGGTCATCGTCGCCCCCGGCTACGGGATGGCCGTCGCCCAGGCCCAGCACAAGGTCAAGGAGATGATGGACGTCCTCGAGAAGAAGGACGTCCAGGTCAAGTTCGCCATCCACCCGGTCGCGGGCCGGATGCCCGGGCACATGAATGTCCTGCTGGCGGAGGCCGGCGTTCCCTACGACCACCTCTTCGACCGGGACGAGATCAACCAGGAGTTCGCTTCCGCGGACGTCGTCATGGTCATCGGAGCGAACGACGTGGTGAACCCTGCCGCCCGCCGCCAAGGGAGCCCGCTCTTCGGCATGCCCATCCTCGACGTGGACGCGGCCAAGCACGTGCTGGTGCTCAAGCGCGGCCAGGGCAAGGGGTTCGCGGGGATCGAGAACGACCTGTTCTACAAGGACAACACGCGGATGGTCTACGGCGACGCTCAGGAGACCGTCGCGAAGCTCGTGCAGGAGCTCAAGAAGCTCTGACCGGCTCGGTCGCGCTCTTGGCGGCACCCCGTGCTGCTCCAAGGGCCGGTCGACCTCGACCCTATCCTTCCCGCCCCGCTCGAGAGCGCCGAGCGAGCCCTCGCGCGCGCCTATGGGGGAGCAGGGAGAAGTGCGCCGTCGTAGGTGATGTCGCCCGAGCGGCGGCGTTTTCTAGGAGGGCCCTGTAGCCAAGCCGAGGGCCTTCGATGTCGGAGCGGTTCGACGTCATCGTCGTGGGCAACGGCGTCGCGGGCGGCCTGATCGCGAGCGACCTGCGGGCCGCGGGCCGCTCGGTGCTGCTCTTGGAGCCCAAGGGCGGCTCGGCCCCTCGCCCCGCGGGAGGGGTGCTGTGGCGGACCGACGTCGCGGCGAGTCCCCTCGGCAAGGGTCCCGGAGCGCCGCTCCTGCGGAGGATCGTCGAACGGCGGGTCGGCTTCCTCACCTCGGACGCTGCGCTCTCGATCAACTTCCGCGACCTGGCTTGGGCGACCACCTCAACGGGGTGGGTCTTGGACCGTGCCCCGGCCGAGGCCTGGGCACGGGGTCGGGCGCAACGCGCGGGGGCCACGGTCGTGCAGGATGCCGTCGTCGAAGCGGTGTTGGCCGACCGGGCGGGCCGTGTGACCGGGGTCAAGGCCGGCGGAAAGAGCTCGGAAGCCGCTCTGACGATCTTCGAGGACCCTGGGGTCCTCCCCCTGGCCGCCAAGTCCGGGGTCCGAGCGGGCGCTCGCTCCGGTGGGGTCGGAGACGAGAGCGTTGTGGAGAGCGTCTTCGACCTCCCCCCTTCCCGCGTGGATGACAAGTTCGGCGCGGGGCCTGGACGCGGCTTCACCTTCGAAACGGTCCTTGGGTACCTCCCCAAGGGCGCCATGGCGTTGGGGTTCGTCTATCCGGGGAACGCCTCGGTACATGTCGGCGTGGTCGTCCATGATCGGTCAGTGTCGACGTCAGGGATCGGTCCCAAGGAGGTCATGAACCGGTTCGAAACCCATCCTGAGATCGCCCCCTTCCTCCGAGGCGGCGCACGTCGCTCGACCACGACGCTCTCCATCCCCACGAAAAGGTCCTCTCGAATGTCGCTCTACGGCGACGGCTTCCTTGTCGTGGGAGACGCGGCGCTGGCGGGGGCCTCCTCCGGCATCGCCGTGCGAGGGGCGGACCTGACCCTGCAGAGCGCGACCGCGGCCGCGGCCACCGCTCGTGAGGCGATCGAGACGAAGGACACCTCGGGGCGCATGCTCGCCCGATACCCTTCTCGTCTCCGGGCGGCGGGCATGCTCGACGGGCTCGGCCAGGCCGATCCTCGGGCCGCGCGTCTGCGCTGGAACCCACGGCTCCACCAGGCCTACCCCGCGCTCCTCTCCAGTTTCTTCCGGCGGATGATGACCGAAAAGGGGCAGCCGAAGGAGCATTTGCGCTCGCTCCTGGAAGAGACGGTGAAAGGGTCGGCGGTACCCTATACGGCCCTGGGACGTGACGCGGTTACGGCGGTGTTCTCTCTATGACCGAGGCGGCGGCGGCAGCCCCCAGCGGCACGGCCGCGCCCCTCCAGGCCATCGAGATCAAGCGCCGGCTGGGCTCGCTCAAGTTCAACACCGACAGCGAGGAGCATGCCCACATCACGGTCAAGCCCGCGATCTGCGAGAAGTGCCCGCACTCCTTCTGCACCTACGCCTGCCCCGCGCAGTGCTACAACCGGATCAATGGCAAGCTGGTGTTCCGCTACGAGGACTGCGTCGAGTGCGGGACATGCGCCATCGCCTGCGACCAGGGATCCGTGACGTGGAACATGCCCCGGGGCCCCTACGGGGTCCGCTACTCCTACGGTTAGGCCGGTCTCTTCAGGGGCCCGCGCTTCCCCTTCCTCAGCAAGGCTTCGCGTGGAACCCTCTCCTTTTTCCGCAGAGCTCCCCCACACCAGAGGAGAACCTTGGCCGAGGAGCCCCCCGTTCCTGTTCCCGGGCCCGCCGCGGCGCAAGCTTCCCCGGCTCTGCATGAGCCCGAGCCCCCCTGGTCCTCGTACTTCCCCTACCGCCTCCGGCCTTCCCAGACCGCGATCGTCGAGGCGGTCCATCGCCATACGGAGAAAGGTGGGGTCCTGCTCCTCGACGCCCCCACGGGTTCCGGCAAGACCGTCAGCGCCCTCGCACCGCTCCTCGCCCACGGGCGAAGGGCTGGCCACAAGGTGCTCTATCTGGTCCGGACCCACTCGCAAGGGGCCCACGTCCTCTCGGAGGTCCAGGCGATCGCACGGAGGATGGGCAGTCCCATCCTCGCGGTCTCCCTCGAGGGGCGGCAAGGGCGCTGCCTCCTGCTCGAGGACCTGACCGAGATGGAGACCGCGACGGCGGAAGAGTTCGGAAAGCTCTGCTCCGACCGGAAGCGAGCGACCGAGAAGCGCATGGGGGCCCAAGCCTCCCCGGGAGGGGACGCCCCGGCCGCGAGCTCGACCACCCCGCTTCCCTCCGGTACGCTCGAGCTCACCGACCTTGAAGGCTGTCCCTACTACGGGCGCTTGCTGTCGTCCGACCTCCCGACGCTCCAGGAGCACGTCGCGAAGGAGGTCCCCAACTCGCCCCGCTTCGCCGAGTGGGCGAAGCAGGAGAACCTCTGTCCGTACGAGCTCGCGAAGCGGCTCGCGCGCAGCGCTTCCCTCGTGGTCGCCCCCTACATCTTCTACTTCCATCCCAGGATACGCCGCTCGCTCCTCGACTGGATGGGGGTCGCGTCGGACCAGGTCGACCTGGTCGTGGACGAGGCCCACAATCTTCCCGAGTTCCTGCGCGAGGTCGCCTCGCTCACCCTAGGGGAGGAGACGATCAGCCGAGCCCGGGCGGAGCTGCAGGAGCTAGGGGACTTCCCGCTCCTTTCCGCCAGCTCTCTCCCTCGCACGGCGCGGGGCCTGGTGGAGGCGGTCCACGCTGCCCACCGGGAGGTCGTGGACGAGTTCACGGCCGAGGAGGACGGCCTGCTCCCACCGGGGGTCATGGAAGAGCGGCTCCTGATCGAGCTCGGAGGGACGAGCCGCGACCTGAACCCGATGCTCATGGAGCTCGCCGAGTGGGGCGAGAGGTTGCGGGAGGAACGGCGCAAGGTGCGTCGGCTCCCCCGGTCGTACGTGGGCAACGTCGCCGAGACGATGCTCACTTGGGCTCGGGCCGAGCCTCCCGAGTACGTCAAGGTCGCGCGGAAGAGCCCTCGGCGACAGCTCGAGGCCTACGCCCTCGACGCGCGAGAGGCGGCGGCGCCGGTGCGCGCCTGCCATCTCTCGGTCCACATGTCCGGGACCCTTGCTCCGCTTGAGGAGTACCGCGATACGTTGGGGCTGCCGGAGGAGAGCGAGATCCTCACCGTCCCTTCCCCTTTCCCGCCGGAGCACCGCCGTCTGTTCTACGCCCCCGAGGTCTCGAGCCGGCACGAGGAGGTGGCGGGGGACCCGGACGCGCTGCGCCGCCTCTACGATGCGCTCGTCACAACGCTCCGCGCGCTCCCGGTAAAGACCGCGGTCTTCTTCCCGAGCTTCGCGCTGCTGGACCGGTTCCTGGCCATGGGCCTCTCCTCCGCGCTCCCCCGGGGGGCCGTGCTGGAGAGCCGTTCCTTGTCTTCCGCGGGGCTCTGGAAGCTCGTCGAGGGGTTCAAGCGTTCCCCGGGGGCGGGGGTCCTCCTGGGCGTGTGCGGAGGGCGCATCGCGGAGGGGATCGACTTCCCGGACGAGGAGCTCGAGGCCGTCGTCCTGGTCGGGGTCCCTTTCCCCCGCCCGACGGTCAAGCGCCAGGCCCTCGTGCGCTACCTCGACCACACCACGGGACACGGGTGGGAGTATGCCATGCGGGCCCCGGCGCAGCGGGCGATGCTCCAGGCGCTCGGTCGGATGATCCGAAGCGAGCACGACCGGGGGCTGGGGGTCATTCTCGACCGACGGGCCAAGACCTTTGCGGCCGCCATGCCCGGCCTCGAGGTCGTTCACGAGCTCCCGCAGATCGCCCGGGAGTTCTTCCGAAAGGGCGGGGACGAAGAGGAGGGGCGCGGAGCCCCCGAGCGACGTAGTCCTCACGACCCGCTCCTCCCAGGGTTCCCTGCGCCCGAGGACTGAGCCGGGTCGGGTGGCTTACGCTTCCCCAGGCTCGTCAGGTCGTGGGCCCCGGAGCGTGTGGCTCCCGCGCTCCGATCGCCTGGAACGAATGTCCCTGGCGAGCGCCTCCCCCCTGGTCGTGAGGCGGTAGACCTTCATCCGTCGCGGAGCTCCCTTCACATGTCGTACGTCGGAAGTGAGCACGCCCGCGACCTCGAGCCGCTTCAGGATGGTCGCGATGGTGTTCTGCTTCGCGCCCATCGCCTGGGCCATCCCGGCCTGGGTGAGCGACGCCGGCGCGACCTCGTGCGACCCGAGCGCCCCTTGGGCTGCGATGTGCACGACGAGCCGGAACGAGAGACGCAGGGTCTCGCGGGGGACCACGGGGGGTCTCTCCGGTTTCTCCTGAGAGGGTGGGACGGGTTCGGCCGTCGTCGAGGGCGCTGACGGCTCGGACGGAGGGGCCGTGACTTCCACCGGAGGGATTGTCGTAGGCTCAGGGGCCAGGTCGCTCGGTCCGAGGGAGGACACCTGCGAGCCCTCCGTTGTGGCGGAAGCCCCCTCGACCGGGGTTGACACCTCCGCCGCCGACACTTTGGGTAAGGGTAGAGGCGCTGGCGACGGCGCTTGCTCCACTATGGACGTGCTGGGTGCGTGGGTCCCCTTCGGTGCCGAGCCCTCGTCCCCTCCCTCCTCAGGGCTCGGTCCGGAGGCACCTCCCGAGGCCGCCTCGGGCCCCTGGGGCCAGCTCCTCCGCGGAGGCCGGCGAGCGAAGAAGATGGCGACGATGACAGCGATGATGGCAATGGCCCAGGGAAGGTAGCTCAGGACGATCGATCCCAACGTCGGCCCCACCGTGGCGTTGGTCGGAGGCAGCGTGAGGTGAAGGGTCACATTGCGGGTCACCACGGCCCCGTCGCTGTCGGTCACCGTGAAGTTCGCCAGGTAGGTCCCTGCGTTGAGGTAGGTCTCGAGCTGGTCAGCCCCACTGCCGGTCCGGCCGTCGCCGAACTCCCACTGGAGGCTGCTGTAGGTCCCCGTCCCCCCGGTGACGTTCGCGTGGAACACGACGGTCAACGGCGACTTGGTGAGCGGGAGGGCCGCGAGCGTAACCCGAAGCGGGGAGGGTTCAACGATGATCTTGATCGAATTGGTGGCCGTGCTGCTCGACCATGCGGTCTCGACCGAGACGTTGTACACCCCGACGTGGCTGTAGTAGTGCGCGACGTTTATCGCGGTGGTGTTGCGGTACGAAGTGTTGTCCCCGAAGGACCAGTTGAGGAGCGCCGAGGTTCCGGCCCCCGAGACCGTCGCCTGGAAGTCTACGAGCAGGGGCACGGCTCCCTGCGTCAGGTTCGCCGCGATGGCGACGGAGAGCGAAGGTTGCGTCGAAGCGGGTGGGTACGGAGCCCCACCTCCCACCCCCGAAGCCCCGCCCGCAAGGACCTGAACGAGCAGGAGAAACGCCGCGGGAAGAAGGAACGGTCGGAGGTGGGGGAGCAGGGAGCGACGGCGACGACCCACGAGCGATCCCACCTTACGGAAGCTCCCTGGCGTTCTCCATCTCCTCGACGAGCTCGCGCGCCTGCCTCGTGATCTCCTCCCGACGGCGCCGTTCGACCAGGAGCACGAAGACGATCAGCACCAGGATCAACCCGAGGACGCCGATCGTGGTGCTGTTCTGCCCCAACCACCCGCCGGTGAGCCAGTTCGAAGCGTTGCTCTTCGGGGGCGGCGCGGACTGGACCTTGATCGGAGAGAGGGTATAGGGGGCCGACAACCTACCCGCGTGGTCGTGGATCGTCAGCGCCGGAATGAACGTTCCTCCGTTCGTGTAGGTGTGGGTCAGGACCACTCCCACCTCTCCCGTGGCGGTGGTCCCATCCCCGAAGTCCCAGACGGCGGTGTACGGTACGGTCCCGCCGCTGGCCTGTGCCTCGAAGCTCACGGTGAGCGGAGCCTTCCCCGACCCGGGCGACTCGATGCCGTAAGCAATGAGCGTGGAGGGGTTCTGGACCGAGAGGGCGGTCGTGGAGAACGTCGAGGTCCCTTGCGCATCCTGCGCCGAAGCGACGATAGCGAACGTACCGTCCGCGATGTAGGTGTGATTCAGGACGATCGGCGCCCCATTCCATCCCGACGGAAGAGAAACGCAGGGCGACCCGTCGCCGAAGCAGACGCTTCCGGAGTAGGGTGGGGTCCCTCCGCTCGCCGAGATGGTGAGGTTGACCGGAAGCGGAGAGTTCCCGGCCGAAGGCACCGGGGAGAGCGAGAGCTCCGGGGGACCGCCCGCCCCCGACCTCGTCACGTGGATCGTGACGACCCCGGTCTGGGACCAGCCGGACGCGTTCAGGGTGGCGTTGGCGGTCGCGTTGTACCATCCAGGCTGCGAGTACGGGTGAACGATCGGCGAACCGCTCCCTGCCCCGCCATCCCCGAAGCTCCACCGGATCTGGGGTGTCCCGGTACCTCCCGTGACATTGGCCCAGAACTCGACCTGGAGCGGAGCCGTGCCGCTCGTCGGAGAGGCGGCGACGGTCAGGCGGGGGGGTGGGGCTGAGGAAGAGTCCGCAACCTCTCCCTTGGGAAATGGCCCAAGCTCGTGCGTCGTCGAGACGAAGGAGCCAGCGATGGGAACGAGGAGGACGACCAGCGCGAAGAGAAGCGCGAGGGCACCGAGGGTGCCCCGCACCGGGCCGGTCGGCCCGCGTCGTCTCCTTGCGGCACTTGCGATCCGCACGACGGCGGTCATTCCTCGGGGGTCTTTCTGGTTAGCCCTCCACGACCCCAGTGTTCCTGGCCTCGACCTCTGCCTACTCGGTCACCCCGATGGAGGCGGTCCCGCCGCCGGGGGCGCCCCTGCGGGCGCCCTGGGAGACGTTCCGCATCGCGACCATCCGACGCTGCTTGACCCGCGTCGCGACCCCCAGGACCGAGAAGGTCCCGATCCACCCGGCGGTGATGAGCGGGGTGGCGAGCGGGTTCGCGACGACGTTGACGTTGATGGTCGGGGTGGACAGGACCTGCGCCACCGGCTGGACCACGGGGTTCATCAGCGGGTTGGCGAGCGGGTTCGCGAGCGGCACCTGGACAGGGTTCAGCACCGGCATCCCCGGAGGGGGCGGCGGGGGCGGAGGCGGAGGCGGCGGGGGCGGTGGAGGTGGAGGAGGCGGAATGTACGGCGAGACCACGGTCACGAACGCCGGAGGGAAGGACTGGGCGGGAGAGAGCTGCGACCCGGCATACGTGACATACTCCATGCTGGTGTACGAGGCGGGTCCGCTCCCCGGGATCGGCTTGCAGGCGGTCGACCACGGACCCGAGCCGGCTTGGGGTGGGGGCAGGCAGGCATCCAACGGGACCGGGAGCTTGAGCTGGCCGTTCGGGTAGCTCGGCTGGGCGATGACGTCAAAGGTCACGGACCAGCTGTCGCCCAGGTACATCGTGTTGTCCGGCCAAGCCCACCCGACCCCCTGGTTGAGCGAGCCCAACGGGCCGAACTGGGGGGTCGCGCTGCAGGGCCCGGGGAGCGGGGGGCTCGAGGGAAGGCGCGAGCACTTCACCGTGAACCCCTTCGCGGAGTCGACGGCGAAGTAGGGGGCCGGGATGTAGTTGAACGTGTCCCCGGTGGTCCCCTTCGCGCTGACGTTCGAGGAGGTGGAGGGGAAGTTGATGTTGGTGAGCGCCCAGCCCAGGGCGGGGTTGGTCGACCAGGCGCGGGCGGGGTTGTACTCCGCCCCGCGCGCCTCGCAGCTGGACCCCTGGGCGCAGGTCAGGTTCCCCTGCCCCGTCCCTGTCGCGGCCGCCGAGCAGGAGAAGCCGCTCGGGCCCTCCCAGCTGCCGCTCGTCGCGACCGCCATGTCGCAGCCGGCCTGGAGGACGTGGTTGACGTCCGCCTGGGCGGGCGCCCCGGTGGAGAGGTAGTCCCCAGCGTTGAGGAGCGTGACCCCGTTCGCCAGGTCGACGGTGTCGATGACGATGTTGTTGGCCTTGGCGTAGGCGCCGATGGAGTTGGAGGGCTCAGCCCAGCCGTAGCAGTTGGGCTGGCCACCGAAGTAGGGGGGCTCGCAGTTCCCGGAGTTCCCCGAGTTGAAGTTGGAGTCGGTGGGGGCGTAGCTGGAGACGTAGTTGGGGTCGCGGGGGACGGAGGAGCCCATCCAGACGATGACGTGGTCGGCGTTGGGGTTCCAGGCGAGGCCGCTGCCGCGCTCGGCGCCGTAGACCCCGGTGATGGCGGAGGAGGAGAGGGTGTTGTCGGAGAAGTCGGAGTCGCCGTAGACCCATCCGCCGCCCAGCTCGAAGGCCTGGAAGGTGTTCTGGACCTGGGCCTGGAACTGGCTCGCCGGGACGAAGGTGGTGACGTCGGGGTTGTACTCGCTCCCGTCCCCGTCGTCATGGTCCGCCCCCTGGGTGGAGAAGTAGTCGACCAAGGCGAAGCAGACGGAGTTCTGCCCGGTGGGGTTGCAGGAGGAGGTGGAGGCGCCGAAGTGGGTGGCGATCTTGGTGGCGATGGTCCCGGCGTTGGCCGTGAAGAAGGGGACGCCGTTGGACTCGGCGCAGGGTCCTCCGCAGGAGGAGAGCCCGGGCTCGCCGGCGAGGTCGTCATAGACGCCGTCGAAGAGGGTGGTCTCGACGACGAAGACGACCTGGACGTTGGGAGGGCTGGTGAGGGTCGTGCCGGTGGCGTTGACGGTGAGGGTGACCTTGGTGTCGTAGGGGACGCCGCCGCATCCGGTGGCGCCCGAGCGGCAGATCTTGGAGGGGGAGGCGGAGATGGAGGGGGTCAAGTGGGGGCAGGTGCCGTTGAGGCCGGTGGTGCATCCGCCCTGGGGGAGGTTGAAGGAGCCGTAGGGGGTGGAGAAGCTCCCGAGGGAGGAGGGGGAAGCACCCGATGCACTGGCCGGTGAGAGATGGGCCGCGGTGGGGAGAAGGGCCACTTCCGAGGTCGAGCGAAGGTCAGTGGAGCCGAAGGTGCCTCCCGCGACAAGGATCGCGAGGCTCGCGAACGCGAGGGCCAGGGCCAGCCAAAGTGTCGGGCGGCGGATCACCCCAGGACCTCCGTGCGTTGTCGCAACATACCATACGTATAAGAACGCTCTGACGGCGGGCTCGCCGGTCGAAGCTCGACAGGTCTGAGCTCACCCGTGCAGGAGGGGCTCGACCTCGTCCAAGAGCCTGCGGTTCTCCCCGACCAGGGTCTTCAGCAGCCCTTCCTTCTCGAGGCGGCGATGGAACTGCCGAGCCTGCTCCATCTCGTGGTTCCGTGCACAGAGGACGGTCAGATGGACCAGAGCCTGAGAGAGGAAGACTCGAGAGCCACCTTTCTCGGAGCTCGCGATCAGCTTCTGGAACCGTTCCTTGGCCGTCGCGACATCCCCGGTGTCGGCGGCGATGCGCCCCTCGACCAGGAAGAGCTGCTGATAGGAATTGTCCCGCTCGGGGATGTTCAGGCGCTTCGCGGAGGCTCGAAGCTCTTCGGTGAGCTCCCTCGCCCGGGCAAAGTCCTTCGTGTGGATGTAATGTTCGGGCAGGTTTCCCAGGACGAGCAGCAACGAGGTCCCGTAACCGCACCGACGAGCTTCGTCGAGCGATCGCTCCCCCCAGCGAAGCGACTCCGCCTCGTTGCCCAGCCCGCATTCGAGGAGCGATAGCCCGTCCATCACGTTGACGAGGAGCATCTCGTCCGCGGTCCCCTCGATCTCCTTGCGGTGCTCCAGCGCCTTCAGAAGGTGGGTCCGAGCCCGCTCCGGCATCACGCCACTGAAGATGTACGCGCTCGCCGCAGAATTGCGCGCCCGGATCTTGAGCACGCCATCATTCCCCTTCTCGGCGAGCTCGCAGGCCCTCTCCGCCGTGGTGATCGACTCGTGGAACCTCGCACGTTCCAGGTAGTAGAAACTGAGCGACCTGAGGAGCATGGCCTCGAGCTCGTTCGACCTCCCTTCGACCTGCGCGAGCGCCTCCTTGAGCTGCTCGTCCGGATGTCCTCCCAGCCGGGTCTGCGCATCCGAGAGCCCCGCGATGTAGCCGGCCCACTGTACGGCGCGGGCTCCGCGCTCCTTCGCCAGGGATATGGCTCGGTGGTAGGCGTCGCGGGCCTCGGCCGGATGGCCCGCTCGCATCCGAAGGCGGGCAAGCTCCGAATAGGACTTCTCCTCGAGCTCACGCCCTCGGGTCGTCGGGTCCGTCTGGGAGAGGAGGACCGCCCTGAGCAGTCGTTTCTCGGCGAGCTCGGGCGCGCCCCACCGCTCGGCCTCCCGGGACGCTGCGAGGAGGGCGGGGACCCCTCGGCCAACCTCCCCGGCCTCCGCCCAGTGGTCGCTCAAACGGAAGAGGATCTTCCCTTCGGGGGGCGTGGGGCGCTTGGAGATGAGCATCGCCAGGGCGCGGTGGGTCGACGCCACGTCGGCGGGCTTCGCCACCCCCGCAAGGTCCGGATACAGCGTGGGTTCCGCGCTCTCGTAGTGTTCATCGAGGAGCCGGAGCAGTCCCGCGTCCATCGCTGGGGAGAGCGCCAAGTTGAGCTCGCGGTCGTTCACCTTCAGGAGCGCCTTCAACGTCGTGCGGTCCGAGTCCGGTCCGGCCAGGACCGCGAGCAGCAAGGCCTCCAGAGTTCGGGCGGGAAGTGCACGGAGCCTCCCCCTGAGCTGCTCACGAGCGAGGCCCGTGCCGTCGTCGCCGCCCAGGCGGCACCACGCGGAGGGTGCCGACGCGAGCCGCTCCCGCAGCGATTCATCGGGGATATCCTCCTCCGCCAGGGATAGCGCGACCGCGATGGGCAGGTCGAACATGTGGTCGCCGAGGAAGCCGAACCACTCCCAGCTGGCGGCGTCCAGGAACTCCGCGTCCTCCAGGAGCACAACGGCGGGGTTCTTGCGGGTCCTCCCCTGCACGAGGTCGACGAGCTCCGCCCGAAGCTGGGCAGGGGTGAAAATCCGGTCCCGCAGGGTCCGTTGGGCCGAGGAGGATGGACTTCGTGGGGAGGGGCCAGTCTCCGGCGCCGATTGCGCGGGGAGCCCGGCGATCAGCCCCACCAAGGGCATGGCGAAGGCTGGGCCGGCCCTGGACGCCGACGGGCTCGAGGATTCACCTGAGACGATGGGCTGGTACCACTGGGAGAGCCACGGTTGCAAGGCACCGTACGGAACGGCTCCATCCAGAGGATGGGCTCTGAGCCGGAGCGTCTCCCAGCCGAAGTCCTTCGCGTTCTGTTCGAGGGTCGAGAGGAGGCTGGAGCGGGCCTGTCGGGGCCCACCCGCGACGAAGACGAAGGCGCCGGTGCCCCGTTGCACCCGTCGGAGGGCCTCCAACGCCGGGTTGGGAAGAGGAGGAACGTCACCCGGGGGCTCCGGGGGGGGAGGGTCGGGCACGGGGCCAGTAAGCGGAGGGAAGCGATAGATGTTCCCCTCCAAGGCCCATCCTCCCACGCGGAGTGGTGTGTAGGAATTTGTTGATGGCGAGGGGAACCTCTCCCCTGTTGGGAACCGCAAGAACCCAAAGGAGAGAGGCCCGTGAATGGAGAGACACCCCCCGCCATAGACTTTGGTCAT
>JAGWLG010000053.1 GCA_028864975.1 Thermoplasmata archaeon | reverse complement strand
CGCCTCCATTTGCGTCGAGAACCACGCTCGCAGCGTGTGGGTGTGCCAGTGGGTCCCGTCGGGGGCAACCTTGGCCATCGCCCGGCGGATGGTCAGGGCGAGAGACTTGCGGGCCATCACTCTTTCGCCGTCCTTGGACCTTCGATGGTTCTGCGGAGGCCCGGCCCCGTCTCCGGTGATCAGGGGGGAGTCTGCGGTCAGCTGCTCCCCCGCGTTGAGGCGTGTCTTGAGGTAGGTCACGATGGCCTCGGCAGCCTCGGCATTGCCGAGCGTGAGGTAGCCACGCGGCTTCGACACGGTAGAGCCCTTCGCGAGATGGGAGGGGACCCTCACTAAGAACGGGGTCTTGGCGAAGTGGGGCTCGGGCTTCAGCAGCAACTCGGGAAGATGCTTCAGGCGGAGCCCGTCCGAGGGACCTTCCTGGACCGCGAGGACCCCACCGCGAATCCCCGAGGTCGCCATCAGGAGCGCGGCGGCCCGGTCGCGGTCGGACAGGACGTTGAGGATTCCGCGCAGTTGCTCGACCGAGGGGACCGTTTCGGTAGTGTCGTCGTCGGCGACTGGCTTCAGCTTGGGGGTCCACGCTGGCGCGAGTTCGTGGTAGGCGAGGAAGGACCGGACTCCCCACCACGTGTTCAGGGCGTACCGGGAGCTCCTCCCGACTCCCTGCTGGTCGTTGATGTATCCCTGGACGAGCTCGCGGAGGACCCGGGGTTCCTTCTTGGCCAGGCCGAGGAGCTCGAGAGGCTCCTTCCCCACCCTGCGTGAGAAGAGTTCAAGTTGGTCGAGCTGTGTGCGTGCTGTCGCTGCGGAGGCGTGATCTCGGTACCAGGAACCCACTTCTCGCTGCTCAAGGAGGACCTGCTGGCGCCGCCTCACCACCGGACGTGGGGCCATACGAAAAGCGTCATGCCGGGCCAAGCATTGGTCTCTTTGGGTCATATTAAACGGGCCCGTAGTATAGCTTGGATATCACAGGGGCCTCCGGAGCCTCAGACCCGGGTTCGAATCCCGGCGGGCCCGCATACCTCCGATTCCCGTGTGGCGCGAGCCCGTCCGCTCTCTCTGCCGATGGGGAGGAGGGATTCGAGATCCCACCGACGAATGTGGGAGGCTGAGCGCGTCCACCCGGTGGTGGGAACCCCTGGCATGCACCACTTTTGGGTCAGCACCGGATGAACAACCCATTAAATACCGGCGAAACCCTCGTTCGGACAAGGTGTAGCATGCCAAACCCTGAAGAGCCGGTCCAAGACGAAGTTGAGGGCACGATCCTTGTCGACAGGATCCTCGCGGAGCTCGAGCTCCTCGCCCGTAACGTCGACATCTTGGAGCGCCTCTCCGACAATCACCCCATGGGCATCATCCGCCTATCGGAAGCGCTCAAGCTCCCTATTCACAAGGTCCGGTACTCGCTCCACCTGCTCGAGCGACAGGGGGTCATTGAGCCCTCGGCGGAAGGCGCCGTGGTGACGGAGAAGTCGAAGGAGTTCTGGCGGGACCTCGACCGATCGCTCGACCAGATGAACAGCATCATCCAGCATCTGAAGGACAGGGCCGCGGGGTTCCGGGCGAAGAATGCCCCCATGGCGGTCGCCCCCGTGCCGAGGGCTGTGGCGGCGGGCTCCCGACGGGAAAGGTAAATACCGCCCCCGGGGTCGGGCCACCCGGTGCCGCCGTAGCTCAGCGGTAGAGCGATCGGCTGTTAACCGAAAGGTCCGCGGTTCGAATGGTGCGCGCTCCGCGCGCTCCCGAAACTCCGCGCGGCGGCGCTGCGACCTGCCCCGCCCACCGAGCCCGGCTCCCCGACCTTGGGGGCGGCGGGCATCCCCCGACCTCGCTCAGGTCGAGGTCTGGACGTAACGGACCATCAGGTCCTGGAACACATCGGTCACGTCCTCGCATCGGTCAGTGATGACCTCAAGGCGCTCGTAGAGGTCTTTGAGCTTCAGGATCTCGACAGGGTCCTTCGAGTCGTTGAACAAGCGTTCTAGCAGGACCCGCAGCAGGTCGTCCGCCTCGTTCTCCAAGCGGTTGACCTCGATGATGGCCCTCTGGAGCTCTTGGTTCTCGCCCTGCAAGAGCCGGTCGAGCGCCCGGATCCCAACCCCCACCTGGTCAACGCACTGGACCACGATGTCCGCGAACCGTCGGAGCTCGGCGTTGCTCTCGGTGAAATGGTAGGTCTGCATTCGGGCGGAGACGCTCTCGATCCCGTCCATGATGTCGTCGATGTGCGACGCCAGGGCGCCGACGTCCGAGCGGACCTGGCTCTTCATCACCTTGTTGTTGAGGTCAACGTAGACTTGGTGGACCGCCTCGTCGGCGCTATGCTCGATGGCTCGAATTCGGGTGATCCGCACGGCCTGTTCCGTGGGCGGGTTGTCCAGGAGCATCTTCAGCTCGATGGCCCCGAGCTTCACCGCGTCAACGAGCCCCTCGAGGTGGCCCGAGAACCGTTCCACCATGAGGTGGAGCTCGTCCTCTCTCGAGACGTCCTCGAGCGCCCGGCCGGCGGTCTCTGGAGTCACCGCCAAGGAGATCAGGAAGCCTAGGAAGGAGACGCCGGCGAGGACCATCAGGGTTGCCGGGAGCCCATCGCTCAACACGAAGAGCGGGAGGAAGAACGTGGCGATCGCGGCGCCCATCTTCCCGGACGCCGCGGAGATCCCGTGCCCGGTCCCTCGGAACTGTGTCGGATAGACCTCGCTAGGGATCACGAAAGTGGTCGTGTTGGGCCCGAAGTTCGCGAAGAAGAACGTGGTAGCGTAGACCACGAGGAAGAACAGGAGCGATGTCGCAAGAAGCTCGTTGTAGAAGACGGCGAGGAAGGTGAAGGAGATCGCCATCACCCCGAACCCCAGGATCTGCAATCCACGTCGGCCCCACCGGTCGATGAGGGCCACCGCAGCCCAGTATCCAGGGACCGTCGCGAACACCGCGATCAGGATGTTCCCCTCGGCGAGGTTGAGGACGACCTGGTGGGTTGGCAGTCCCTTCGTCACGAAACCGATGTGGGTCAGGACCGTCGGATTGAAGATGTTCGAGAAGTAGAATGCGATGTCCAGGAGGAACCAGCACGCCGCTGTTCCGAAGAGAACCGGACCATAGTTGACGAAGAAGGTCCGAAGTGGGACCCGAATGTTCGTCGAAGAGCGTGTCCCAGAAACCTGCGCGGTAGCCGACGTCCCGGTGAGCGCTGAGACGGTGCGTGCTGCGGACTTAGTGTCGTGACTAACTGCGAGCTGGAACCGGGGCGTCTCCGGCATCTTGGTCCTGAAGTAGATGGTGGCGAGCGCGGGAACCGCACCGAACGCCAGGACACTTCGCCAGACCAGATCCAAGTTGTTTGGGAAGGCCACGATGGTTACGAGCGCTACGCAGGCCCCGGTCAAGAGCCCGAAACCTTGCATGGCAAAGACGCTCGCCACCAGGCGTCCTCGATTGCGAACGTTGCTGTACTCGCTCATGATGGTGGCCGACAGCGGATAATCCCCTCCTACCCCGAAGCCGAGTAGGAATCGCCAGAGCACGAGAACCATGACGAGGTTCATGCCCATGAACGGGCCCGAAAGCGCGCTCCCAATCGCGCCAACGACCATGACGGAGAGCGTCACGGAATAGATCCTCTTTCGGCCGAACTTGTCCGCGAGGAATCCGAAGAACACCTGTCCGGCCACGGCCCCGAAGAGCGCGGCGGCCGCCAGGGCCGACACTTCGAACTTCGAGGTCGCGCCGGTTCCAGGTAGGAACGCCAGGATCGGGAGGACCATCGAGATGACGAAGAGGTCGTACGCATCGGAGTAGAACCCCATTCCCGCGATGACGATGGTCTTGAGATGGAAGGACTTGGTCCTGCTCGAATCCAGGGCAGCGAGGATCTTCCGCTGCTCTCGCGCCGCGGTCCGCATCGTCGGGATGGAGACCACTTCACGAGCCGGTTCGTCCGCCATCGGCGGTGGAGTTGGTCCGCGGAAGATAACAGGTATCTGCTGATACTATAGTGAACTACATAGTCATACATTTGGTTCACTCCCCGCCCCGACGTCGAGAAGTGAGGGCCCGATCTCCCGTGTGTGGCCGAGGATGCCCGATTGGCCCGGGGACACCGTGGTGGGCTTCGGTTGAAAGGACGAGGGGGGTCGAGTCCTTTCGTATCGATGTCCTACCCTCTCGAGCTGGTTCCCGGTCGGTCTCGCATACCTAAGCATCTATGTGGTGGACTATAGTCTACTGTCTTATTCTATATATTTCAATGGGAAGCTCGCCCACTCGACCGCGCCATGTGGAGCGAGATGATGGTCGAGGTGCCCTCAGAGCCCCGAGCGGGAATCGAAGGAGGGGGCCGGGAGGTCGTAAGGCATCTGCGTCGCTCGGGAAAGGGCGAAGTTGTGGTTTCGATTCCCCGCGTGTGGATCCGTAGCAACGGACTCGAACAGGGGGGCAGCCTCCGAGTACACGACGCCGGGCCTGGCCGACTGCTCCTAGAGGACGTGCGAGCGAGTGGGAAAGGCTGGGAGGCCGCCCTGCACGTGGGTGGGTCGGAGCCGCTCGAGCATC
Source organism: Thermoplasmata archaeon (assembly GCA_028864975.1). GTDB lineage: Archaea > Thermoplasmatota > Thermoplasmata > Lutacidiplasmatales > UBA184 > JAKAAX01. The sequence continues at coordinate 7,515 of JAGWLG010000053.1, read as the reverse complement.
TCTTTCGATGTCTGGTTGCAGCATATCTCACAGGCACCACCGACCTGGTCCTGACCTTCCCAAGCGGGTTGTCCAAGGAGGCCACGAGAACGGTCCGTGAGTTCGCTCGACGAAGCGGACGAATGGAGGTGGTCTCGGAGGGATCCTCGGCCATCTCGCTCCGCGACATCTCGGGAGACGGCCCATCGGACCCGGTCGCCGTCGTCGTACGAATGGCTCGGGGGGTGCTCGAGCTTCAGTCGCGTGCGAGAGAGTGCCTTACGCAAGCTCCTACGACGGAGGACGACTCGTACTGGGAGGGTCAGGACGACGAGATCGACCGGCTGGAGTGGCGCCTCCATCGAACGCTCGCCGCCCAATTCCTGCGCGAGCCAGCGGAGACCATCCTCCCGAATGGTGCATCGTCCGCTCTGCATCTTCTCGCGACGTCTCGTGCCCTCGAGCGGATTGGCGACCACGCGGTCCGAATCGGACGGGCCTCTGCCAGCCTTCCTCGAACAGGCTCCCATCCCCCTCGCCTTCCCTCGGTCGTCGAGTTCTATGGACAGGTGTTGGAGCTTCTAGAACGGGCCATCCCCTTGATCAGCCGGCCCGACGCGCAAGCCTCGAACGAGATCGCGGACACCGCAGGATCGCTTCACGCAAGCCACATGGCCCTGCTCCAGAATCTTCTCTCGCGGAAGGCCCCGTCGCAGATCCCACCTCTCACCGCGGCGTGGATCGCACAGGTCCTGGATTCCATCGATCGCTCGGCAGCCTACGTTGCGGACATCGCCGAACTCTGCCTCGATCGGGCTGCCCTCGAATGGGTGCACGTCCCGGGCGGAAGGGGTACGGATGTCCCACGACCTTCTGCTCTCCAACGATCGCCTCCCTTTGCCACGTCTGGACGGGCCCAGAAAGGCGGCCACCTAGGATCCCAGGGCATACCATGATCCCAAACCAAGGAGGAAAGAACGCATGACCAGCAGCCAAGCCACCCGACCGAACGATGACCTCTCCGGGGGAACGGTCCGGAGAAAGAGCTCCACGATGTCCAAGGGCGCAGCCCTCGGGCTGGGGGTCCTGCTCCTGATCGTGGGCATAGGGGCGGGGTATGCCATCACCAAGTACGCCATGCCCAACTCAACGGGTGGGGCCAAGACAACTACAATCTCTGAGACCGGATCTTCGCTGATCTATCCGTACCTGCAGGTCCTATCGCCAGCGTTTACTGCCGTATACCCTAACATCGCGCTCTCACCCGCGAGCACGGGAAGCGGGACCGGCATCAGCTCTGCCGAGGCCGGGACGGTCGACATGGGCGGCACGGACGCCTACCTGATCCCGAGCACAGCGACCTCGCACAATCTGGTCAACTTCCCGATCGCTATCTCGTCCCAGTTGGTCGTTTACAATCTCCCGGGCATCTCGTCCCACCTGAACCTCAATGGGTCGGTTCTGGCGATGATCTACCAGGGCGCAATCACCCACTGGAACGACCCGCTCATCCAGGCCGCCAACCCTGGCGTCACGCTCCCGTCGAACGCGATCGTGCCGATTCATCGGGCGGATGGCAGCGGAGACACGTTCATGTTCAGCTCGCTGTGCTTCCTCTCCTGGAAGGGGTGGGGCCAGAACTACGGCACGACGATTACCTGGCCGGTGGGGCCGTCCGCCACGGGGAACTCCGGGATGGTCACCCTCCTGGGGAACACACAGTATGGGGTGGCGTACATCGGCATCAGCTACCTCACGCAGATCAACGCGACGGCCGGTCTGGCCTACGCCGCCCTCGGCGATCAGAACGCGAACGTGAACGGGGTGGTTGGCTCGGGCGGGGCCGGCCAGCAGAACTACATCCTGCCTTCTGCCTACACGGTCAGCCAGGACGCCAATCTCGGCCTGCAGAACCTGCAGCCTCCCAGCGTCGCCATCAGTCTCATCCTGGGAGGGGTTCCCGGAGCGACGAACCTCGTCCTCGGCGCAGGGGGTACCCTCGCCAGTTCGGCCTATCCGTCCCCCTACCCGGACACGAACCTCGAGTATCTGCTAATATCTTCCTCGCCAGCGAGCCAGTCCCACATGAAGGACGTCGTGACCTTCCTCGAGTGGGCGTTGGCCTATGGTGGGGCGTACGCGTCCAAGGTCTCGTTCCTGCCCCTGACCGCGGCCGTCATAGGGTACGACACGCAGGCTCTGGAGGCGGTCCCGATCAGCAACTGATAGGATGAGCGGAGGTCAGTACCAGGCTTGAGCGCGCCGATCGATCAACCCTTTCCCGAGGGGGCGGGGAACTCCTCGCCCCCACCATCTTCTTCGAAACAAGATCGCGAGCCCTCCTCTGCCATAGCGTCATGGCTGGGAAGTCCCGTCGCGATGATCCCCCTCGTGGTGCTTGGGGCCGTAATCGCGGTACTGGTCATCGCGAGTGGGCTCAAGGACTTCGGCTGGACGTTCTGGGGGTTCCAGTACCGCTTCGTGCCAGGAGAGCCTGAGGCATCGAGCTGGGGGATCGGGGTCTTCCTGGTGGGGACGTTCCTCACGGCCGGCCTCTCGCTGGTCCTGGCTACCCTGCTGAGCCTCGCCCTCGCCATTTCCTCGGTGGTCTATCTTCCTCCCCTTCCCGGCCGCTTGCTGTCCATGGTGACCAATCTCCTCGCCGGGATCCCGAGCGTGATCTACGGCATCTGGGGCTTCGTGGTCCTCGCGCCGTACTTCGGAATGGCCCTCGAGCCCTCCTTGAAGGACGTGTTGGGATGGCTTCCGGGCTTCGGGGGACCGGACTCTGCGATTGGTCCATGGGGGACGCTCCTCGCGGTATTCATCCTCACGATCATGATCATCCCGCTGACGACCGCCCTGATGCGTGAGTCCTTGCGCAGCGTCCCCCGAGAGCTCGTCGAGGCCGGGCTCGCTCTCGGGGCGACCCGCTGGGAAGTCGTGCGCCGGGTCCGCATGCGTGTCGCCCGCAACGGCCTCTGGAGCGCCGTCCTGCTAGGCTTTGGTCGGGCGCTGGGGGAAAGCGTCGCCGTCGCGATGGTCATCGGTGGGACCTCCATTGCACTCCCTCCGAGCCTGTACGCGTCGAGCACGACTGTGGCCTCGTTCATCTTCTCCCAGCTGGACAGTGCACTGCTCTATCCGGACCTCTTCATCCTCTTGGTGGAATTCTCCCTCGTTCTGCTCGGTATAGCGGTCGTGGTCAATCTGGTCGCCCAGCGCTTCACCCGGGTCGAGCTTGCGACCGCGACAACTCTCGGAGGTGGGGGATGAAGACTCCAGCGAGCTTCGGGAGCGACCTGGTTCCAACGTCAGGACGTCTGCGGCGCAGGATCCTCTTCGATCGGGTCATTGGGTGGGTCCTGCTTCTCGCCTTTGTCGCCGTGCTCTTCCCCCTTTTCGACCTCGTCGGGTGGGTCTCGTCCTATGCTCTCCCCACCATGTCCTGGTCGGTCCTGACAGAGAATCAGGTGGGGGAGAGCGGCGGCCTCTACGCCATGATCGTGGGGACGCTGGTGTTGATCTCGCTCGGAACGGCGATCGCAGCAGGACTAGGCATCTCCGCCGGGTTCTACACCGCGGAGTTCGCCCCGCCCCCCGTCCGAAGGCTCGCGCGGTTGGCGGGCAACGTGCTCGCGGGCGTTCCGGCGATCGTCCTGGGATACTTCGGCTACTACGCCCTCGTCCTCTATACCCACTGGGGGTTCACGACCCTCGCTGGAGGGATCATCCTCGGCATTTTCATGCTGCCGTACATCTTCCGTACCACCGACATCGCCCTCTCGAACGTCCCCCCGAGCCAACGCGAAGCTTCCCTCGCGTTGGGTTCCAATCGGATCCAGTACTTGCGTCGCGTCGCGTTCCCGATCGCCTTTCCGACGATCCTCACGGGGATCTTCTTCGCCATGGCGTTGGGGCTCGGAGAGGCAGCTCCGCTGGTCTACACCGCGGGCTGGAGTTCGACACCGGTCCAGAACCTCATGCAGCCTACGGCCTTCCTGACCGGAGGGATTTGGGCATTCTACGACTTCCCGAGGTCGTACGGGACCTTCTTGACGTTGGCGTTCCAGGCCGCCTTCCTCCTCATCGTCATCGTGCTCGTAATCAACATCGTGGTCCAGGTACTCTCTGATCGGTACCGGCAGCGCCTCGCGGGGATCTACGAATGAGCCCGGATCGGCGAGCGCCGGTGCATGTCGCCTCGGCCGCTCCAACGAAGGAGGTCTCGGTCCTTCTCTGCCCAAAGTGTGGGACGTCTGTACCGCCCGGCTTCCCCTCCGGGCCCTTCCGCTGCTCCTTCTGTGGCACCACGCTCCCGGTCGGGACCTCGGAGTCGGCCCCGCCGGTCTCGTCGGTCGCGCGACCAGGGAGCGCGGGGGGGATTCTCTCGGTCCAGGGACTTTCCGTCCTCGCGAAGGCCAAGCCACTCATCAGTGACGTGAGCCTGGACATCCCTGAAGGCAAGGTCACCGCCATCATCGGGCCCTCGGGGTGCGGGAAGACGACCCTTCTGCGCTCGATGAACCGGATGGTGGAACTGCACGCCCTTCGGGTCAAGGGTAAGGTCCTCTACCAGGGGCGCGACATCTATGACGCTCAGGTGAACCCCGTCCTGGTACGGCGTAGGATCGGCATGGTCTTCCAGCGCCCGACGGTATTCCCCACCTCGGTCTACGAGAACGTGGCTTTCGGCCTGCGCCTGGATGGCGAGTCCGAGGAGGTCATCGAAAAGACGGTGGTCTCCGCCCTCCACCGGACCGGTCTCTGGGACGAGGTGAAGGGGTCGCTCGACCTACCGGCTCTGACCCTGTCGGGGGGTCAACAGCAGCGTCTCTGCATCGCCAGGGCCCTGGCCGTCAGCCCTCGGGTGCTCCTGATGGACGAACCCACGTCCAGCCTGGACCCGGTCGGGACCCAACGGGTCGAGGACCTGATCTTCGAGCTCAAGAACGACTACACCGTCGTCATCGTTACGCACAACATGCAGCAGGCTGCGCGTGTCGCGGATCTCACGGCGTTCATGTACCAGGGTCGTCTGATCGAGTTCGACTCGACCAAGCGTATCTTCGAACAGCCACGGGAGAAGTTGACGGAGAACTACATCACGGGGAGGTTCGGATGAAGAGCACGGGGGTCCAACGAAAGGCACTCGCACAAGGACTGGACAGGTTGAACGAGGATGTCCGGACGCTCGCCGACCTTGCGGAGCTTGCCATCCGAAAGGCGATGGATGACCTTCATCGCAAGGAGGCCGCGGAGGCCGAGGAGGTTGCGACGCTGGACAAGGAGATCTACGGACTCCAGCTGGCGGTCGAGAAGACCTGCGTCGACCTGATCGCCCTCCACGCCCCGGTCGCGAAGGACCTGCGGACCATCACAACCTGCTTGGGGATCACCACCGACCTTGACCGGGTCGGTCGGTACGCTCGCGATATCACCGAGGCCGAAGAGGGGCTGCGAAAGCTGGAGATGGGGGATCACCCTCAACTGGCGGACCTGATCCGGATGGGTGACCTCACGATCCACATGCTGGACACCGCGATCCGAGCCTTCACGACCCGCGACGCCGAGTCGGTCAAAGACATCTCGAAGTTCGACGACTCCGTGGACGACCTCCACGACAAGGTCTTCAAGGAGCTCGTGCAAGCGATGAAGGACCGCACGCTCGATCCGGAGGTCGGGGCCCACCTCGTCCTCGTCAACCGTCACCTGGAGCGGATCGCGGACCACGCAGTGAACATTGGGCACCGGGTCGTGTACATGGTCACGGGGGAAGGGCCGGGACGTGGTATCCTCCCGACGAAGGCCCTGCGGGAGCAGGATACCTCGTAAACTTGGTTACAGCAGTTCCACTATATTCTACTATATAGTGTCAACTCAGAGCCTTGAAGGCCGCCCTCGCGGTCGGTCGGTTAGACGCATGTCGCCGGCAGTCCACTCGCCCCTTCACCGCGGCCCTCGAGTGACCCCGGGCTCCCCCACCATCGGCGAGCTCAAGCTGGCGGTGGGTCCGTTCGCTTCCGACGGGACCGCGTTCCACGAGCTGGTCTATCAGGGTCAGAAGCTCGCGGAGAGCCGTTCCGAGGGCACTCGGACGTTCTGGAGGATCCGCTCTCAGCCCTCGATGTACGTGGTCAGGGCATTGTACCGTCTCGAAGGCACCCCCCACTTCGCGGTCCACGCCGTGCTCTTCTCTCGAAGAGACGCTCGACCCAAGATGGCCCACTTGGAAGCTTACCCTGAGTGGGAGGGCGTGCTTGAGCACCACCCTGACCTGGCACGCGAGGCCATCGGGGAGAAGAGCTCCGCCGAAAAGGAGACGATGTCGGTCAAGGTCGCCACTCCCGTGAGCCGTGCTTTCTAGACCAAAGTATCCACGGCGCCCCTATTCAAATGGGGGAAGGCTCTGGGCCCCCCAGGGCCCGTAGCTTAGTGGCGAGAGCGTCCGGCTCATAACCGGTTGGTCGTCGGTTCGAATCCGACCGGGCCCACCTTCTTAGGGGACCTGCTCCTCGCCGGGACCGATGAAGGTCCGAGCGGTCGTTCCGTCGTTCATCGACGTCGACATGGTCAAGAGCCGGTTGCAGGCGGTCGTCCCCGGAGTCCAGGTCGCAGGAGAGCTGGTCGACGACGGGCCTGGGCCCATGTCGGAGGTGGAGATCCTCGCGCTGACGCCCTTCACTCCAATCCCCGAAGAAGCGCTCGGGCGCTATCCCAAGCTCAGATTCCTCCAGGTGGCGGGGACCGGCTACAACAACGTCCCGCTTGAACTCTGCCAGAAACGTGGCATCCGCGTCTCCAACGTCCAGGGTGCGAACGCGAAAAGCGTCGCCGAGCATGTGATCATGGTCACCCTCGCCCTTCTACGGGACCTCGGGAACATCGACAAGGGGATGCGCGAAGGGTTCTGGCCGCCGCTCACCGGAGGCCACGACCTCGCCGGGAAGGTCTTCGGCATTGTCGGATCGGGGAGGATCGGTAAGGAGGTCGCACGGCGCCTGATCCCCTTCGAGGTTTCGGTGATCTACTACGACAAGTTCCGTCTGAAGGAGGACGAGGAGCGCACGCTCGGGCTGACCTATGTCGAGCTGCCCGAGCTCGTCGCCTCGAGCGACATCATTTCGCTCCATCTCCCCCTCTCCTCCGAGACCAAGGGCATTCTCGGTGCGAAGGAGCTCGCATCCATGAAAGATGACGCGATCCTGGTCAACACCGCCCGGTCCGAGCTCGTCGACCTCGTGGCGCTCAAGCAGGAGCTGGGAAAGGGGAGGATCCGCGCCGCTCTGGACGTTTATCCCGAGGAGCCTCCGAACTTCCAGGATGACCTGTTCAAGTACCCGGCGACGGTCTTCACGCCGCACAGCGCAGGGGTCACCCTCGAGGCGCAAGAACGGCTTCTGACCGAGGCGCTCCGCAATGTGCTGCGCTTCGCCTCCGGCAAGGACCCCCTGTACGAGGTCAAGGCGTGAAGGTCGCGCGCGCCCTCTGCGACGCGCTCTTCTCCTGGGGCGCGAAGGAGATGTTCGGTAACCC
>JAGWLG010000112.1 GCA_028864975.1 Thermoplasmata archaeon | reverse complement strand
TCCCTCGGTGAGGAACGATGCTCCCCTCATGCCAACCCGACCGCCGCGCCGCCTGCGAGAACTTCGCCATTCGCGATGAGGTCCTCGATTCGGGAGTCATCCGTTGGACCTGCGGTCCCCGGAGTGGTCCACCCGAAGGTGCCCGATTCCCTCGGTCTCGGAGAGCTGAAGTCCGTTTCTTGTCGAAGCCCTCTCAGAGGCGAGGCGCATGAAACGGACGACTTCGACCTCCACCAAGACAGAACGGGAGCGCTGCACAACCGAGGGTCAGCGCCAGTTTCCCTCCCTTCCCTGGGGGCAAGCGACCGATTCATCCCTCGGATGGGACAACATCGTCCTGGCAGTAGGAGAGGAGTGGATCTTCCGTTTCCCAAGGACCCTACAGAACGCTCGTCAACTCGAGAAGGAGACGCGATTCCTCCCGCTCCTCTCCTCATGCCTCCACCTCGCGGTCCCGAGCTTCCATTTCGTAGGGAAGGGTCATGCCGGAGTGCGCGGCCCCTTCGTGGGTTATCGTCGCCTCCCGGGGGAGCCTTTGTCGCTTCAGCGCCTCGACCCTTCCAAGCGGCCGAAGGTCGCTCAAGCACTTGGTCGGCTCCTGTCAGACCTTGCACGGATACCCATTCGTGAGGTTCTCCCGTCGGATCTCCCTGGCGGCGCACCGGAGGCCTGGCGAAGGGGATTCGTTCGCTGCGACAGGCTCTGGTCGCGCACATTGCTCCCGCAACTCCCCCCCGACGTGAGGAGGCGAGTGCGCGAGGATTGGGCCTGGTTCGAGTCCACAAGGTCGAACTTCGAGTTCACGCCTGTGGTTCTCCATCGCGACCTGGGACCGGACCACATCCTTTGGGACGGGGAGCGGGTCTCTGGGATCATCGACTGGGGCGACGCTTGCATCGGGGATCCAGCCTTCGAGCTCACGGGGCTCGGCTTTCTCGGACGGCGGTCGCTGGACGCGATTGCTCGAGGTCGAGCCAACCTCATGGGGAGGGATTGGCAGGATCGCGTGGCGTTCTACCGACGGCGTGTCCCGCAGATCCACGCGGTCTATGCAAGGGGCCTGAGGGACCTACGCCTCTTCGAGAGTAACGTCCGGGAGATCCGCGCCTCGTACGAGGGTGACCTGCGCTATGGGAGACCTGAGCGATTCCAGTCCTCGACCAATCACCGATAGTGGAGCCCTCCTGACGTGACCCGGTCTACGGGCGGCCCGGAGTTCCGGTCAAGCCAACTCCCGGCCAGGGAGGAGATGCCAGACTTCAACTTCCCGGGAGGGCAAGTCTCATCCAAAGCTTCTTGAAGGGGGACTTGGGCCCGCGGAGATTTGAACTCCGGACCTCCCGGTTATCAGCCGGGCGCTCCAGCCGGTCTAAGCTACGGGCCCTTGGACGCGGACCCGATGGGGGTCCCCACTTAACCTCTGCCGTTCGAGCGCGGCCCGGTCCAACAAATCGCGAACGCTTATCCCAGGTCAGGGACCTTCCACACGGGAACCTCGACCGTGCCCGAAAAGAAGACCCATATCGGCGAGACGCTCGCGGACGCTGCCCGCGAGGCGCTCGAGGCACGACTGCTGCAGGAGATCCGCGCGGCGGGGCCTGTCCCCCAACATCTCGCGATCATCATGGACGGGAACCGAAGGTTCGCGCGGGAGCAGGGGCTCTTGGTCTCCCTCGGGCATGCGAGCGGGAAGAACAAGCTCGAAGAGCTCCTCGACTGGTGCTTGGAGGTGGGGCTACGTATCCTCACGGTCTACGCGCTCTCCACCGAGAACCTCTCCCGGGACCCGGCGGAGGTGCGTGACCTCATGGACCTCTTCGAGGAGAACTTCCGCAAGGTCGGGGACGATCCCCGCGTGCACCGCCACCGCATACGCGTGCATGCCATCGGGAACCGGGAGCTTCTACGACCCGACGTGGTCAAGGCCATCGAGTATGCGGAGGGACGGACGAAGGACTACACGGACTACACCTTCAACGTCGCTCTCGCCTACGGCGGGCGAGAGGAGATCCTCCGTGCGATCCGGGCGCTCGCGCAGGAGGTCGCCGCGGGGAGACTCAGGCCTCAGGAGATCGACGAAGCGGCCGTGAGCCGCCGGCTGTACACCGCGGACCTCCCCGACCCCGACCTGGTCCTACGAACGAGCGGAGAGGAGAGGATCTCGAACTTCCTCCTGTGGCAGGTCGCCTACGCGGAGCTCTACTTCGCCGATGTCTACTGGCCCGGACTCCGCAAGATCGACTTTCTCCGGGCGATCCGCGACTTCCAGCGGCGACGGAGACGGTTCGGAA
>JAGWLG010000027.1 GCA_028864975.1 Thermoplasmata archaeon | reverse complement strand
CCCCCACCTCCCGTTTGGCCCCCTCCTCCGGTGTAGGGTCGGGCCGAGAGAGGGGATCGCGGGGCTCGGATGAGCGGCGGCATTCCGGAAGGTTCGGTGGGCTTCGTGCTGGAGGTGCTACGGGCGAGCTCCAAGCCGATCAAACGGCGACCGATGCTGGAGGAGCTCGAGCGGCGCGGTCACCGGATCTCGCTCGCGGGGCTCAATCGGATCCTCCAGGTCTGCCGAGAGCAGGGACTGACGACGGAAGGACCTGAAGGGGTTCGTGCCCGTGAGGGCGCGCCGAAAGGGTAGGGCGGGCTCGCAGGACGCAGGAGAGCGTCGGTAAGCGTAGAGCATCACGACATCGGGCCGTCTGAATTGTCAGGACACATTGGCGCCCCCGGGAAGGGGTGGACCTGGTCCGGGAAGGTGATTGACTTCGCCCACACGCCGTCAAGCAGCACCTGGAACGTGGGGATCGATCCACCGAGATCTGCACGCTGTGCGGGGTCTCCGAGAGGACCCCGAGCGGTGCCAGCACTATCGTGAGAACGGAGCCCCGTGGCTGAGGAGCAAGTCCCGTCGGCCTCGGCGCAGCCCTAACCGGATGCGTGGGAACCTTGTCGACCGCATCCTCTCGTTACGCGGGCGAAACCTCGCATGGGGCGTGATGCGGATCCACGCGGGCCTCATTCGCCGAGGGGCGAAGGTCGCTTTGATCACCGTCCATCGAACGCTGATACGGCATGGCTTCATGATCCGCCGGGTCCGAAAGCCCGAGCCCATCAGTCGGTTCCAGCGCAAGCACGTGGACTCGCTCTGGCAGGCGGACGTCTACGACTTCCGCATCAAGGGGGGCGCGGGCAAGGTCACGTCCACACCATCCTGGACGATCGTTCGTGCTACTTGTTGAAAGCTCGTGCCCACCGGAGGGAGCGAGCAAGGGAAGCCATCAACGACCTCTGGGGGGCGATGAAGAGCGGGCGCAAGCCCAAGGCGGCCTACCTGGAGAACGGGAGCTGCTTCATCTCGAGGGGGTTCCGTCGCTTCTGCGAGGAGCACGAGGTCAAGGTGATCTACGGACGGCCGTACCACCCTCGTGGAAGAGGGAAGCTCGAGCGGTTCCACGGCATCCTGGCCCAGGAGCTCGTGGGGCGGGTGCGCTTCCGCTCTCGCGGCCACTTCAGGCGGGAGCTCTACCCGCTCCGGCGCCAGTGCAACCACGTGCGCCTCCACGGGGGCATCGGGTGGAAGACACCGGCCGAGGTCTGCAACGACCCCAGGCTAGGAAGGTCAGGCGGGCCGGTCCGAGAGTCCAGACCTCTTGGAGACTCTCTCCCATGAGGGCAGTTCTCGATCCAGCAGACCGAAGAGAACCGTGTCCATGCACCGCCCTCTCACGCAGATAGCCTCGCGTTCCCGCCCTTCCTCCACGAACCCAAGGCGCTGGTGCACGGCGAGCGACGCCAAGTTCTTCTCGAGGGCCGAGGAACCGACCCGGCGCATGCCAAGGTGTCGAAAGGCCGCGTCGCAGAGGTACCAGGCCGCTTCGGTGGCGTAACCCCGACCCCAATGCTTCGGGTCAATCCAGAACGAAAGGCTCTGCACCTTGCGATGCGTCCAGTCCAGATCCCGGAGTCCGACCCGACCGATGCAGGTCGTAGGGTCCGGGAGTACGACGGACAAGGAGAGGTGCTCCCCCCTTCGGTACTCTTTCAGCGTTCGAGAGACTATCAGCGCTGGACGGTCCCTCTCCGTTCGTGAGTGCAGGTAGGCGCCTGCTGCTCGTGCGGTTCGAGGGTCGCGGAAGCTTCGAGTAAGGTCTGGCAGATCTCCGCGAGAGGGTAGTCGGAGCGACAACCGCGGCGTTTCGATCGGCAGGCTGAGGGCTGGCAGTCTTGAGGGCATCAGGGTCACCCACCCGCAGCCTGTGGCCCGACAAATCCCTATCGACTCCCAGAGGGAGCTGTTGTGCAGGGCGACCTATCCGGGGGGTGCTGATGGCGGCACTATCTCCTGACAGTCCGGGCGGCAATTTGTCCTGATACACCACAGGTAGGGGGCACGTGAGTAGGGTCCTCGCCCCGACTACCACCGTTGGTGGGTCGCGGGATAGGACGGCTTCTCGTTGGAGAACGCGGGTCGGTGCCCTCCCCCGCGCGGGCTCGCGCGGCCTCTCCCACCGTGTCCGCCGCGGCCGAAGGAGGGCGCCTCGCGCCGTGGAGCCTCCTCGTACCGGAAACCCTCGAGCCGTTCGCGGGGGATCGATTCGCCCAGGAACTGTTCGATGCGGGAGAACTCGTCCTCGTCCTCGCGGGTGACGAAGCTGATCGCCTCGCCCTGACGTTGGGCCCGGGCGGTCCGACCGACCCGGTGGACGTAGGTCTCCGGGTCCTGGGGAGCGTCGAAGTTGACGACATGGGAGATCCCTTCCACGTCGATGCCCCGGGCCGCGATGTCCGTGGCCACGAGCACGCGGTGGGTGCCGCGTCGGAAGGCTTCCAGCGCTTTCACCCGCTGGCTCTGGCTCTTGTTGCCGTGGATGACCCCGGCGTCGATGCGGAGCTGATGGAGGGAACGGAGCAACCGGTCGGCGCGGTGCTTCGTCCGCGTGAAGATGAGCACGCTCTCCATCGACGGGTCCTTGAGCAGCACCGCGAGCAGGTCGGTCTTCTGGTGCTGGGGGATGGCGAGCGCACGGTGACGCACCCCGGCGGCGGCCACGGTCGCTTCCTCGACCCGGACCATCCGGGGCTCGTGGAGGAAGTCGCGGGAGAGCTGGACGACCTCGGGGGGCATGGTCGCGGAGAAGAGCATGGTCTGCCGTCGTGAGGGGAGGGCACGCAGGATCCGTCGGACGTCCGGGATGAACCCCATGTCCAGCATGCGGTCGGCTTCGTCGAGGACGAGGACCTCGAGGCTTCGGAAGTCCACGTAGCCGCGGCTCATGTGGTCGAGCAAGCGACCGGGGGTGGCGACGATCACCTCGGCGCCCCCGCGTAGGGCGCGCTCCTGGGGCTCCATGCCCACACCGCCGTAGACAGCCGCCCCTCGGATCCGGGTGTGCCGACCGAGCTGACGGAGGAATCCCTCGGCCTGAAGGGCGAGCTCCCGCGTGGGGGTCAGGATGAGCGCGTAGGTTCGTCCTGAAGGGTGGTGCATGAGGCGCTCGAGGATCGGCAGGAGGAAGGCCGCGGTCTTTCCGCTGCCGGTCTGCGCCGTTCCGATCAGGTCTCGGCCGGTGATCGCCTCGGGGATGGTGCTCCGCTGGATCGGGGTGGGGACACGGTAGCCCATGTCGCGCACGCCACGTCGGAGCGTCGGATGGAGGGGGAGGTCGTCGAAGGTCGACTCTTGGGGTTCTGCCGGTGCGTTCGCTACCGGGCTAGGGGGTTCGGGGTCGCTCATGGGCTCTCTGTCGCCCCGACTGGCGGACGCTGGGCGTTGGCCGAAGGGGGGTTCCGGAGAGAGGTCCAACGAGCGGGGAGCTTAAGAAGGCGCCCCCTGACAGGGTGACGCAGGCATGCGCATTCGAGCGACGGGTTGCCGTGGTGAGCCCGCCACCTCGGGTCCTTGCCCAGTTCTCGTCGGTGACCACTCCCCTGTTCCGGGATGGACCCGCAAGTGAAGAAGGAGGCAGAGAGGACACGCCGCGCCGAGGGACCAGCGGCATACCGGCCCGAGTGCGCGTGATGCCGGGGCCCTTCCACCGGCACCCTTTCGGGTTCCGTCCTGGCAGGTCGGCGCACGATGCCATGGCCGAGTGGTGACGTGGTCGAACTCCGGACTCCTGGTCGGGAGCCGAGGTCCGTCAGGGGGACCGAACACGTACTCGGATTGAAATACGTCGCTCTCCGTCACGTGTGGTGATGGTGGCTCCCCCGAAGTCCCTTGCCTACGTGCTCGCCCACCCGGAGGCGTGGAGGCTCCTCGCGCTGCTCTCCCGAGGGTCGGTCGACAGGTACGAGCAGGTCCGCAAGGTCTTGGGGCTTCACCCCCAAGCTTTCCTCCGGCTGGTTAGTCAGTTGACGGGGTTCGACCTGGTGTGGGTTCGCGGCGACCGTGCCGCCAAGCGCCCGCATGGGGGGCCGGTCCCGGTGCATGTGGAGCTCTCTCCGCGCGGGAAGGCCATGCTGGAAGTCCTGCGCACGATGGAGCATGCCGTGGAGGCGCACCGCGAGAGGCTCGGGGTACGAACTGCCGAGCTTCTGACGGTGCCCACATGACCATCCTTGTCCTCGGGCCCTCGCAGTGGCTTCCCGGCAAAGAACCGAAGGACCTGGAACCGCTCAGATCGCAGCTGCCCTCTGCCTGGACCTGGCCGGGGTCCGGAGGTCTGCGGCCGCTCGAGGTGCGAGTGGCCCTCGCCCACCTCCTCTCCCAGCGCGGGGCCGCCGCCGTAGTGATGGAGGCCGAGGAACCCCTCCACCCCTGGAACAGCACGGCGAAGTTCCTCGAGCTGGTGCGCAAGCATATGGTGGACCAGTACTTCGTCTACTGGCCCTTCGGGGCGGCACGTCCAGGCCTGGATGTCGAGGTCGGCTTCCTCCTCCTCCAGATGGGGCGGGGCGAGCTGCCCGGCGACCGCGTGGTGGTCTTCTATGAGGACGATGGAGCCTCCCGTCGCGCAGCCTCTCTCGTGTACGACACGGCAGGCCGGATGCGCTTCTCTTCGCTCGAGCGGGAAGGACGCCGCACTCGCTACTACCCGGACCTCGTGGATTTCGGGGCGACTACGAAGCCGTGGAAGGACTCCCAAGAGCTTTTGGAAAGGGTGCTCGCGCACGCCGGGGTCTCGGACTGACCCAGGCCCCGCGGACGAGCGTGTGAAACCGGACGACGCGAACTTTGGGCCAATCCAAGAGTATCGGCTCAAAGAGGAGTAACCTGTCGACCGAACCGACGGGCGCAGGTCGGAGGAGCTCTCGGTCAGCCCTGAGCCACCGACACAGAGTAGGCCAACTTCTGGACGTCGACGTACTCCAGCACCTTCTCATGCCCCAGCTCGCGTCCGACGCGAAGGAGCAGCTCCAGCAGGGAACTTCGTTCGTCCGCCGTCGCGGGAGGGACCTCGAACAGCACGGTCTCGACCGGGTCGTGGTGACGGTCGAAGCAGGCCAGGAAGGACCGCATGCCGGGAAAGGCCAGTTGGAAGATGCGGACCTGGAGCGCGACGTCCGGAGGAGGAGGGACGGCCCGATAGGCCTTCATCTCGTAGAAGGCCTGGCCCCCGTCCCAGTAGTCCGGCTGGGCGTACACCCCCACCTCTCCATTGACCAGGACCATCCGAGACCTTGGGCGCGCGAGGCCGAAGACCGGGCTCTTGCGGAAGGCCTGGAGGACGCCGGCGATCTGCCGCTCCGCCGAGGAGCGCTGCTCGACCGTCATGACCACGTCGGCGTCCCGCAGCTCCTCGTCGAGGACCTCCTTGGCGGTGCGCTGCACGGACGCCGCGGTGGGGCGGAGGTTCTGCCGGTGCTGGTGGCTCCACTGGGAGAGCGCGTGGTCGATCGCCTTCCCTGTCGCTCTGCCGATCTCGTCCTTCTCCGTGGGGGGAGGGCGGGGGAACTCGTGCTGGACGACCTCGTACGCCGCGAGCGTCTTGATCGTGGTCATCCTGTTCGCCGCTCCACGGAAAGCGTAGCGCCGAACCGCTATAGGCTGCGCCCCCTGAGAGCCGCCGGGGCGCATCTCCGTGTTCATCGACGCCTACACGCTCGCGCTCCTCGGCCTCATCGGGACCTGGATCCTGGTCATCGGTACCCTGGCCATCATGTACTGGCAGACGCGGCAGAACCGCGTGCTCAACTCGGCCAACGCGGTCATGACGTTGCGCGAACGGTTCGACTCGGACCGCATGCGAGCAGCTCGGCGCCACTTGAGCCAGAAACTCCTGCAAGGGGCGCACGAGGACATCACCAGCGTGGAGGTCCTGACCTTCTTCGAGCTCGTGGGGGCCCTGACCCGCCGCTGTCTCCTCGACGAGGAGCTCGTGTGGGAGGCCTTCGGGACGTGGATCTCGACCTACTGGCTGGCGATCCGAAGGCCGGTGGACATGGTCTCGCAGATCCGTACCAAGCTCAAGGACCCCCTGGTCTTCCACGAGTTCGAGTGGCTCTTCCACCGAGTCGAGGCCATCGACCAGAAGATGATGGGGACCGAGCATGCGGCGTCGGTCGAGCAGGTGAAGGAGACGGACGGATTCCTGCGCCGGGAGGCGGTCCTGCTGGAGAGCTGGGGGCCGGACGATACCCGACCACCGGACCTGAAGCCCGCGGGGTAGGTTCACCATGGCCGATATCGTTCCGCTCGCGCTCAAGCTCCTCTACAAGGAGCGTGGCCGGGCCCTCCTCGATGCCCCCGAGCTCTGCCGCACGAGGCTCGGCGCGATCGCGGCCGGGCAGAAGGAGGAGGTGGACGCGGTCGTGGTGGCCCTCCAGCTCGGAATCCCCCAGGCGGTCCTCGCGGGACCCGGCGCCGCAGTACCGACCGCGTTGATCGATCGGCTGGTGAAGGAGGGAAGGGTGTCGCCCTCCCTCGCGCCGGTCGTGGTCCAGGCCTGGATCAACGCGGTGGGCGGATCGGCGGTCTCACCTCCCACCACGCCCGCCCCGGCACCTGCCTCTCTCACCGCTGCTCCCCCCCGGTCGGCGCCCCCGACGGCCTCACCGGTCGCCCCCACGACCCCGGCCAGCATGCGAGGACGGCTACGCCCCGACTCCGCCGAAGGCTGGCTCGCGCTCGGGGACGAGCTCGGACCCGACGAACAGGCCTCGTTCCAGGGGCAGGGATGGGGGAAGGTGGCCTGCTACGCGCAGGCCGTGCGGCTCGACCCGTCGCTCGCTGCCGCGTGGGTGAACCTCGGGACCGCGCTCCCCCCGGGAGCTTCGGCCAAGGTAGGAAGTGAAGAACTTCGTGAGAAGGAGTGCTACGCTCGGGCCCTGAAGGTCGACTCGACCCAGGTCGCGGCCTGGGTGAACCTCGGTCAGGCGCTGGCCGAAGGAGAGGTGGTGGAGGTACGGGGCGAGAAACTGCGCGCGGTGGACCTCTACCTGCGTGCGCTCAAGCTCGAGCCCGAGCTCGCGCTCGCTTGGCAGCTTCTGGGACTCGCTCTTGGACCTGCGGGCTCGGTCTCCCTGCTCGCGAGGACCTTCCAGCGTCAGGACTGTCTGGTCCGGGCCCTGGGGCTCGACCCGGACCTCCCTGACGCTTGGGATGCCTTGGGAGAGATCTTGGGCGAGAAGGGTCAGGCGACGGTCCAGGGGCAGGTGATCCGTCGCGTGCAGTGCTACCAGAACGCGCTGCGTCTCGACCCGCAGGACGCGCTGGCGTGGGCCGACCTTGGGGTCTCCCTGGCCGATGGCCAGACGGTGCTGGTCGGGAGCCAGCCGGTCGTGCGCAAGGACTGCTTCCTGCGCGCCATCTCGATCGATGCTTCGTTGGCTGCCGCCTGGTCCAATCTCGGAGAGGAGCTGGGCCCGAACGAGAAGGCGAACCTCCAGGGGACCTTCCGTTCGGGAATCGAATGTGTCCAGTACGCGCTCACCCTCGATCCGACGCTGGTGCACGGCTGGGTCGCCCTGGGGACCCTGCTTCGTCCCTTCGAGAAGGTCGAGCTCCAGGGTCGCTCCTTCACGAGGGTCGAGTGCCTCGGCCACGCTCTCGAGCTCGATCCCCAGTACGTGGACGCGTGGGCGGAGCTGACGCTGGTGCTGGGTCCCAACGAAACGGTCCAGGTGGGGACCGAGCGCCTCAGCAAGGAGGAGTGCCATCGACGGGGCCATGCGCTGCTCTCGCCCCCAGGCGGCGCTGCCCCTGGCCCCGGCGCTTCCGGGAGCCCACCCGCGGGGCCGAGCCCCCAGAGCATGCCTTCGGTCCTCGGAACGGCTCCAGCCGCTGATGTGACCGTCGGGATCGGGGACGCCGAGACCGCCGAGGCTCTCAAGAAGCTCCTGGCGACCGAGGGGCCGACCCTGTTGGGGGACACGCCACGTTGCGAGAAGCTCCTGACGGAGCTCCTTCCCGGCGACCCCGACGTGGTGAGGGCGCTGATCCAGGCGCTCGAGCTCGACATTCCGGAGCGTCTCCTGGCCGCTCAGGCCTATGCGCGACCCGCGGACGACCTGGACCCGATGGAGGGGTCGGCGCAACAGCTGCAGAAGGCCACAGGACTCGCGGCGAGCGACGCCTGGTGGATCGTACGTGCCTGGGGCTACGCGCTCGCGCTACCGGGCTATCCTCGTCCCTGACCTCGCCCGCGAGAAGGTCCGCCTCAGGCGACCGAGACGCGCTTTCCTGTCCGCAAGGGGATGAACATCATTTGCGGAGGGACGATGTCCTGCTGCCAGAACGCCCCGATCATCTCTCCCACGTGATGCGCCTGCTCAAGCGTGCACTGGACCAGCACGTCCTCCACGGTGTAGCGGCCGGGCATCCAGGGCGCTCTCGCGCTTCGGCGAAGCTCCGAGGGGGTGAGCTCTCCGAGGAACCGGTCGATCCCCTTCCAGCTCTGCCCGAAGTAGGCGCGCGCGTCCTTGACCGTCCGCAGGCGGGCGAACCGCTCGTGGCTCTCGTGGAGGCCGGCGAAATTACCCCGGACGATGTAGTTCAACCAAGCATCGTGGACCCGCACCACGTGCAGCAGCGTCCGAGCGAGGGAGAGGTGGCCGATGCCTCGGTCGCGCTCGGCCGCCTTCTTGGGAAGGTGCTCAAGCTTCCGAAGGAAGTTCTCGATCACTTGGTGGTTGTAGCGGAAGAGGTCTCGGTAGAACTTGACGGAAGCGCGTGCGGGGCCTGTCATGGTAACCTCTTGTCGAACTTCACGGACACTACCTGGTAACCCTGCTGCCCATAGAAGCGGTGGGCAGCGCGCAGACGGGGGTGCGTGTAAAGGCTCACCAGGGTGCCCCTGCAGCTGCGGACGCGCCGCTCGACCGCGGCCATCAGGGCGGTGCCCACGCCTTGTCTGCGAAACCCACGCTGGACATGCAGCTCCTGGACCTCTCCCGAGGTGTACGCCCGTACCTGGTCATCGGCCGGGGACCGGTGCAGCTCGACCGTGACGAACCCCACAGGACGCGCCCCCAGCTCGGCCACGAGAGCGAACCCGCGCGGGCCTCGGAAGCGTCGCAGTTGCCCGCCGATGTAGTTCCGGGCCGCCCGACGGCTCTTCTCGCGAGAGAAGGTCGGGAGGCCGAACCACGCCCGCGACCGGTTCATCAGCGCCTCGAAGAGCGGAGCCATCCAGGGGAGGTCGGCGGGGGTGGCTTCCCTGATCCGCACTCGGCGATGGCGGGAGGTCATGGGCGGGGCGAGGCGACCTGCGCGGGAACGAGTCCTCGGACGCGGCCCTTCATCACGAGCTCGCCTCGCGGATTCGTGCAGTCGAACGTGGCCTCGAGCCTCGTTCCCTTCGGCGTTGACTCGATCAAGGTCGTCGCCACCGTGCACCGAAGGAGCTCCCCCGTGAACGCGGGTCGTAGGAACTCGAACGTGATCTCCCTCGCCAGGAAGTTCATCTCGCCTCCGATCTGGGTTGGGAGCGAACCGACGAGCAGGCCGTGGACCATTCGACGTCCCTTCTGGTCGCCCAAGAGATGTTGGTCGCCGCGGTCGCCCGAGAGATGGGCGAACGACTCGACCTCCTCCACGGTGAAGGTCCGATCGACGGTCCGCGTCTGCCCGACCTCAAGGGTCGGGGGTCGCGGGGCCGTGCTCATTCCCGCCAGTCCTGGTCCGAGGGTTTGAGATGGAGCCGGGCGCCGGTCTTGAGGGACAGCACGTGGTCTGCCCGTCCCTTCCCGATCGATAGCTCGGCGAGACCGAAGCTCGACCCCAGGACGCCGAGACAACCTTCGGTGAGGTCGCTGTAGGTGCGGGCGACGGCCGCGCGCATCTGGCGGGAGCCTTCCTGGACGACGGCGTGGGTGCCGGGGGGGCCGATCCGTTCGACGAACTCCTCGAACGGGAGGTTCGTGATGGCGTTGCCGAAAGCGTCGACGTGCAGGACCGAGACCTCGGCCGCCCCCGCGCCCCACTTGGGGGCGGGGAGGTGGAAGGCGAGGGCCCGGGTCTCCACTCCGAGGTCCTCGGGGATCTTTCCCGTCGCCAGCTGGGCCGCCGTCGGGGCGAAGAGGTCCCGGCCCTCGAAGGTCGCGCTCACGGGTCGGTTCGGGACGACCCGCTCCGCCTGGATGCGGAAGACCTCCGGGTCGCCCAGGGCGGAGGCGAGCGGCATCAGCACCCCGTTGTCCGGACCGACCAGGAGAGAGCCTTCTCGGCACCGGACCATCAGGGCCTGGCGGCCGCTCCCGACCCCGGGGTCGACGATGCAGACGTGGATGGACCCCGCTGGGAAGTGCGAGGCGCAGTAGCGGAGCATGAAGGCCCCCTCGAGCACGCTGTGGCTCTGGACGCTGTGCGTGATGTCCACGAGTCTCGCGCGGGGGGCGGAGCTCAGCAGGACGCCCTTCATCTGGGACGCATAGGCCCAACCGATGTCGGTGGTGAGCGTGATGATCGGGTCCAGGCGCGCGGTGGCCGCCTCCAGCTCGGGATGGGAGTGGGGGTGCTCGTGCGCGCCCACCCCACGGGGGGGAGCGCTGGTCTTGGGTTTCGGGGCCTCTTGCGGCGATGCCACGC
Source organism: Thermoplasmata archaeon (assembly GCA_028864975.1). Lineage (GTDB taxonomy): Archaea > Thermoplasmatota > Thermoplasmata > Lutacidiplasmatales > UBA184 > JAKAAX01. The sequence goes on along the minus strand of JAGWLG010000027.1, from coordinate 39,881 downwards.
CCTTGGGAAGTGGAGGGGGTTCGACCGAGCGCTTGTCCGGCATCTTCAGCTCCCCGGTGGCTGAACGAACGACCCGTTGGTCCGATGGGGGGTGGTGGCCGCCCCCGTCCTCCTCGGGCCTACGACTTCATGATCGCGACCAGGAAGAGCCCGATCGCGGCCAGGGCGCCGAGGACGCTCGCCAGCAGCACCACGAAGGTGTTCCAGACGAGGGTCGTCAGGGATGAGTGCCAAACCGAGTGGTAGGTCAGCGCGATGAGGATCCCGACGACCAGGCCGCCCACCACGAGGCCGATCCCGATCTTCCGGCTCTTCCCGCTGCCGAAGTAGGCGGTGAAGATCCCAGAGAGCAGGAGGAAGAGACCGAACAGTAGACCGAAGATCGCGACGAACCCTTCCGCGTCGAACGAGAGCCCCATCTTCTTTCCTTCTCCTTCCTAGAACTTGATCCCGGTGAGGGTCTTCGTGTCGATGACCCCGGGCACGGAGCGGATCTTGTCGACCACGACCTGCCCGAGCGCGTTGAAGTCCTCGGCCTCGACCTTGGCGATGAGGTCGTACTCCCCGAAGAGGGGGTGGAGCTCGACGATCTCCTTCACTCGGAGCAGCTCGGAATAGACCTCATGCTCCTTCGCGGGGGCCGTGCTGATCAGGACGAACCCGATGGCCAATGTTCGCACCTGCTCGCGCCCAAAGGGTTTCACCTTATAAAGCAACCGCCAAAATCGCGACCGTCCTTCGTCAGAACTCGAGCTTGGCACGCGCCGGGCGTCGTGGCTGCGCTTCCGCGAGCGCGGAAGGCGTCTCGCCTCCACGAGCCGCGTTTAACTCGGTAGACCCCTGGCAGCGCTGGTGTCCGAGCCCTCCGCCTCCCATCTCCCCTTCTCCCGTGGGGTCGTCGCACGCCCGTGGCTCCTGGTCTTCCTTCCCGCGAACGCGGCCGCGGCAGGGTTCTCCGTCGCCCTGCCGCTGCTGATCCTGCTCCCGCTCCACGGGGATGTCCTGGAGGTCGCGCTCGCGGTCACCCTCTACAATGTCGCGATCATCCCCGCCTCGCTGCTCTGGGGCGTCGCGTGCGACCGTCTGGGCGTTCGGGCCCCCCTGCTCCTGCTCAACTACGTCGCCTTCGCGGGGGTCTTCCTGGTCCTTGCGCGGTGGCCCTCGCTCCCGGTGCTGCTCGTGGTCTACACCGCCTACGGCTTCATCGCGCCCTCGAGCGCCGCGGCCTCGAACCTCCTGATCCTCGAGCGCTTCCCCGCGAGCGAACGGCCGAGCGCCTTCGCCTCGTTCAGCGAGCTCTCCACCTTGGGGAACGTGGCGGGGATCCTGCTCGGGTTCCTGCTGCTCCTGAGAGCCCCAAACTCCGGGCTGTTCGATATCCTCTACGTGAGCTCGGCGATCTCTCTCGTGAGCGCGGTGGGGGTCGCGCTCTTCGTTCGGGACGCCCCGGTCCTCCACCGGCGGGCGCAACTGGCCCGGCACGCCGATAGCCTCGTGGCACGCCTCCACCTGCGTTTCCCCTACTTCCCGCACCCTCCGAGCCGCGGGTTCTTCCGACGGGCCGCAAAGTGGCTGGAGACGGAGGCGACGCACGAGGTCCCGCTCATGCTGGCGGGGGGCTTCTTCTTCGGACTGGGGTCGGGCCTGTTCAACACCTCGTACACACCCTACCTGGCCTCGATCGCGGTCCCCGCCGCGGGGATCTTCCTGGTGAACCTCTCGAACAACGGGTTCCAGGCCGCGCTCCTGCCGTTCACCGCGCGGGCGTGCGAGGGGGAGCGGGCCGGTGGGGTCGTGCAGGCGGCGAGCTGGGGACGCGTGGTGGGATACCTGGGGGCCTTCTCGCTCGCGCTCCTTCCCCTCTCCTTCCTCGCGAGCGGGTCCGAGCTCGGGGCCAACCTCCTGGTCTACGGGCTCATCGGGGTGACGTTCGCGTTCTACAGCACGGCCTCCTCCCTGCTCCTCTTCCGGTCCCTGGAGGGGCGCAACGCCGGGAGCCTTCTGGGGGCGAACAGCGCGCTTGGGGGACTCGCGGCGGTGTTGGGCTCGGCGGGATCGGGGGTCGTGAGCCACCTGCTCGGGTTTGCCGCGACGTTCCTGCTCGGAGCCGTGTGCGTCGGGTGCGCCGTCCCCGCCTGGGTCCTGGCGTTGCGGGCCTACCTCCGACGGAGGAACGGGGCCGGCCGAACCGGCACACCCCAAAGCGCATAAATTCGGCAAGTGTCGAGCCTTCCATGCAGGGCGGTCCAGTCTCGCGGGGGCTCGAGGACGTCGTCGTCGCCAACTCGGCGATCACCTTCATCGACGGGAAGGGAGGGCGACTCATCTACCGCGGGTACGACATCCGCGACCTCGCCCAGCATTCCACGTTCGAGGAGACCTGCTACCTCCTGTGGTACGGGCGCCTCCCGAAGCCGCAGGAGCTGGAGCAGCTGCGGTCGAAGCTCGTCGGCCGACGTGAGATCCCGCTCGGGCTCGAGCGGCTGCTCGAGGCGATCCCCGCGAAGACCTCTCCGATGGAGATGCTCCGGACGGGGGTGAGCGCGCTCTCCTCCTTCGAACCGGACGACCTGAAGCGACCCGAGAGCTCGATCGGCGGCGCGCTCCGCCTGACCGCGGTGCTCCCCACCATCATCGCGGCGTACCACCGGCTGCGGCAGGGAAAGCGCCCGGTCGCTCCCCGCGCGGACCTGGACCACGCGGCGAACTTCCTCTACATGCTCACGGGGGAGGTCGCGAACCCGAGCTACGTGAAGGCGCTCGACGTGGCCCTGATCCTTCACGCCGACCACGAGTTCAACGCCTCGACCTTCTCGGCGCGCGTCACCGCGAGCACGCTGTCGGACCTCTACTCGGCGGTGACCAGCGCGGTGGGGACGCTCAAGGGGCCGCTGCATGGGGGGGCGAACGAGGAGGTCATGCGGATGGTCCACGACATCCACTCCCCGGAAGAGGTCGAGAGCTACGTGACGCAGAAGCTCGCGCGGCACGAGAAGATCATGGGGTTCGGACACCGCGTCTACAAGGTGGAGGACCCCCGCGCGGCGATCCTGCGGGAGTACGCGAAGCGGCTCGCCCAGGAGAGCGGGGACCCCAAGAGCTTCGTGATCCTGCGGAACGTCGAAGAGGTCGTCCACCATGAGAAGGGGCTCTACCCGAACGTCGACCTCTTCTCCGGGGCCTGCTACGAGTCGATGGGCATCCCGATGGACCTCTTCACTCCCGTCTTCGCCATCAGCAGGGTCTCGGGCTGGACGGCGCACATCCTGGAGCAGTACTCGGACAACCGGATCATCCGACCGGCGTCCACCTACACGGGACCGACCGACCTGGCCTACGTTCCACTAGCCCAGCGCTAAGCGCTCCGCGTCCCTCCTCCCCCTTCAGGGAGGGGCGACGGGGCTGGGGCCGGAGGACCCGGCCCCAGGATGGGCAGGACCGTAGGGCCGGCGCTTCATGGCCATGGAATTGAGGAAGCTCAGCTCCTCCGAACGCATGGACGCGAGCCGGTCCCCGACCGACGAGACCCTCGAGCCGAGGTCGGTCAAGCGATGGGAAAGCGACTCACCCCTCTGAACGAAGGTCCGGTAGGACGGGCCGAGCTGATGGGCCTGGCTCGCGAGGGCGCCCAACCGATCGGAGAGCTCCAACAGGTCCCGCGCGAGGCGTCGGATCTCCTCCGCCAACTGCCGGGACTCCTCGACACTGCGCCCGGGACGCCCGAGCTGCTCGAGACGCTCCGAGAGCGGGTGCAGCACCTCTTCGTCCAGACCGACCAGCCGCTCGCCCAGCATCCGGAGCTCGACCCCCAGTTCCTTGCGCACGGCATCGTGGGGACTGTAGAGATCGGTCGCGAGGTCGAGAAGGACCTTCCCGGTCTCCCGGGCCTCCCCCTGCTCCGCGCTCAGGAGCTGCGCACCGAAGGCCCGCACTGCGCCGCCTGTCCCCCCCCAGTAGTACGTTCGCGTGCGTATTTACGTTCGGCCCCCCACCCCCAAGCCCAACGGGGGGTCCCGCCGCGCCCTCACGAGGTCGTCGGAGGAGGGGCGAGGAAGCCCCCTACGTTCCCTCGCCGCCTTCCTCCGGGGGACCCGACTCCTCTTCTTCCTCCTCTGCCGGGATGAAGGCCAGGAACCCGGAGGGCGCGGCCTTCTCCTTCGACGGTTCCTTCGAGGACGCCTCGCGCGCCTTCTTTCCGCCCTTCCGCTTGGTCGCTCGCTCCCGACGGCGCAGCTCGGCCAGCAAGAGGAGGCCTGCGAGAAGCCCCATCGCGGCGGCCGCCAGGACCACGAGATACCATGGGAACGGAGCTGGGTTCGTGCGAGCCGTGGGGGTGGGGTTGGGAGGGACGGGGGAGGCGTCGACGGTGAGCGGGGCGCTTCCCGAGACGTTGCCGGAGATGGCCGCGACCGTGTCGGTGCCGGCGGCCGCTCCGACCTGCCCCTGAACGGCGAGCGAGCCGTTCTCGAGCGTCGCGGTCGTGCCCTTGAGGTCGCCCAGGGCGTCGGAGAGGGCCACGACGCTGCCGGAGACCGGGTTCCCGTAGGCGTCCGAGCCCTTGACCTCCAAGCTCAGCCACCCCCCGGTCAGCACGGTCGAGGGCCGCGGGGTCACGTTGAGGACGGAGAGGTAGGAAGGGACCACGGTGAACGGCCCCTGGGAGGTCCCCAGGGCACTGGCTTGGGCCCAGAGCGAGAGGCCCGTCCCCGCTCGCAGGAAGCGCACGTTCGTCGACCCCACTCCCGCGGCGAGGGTCACCTGCGAGGGGACGACCACCCCACCCGGGACAGCGAGCGAGGAGTTCCCCTTCCAGGTCGGGACCGCGTCGCCCGAGGCGTTGACGACCTCGACCGTGATCGGAGTGGGGGACCCGGCGGTTATCGTCGAAGGGAGGCCGGAGAGTACCAGGCGTACTGGCGGCGATGCGACCTCCACCGTCAGGTTCACGCAGATCCCGAGCCCGCACGCCTCGACCCGGTCCGAGGCCGCCGGGGCCCGGACGACTGCCTGCAGGGAGACCTTCCCTTCCACGAGCGTCGCGGTCGAAGGGGAGATCGTTCCCGTGGTGTCGCTCAGGAAGAGGGTGGCGTTCCGGGGCGCCAGGGCTCCGAACGGGTCGAGCGCGCTCAGGTTCAGGGTGAAGGAGGCGTTCACCACCTCTTGGGGGGTCGGGACGGAGATGCTCCAGGCCACGTCGCGCAGGAGCCAGGAGTCGCGGAGGAGAGAGTAGGGCCCTGCCCCGGTCTGACCTAGCCCGCCGAACAGGAACGTCCCCTGGAGAAGCGGGTCGTAGACGCAGTTGGCGGTCGCGCGGGCGCTGGGGGCCCAGTCCGCTTCCCCCTGCGTCCCCGCAAGGGGGCTCCATTGAGCCGCACGGTCGAAGGTGAGGTTGGACCCCGCCCGCCAGGTGGAGTTGCTGTACCCGATCGCGAGGAGGCGGATCCCCGAGATCCCGAATCCGTAGAGGTCCTCGTGCTCCATGGGATCGTAGGTGGCGCAGCCGAAGACCGGGGCGGAGGAGTTGAGGAAGTGAGGGAGCTGCTGCCAGCTCGCGTCCGTCGTGTTGAACGCCCACTGGTCGTCGAGCGTGAGGATGTTCGTGACGCACCCGGGGGACTGCGGTCCGGTGCCCCCCGCCAAGAGGTCGATCCCCGGGACGGAGGAGGGGACGAGGAAGGAGCCGGCTCTCGGGCGGGGAGCTCCGCCCGTGGTGAGATTCCTCCACCCCGAGGGAGTGAACTCCCAGGTGTCGCCGAAGAACCGCGAAGCGGTGATGCCGGGAAGTCCTTGCGAGCACCCCGCGAAGCCTCCGAAGAGGTAGAAGTCGTCCCCCCCGGGGGCCAAGGCCACGGCGCTGGTCGCCCGGGGAGGGGGGGCCACCCCTCCGGTCGCGTTCGTCCAGTCCCCGCCGACGCGATAGTACCAGGTCTCGTTGATCGCGTGGTAGTAGGTGAACCCCCCGAAGAGCACGAACTCGTCCATCGGCGCAGGTAGGTATTCGAGGGTCGCGCCCGCGACCTGGGGAGGAGCGTGCTGCGGGTGCTCCAGGACCCACGACCCTGCGGGGGTGAACACCCAGGTCTCGTTCGTGGCGTTCACCGTGAGGGAGGACGCGTCGATGGACGTGATCCCGCCGAAGACCAACAGGTCCCCGTTCGAGGTGTCGTAGGCCACCGAGGGGAACCCCAGGGCCGGAGGGGTCGTCGCATTGAATGCCGGCATCCACCCCACCGCGGCGGAGAACTGGTCGAACTCGGTGTGGACGGGGATGGGGGGGAGGGTCCCGGACGTGGTCGGGACCCCGCCGAAGACGAGCATCGCGCCCAGGCCCGTATCGTAGTCGGAGGCCATCTCGGCCTCCCCCGAGATGTTCTGGACCGCGAGCTCCGACCACCGGTGCGTCGCGTTGGAGCCGTTCCAGGAGAGGACCCAGGTCTGTTCCGAGGCGTAGGTGGTGGCCGTGTACGTGTCGTAGCTGTAGGCCCCGCCGTACAGCACGACCCCGGCGAGGGCCGGGACGTACGCCATGGCCCCGAGCGCACTTCCCCCGGTCATCCCTCCGGGATTCGGGACCGAACCCACGTTGGTCCAGACCGAGGAGGGGGAGAGCTCGTAGGCGTCGAAGTAGAACTTGTCGCCCAGATGCGACGTGACGGCGCCCCCGTAGACGAGGATCCCTCCGTTCCCGGGCAGGGTCGCCCCTTCCATCCCCCAGACGGCCCTGGGGGCACTTCCTGTGGGCTGAAGGAGCAGCCACCCCCCGGCGGCGGTCCAGAGCCACGTGTCCCCGAACGAGCCCGTGGTGTTCTGGCCGCCGTACATGACCACACCTCCCATCGCGGGGTCGCTCACCAAGGTCGGGTTCAGGCGCGCGGCGGGCCACAGCGCGGGCCCCTGCCCCATGGTCGGGCAGGGCGTCCAGGGCCCTGTGGGAGGGAGGAGCCAGCAGTCGCCGAAGATCGCTCCCGGGACCGCGGGCAGGTACCCGCCGAACAGGAGAAGGTCGCCCGAGACCGGGTCATAGGCCATTCCTGCGCCCGAGCGGGCGGGAGGCGCCCGGGCGAGGGCGAGCTCGGTCCACTGCCCCGTGCGGGAGTCGTAGCTCCAGGTGGTGTTGAGCGCCACGTTCTGGGCGGTCGCCCCCCCGAACAGGATGCTGACGGCACGGGAGGCGTCGAAGGCCATGGAAGCCTCGGCTACGGCGGGGGGGAGTCGAGGGACGGTCAGATTGGTCCAGGTGAGGGTCGTCGGGTCCTGGGCGAAGATCCCCGCCGATGGCGTGGCGAGGGCCTTCAGGCGGTCGTAGACGTTGGAGGGGGAGGAAGAGAGTATGGAGGGCGGCGCCGCCTCGGCCGCCCGGTAGGGCTGGGTCGCGCCCGTGGCGGCTGCGGGCGAACCGGGGTGCGGAAGTCCGGCGGTCTCGTTCTGGGAGGATCCCGACCCATAGGAGATGGGGAGGAGCAGGAGGAGGGCGACCGCCACCCCCCCAAGGGCGAGGACACCCTCGCGACGCATCGTCTAACGATGCGATGAGGGTTGCATAAGCGTGCGGGCTGAGCGTACCTCGCTGTCCAAGCCTCGCGAGGCGACTTTTCGCTCGACTCGGGGACGATTCCGGGGGGTTCTCGAGCCGACCGACGACCGGTCTCTCGATGAGCAGGAGTTTCGACAGCCAGGGTTCTCGCGAAGTGCCCGGAGGTTCCCTAGGATCACCCCGGAGGTGCGGTGCTACCGCCGCTGGCACGTACACCTTCCCCAGGCGGGAGAGACCCAACGCCCGGGGACGGTGGGACCTCACGTAGCGGAGCGTCGCCGGGGGGAGCTTCGGGTCGTGCGGAGAGGGGGGTCGTCGACCACCCGCATCAACGGGTATCGAAGGTCCTCGCGGAAGGAGAGCTGCGCCCGGACCCGCGCTTTCCCCACGCGTACCCGGACCTCGGCCTCGATCATCGGCGCCGTGAGATAGTGGTACCCGAACCGCCCGGTGCCGCCACGACCCGCCCGCTCAAGGTGCAGGCGGACGCGGGCCCGTTCCACGAAGGGCTGGAGACCGACCGCCTGTTCGATGGACCTCGCCAGCAGCCCGGCAGTGCGGGGGGAGACCGGGACCCCGATGAACTGGTGGAAGAGCCCCCCCAGCTTGATGCCCACCTCGAAGAGCGCCTGCTCTCGGTCCGAGACCAGGCGGGTCGTCTCACGCGGCGGGCGTCGACTCATGCGAGGGCACCTCCGATTCCTTGGGCGTGACGAACGGTCCGGCCAGGTAGAAGAAGAGCAGGAGCCCGGCGGAAAGGGCGGTCGCCACATAGGCGAGGAGGAAGGCCGGGGTGCCGAGGAACGGTTGGAGGTTCACCGCGATGAGCGCACCGGAGAGCGCGGTGGCCATGATCGCCGTCACCCGGCGCAGAGGAGCTCCCCGACGGAGCTTCGGGTAGCGGACGGGGAGGACCATCAAGGGCACGAAGGCCGCCGCGAGCAAGAGGAAGAGCGGGGGAGATTCCACCAGGAACCCCGGCCGCTGGAAGAGCAGGACGAGGAGGATCACCCACATCGCGTTCTGGGGGGTCGATGCGCCAGAGAAGTGGTGCCGCTTGTACGCCACGAGCGTGAAGTAGACCAAGCGCGCGATCCCGACCGCGGCGACCGCGCCTCCCACGACGAGCGCGGCGAGGTCCCAAGGGGCCCAGACCGACCGGGGGTAGAGGTCGAAGGCGATCGCGGCCCCTGGCGCCAGGCAGAAGGTGATCGCGTCCGCGCAGGAGTCCGCGACCCTTCCGAAGGTCGTCCCGCTCCCGCCGGCCCGACGGGAGAAGAAGCCGTCCAGGCCGTCCCATCCCACGCCCGCCAGGATCAGGAAGAGGCCGAACGGTTTGTTGCCGGCGAGGATGTAGAGGACCGCCCCGATCCCCGAGAGCGCGTTCGCGACGGTGGCCAGGTCGGCCGCCGCCCTCCAGGCCTTGGGGTGCCGGGTCATGCCACGACCTCGGCCAGGGTGTCCGTCCCCGCGCGGACCCGCGCTCCTAGCTTCACGGATACCCGGACCTTGGAAGCTGGGAGCACCACGTCGACCCGGGACCCGAAGGCGATCATGCCCATCCGGTCCCCCTTCCGACAGGGCGATCCTGCCCCCTTCCAGGCGATGCATCGGCGCGCGACGAGCCCCGTGATCTGGACCACCTCGACCAGTCCGAGCGGAGTTCCGAAGAGGTAGCGCTTTTGCGAGTTCCCCTCCGCTTCGGGAGAGAACGCGGGACGCTTGGGGCCCCCGCGGTCGTCCACGCGGACCAGGTAGCCGGGGAAAGGGACCCGGTTGACGTGCACGTTCGTCACGTTCATGAACGTGGCGATCCGCAGGCGTCCTCCCTCCTGACGCACGGAAAGGACGCGTCCATCGGCCGCCGCCACGATCCCCTTCCCAGGGGTCCGTTCGGGGTCGCGGAAGAAGACCAGGAAGAGGAGGAGGAAGAAGGCGGCCGCGGCGAGAGGCAGGAGGAGCCACTCGACCCGAGAGCTCATCGCGAGCGCGAGCAGCAGGAGCGTGGCCCCCCCGCTCACCAGGAGGAGCGGGACCCCGGTCCTCGCCCACATCGGACGGTCGCCATGGGGACGTGGGTTATCCCCCTTCCCGGGGCCCCCTTTCCCTCGGGAGGGCTGTGCGATGGGGCCATCGCTCTCAGCTACCGGCTCCAAGGAAGGCGTCGAGGTCCGTCGCTCCCGAGCAACGGAAGCAGAGGCGGGGATGGAGGATGCGGGTCTCGCACCGCGGGCAGGGGTGTTCGCCTTCGAGGCGGACCTTCCCCTCCGCGAACGCGCGCAGGAACTCCTCGACGGCGACCTCCTTGTCCTGGCTCCAGAGGGCGCCCGGCCTCCGATGGCGGACCTCGGAGACGGCCTCCTCCGGGGTCAGCCCCGCGACCGTGCCCAGGAACGCTGCCGCGACGACGCCCGCTCGGCCGATACCGGCGTGGCAGTGGACGAGGACGCACCGGTCGTTACCGGAACGTAGCGCCCCCAGCACCCGGGAGAGCGCTTCCTGCACCTGAGCGACGGAAGGTGAACCCATCTCGTCCATCTTGCTCTCCTGGTACTCGAGCCCCGCGTCCGAGGACCAGCCCTCCTCCTCCGTCGCATCGACGAGGCTGAGCACGTGCGTCACCCCCTCTTGGGCGAGCGAGCGCATCTCCGAGAGGTCGTGGGGGGCCCGGGAGGCTAGGAGCCGCCCTCGGACGATCCAGTGGGCATCCGCCCCGATCTTCACGACCGGCGATGGCCGTTGACGGATAAAATACCTGGCCGGGTCGACCTAACCTGCGAGGTCGCGTGGACCGGGGGTGGCTGGGGTCGAGAAGGAGAGCGGCAGCACCGCGGGGGGCGCGAGATGCGAGGCTCCGCGCTCCGTCCCGCGAAGGGCCGTGAGCACGTGCTGGAGCAGCTCGTAGCAGGCGAAAGGTCGCTCGTGGATCGCGGCGGAGGGACCCTGCTGGTGGATCCGGAGGAGGTCGCCTTCGAGCACGAGCCCCAGGAGCTCACGCCCCTGACGTGAGACCCAGAGGAGCGTTGTCCTGCGGCCCTCCTCGTACGAGCCGACCCAGCGGAACTCGCCGAACCAGCGCCCCGAGAGGGCGCCGATCAGACGGGAGGCCTGCTCTCCAGGGGAGAGACGGAGCTCGACCCTGGGCGCGCCCTCCCAACGGGGGGCCCCCGGGCGAGAGAAGGTCCCGCGCGCGTCCAAGTTCCGTGCTTCGGTCAGGCGGTACCCCTCCTGCGTCCTCTCGACAGCGCCTTCGCGCTCCAAGCGCCGCAGGGCGCGCGTCAGGGACTCGGGGTGGACCCCCAGGGTGCGTCGGAGACCCTGGAAAGCGACAGAGCCTGGGAACTCAGAGAGGAGCTCCCGCACGCGATCATCCAGGCGGAGGGAGCTGTCGGAGGCTGAGGAAGCCTCCTCGGTCGTCCGCGTCATCCTAACGGGTGAGGCCGCTGCTGCGTATATACTTTGGGAACCTAAGTATTCATCCCAACGGCGGGGCGGGGCCGATCGGGCCGTCGTCCGAGTCGGGGCCTTGGCCGGGGTGCGGTGGGCGCGGGCCGTGGGGAAGGATGGGAGCCTGCATGTTCGTCATGGGGAAGAAGGCGGGGAGGGGGATGTTGACCGGTTCCCCGGGGTCCGGGTCACAGGGAGGTTGCGGCGACGCCCGCCCATGCGTCGGTGGAGCGTGGGAGAAAGCCTGCCCATCACCCATGTCGGGGGTCGTCCCCGCGGAAGGAAAGCTCACGCCTTGAGGACGATCTCGATGTTGACGCCGTCCGGGACCTGGATCCTCATCACGGAGCGCAACGCCCGCTCGTCCGCGTCGATGTCGATCAGACGCTTGTGGATCCGCAGCTCCCAGTGGTCGATGGTGGAGGAGCCTCCGCCGTCCGGACCTTTGCGGACAGGGACCTTCAGGCGCTTGGTCGGCAGCGGGATCGGTCCCGTCATGTCGATGCCGCTGCGCGAGGAGATCTCCTTGATCTGAGCGCAGACCGCGTCGACCTTGCGGGGGTCGGTCCCGGAGAGCGAGATACGGGCCTTCTGCGCCATCGTCGTGAGAGGGCCCCGTACCCGAGGAGGACCTTCAGCCCTCCCGCTTCTTGACGTCGATGACCACGCCCGCGGCGATGGTCTGACCCATGTCGCGGATGGCGAACCGGCCGAGCTGGGGGAACTCCTTGTACTTCTCGAGCACGAGCGGGCGCTTCGGCGTGATCTTCACGATCGCCGCGTCCCCCGTCTTCAAGGTCTGGGGCTTCTCGGGCATCGGCTGGCCGGTCTTCGGGTCGAGTTGCTTCTGCAGCTCGGTGAATTCGCAGGCCACCTGGGCCGTGTGGCAGTGGAAGACCGGGGTGTACCCCTCCGTGATGACCGAGGGGTGGTTCAGCACCTGGATCTGGGCGATGAACGCCTCCACGACGGTGGGCGGGCTGCTCGCGGGACCTGCGACATCGCCGCGCTTGATGTCGTTCTTGTCGATGCCGCGGACGTTGAACCCCACGTTGTCGCCGGGGATGGCCTCGGTGACCTGCTCGTGGTGCATCTCGATGCTCTTGACCTCGCCGCCCTTCCCCGAGGGCTGGAAGACGATCTTGTCGCCCGGCTTCATCTTGCCGGTCTCGATGCGTCCGACGGGGACCGTTCCGATCCCCTGGATGGTGTAGACGTCCTGGACCGGGAGCCGCAGGGGCTTGTCGAGAGGCTTCTCGGGAACCTGGAGCGCGTTGAGGGCCGTCATCAGCGTCGGGCCCTTCCACCAGGGCATGTTGGGCGAGGGCTTGTTGATGTTGTCGTCCTTGAACGCCGAGATGGGGATGAAGGTCACCTGCTCGGGGATCTTGAACCCGATCTGCTTGAGACGGGTCGAGAGCTCCTCCTTGACCTCGTTGAACCGCTTCTCGGAGTAGGCGACCTCCTGGCGGTCCATCTTGTTGATCGCGACGATCAACTGGCGGATCCCGAGCGTCCGGGACAGGAAGATGTGCTCCCGGGTCTGCTCCTGGACCCCCTCGGCGGCCGAACAGACGAGCACGGCTGCGTCGGCCTGGCTCGTCCCCGTGATCATGTTCTTGACGAAGTCGCGGTGGCCGGGGGCGTCGATGATGGTGAAGTAGTACTTGTCCGTGTCAAAGCGGCGGTGGGCGATGTCGATCGTGACCCCTCGCTCCCGCTCCTCCTTGAGGTCGTCCATGACCCAGGCGAACTCGAAGGTGGCCTTCCCCTTCGCCTCGGCCTCGGCGCGGAACTTGTCGATCTCCTCTTGGCGGATCACCCCGGCGTCCAGCAGGATACGACCGACCGTGGTCGACTTGCCGTGGTCGACGTGACCGATGAACACCAGGTTCAGGTGGGGCTTCTGTGCCATGGATAGCGTGTGCTCCCGCGCGGCGCAAGTTGCCTTCGTATTAAAGGGCTCGGCCTTCTTCTCGAGAGACGACGGTGCGGGCGGCCCCAGCGTGCGTGGCGTTCGAGGGGCTCGGGCCCCGCATTCGAAGACCTGCCGTCAGGCCCCTTATTACAGGGTGGCGGCGTTCGTGAGGAAGCGGCAGGACGAGAGCGCCTCTCCTGCTCGGAAACTCCGGATGCGAGGAGCTCGTAGAAGATGCGGTCCCCCGCGCCGGGGAGCGGCGAGGGCCGCCGTGGTGCTCCTCGCCCTGGCCACCCTCCTGCTTGAGCTCCCCACGGGGACCGCTATCTCGGCCCCGGGAGGCTTGGGCGGCCCCCTCCCCCCCTCCGATCTGCGAGCCATCGAAGCGCCGGCAGCGTTGGGAGCCCCGAGCGTTCTGGGACCCTTCCACGATCCCGTACCCGTCGCCTCCGGGAGCTGGGTGGAGACCACGCTCACGCTGGCGCCGAAGGACCCTCAAGGGCTCGCCAGCCTCGCCTCGGTCGGTGGCACGCCGCTCACGGCGTCCCAGGTGCAGAAGGAGTTCGGCCCCACTCCCGACTCGGTGAGCGCCCTCCACGCCTGGCTCGAAGGGAACGGGCTCCGCGTGCAGGCACCTCCGAACGGTTGGATCTGGGAGGTCAATGGGACCGCCGAAGCCTTCTCCAAGGCCTTTGACACCTCGCTGGTGTCCTACAGCGCGAGCCCCATCCCCGCCACCAAGGGAGGCACCGCGGCGGCCGACTATGCCGCCCCCCGCCACCTGGCCTACACGAGCCCGCCCCGCCTCCCGAGGGATCTCCCGGTAGCGTCGCTGGCCTCCCCTGACGCCGCAGGGAGCGCTCGCCCGCTCCTGACCGACGTCGGAACCTCTCTCTCCCAGGGGGCGTCGAGCTCCCGCCCTTCCACGACCTCTTCCGGCTGCCCGAACGCGGAGCTCACGCCTTCGACGGTGCAGAACGCCTACAACATCACCCCCGTGCTCGCCTCGGGGAATGGGGGTCAGGGCGAGCGGATCGGGATCGTCGATGCCTACGACACCCAGGAGAAGCCGTGGCGCATCGAGCAGGACCTGGCTTCCTTCTCCTCGTGCTACGGGCTCCCGACGAAGAACGCGACGATCGCATGGCCCATGGCTGGACCCTCCGGGCTCAACAACAGCACGAGCTCGGGATGGGGGGTCGAGATCGCGCTCGATGTCCAGTGGGCCCACGCGACCGCGCCCAACGCCTCGATCACGCTCGTGCTCTCGCCGAACAACGCCTACGGCCTCTACTACGGGGTCTCCTGGCTCGTGGCCACGCAGAGCGTGGACGCCATCTCGCTCTCCTGGGGCGAGCCCGAGTCCGGGGTGTACGACTTCGGGCCGTGCAACTTTGAGTGCAATGCTTCCTCCGACGGTACCTTCGCGGCCATGGCGCCCGTGATCCAGAGCGCGGCCGCCGAAGGGATGAACGTCTTCGTCGCCTCGGGGGACTGCGGGGCGAACGGTGGGACGCTCCAGTACGCTCCTTGGTACCCCGCCTCGGACCCCCACGCCATCGGAGTGGGAGGGACGGCGCTCAACCTGACCTCCTCGGGCGCTTACGCCAACGAGACCGCGTGGGACGGGACCTCGAGCTTCTGCCTCAATGGCGGAGGGAGCGGCGGAGGCTTCTCGATGCTCCCACGGCCGGGCTGGCAGGCGGGGCCGGGCTTCTCACGCTTCACGAACACCACCCGGGGGGTGCCGGACGTCTCGCTCGTCGCCGCTTCCCAGGACCCGCTGGGGATCATCTACCAAGGGGGGGCCCAGTACGTCGCCGGTACGAGCGACGCGGCCCCGCAGTGGGCCGGGATGGACGCCCTGCTGAAGGGAGGCGCCAGCTCGCCCCGGGCCGCCGGAGCAGGGTTCCTCGGCCCATCGCTCTACGGGATCCTCCGGTCCTCCCGCTATGCGGCGGACTTCCACGATGTCAAGACCGGATGGAACGGGTATACCGCGGGAGCGGGTTGGGACCCGCTGACGGGGATCGGTACGCCGAACTTCCGTCAGCTCTACCTCGACCTGACCAGCGGGAGCTCGCGAGGCTACGGTCCGCCCACGCCCGGGACCACGCTCCTCTCTGTGGAGCCCCAGGCCGGCATCGCGCCTCTTCCTGTGTCGTTCCAGATGGGAGCCCTTCCGACGGGGCGGACGGCCTCGAGCTACACGTTCTACTACGGCGACACCGCCCCGCCCTACCAGGAGTCGAACGCCTCGACCTCGGTGCTCAACACCTCCTCGTACCTCTACCCGGCGGACGCGGCCTGGAACCTTTCGACCCCGATGAACGGGACCTTCACGGCGTTCTCCACGGCCTTCGATACCGCGGGCAACACGACGATGAGCCTGCCGGTGGCGATCAACGTCGACAACGGGGGGCCGCTCGAGGTCGCTGCGAACGCGACGGCGGGTCCCGCCGGAGGGCTGACCACGATCACGGCGGTCGCGGCAAGGGGGATCGGGCCCTATCGCTTCAGCTACTTCTTCGGCGACGGCACCTACGAGAACTCCTGGACGGAGGACGGCCCCCGCATCCAGCACGTGTACGCCCGCAACGGGTCCTACCTCGTGGGGGTCGTGGCCAATGACTCCTCCTCCACGATGCGGGGAGGGAGCACCACCCTGTGTGTCGTGGTCGGGGGAGGACCGCCCGCGTGCCCGAGCGTCCCGCGCACGATCGTCGATGACCTCGTGCCGACCTCGCCCCGGCTCATGGGCGGGGGGACCACGGAGGTTCGGATCGCTGCGACCTACAACGGGCTCCCCGTCGCGGGAGCCACGGTGGCCCTCGCTCCGAGGGTCGGTTCGGTGAGCCCGTCGGTCGGCACCACGGGGGCGAACGGTGTGCTGTGGGCGAACTATACGGCACCGGCCACGAACCGGACGTTGGTCTTCGGGCTCTTCGCGAACGCCTCCGCCCCGGGCTACTCGGTGGGGCTGGGAGAGGCCCTCCTGCTGGTCGACCCCACCACGGGGCCGTCGTTGACCCCCTGGGTCAGGTTCGGACAGTCCCCCGCGACCGCAGGGAGCTCGGAAGCCGTGGTGATCGGGGGTCTCAAGATCTACCGTGGGGCCTTCGCCTCCAACGCCTCGGTGCTCGTCGGGATCTCGGGGGGCGCCACGGGCTCCCTCTCGGGCACCATGGACCCGTCCGGGTACTTCGCGACGACCTGGCAGGTGCCGAACTCGACCTCGGCCACGGACGCGGTCTTCACGGTCACGCTTTCGCTCCCCGGGTTCACCGCCGCCCCCTTCCGCTTCCTCCTTCCGATCGTACCCAGGGGCGTGCCGCAAGCTGCTGTCGCCTCGCTCACGGTCTCCCCCAGCGAGGTGGTGAGCATGGGCACCGTCGGAGTGACGGTCGAGGTAGCGCCCGGGTCGGGGGGAGGTCCACTGCCGGTGCAGGCGGCGAACGTGACCTTGAGCTCGGAGCCCTACGGGGTCCTGAGCCACTGGAGGGCGACCGGGGCCAACCTCTTCTCGGGGCTCTTCTCGACGCTCATCACTCCCGCGGCGACGGGGGACATCCTCGTCGTCAACGTCTCGTCCGGCGCGACGTGGTCGAACGGCAGTACCGCCGCGCTCCTTGAGGTCAAGGGGGGCCGCGGGCCGCTCAGCCTCTCCTTCTCTCCCAACCCCACGGTCTTCGCCCCGGGTCAGTCCGGGAATCTCACGGTGCGGGCCTCCTCGAAGATCTTCGGCACGCCGCTCACCCGAGTGTTCATGCTCGTGAGCCCGTCCATCGGGAACCCCTCGCAGGCGAAGGGGAACTCGGTCTTTGGCTGGACCAACGCCAGCGGGAACCTGACCTTCGCCTACACCGCGCCTGACTACGAGGCCTCGGTCCCGGTCAATGTCCAGGCCGTCGGGTTCGTCTACAATTTCACGCAGACGAACTTCACGCTGAGCGTCGTGCCCTGCTGCCAGGGAACAAACACGACCCCTCCACCCCCCTCCTCCACTCCTTGCGGAGGGGGCAGCACACGATGCCTTGGATGGAACGCGAGCGCGCTCACCGAAGGGGTCCTGGTCATCGCCGTCGTGGGGCTTGGCGTCGCGCTCGCCGTCGTGCTGCTCGCGTACCGGAGGGAACGCGCTCCGCCCGAATCCCCGAGCCTCCCTCGAACTGCAGAAACCGCGCGCGGGTCGGCCCCGACCGGGGGCGCGCGATCCGAAACCGACCACGCCGGGTCGCCTCTGGGACCCGCAGGGCGATAGGCGACGGGGCGAGAGAAAGCGCAAGGAGACCCTCTCAGCGGAGGGATCGCCCGTCGCTCCCGTCCCCGTTCAGGCGGCGGGAGCCGGAGCCGGCTTGCCACACTTGGGGCAGCTCGGCGTTCCCGCTTTCATCGCCGTGCCGCATCCCTTGCAGTAGACCGGTGGAGCGAACATCGCCTTCGCGGGGTTCGGGGCCGTGGCGCTGGCCGCACCCCCGGCGGCTCCGCCGCCGTGCACCGAGTGGATCCTGGCCGCTTCGGGCGTGGGAGCGTTCACGGGCTGACCGCACTTGCTGCAGGCGTCGAGGCCGGGCTTGATGCCCGAGCCGCAGCGCATGCAGAACTTGGCCGCCCCGAACTTTGACTGGGCGAGCGGGTTCCCCTGGCTGATCGGCGGGGCCTCGGCCACGACCGTCTTGGAGGCGGCGGGCTTGGGGGCCCCCGTTCCTCCCTGGGCCTTCAGCATCGCCGCGTACTGGGCAGCGGTGAGGATCCTCTTGCCGGTCCCACCGCAGGTGTCGCACCCCGCGCCTCGGGCGCGGAACCCCATGCCGTTGCATTCCGGGCATTTCTGTTCCCGGGCCTTCGCCGTCAAGAGCAGGTCAATGACGTTCCCGTCGCCGTCCAGCTCCAGCCGACCCTGGCCTTCGCAGTGCTTGCAGGTCCCCCCGACGGTGTTGCCGCTCCCCATGCAGAACCGGCACGCGATCGTGGGCCGGGACTCGAAGTCCTGCCAACCCTTGGACCCGCACGCCTCGCAAGGCTCGCCAGTCTTGACCTTCCCCTGACCGTCGCAGCCCTCACAAGGCGCGCGAGGTTTGCCTTCGAAGGTCTTGCCCAGCCCCGCGCAATGCTTGCACCGTCCGCCGAGGGCGGCACCGGACCCGATACAGTAGCGACAGGTCTCCCCTTCCTTGAGCCAGGCGTAGGCCCGTGGCATCGGCATGCTTCGGCACCACGACCCTTCGCCCTCATAAGGGGTCACCCGCGTCGCACGCGGACCGCGCGATGTGTTCGGCTACGCGAGCATGGACCGACGTGAGCCCCGCGCCGGTTCGGTCCCCCCTATCGTCAACGGGAGAGTTCGATGCTGCAGAACGGTTAGATAGGCCGCGAAGGTCGCGCTCTTGGACCGAGAGCTTCCTTGCTGCGGTCATTGCACCCATGACCGAACGACGCTGGTGGTTGGCTGTCTGCCTTCTGACGACCGTGGCCCTCCTGGGATTCGTCGCGCCCGGGGTCATTTCCCCCGCGACGGCGGCGCGCAGTTCGCTGGCCGCTCCGAGCGGCTTCGGGTCGCTCCGCCCGATCACCGTGGGCCTCTCGGGGCTCCAGGGGATGCACGTGTTGGGACCGCTCCCGGCGGGGACGCTCCTCTCCGGTGGGCTCAGCTTCCAGGCTCCCGATGAGCAAGGACAGAGCGCCCTTCTCAACGCCTTGTACACTCCCGGCGGTCCGGAGTACCACCACTTCCTCACCGATGGACAGTTCGAGTCGCGCTTCGCCCCGAACGCCCAGCTCCAGGACGCGCTCCTCTCCTACCTCACCTCGCAGGGGATCCAGGTGACCCCGACCAGCGTCTACCTGTGGAACCTGGTCGGGACGGCGCGCGACATGGGCAGCGCCTTCGGGACCTCCTTCGTCCAGGCCACCTCAGGAGGGCACGTCGGCTACGCCCCCGAGACGGCGCTCTCGTTGCCCGCGGAGTTCCGCGGTTTCACGAGCGTGTCCGGTGGCTTCCAGACGGTCGAACCTCCGAAGCCCACGGACCTTGTTCGGGCTCCCCACTTCGAGGGAGGAGACCCTGCGCCCGGGGGAACCCCGTCCGCAGCGCTCACGGTCAACATGACCAGCCCGTACATCATCAACTACCAACCGAAGAACTTCGCCGTCGCCTTCCCCCCGACCAACCTCAACGCGACCTGGACGCTCACGCTTTCGGGTGGCACCGCTCCCTACAAGGTGAGCTGGCACTGGTACGACGGGACCGTCCAGAACTTCGTGACGAGCGCCTCGAGCCTCGCCAACTTCCACAGCTACTACCAGCCCGGACAGGCCGACTACTGCTACAGCGTCGTCTGCGGGAACGTGACCGTCTTCGTCAACGACAGCGCCTCGGGCAGCGCGAGCTACGATGTCGGGCTCGTCCCGGGTGCGTCGCCGACCACCCTCCAGCGGTACTACGACGTCTCGACGCTCCTGCGGCTGGGCGACTCGGGGCAAGGGACGAAGATCGGTCTGGACGAGCTGTGCGACCCCAGTTACTCCAGCTACGCAAGCGACCTGGGGACGTACTCGACGGACATGGGGCTCCCCGCTCCCTCCTTGAGCCTGATCGGGACCGGGGCCTCGAGCTGCATCGGGGGGTCCTCGGGCTGGTCGGGCGAGACCCTGCTCGACATGGAAGCGGCCCACGCCAGCGCCCCCAACGCGACCATCGTGGTCGACCTCGCGGACGCCACGATCCAAGAAGGGGACTGCACGTGGAACACGCTCTCGAACGGTGTCTACCTCGCCTCGAACAGCTGGGGAGGGGGCACGGTCTCGAACTCCTGTTGGACCACCGCGGCGAGCCAGGGGGAAAGCTACCAGGCCTCGAGCGGCGACTGCGGGGCGTTCACGTCGGGAAGCCGGGACGAGCCCGCGGACTTTCCGACCGGGGTCGGTGTCGGAGGGACGGACGTGTATCCGCAGCCGAGCGGGATCTTCCTCAGGGAGTTCGCCTGGAACGGTACGTTCCAGCCCTCGTGCGGGAACAACGAGGGTTCGACCGGAGGGTACTCCTCCGTGGCCGCCCCCTGGTACCAGACCGGGATGACGGGGTTCTCCGGGACGAAGCGGGGCGTGCCTGACGTCTCGGCGATCGGTGGCACCTGGTTCTGGATGATCTACACCGGGGGAGTGACCCTCTCCGCCGGGACCTCGCTCGCCTGCCCGGCCTACACGGCCATGCTCGACCTGATGTGGCAGTACAATAGCTCCACCCCGAAAGCTCAGGGGATGGCCAACTACAACCTCTACACGATCGCCAAGGGCTCGAACTACGGCACGGCGATGCACGACGTCGTCGTCGGGAACAACATCCACGGGACCTCTCCCCCCGGATTCGGGTACACGGCGACGGTCGGATGGGACCCGGTGACGGGACTGGGGAGCGCGGACGTCGGGAAGCTCGCCATGTTCCTCGCCCAGCAGAACGGGAACAGCGCCGCCTTCGGGGCGCTCACGGCCTACCTGGCCGCGAACGTCACTTACGGACCCGCCTCGCTGTCGGTGGACTTCGGGGCGGACGTCACGGGAGGTTCGTCCCCGCTCACGGGATACTCCTACGCGTGGACCTTTGGGGACGGCGGGTCGGCCACGACCTCGCTGGCCTGGACAAGCCACGCCTACACCACACCGGGCATCTACTGGGCCACGGTCACGGTCACGCAAGGCGCGAACTCAGGGAGCTCGAACGGCGTGATGGTCCACGTCGCGGGTTCCTCCGGGGGTGGGGGTGGGAACCCCAGCGTCACGGCCCCCTCGGCCTCCAAGTCGAGCATCGACGTGGGCCAGAGCGTGAGCTTCACGACGAGCGCTTCGGGCGGCAGCGGCTCCTACGCCTCCTACGCCTGGACGGCCTCCCCCTCGACCGGGCTCGGTTGCACTGCCACCACGACCACGGGGACCACCACGTGTTCGGCCTCGGCGGCCGGTCCTTACACGGTCTCGGTCACCGTGAAGGACAGCGCCGGACACACCTCCTCTCCCGCGACCTCGTCGTCCTTCCCGGTCTATCCCGACCCCACCGTCGCCGTGCCCGCACCCTCTGCGAGCTCGATCACCCTGGGAAGCTCGGTCACCTTCACGACCAGCCCCGGGCTCGTGGGGTCGGGCAGCGACACCTACTCCTGGGCCGCCTCTCCTTCCTCGACGGCCGGATGCACGGGCTCCACGACCACCACCTTCACGTGTACCCCCACGGCGGTGGGAAGCTACACGGCTACCGCGACGAACACGGACTCGAACGGAGGCACGGGGTCCAACACCTCCTCGGCAGTCGCTGTGGTCTCGGGCAACGCCCCATCGGTGACGGCCCCTTCCCCGTCGAGGAGCAGCGCGGACGTCGGACAGTCGGTCACCTTCTCCACGTCGGCGAGCGGCGGGACCGGGACCGGCTACGTCTTCACGTGGACGACCTCTCCCGCGGGGCTCGGATGTGGAGGCGGCACGGGGAGCAGTCTCACATGCATGCCCTCGGCCGCGAACGCCGCGTACACGGTGTCGGTCACGGTCGCCGACTCATCGGGAACGTCGAGCGCCCCGGCGAGCTCGACGTACACCGTCGACGCGGACCCTGCGGCGGCCACGCCCACCGCCGTGCCGTCGAGCGTCGACGTGGGGCAGTCGGTCACCTTCACGACCTCCGCGACGGTGGTCGGTTCGGGCGGTGACGCCTTCAGCTGGACCGCTTCCCCGTCGAGCGGGCTCAACTGCGGTGCTTCGAGCGGGACCACGCTCACCTGCAGCCCCACCTCCTCGGGGGCCTACTCGGTCTCTGCGACCGTGGCGGACTCGAACGGAGGGCGCGGGACGTCGGCCGCGCTTTCCTACACCGTCGACGCCGACCCCGCCATGTCGGCCCCGACCCCTTCCCCCGCCAGCGTCGGGGTGGGGGGAACGGTGACCTTCACCGCCCAGGTCACGAGCTCTGGGGCCGGGATCTCTTCGAGCTCGGGGTATGCCTGGAGCGCATCCTTGTCCACGTTCGGATGCGCCGCCTCCACCACGACGACCGACGCCTGCACTCCGACCGCCGCGGGGACCTTCACGGTCTCCGTCGTGGCCACAGACGCGAACGGTCTCACCGCGAGCGCAGCCTCGGCGAGCTACACGGTGACCTCGGGGTCCAGCGGAGGCATCACCGTCCAAGCGTCGGCCACTCCCAGCTCCGGCGCGGCCCCGCTCTCGGTCGCGTTCACGGCAAGCGAGACCGGTGGGTCAGGGACAATCTCCTATGTCTGGCGCTTCGACGATGGCGAGACGGGAACGGGAGCGAGCCTGAGCCACACCTACGCCAACGCGGGGACCTACGTGGCGGTGGTGTGGGTGAACGACTCCCAAGGCCACTCGGGGACCGGGCAGGCCACGGTGACGGTAGGCTCGGCCGGGACGCCTCCCAGCAACAATCCGCTCGGGGCCTCCGTCGGCGGGCTGCCCCTCTGGTTGCTCCTGGTCCTCCTCGCCTTGGTCGCGGTCATCGTGGTGGCCGTCGTGGCCGCTCGCCGGCGACGGGCACCGGGGGGAGGCGCGACGGGGTATCCCGAGGGAGCTGACCCCGCGGCGGGGTACGCGCCCGTTCCCATGGGCGGCGCGTACGCACCTCCTCCGGGGTACGTTCACGAACCGGGGATGGCTCCGGCGGGAGCGGCCCCGTTCCCCCTCTACCCTCCGCAAGCGGCCCCGGGAGCGCCGTCGGCTCCTCCCCCGCCTCCCCTTTCGGCCGCGAGCGCACCGCCCGCTTCCGACCCGATCCCGTCACCCGCCAGGGCGTCGGCCAAGGACCGGCCGGTCGACGAGGTCGCGCCCAATCCGTTCGGCGGAGCGGGACGGCGCTAGGGCGGGTGCTGGGGAGAGGGCACGGGGACTTCTCCTACCCCGGTCGCCCTTGTATCGTAGGGACCGGTCCGAACGCGAACGTAAATACCCCCTCACGGCCTAGAGCATTCGCCCTCGAAGTCCTCAGGGGAAGAAGGCGCCATAGTGGTCCGTCAGCGCCTGGCGACCGCCCGTCGGGCGGTCCAGGGAACGAGCACCGGGGTGGAACCGATGGGAAGAGCTCCTCGGGCGGGAGCGCGGGCGCGTCGTGTGGCCCGGGTACCTCTGCATTCGACCTCTCCCGCGGACCCGGTCGAAGGGGTCATCTTCGATGTGGGGGACACGCTGCTGGACGAGGGGAAGGGTTGGTTCTCGGACGACCCGCTGCTCCCGGGGGTGCGCAGGACGTTGGGCGAGATCCAACCTCAGTATCGCATGGCCATCCTGTCCAACACGCGGGAGGCGACCCGGTCCGACATCGCGCAGGAGCTTTCGCGGTTGGGGATCGCCCAGCACTTCCAGGCGATCGTGACCTCGACCGACATCGGTTGGAGGAAGCCGCATCCGTTGGCCTTCGAAGCGGTCCTCTCGGCGCTCGGGCTCCCGCCTGGCCGGACCGTGATGGTCGGGAACGAGCTCGACAACGACGTGGCGGGAGCGAAGGCGATGGGCATGCGCACCGTCCATCTGCGGTGGAGCCCGCGCTACCGTCAAGAGCCCACGGCGGAGGAAGAGCGGGCCACGGTCACCATCGAGGAGTTCAACGACCTTCCCGTCGCGCTCGAGCGCGTCCGGGGCGAGCGGAGCCCACGGCGTACCGCGGTCATCGTCGAAGCTTCCCTGTTCCAAGAAGGATTGCCGGAAAAGGAGGAAGAGAAACATGGTCTGTGAGATGTGCGGAAGAGAGAGCGAGAGCCTCGTCCGAGTGGCGATCGAAGGGTCGGTCCTGGAGGTCTGCACCGCCTGCAGCCGTTTCGGGAAGGTGATCGGCGCCCCCGCAGGGGTGGCCGCCACCTCCGGCGGGAACGGCGGGTCGGCCGCGGCGGTCCAGGAACGGATCGGAGGCCACCAGAAGCGGATGACCGAGCGCGACCTCTACACCGAGCTGCCCGACCTCGAGCTCGACCCTCAGTGGAGCAAGAAGGTCCGGGAGGCTCGGGAGAAGCTCGGGCTCACCCAGGAGCAGTTCGGGGCCAAGATCAACGAGAAGGCGAGCGTGGTCCACAAGCTCGAGAGCGGGGGCATGGTGCCCCCGGATGCGCTGGTCCGCAAGCTCGAGAGGACGCTCAAGGTGCGGCTGACGGCACCGCCGCAGGCACCCAGCGCCTGAGCTTCCCAAGCCGTCGCCCGCCCCGAAGGACCCAGGCTTGGGCCGCGGGAAGAGGCGGTCGCGACGTGGAGGGGGAGGGGCCGTAACGTGCCCCTCCCTGATCCTCGTGTTTCGGGTCTCCGCCGCACGACCGAAAGCGGCGAGCGGGCCCGGTGCGATGGCTCGGGGCGGCCCTCCCCGCGTCGACCGGACCCCGCGCGCGCTGCCCTCATGTAGGGAGGGCCGTGGAAGTAGCGGCGCCTCGTTCGAGGTTCGTTGTCGCCCATGGGGAGTGCCAAGGGTCTGACCCGCAGGACGGTGGGCGGGGAAACCCCCTTCGTCCCGTTGCAGGACTACGGGGTCATCGGGAACAACCGGACCGCGGCGCTCATCGACCGAGGGGGGTCGGTGGACTGGGCCTGCTTCCCCCGGTTCGACTCCGATCCCGTGTTCGGGGCGCTCTTGGACCCGGCCTTGGGGGGCGCGTTTCGGATCTGGCCCTTCGAGGGGTCGGGGCGGGGCGAGCTTCGGTACGAGCCCGGGACCAACGTCCTCCGGAACGACTTCCCTCTTCCGGGCGGACGCCGACTGACGCTCGTCGATTTCTGCCCCGAGGTCGCCTCCGACTACATCCTGATGTCCGAGGTGCACCGTCGAGTGACCGCGGAGGGCGGGGACGTCCGGGTGCGGGTCCTCTTCGCTCCCCGGTTCGGCAGGGCCCGACGGATCCCCACCTTCCGTGTCGAGGGGACGGGAGCGCTCGCGTCCTCTCCTGTCGGCTCGGCGTCGCTCTCCTCCAACCAGGACCTTCGCCTGGACCGCTCCCTCCACGCGATCGTGGGCGACTTCCACCTCACGGAAGGGGAGGAGGCCTGGTTCGTCTTCTCGCACGGCTCGGAGTTCGTGACCCCCCTCGAATCCTATCGCCCGTCGCTTCGCCTGCGTCAGACGTTGGAGTACTGGCGGGAGTGGAGCTCCCACAACCGCTACCACGGGCGGTGGCACGACGCCCTCCAACGTTCCGCGCTTACGCTGAAGCTGCTCTTCTACCGTCCCACAGGGGCCATGGTCGCCGCCCCCACGACCTCGCTCCCCGAGGACCTCGGCGGGTCGCGGAACTGGGACTATCGGTTCTGCTGGGTGCGCGACACCGCCTGGGCGATCCGTTCCCTCTTCCGGCTGGGCTATGACGAGGAGGCGGTACGGTTCATCTACTGGCTTCTCGCGCTCCTGGACCTGGGCCCCCGTGACCTCCAGGTCCTCTATACGGTGGATGGCGAGGCGCCCGGGCCTGAGACGCGACTCTCGAAGCTCCAGGGCTACCGGGGGTCCCGTCCGGTCCGGTTCGGGAACGGGGCCGCGGCCCAGTTCCAGCACGACACGATCGGGTACGTCCTGGAAGTGGCCGACCTCTTGGACCTCCACGGCGAGGTCATCTCGGTCGACCTGTGGCGTCATCTCCGCCACTTGGTCACGAGAACTTCGACCGAGTGGAAGCGGCCGGACCACGGCATCTGGGAGGTGCGGGGAGGGCCCCGCCACTACGTCTACTCCAAGGTGATGTGCTGGACCTCGCTCGAGCGCGGGGTCCGGTTGGGGAAGCGCCTGGGCCTCGTCGCCCCGTACGAGGCCTGGGAGGAGGCCCGGCGTGCGATCGAGCTGGAGGTGCGGGCCCGAGGGCTTTGTCGCGATGGGGAGGGACTGGCCTGGTACTACGGGGCCAAGGAGCCTGATGCCTCGCTGCTTCGCCTCGCCTCCCTCGGATTCCTGGGGCCGAACGACCCTCTCATGGTGACCACGACCCATCGTATCGAGCGGGAGCTCGTCCAGGGTCCCCTGGTGCGGCGGTACCGGCTGCCCGACGGGTTGCCCGGCGAGGAGGGCACCTTCCTTCCCTGCGCGTTCTGGAGGGTCGAGCACTTGACGCTCCAAGGGCGGCTCGTCCAGGCGCGTCGGTCGCTGGAGTCGTTGCTTCGGCTCGTGGGGCCGCTCGGGCTCCTACCCGAGGAGCTGGGACCGGAGGGGACCCTCCTCGGGAACTACCCGCAGGCCCTCTCGCACCTCTCGCTGATCCTGGCGGCAACGGAGCTCGACCGGGCGCTGGACGCGGAGGGCTACACCCGAAGGACCTTGCCCCCGAACGGGACCCGTTCCGAATTGGATCGGCCGTGACCTTTGCCGTCTCGAGGCTCGACCGCCGGGCGTCGTGAGCTACCTCGAGAGGGAGGGCGGCGGCGAGCGCAACCCGTGATCTAGTGCGAGGTCGGTTCCGATCTGGCGTTCCCAGCCACGACCTCGCGCTCAAAGCAACGCTTGCACAGGAAGGTCAGCGCGGGCATCTCCTGGGCGGCCAGCGCGGTCCATCCCGCCTCCAGGAACATGCCGCCTTGGTAGGGGCTGTCCCCGGGAAGCAGGAAGGAGGTTCTCTCCGAGCAGTCCTCCCCCGAACACTCCACCGGGAACATCGTCCCTGAGAGGTCCTTGACTTCGCCGCCTTCCTCTCGACCCTCGGAGCTACTAGTCGACTTTCCCCATCGTTTTGACACGACTCGCCTGGACGCCTGGGAGAAATAAACCTCACTGGCGCGGGACGATCCGCAGACGGTCCCAGGTGCGCGTCAGGTGGGAGGAGCGGGGGTCGCGCATAGAACCTCGCGGCGCGAAAACCCCCGTCTTCAGAGGGGGGAGGAGCGTTACTTCGAGCGACGCGCCCGAGCTTGGGGCTTGGCGCCCGCCTTCGCGACGAGCAGCTCAAGGATCGCCTTCTGGGCGTGGAGACGGTTCTCGGCCTGGTCCCAGATCGCCTGTTGCTCGCCGTCCATCACGCCATCGGTGATCTCCTCGCCCCGGTGCGCGGGGAGGTCGTGGAGGGCGAAGGCGCCCTCGTTGGCATGGCCGAGGAGGAGCTCGTTCACCTGGAACCCGTGGAACGCCTCCTTGCGCTGGGCGGCCTCCGCCTCGTCCCCCATCGAGACCCAGACGTCGGTGTAGATGGCGTCCGAGCCGCGGGCGGCGGCCTTGGGCGTGTCGACGATCTCCACGCTCGACCCGTGTTGCTGGGCGAGCGCCTTGGCCTTCTCGACGACGGCGGCCTCGGGACGGTAGGCGGGAGGGATGGCGGCGACGAAGTTGAGCCCGACGACGGCCGAGCCCAGCATGAGGGAGCGGAGCACGTTGTTCCCGTCCCCGATGTAGGCCAGCTGCCGACCCTCGAACTTCCCTCTCCAGCGGTCCCAGAGGGTCTGGAGGTCCGCCACGATCTGGCAGGGATGCTCACGGTCGTCCAGCGCGTTGATGACCGGGATCGAGGCCCACTTCGCGAGCTCCTCCTCGTCCTGCCAGCGGAAGGCCCGATAGCAGACGGCGTGGTAGTAGCGCGAGAGCACCCGCGCGGTGTCGGCGATGGTCTCCCCTCGCCCCAGCTGCATGTCCTTCGTCGAGAGGTAGACCGCGTGGCCCCCGAGCTCGACCATGGCGAGCTCGAAGGAGCTGCGCGTTCGTGTGGAAGGCTTCTCGAAGATCATCGCGAGGGAGCGACCTTCGAGGGGCCGAGGGAGCTTGCCCTCATGGCGGAGCTTGCGCAGGCCGCTCGCGCGCTTCAGGAGGGCGGGAAGGTCCTCCGCGACGTCCAGGATCGAGATCAGGTCGCGCTTCTTGGCGGATGCGGGGGCCCCCGCGGGAAGGGACATGGGGGCCCCCACCGTGGACCGAGAATAAGGGTACGGGTTCACCAAATCAAGCGGCTCCTCGAGGACGTTCCAAGGATGAGCTCGGCCGTGCGCCAGACCATGACAACCTCTCACGTATCACAAAGACTGGGCACGTGTTCGATTCCGTCAGGATTCCGGGGCAGTGGCTCTGGGCCAGACCCAACCTCTTCGCGGTCGGACACGGAATCCGGCTCACGATCGCGTTATAAATACAAAATCGCTACGACAGGTTGGTAGGGAGGCACCTGCGGAAGCTGAGTTGCCTCCCTTCTTACCTTTCAGTTCTTTATCAGCTTCTCTTTCGGTTCGTCGAGAAAGGCTACCCAGGGTTCACGCCTTCCGTCGTATCTCCTCCACAAGGGATCTAACTCCCTTAGGCGGGTGGCCTTACCGTACTCCGCCGCCGACCAAAGCCAGTGAGCCACGTAGTCGGCCACCTGAATGCATCGGGAGTTCTCGCTCGCCAAGTGCAAGCAGGGAAGGAGGCGATTCCACTGGGATTGGACTACGGGAGGGGTCGTGACCCCAATGATTCTGTCCCCACCAGTCCTGACACTGGTTTCGAGGGCTCTTAGTGCCTCCTCGATGGCCCGTGAGTCCGTGTCTACGGTTACCCGGGTCGTGTCGTCCCCTCCTTCCAAGTGCCGTGCTACCCTCCCCAGCATGTACCTGAACGCATTCGTGGCCGGGCGTTCCGGCCTCGAGGCATGAACTCGTGTGCGATAGTTCTCCTTGTGCAGGACTTGACCAAAGAGCAGAGGTCTGACCGACAGGATGAGGTCTCGGAGTTCATCGAAAAGTTGCGCGTGCCGAGGTCCTGGGAGAGCATCCCACGGGCTTCGTTGTCGGGTCCGCGCAGAGATCCAGCTGGCTTTCAGCTCCACGGTCCGGGGCTCTCGATGCGGAAAGTACCTCCTGACAATCGAGTCGCACCCTGCCTCGATCTGGTCGCGCTGCGTGTCGCTGACCAGAATGCCCGCCAAGCAGTAGTGGTCGGTGTCCCCCCGCTCAATTGGCGGGCGATAATCGGCATGCCCTGAACCGTCCGTGAACAGGTTGAGGATGGACATGAACCACCGAGGATGTACTGAGCGGCGGTGATGAAGACTGGGGTCGCCCCGACTCGCATGGACCGCGTCTCCCTCAGGGCCGACCCTAGTGTCATCCGACGCGTCCAGGGCTAGCTCGTGGGTCCAGCCGCGAGTCACGACCACCTGCCACAGGCCGTCGCATAGTATTGGGCCGCCCCCCGTTGCTGAAACTCATCTAAACAGAGCGGCAAATGGAATCGCGCGTGAGTGAACTTCCCTCGAGGAACGAGGCGCTCAACATCCGCAATAACATACAACGCCCTGTTCAGTATGGCATCTTCTCGGTTTCAGCGACCCGCCCCGCCACCTCGTGAACCTTCCTCATGGCCGCTCCTTGACGAGGTTAATTAGCCCCTGGCCGGGTGGAGGAGCGTCGTGCTGCGCTCTCGCTACGCGTCCCGGGGGAGGACGGGCCCCGCGACGCTGCTCCTTCTCGTTGGGGTCATCGCCTTGGTGGTCCCGCTCGCGCTCGAAGCGTCTCCGCCTCCGCCCCCCGCGTCCCTGATCGCCCCGACCCACGCTCGAGGAGGGATCGGGATCTCCAACGTCTCCTCGGCCTCTCCGACACAAGCTCCTCCCCGAAGGCTTCCCTCGACCGCGCCGACCTTTGTCTGGACGAACCTCACCGCCAGCGTCGGGTCCACTCCGTACTCGGACGCCGGGCAGCAGGAGACCTATGACGCGGCGGCCCGAGCGATCCTGCTCGTTGAAGCGATCCCGTCGGGGACGGGGGCGGTGGAAGGGACCTTCACGTTCGACGGGAGCATCTGGGTCAATCTCACCTCGGCGCTCACGGTGGCCCCGCCGCCGTTGGTCGGTCCTGCGCTCGGCTACGACTCCCGGGACGGTTACGCGGTCCTCTACGGAGGCGACCGGGTGGGGCCCACGGGGGCGCACATCGCGTCGGACTACACCTGGGCGTTCCGGGGAGGGGTCTGGACCAACCTGACGAACGCGAGCGCCCCGCCCCCTTCGGACGCCGCAGGAGGTGCGATGACCTGGGATGGCGCGGACGGCTACTTGCTCCTCTACCTAAACTGTTCGAGCGGATGCGGGCAGCCGGAGACCTGGTCCTACCTGGGTGGGAACTGGTCGAAGATCACCACCACCGCGGCCCCTGGCGCACGCGACGGGGCGAGCATGGTGTACGACGCGCTCGACGGGTACGTGGTGTTCTTCGGAGGTAGCGGACCGGGCGACCGCAACGCTCAGGACACCTGGGAGTACCGCCTCGACGCCTGGTCGAACCGCAGCTCCATCGCGGGGGTCTCCCCCGAGGGAGGCGTGCCGGCCGGGATGGGCTTCGATGTCTCCGCGACCTCCGTGTTCTTGGTCGAGGGTCACCGCGTGGTCTGCGGCGCGACGGGGTGCGTTCCCTCCCCCGTGGAAGGGACGTGGACCTACGCTTCCAACACGTGGAGGAACTTGACCTCGAGCCTCTCGGTGGCCCCGCCCCGCGGGGGCACAACCTTCGCCTACGACCCGCTCCTGCACTCCTCGGTGCTCATGGGGATACCGGGCGCGCCCGGGGCGGGGGAGACCTGGACCTTCCAGGAGCAGCTCCCCCCTCTCGCCGCCACTCCGCCGACGGTCGCGCCCGCCGAGGTGGATGTCGGGACCTCCGCTTTCTTTTCGACGACGGCGTCGGGAGGGTCCGGCCTCTACGGGTACGCTTGGAGCGGGCTCCCCCCAGGCTGCGCCTCGCAGAACATGAGCTCGATCCCGTGCACCCCCGGCGCCCCCGGGAACTTCTCGGTCCTCGTGAACGTGACGGACTCCGCGGGGCACCTCGTTCAGGAGGGTCCCCTACCGCTCACCGTGCACTCCCTACCGGTGATCGCCTCGCTCCGGGCCTCCCGGTACCAGGACACGGTCGGAGCGGCCATCTCGTGGACAGCTACCGTCTCCGGGGGAGCCGGGTCCGGGACCTTCACGTGGAGCGGGCTCCCCACCCCGTGTCAGGGCTCTTCCACGAACGTCGAGGTCTGCGTCCCGGACACCGCAGGGAGCTTCGCTGTTCGCGTCAACTTCACCGACCTCGCCGGGGCTCGCACGGGGGCGAGCCTCCCGCTCACGGTGAACCCGCCTCCTGCGATCGCCTCGTTCACGGCCCAGCCCTCCCCGAACGCGTCGGTGGGAGCGTCGTTGACGCTCGTCCTTCGCGCGACGGGGGGGACCGGTGCGCTGTCGTTCAATTATTCCGGGCTGCCGCAGGGCTGTCTCAGCCTGAACACCTCTTCGCTCGGCTGTACTCCCCAGCAGGCGGGGACGTTCTGGGTCCACGCGACGGCCAGGGACCAGGATGGCAAGGAAGTCAACGCCACGTTGCCCCTGGTGCTCTCCGGCGCCACGGGCTCCTCGGCGGGTCCGTTCGGTCCCTATGGCGGCGTGGTCTACGCGATCCTCGGCCTGGGGGTCCTCGTCGTGGTCCTCTCGACCCTCGTCCTGTACCTGCGACGACGCTCCTCGCGCCTCCCCCCGACCCCTCCCTCCCTGGAGGCTGCGGGCGTACCCCCTTCGGATGCTCCCCCACCTCTAGGGCAGGTTGATGAGGCCCCGTCGGTGGCGTCGGTCATGCCTCCGGGGGAGGAAGAGCACGCCGACGCGACCCAGAAGCCTTCGCCACGCCGACCCGCGGTCGTCCGTCCCCCTCCCACCGCCGAAGGCCCGGTCGGGGCCCCGGACTCGATGTGCGTCATCTGTGGCGGGCAGGGCCAGATCGACGAGACCACCGGGAAGTACTACTGCCCCCGGTGCGACCGAAGGTACTGAGGTACGGTCGGTCGGGCCGACCGATGCCGTTTTGCGGTAGGTCTCTGGTGGAGGAGGCGTGCCCGGGGACGCGGAACGCCTCTTCGAACTGGCCGAGCTCCTGGTGCGACGCTCGACGGTAACGGGCGAGGCGGAGAACGGGCTCTCGGAGGTCGAGGAGTTCTTCCGTCGGGCGGGGGTCCCGACCGACCGGCTCTCGGTCCCCCGCGCCGACCCCGTCGTCGTGGCGGGAGCCCCTCCCCGGTCCGGACGGCCGACGTTCCTCCTCGCGACGCACCTCGACACCGTCCCCGTGGTGGGGGACCCCACGCATCCGGCGGGGACCGTGGAGGAAGGCCGCCTCTACGGGCGCGGGGCGCTGGACATGAAGGCGGGTCTCTCGCTCGCCCTCCTCCTCATGCAGGAGTTCCACGCCGACCCTCGGTTCAACCTGGGGTTCGTGGTCACGACGGACGAGGAAGCGGAGTCCGCGGGGGCGTGGGCCCTGCTCGAGCATCTTCCCGTTCCTCCAGATTTGGTGCTCGTCCCCGAACCGACGTGGGAGAAGGTCGCCCTCTCGGCGAGCGGGCGGGTCGTCTGGCAGGCCTCCTTCGAAGGGAGGGGAGGGCATGGCCAGGGGCTTCGCACGGGGCGCCTGTCCAATCCCCTGCTCGCGCTCGCCGAGCTCCTTCACGGCTTGCCTTCGAACTATACTCCGCTCAAGGGTTGGACCCAGGGGGAGGGCGAGGTGACGCTCCCGCACGCGGCGCATGTCCGGCTCGACCGGCTCCTCCGACCCGGGGAGAACGTGGAAGGAGACCGCGCGGCGCTGGAACGGAAGGTGCGGGCCGTCGCGAAGAGGTACCCCGGGCTGCAGGGGGGCGTGAACCTGGCGCCCAGGACCACCCCCTGGCTGCCCTCCTACACCACGGACGCGAGGTCCCCATGGACTCGGCTCTTCCTCTCGACCGCCGCCCGCGACGGGCACGCGCTCCGCACCTTCCACGAGGAGGCGGTGGGCGACTTCAACGTCTTCGGGTCGCAGTTCCCGACCGTGGTCCTGGGCCCTTCGGGCGAGGGCGCGCACGGGGACGACGAGTGGGTGGACCTGATCTCCCTCGAACGCTGCTGGCGGTCCTACCGAAGGTTCCTCGTGAGCGTGCCCGAGGAAGGAGCGCCGCCGCTCTTCCGCACGACGGGGAAGAAGGCCAAGCCTCGCGACAAGCGATAAGAACGCCTTCCCCTGTGCGCGCGGCACCGAGGTCCATCATGCCGCAAGCGAGTTCGACCGTGAAGCCCCCTCGCGACGTCTTCTCCGGCACCGCAACGCCCGCTTCGACGAAGCGGAGCGGCCGTCGGGTGTACGTGGTCGCCGGAGGGGTCACGAAGTTCGCGAAGGCCCATCCCGACATGGACTTCCGACTCATGTGCAAGAAGGCCTTTGACCAGGCCCGGAGCGAGGTCCCGAACCTCCGTCTGAACGACATCGACGGGAGCCGCATCTCCTACTTCTCGGACCACTTCAGCCGACAGCTCAAGGCCTCCAGCATGGTCCTGGACTACCTGGGCCTCAACCCCCGCGGATCGGTCCGTATCGAGTGGGGCGGAGCGACCGGTGGGGAGTGCTTCCAGGCCGCCTGGGAGGCGATCGCCTCCGGGAGGATGGACACCTGTCTCGCGATCGGCTACGAGACGATGAGCCGGGTGCAGACCTGGAAGGGGAACGAGTTCATCGCGCTCGCTTCGGACGTCAACTACGACTTCCCGCTCGGGGGGTTCTACTCCGGCTACTACGCGCTGATGGTCGTCCGCCACATCTACGAGTACGTCCGCCGGACGAAGTTCGCGAACATCAAGGACGAGCGGGAGGCCCAGAAGAAGGCCTTCGAGTACGCGGGCCGGGTCATGGCCATGGTGTCGGTCAAGAACCACCGCAACGCGATGTTCAACCCTTATGCCCAGTACCCGAAGAACCTGAACGTCGAGGATGTCCTCAAGAGCGAGATGGTGAGCTATCCTCTCCCCCGCGAGGACATCTGCACGATGTCCGACGGGGCCGCGGCCACGATCCTCTGCAGCGAGGAGAAGGCCAAGGAGCTGACCGAGGATCCCATCCTGGTGAAGGGGGTCGGGTGCGGGACGGACACGATGCGTCTCGCGGACCGACCGTTCGGGAAGGTCCTCCTGATGCCGCACGAGAAGGCTTCCGACTACGCGCAGCTGGAGTACCCGGGGGTCCACTCCTTCCGTGCGGGGCGCGCCGCCTCCATCGAGGCCTACAACCACGCGGGCATCACCAACCCCAACAAGGATCTCTCGTTCGTCGAGCTCCACGACGCGTACGCCTCGAGCGAGATCCAGACCTACGAAGACATGGGGCTCTGCCGGTACGGGGAGGGATACGGCTTCGTCGAGAGGGGGGACCCGTTCCTGAAGGGGTTCGACTACGGGATGAAGCTCCCGAACGCGGGCGCGACCCCCGTCAACCCGTCGGGGGGGCTCATCGCCTGCGGCCACCCCGTGGGCGCCACGGGGCTCATGCAGGCCGTGATGGCCTTCTGGCAGCTCCAGCACAAGGTCGGAGAGCGTTTCGGCTCGGAGAAGCTCCAGGTCCCGAACGCGAAGCGCGGGGCGATCCACAGCCACGCGGGGACGGGCTCGGCCGTGACCGTGAGCATCTTGGAGAGGGTGAAGCCATGAAGGGAGCCACCGTGATGAAGGGGTCGTCCACGTCGAAGCGTCCGCTCAAGAAGTCCGCCAAGTTCACCGAGGTCCAGGAGACCCTCCTCAAGGAGGGAGCCGCGATCTACGTGGACAAGAAGGGCGTCGAGAGCCTCTACATCGACTTCCCGTACCACGTCAACTACGTCCACAGCTACGCCCAGGACTCCCCGTTCTTCCTGGGGCTTGCCGAGGGCAAGCTTCGCGGGACCCGCTGCGAGCCGTGCAAGTACACGTGGGCCACGCCCCGCACGCACTGCCAGTTCTGCGGCGAGCCGACGAAGTGGGTGGAGCTCCCCCTCCAGGGGAAGGTCCACTCGTGGACCACGTGCCACTATGGGTCCGAGGCCTTCCTGAAGGAGACCCCGTACAACCTGGTCATCGTCGAGTTCGAGGGGGCGAACAGCGTCCTCCTCTCCCGCCTCAAGGCATGCACCGAGGAGCAGATCTACGTCGGCATGCCGATCGTGGCCAAGTTCGCGAGCGAGCCGAAGTACCTCATCACCGACGTCTGGTTCGAGCCGGCCCCCGGGGCGCTCAAGGGGTAGTCCAACTTCCTCCGCGCAGGTCGACGCAAACCTCCATACCCCCCGACGCGGGTGGGCCGGTCGGTCGACATGGATCGGGTCACCCGCGCGAACTACCTGCTCCTGGGAGGTCCACTGGTCCTCCTCATCGGGCTCCTGTTCGTCGGATGGGGGAACCAAGTGGACCCCGCTCGAGCCCTGCACTGGTTGCTCGCGAGCCTGGGCTGGATCATGTTCCTGGGCGGCCTCGTCGCGTTCGGCGGAGGCCTGGTCGGGCGACTCTCCGCTCGCCAACGGCCCCAAGTCGAGATACCTGCGTCCGTGTCGCCGGTCCCTCGCCCCTCCCCCGCCGCGGCTTCACCTCAAACTTCCAGCGCAGCCGCAGCAGCGCCCTACCCGGTTCGACCATCCCCTCCTGCGCCCAGCTCGCCGCCCCTACGGAGATGGCCCGATTCTCCCTTCGTGGCGCTGCTGACGCCGGAGGCGAAAGACCTGTGGGAGATGGTGCGCCGTTCGAAGGTGCCTCGAGAGAAGCTCCTCGTCCTCTGCCGAGAGCCGCCGCAGGACCTCCAGCGGCTCTACGAACTGCAGGGCGCGACGTTCTGGCAGATAGCGCGGTCGGAAGGCGAGGGCAAGGTCCGTCCGTCGGAGCTCGACCGGATCGGCGACCTCATCGAACGGCATCTGTCGCAAGGGGAGGGCCGGTACGTCGTCCTGGGGGACGTCTCCTTGCTGATCGACGACAGCGGGCTCCGCAACGTCCGTCGTCTCCTCCAGGTCGCTCACGAGACCGCGGAAGCGAAGGGGGGACGTGTGGTCTTCCGGTTCGACCCCGGCGGGCGATCCTCGACCGAGGCCCACCAATTGGAGGAAGGGGCGCTCGTCCTCTCCTGAGGGGGCCGCGCTTCAGCAGCCACCGTCGCTGCAGTCCAGGATCCCCATCCCCCAGCAGTCCGCGCAATCGACGAGACCCGTCCCTGCGCACTGCAGGCACGGCCCTCGAGGGAGCTCGCCCCGGCCCCCGCAGGGTGGACAGGGGACGCTGCCCTTGCCCGTGCATTTCTCACACCGCATGTGGGTACCACGATGGGCGAGAAGATGAAGAGTTGAGAGGTGGTGAAACGGTCGGTCCGTTACCGTGTCGCTCCCGCGCACCGATGTGGCCGCAGGTCGCTTACCCTGAAGGACGGCGCCGTCGGGCGCTCCCTCGGGGGACCTCTCCGGCTCCGGGAAGCACCGCCCCGGCGTCATGGGCGAGGCAGGCGATCGTCACGATGAACTTCCCGTCCTCGAAGTGGATGTCCCGGACCTCCGCGGCGCGTTGCTCGAAGGCGCGGGCGGCGAAGTGGTTGAAATCGGTCGTGGAAGGGAACTCGAGGGT
Source organism: Thermoplasmata archaeon (assembly GCA_028864975.1). Taxonomy (GTDB): domain Archaea; phylum Thermoplasmatota; class Thermoplasmata; order Lutacidiplasmatales; family UBA184; genus JAKAAX01. Next base: position 3,652 of record JAGWLG010000027.1, on the reverse strand, counting down.
CAGGGCCAGTTCCCGAGCCTCGGGAGGGGCGTCCTCCATCCGCTTGCAGAGCTCCGCGACCAGCGAGAGCGCCCGGTCGGAGGCGCCGACGAACCCCGTCAGCCCTTCCACGGGGGCACGGCGCTGGTCGACCGCCTCGCGGACGGTCCGAAGGACCTCGGCGGGGTCGAAGGGCTTCTCGATGTAGCTGTGGACCTCGGCCGTCAGGATCGCGGCCAGCGCGGCCTGCTTCGTCGAGTGGGCGGTCATGAGGATCCGAAGAGCGCTGGGGTGGCGGGCCTTCACCTGGAGGAGCAGGTCGACCCCGTCCATCCCCGGCATCTTGTAGTCGGAGATGACCAGGTCGATCGGAGTGGTCTCGACGCGCTCGAGCGCGGCCTTCGGGTCGGTCTCCAGCACCGTCTCGTTCGGGAACGCGTTCGCGTTCCGGAAGATCTCACCGAAGAGCTGGAGGATGTCCGGGTCGTCGTCCACGACCAGGATCCTGGTCGGGGTCTCCGTGGGGGTCACGAGACGCCCAGAGGCCACGCGGCCTTGAAGCATTCGGACGACGGCTACGCGCGCTTGGGCGTGGGCCCGCCCGCTTTCCTGCGCAAGGAAGGAGCCTTCGCTCGCTCCGCCGTGCCCTCGAGAAGCTTCGACCTTCGCGCGAGGTCCTCTTTCCAGACCTTCTCGTTGGCGGCCACCAAGGTGTGGACCGTGTCCGCGAGCTCCATCAGCGCGTCGCCCCGCACTCCGACCAGGAGCTCGTCGTCCCCCATCCCCGTGTGGACGCGGGAGCCTGCGCACCCGAACGAGAGGGCCACCGGGGCCCCTTTGAGCAGGACGGGGACGAGGGAGCACATCGGCCGTGGGAGCAGGGGCGCCGGCGGAAGCCCCGGGAGTCCACGTGAGGTCGCCTCCACCACCAGCATCGCAGCGCGTGCGTCGACCCGGAAGAGGACGACGGAGGGTTCCTCGGGCACGGCCCCCAGCGGGGCGTAGAGCGACCACGCGGGTGCGGTATCGTTGTGCGGGACCCTGCCGGCCTCTCCCTGCGCGAGGTACCCCACACCTTCCATCCATCCCACCGTGCGGGAAAGCCGGTCTCCGAGAGGGCCTTGGGGTTCGATGCCGTGCACGAAGGCCCCGATCTCGCAGGCCTCGTGGTCCTCGCGGGACGCCGAGAGCGCTCTTCGGCCCCCCTCGATAAAGTAGCTGCAGACGGAAGGGAGCGCGGGGGCTCGGGGCGCGCCTGGGAGCGGGGCGGTATTGAGGTACGAGATCTGGACCGGCGGGTCCCGGAGCCGGAGGTCGGAGGCGAGCACGTCGCCGATGACCTTTCGGTCCTCACACGTGGTGATGGGACCCGAGCCCGACGACGGCATGATGGATGCCATCGAGCGTCGGGATGAAACGCGGACCCCCTACGGGTATGGCGAGGTCGGGAGGGGCACCGCGGCCTCTCGCTCGACGCGCGTCGGAGCCGCGCTTCCCCCCAGGCAAGAGCCCCCCTGAGGGAGGACGAAGCGGTCCGAGGTCAAGCGGCTCGAAGACATGCTTTATCGGTGGAATCTCCCCTTACCGGTCGGGGCGACATGACCGAAGCGGCGAAGCCGGCGGGCGACCTCGGGTGGTTCTCGCGCCACGCGGTCCAGCTCAAGTCGGTCTTCCGGGTCGTCTTCGGGGCCATCTGGGGCATCGATGGGGCCCTGAAGTTCAACCCTCAGGTCGTCTCGAACTTCCCCACGATGGTCCAGAACGCGGCTCAGGGTCAGCCTTCCTGGCTCGCCCCTTGGTTCAACTTCTGGTCCTCCCAAGCGTCCGCTAACGCTGCTTTCTTCGTCTACCTCGTAGGTGCCCTCGAGCTCGCCCTGGCGTTCGCGCTCATCGCAGGGTTCCTTCGGAAGAGCGCCTACGTGGGCGGTTGCCTCCTGAGCCTCTTCATCTGGGCGGTCCCCGAGGGGTTCGGAGGGGCCTACGGGCCCTCCTCGACCGACATCGGGACCGGGGTCATCTACGCGATGACCTTCCTCATGCTCCTCGTGATCAACGCGGCGTATGGCGCGAGCGCCTGGAGCCTGGACGCGCTCATCGAGCGCCGCTGGCCCTGGTGGTCCAAGTTCGCTGAGGCCCAGGGAGCCTATCGGAAGACCGCGACATCTCCGGTGGCGAAGACGGGGAGCGGTGAGCCGACCCCTTCCTCGAGCGAGGTTTCCGAAGGCTGAAGGGCGCGTGCCTCGCCCGCGCCCCGGAACGCAGGGGGGCGCAGGAACGGCTATCTGCGACCCCTTCGTTTTGAGTCCTGTGCGCGGCCGAGCGGACCCGGCCTCCTCGCCCGGCGGGCTGCTACCGGTCTTGAAGGAGGGGCTCGACCGGCTCGGGCCGGACCGAGGAGCTGCCGTCCTCCTACTGGGGGGCTCCCCTTCGGACCGGGAAGCGCACCTCGAACGGCTCTTCCAGGTGGCGGAAGGCCGGAGGGTCCATGTCGTGCGGCTCGAGGTCCATCCCTTCGACCAGCAAGTTCCGTTCGGAGCGCTCCTTCCGTGGCTTTCGCGACTGGTCGCCTCTCGGCGGGCCTTGAAACAGCCCTTCGATCTTGGACTCCCTTCGCTGCTCCTTGCGGGGATCCTCGGAGGGGACGAGGCAAGGGCCCTCCAGGGGCAAGGAGGAGAACCTCCGCGAGCTTCGACACGGGGGGAAGCGGAGGGCCCTCTTGCTGATCCCGAGGACGTGCGAACCGGACTCTTGGACCTCGTCGAAGGTCGGGTGCGCCAGAATCCGACCCTCCTTTCCATCGACCACGCGGAGAGGCTCGACCTGGCCAGTCAGGAGTGGCTGCGCCGTCTCTCCTCCGAACTGGGACGGCTTCCGCTCCTCCTCGTGCTCTCGTTCAATAGGGAGCCCCGGGAGCCCTCCGGGCCGGAGTGGGCCGCGGCCTTCTCTCCCTCTCCCCTGGTGGAACGGATACCGGAGACCACCGAGAGCGAGGAGAACGCTTCGCCGCACGCTCTCCCCCCGTCGCGGGAGTCGCGTCGGCTGCTCGCGGCGGTGGCCGCCGCGGGTCCGGAGGCGCGGCCGGCGTTCCTCGCAGAGGTCCTGGAGCTTCCCTTGGAGACGACCCAGCGGGCGCTCCGTCGGCTGCAGAACGAGGGATGGCTCCGGGAACGGGAGGGGGTCTGGTACGCTTCCTCTTCGGTTTCCGCGGGCGCTCGCGAAGCCCACGATCGTGCGGCCGACGCCTCGCTGCACCACGCCATGGCTCGTGCGATGGAGAGGTCCAACCCAAGTCCCCACGGGGCGACCTTGCTTCGCATCGCGGACCACTGGGAGGGTGCCGGTCTCGCGGACCCCGGGGTCGAGCGCATGCTCGAGGCCGTGCGCGAATGCGACCGGTGGGGAGCCCCGGAGGTGGGGGAAGGCCGGCTCCAGCGCGCGCTCCTCCTGGCCCAGAACGACCCCAGCTTGCGGGGAAGAGAGCTGGAAGAGCGGGTCTACGCCCAGCTGGGCAGTTTCCGCATGCGGGCCGAGGACCCTATTGTTGACCGCAAGCCTTGCGCCCTGACGGTGGAGCCACCGAACGGCTGAGGAGAGTTTTCGCATCCTCCAGGGTCTCCGGGGCCACCCGGCCGAACCGTTCTCCGAGGTGAGCGAGGGACCCGTACACCTCCCG
>JAGWLG010000003.1 GCA_028864975.1 Thermoplasmata archaeon | reverse complement strand
CGGAGATGGAGGGGGTCAAGTGGGGGCAGGTGCCGTTGAGGCCGGTGGTGCATCCGCCCTGGGGGAGGTTGAAGGAGCCGTAGGGGGTGGAGAAGCTCCCGAGGGAGGAGGGGGATGCACCCAAAGAGCCCGGCGGGGCTGCGGCAGGCAGCGAGGCCTCATGGGGGGAGGCGGCCAATCTCGCCGCGGACTCCCCTTGGGCTCCCGACGCGACCAAGGCCACTAGGGCAACCCCCAGCAGGACCCCAAGGACCAGCCGCGCCCCCAAGGGGGAGGGGGGGCGGAGGCGACTAAGGGGACTCCGCCGGGCAGGGTCGGAGGGTCGGTCGAAGCTCGAGGGGGGGCTCGCCAAGGGTACGGCGGAGGTCGACACGACCCTCTTTGGCGCGATTCTCCTTCAAATACCCCACTCAAAGATACGACGGCGACACGACGAGAGCGTCGTATCTGGGCCGTTTCTGGGGGGTCGCACACCCCCCTCTTCCGGCAGAATCTCCTCCACAACCCCCCCTTTGGGAGGGAGTCTGGGGGGGCAGCAGAGGTGGGGTGCGGGATACCTGCGTACCCGCTGCGGGTTTACCCCTTCTTCAAGTGAAGGCCCGTGCTGCAAGGTTCCCGATGACCCCCCGCAAGGGACAGGCGGAGGGCGCCCGGCGCCTCCGCCAGGCGCGGTTCTGGACCGTCCGGTATCGGGAAGACCCCGCTTTCTTCGGGGCGGGAGCGAGCGCCTTCGCGCGCTGGTGCGAACCCCGGCTCCGAGAAGAGGCCGTTCGGCGCGTGCTCGAGCTCGGAGCCGGTTACGGTCGCGATCTTTGCTACTTCCTCCAGATGGGGTACGATGCCCACGGGGTGGACAACGTCGCCGAAGGGGTCAAGATCGGGCGGGAGCACATCTCGGCTCTCGGACTGGCGAAGGAATGCTCTCGACGCCTTTCGCGGGCGGACGTGGTCCCGTGGCTGCGGCGTCAGGCAAGCGGATCGGCGGACGCGGTCTACTCTTGCCTCTTCCTGAACATGGACTTCACCGAAGAGGAGCACCGTCGCCTGCTGCGCGAGGTCGAGCGGGTCCTCCGCCCGGGAGGGCTCCACCTCTTCAGTGTACGGTCGTCCCACGACCCGTGGTACGGACGGGGGCGAAAGGTGGGGCCCGATACCTTCGACCTCGCTCCCCATGGCACGACGATGCACTTCTTCTCCCGTCGGTACGTGCGCGACTTGACCACCGGAAGCTTCGAGGAACTCGAGTTGAAGGAGATGGCCCACGGGGGCAACTCGTTCCCTACGAAGGTGCTCTACGTCGTGGAGCGCAAGCCGGCGGCGGAGCGCCCGCGGCCGTCCCGAAAAGTCTAACCCCACAGGAGGGGTGCGCAGCTCCGTGATCATCACCCGAACTCCGCTCAGGGTCTCCTTCGCCGGTGGAGGCACGGACCTCCCCTCATACTACCGGGCCCACGGCGGGGGCTCCGTGGTCTCAGCGGCCATTGACCGGTACATCTACGTCCTGGTCAACGAGAAGTTCGACCAGGACATTCGTGTCAGCTACTCGCGAGCGGCCGAGTACGTGAGCCGGGTCGACGACATCAAACACCCCGCGGTCCGGGAAGCGCTGCGCATGACCGGGGTGGACGGGTCCGTCGAGATCGTGACCATCTCCGACATCCCGGCCGAGGGGACCGGCATCGGCAGCTCCAGCGCCTTCGCCGTCGGCATCCTCAATGCGCTATGGGCCTTCAAGGGGGAGCTCAAAGGGCCGGGAGAGCTCGCCGAGGCTGCCTGTGAGCTCGAGATCGGGCGGCTCAAGGAGACCATCGGGAAGCAGGACCAATACGCCGCGGCCTTCGGCGGACTCCACCAGTACGAGTTCCGGCCGGACGATTCGGTAGGGGTCCATGCTCTCCCCCTCTCCCGCGAGGAGCGGGAGCGGTTCGAACAGCACTTCGCCCTGTACTACACCGGAGTCACCCGGTCCGCAGGGAAAGTGCTGCAGGAACAGGACCGACGGACGGGGACCGGGGAGAACCTCGCGGCGCTCGACCGAATACGGGAGATGTCGGGGGAGACGCGCAAGGCAATCCTCGCGCGCGACTTCGAGCGCGTCGGCCGCCTGCTGGACGAAGCCTGGACGCTCAAGAAGGGGCTGGCGAACGGGATCACGAACTCGGTCCTTGACCGGATGTACTCCGCCGTCATGGCAGCAGGGGCATGGGGTGGCAAGGTGACCGGGGCCGGCGGCGGGGGGTTCCTTCTCGTGGCCGCCCCTCGCGAGAAGAGAGTTCAAGTAGAGCAGGCCCTCTCGGGCCACCGCCACCTGCCGGTCCACATCTCCACCGAGGGCTCGCGGATCGTCTTCGTGGGAAGGTAGGCCGGGGAGCGACGCGCATGCCCCACACCCCCCAGCAGTACACTGAGCGATACGTCCACGAGACCATCGAGTGCCTGAAGGCCCCCTACGTGGCCGAAGGGATCTCGAAGGTCGCGGAGCGCGTGGTCAAGGCGCGGGCCGAGGGCCGCAACATCTTCTTCTTCGGGAACGGGGGCAGCGCCGCCACCTCCTCCCACATGTCCCAGGACCTGGGGAAGCTCACCATCGTTGAAGGGAAGCCGAGGTTCCGCACCCTCTCCTTGACCGACCCCCTGCCCCTGATCCTGGCGTGGGCGAACGACAAGAGCTACTCCGAGATCTTCGCGGAGCAGGTCAAGAGCCACGGTCGCCCCGGCGACATCGCGATCGGGATCTCAGGGAGCGGGAACTCCCCGAACGTGCTACGAGGGCTCGAGGAGGCGCGGAAGCTCGGGATGACGACGATCGGCCTCATCGGGATGGGAGGCGGGAAGATGAAGCCCCTCTGCGACATCCCGATCGTGGTCCCCTCCAACAACATGCAGCACATCGAGGACCTTCACCACATCCTGCTGCACCTTCTGACCTCCTTCCTGCGCGACGAACACCCCGCGTGAAGGGCGCTCGAAGCGCGCAGGACGTTTCGACCGACGCGGAGTACCATGGGCGAGAAGGTCCGTGATTACATGATCCTGCAGGTCGAGCACGCGCTCGACACCGCCACGGTGGGCGAGGCGATCGACCAGCTCATCCGGAGCCGGCACCATGGCTTCCCCGTGGTGGACGGGAGCATGAAGCTGGTCGGCTTCGTGAGCTCGAAGGAGCTGCTCCGCCACGCGGACCGCCGTGGGCTCCACCTGAGGAACATCCTGAAGCCGGGCACCTACACCGCGACCCCAGAGATGCCGCTCGATGAGGCGGCCCGGGTCCTCTTCCGCTACGGGTTGCGCGACCTTCCCGTGGTCGACGACTCCGGGGCCCTGGTCGGCATCCTCGGGAACCTGGACGTGGTGCGGAGCCACTTCGAGCGCGCGACCCCCGTGAAGGCCGACACGCTCCGCAAACTGCTCAACGAGCGGTACGGGTTCACCTTCACCCTGCGCCGCGGGTTGGTCCCGCTCCACAACCTGCGCCCGACCCAGTGGAAGGTCTACGAGGACGAGCTGGAGGGGCGCCGGTACGAGCTCGAACGCGGGTTCGCGGAACCCGTCCTCGCGATCCAGAAGGGGGACTCCTTCATCCTCGTCGATGGCCACCACCGCGCGCTCGCCGCCCGGGAGATGGGCCTCTCCCAGTTGCAGGCCTTCATCCTCTCCTGCGACTCTCCCGAGGACTTCGCGAGGGTGGAGATCGGGCTGGAGCGGATCGCGAAGGAGCACCATCTCGAGAGCCTGGACAACATCGAGGTGGACCGGACCGGCCACCACCCTCTGATCGAAGTGACCACGCAGCTCATCCGACGGTTCGAAGGCGAAGAGGCCCCTCGCCTCACGCCGGGGAGCGACGTGCGACACCCCTCCACTTCGAGCAAGACCGAAGGCCAAGGGGCGTAGCCTTCCCGAGCGGAACGTAGAGGTTATCTAGCAAGGGTAGGTCGCGCGCCACGATGCGGCGAACGACCTTCGGGGTCCGCCGAGCGCGTCTCCGCTCTCACCGCGGAGCGGTCTCGGTGCTCGTCATCGGTTCGCTGCTCGTGGGCGTCGGACTCCTCCCGTTCGCTGCCCACTTCGGAGCCGTCCCCTACACTTCCCCGGGGGGCTACCACCTGCTGCGGGCCTCCTCCTCGCAGAGCGTGAACCTGACCGTGAGCGACCAAGGCTACGCTCCGACGAACGTCGCCGTGAACGCGACCGCCAACGTCACCTTCCACGTGCGGAACACGGCCTCGGAGGCGCAGACGTTCACGATCGTCGACCGGAACGACACTATGTTGCCGTTCAACGACACTCCGGCCCAGCTCAACAAGTATTGTTGGGCCAACTGCACCCGCTTCGCCAACGCCACGATCCCTTCGGGGACATGGTACAACGCCTCTCTGACGTTCCCCAAGCCCACGACCCCCGCGGGCGTGACCTACGAGTTCCTCTCGCTGGTGCCGGACGAGTACCAATCCTACCCGAACTTCCAGTTCTGGGGCACGATCACCGTGAACCCGACGACCGGTCCCTTCTTCGTCAAGATCTTTGTCAATGCGACGAACGCCCTGACGTTCGTCCCAGACATCCTGACCGCTCCCTCCCACGTCCCCATCGTCGTGGATGTCCTCGACGGAGGGCTCCCGCACACGTTCACGCTGGACGCCCTCTCGAACGACACCGGTCTGACCTCGGGGACGAGCGTCGGGACCTACTTCGCGTCGGGATGCGGGCTCACGACGGCCCATGCAACGCTCGTCAACAGCTGTGTCAACACGCTCAACGGCGACAACCCCACCGACCCCTTCGTGGCCCAGGCCGGGGTCTATTCCTTCGTGTGTCTCGTTCCCGGTCACTTCCCGAGCATGTGGGGGCATCTCTACGTCGGGATTACGCCACAGCCACCGAGCTCCGTCCCCCAGATCACGGGGGTGATTGGGTACGGCTACCTGGCGCTCGGCGCGATCGTGATCGTGGGTGCGGCCTTCCTCGTGCTCATGGGACAGAACGAGGCCACGCGGGCCGCGGCAGCTGCGTCCCACGAGCACTGAGCTGCGTCCGTGCCCCGGTACGCTGCCCTGTTGCGTTCCGTGAACGTCGGGAAGCGCTCCCTCTCGATGAAAGAGCTCCAGAGCGTGGGCGAGGAGATCGGACTGGGCGAGGTGCGCACACTGCTCCGAACTGGGAACCTGCTCTTCAGCTCGCCTGAACGGAACGTTCCGAAGCTGCAGCGGGCTCTTGAGGAGAAGACCCACGCTCGGACGGGGCTCCGGACGACCGTATTCGTGCGGAGCGCCGCCGCATGGTCCGAGATCGTCCGGTCGAATCCGTTCGAGGAATACGCCCGGGAGGACCCTTCTCATCTCGTCGTGGTCCTTCTAAAGAAGGGTACGACCCCGGGGGCGCTCGAGGGGCTTAGGCGTTCGCTCCAAGGTAGGGAGACCGTGCAGCTGGGGAGCGAGTCGGTCTACGCGACCTACCCCGACGGGCTCGGGCGCTCATGGCTCACGCTCGACCGCATCGAAAGAGCCCTAGGGGCGGCAGGGACGGCGAGGAACTGGAACACCGTGCTGCGCATCCAACGAGTGCTGGCGGACGGGCGCTAGGCTCGCGACCTTTCCCTTCCTCACGCGGGGGAAGGGAGCTGTCCCGAACTCGGGACCACCACGACGTAGGAGAGCATCGCGTAGTGCCCCTGTCCGCAGAACTCGGTGCACTGCACCAGGTATCGCGTCCATGCGGCAGCCCCCTGGGGGATCGTGAACCAGTAGTGGTTCACCCGCCCGGGGATCGCGTCGATCCTCACCCCAAGCTGGGGGACGTTGAAGTCGTGGATGACGTCGGTGGAGCTCACATTGAGCCACACGACCGCGTTCTGCGGCACGTACAGCACAGAGGTGGACGTGGCGTTCCCGTAGGCGCTCAGGACCTTGCTGGCGTAGGGGTCGGTGTACGAATAGGACCAGACCCACTGGCTGCCGGTGACGTTGATGTGCCAGTTCGCGCTCGAGTTGAACGCCGTGGGACCCGTGTCCAGGTTGTAGAGGAGCCCCACCGAGAGGAGCGCGACGGCGAGGAGCAGACCCACGGGGATGAGGGTCCAGGCCCACTCGATCTGCTTCCACTTCCGGTGGTTCGCGAGCATCCGAGCGTTCGGTCTCTCCGTCGGGAGAGGGCCCTTGGGCGCTTCCTCGCTGAGCGCGGTCTTCGGTCCGCCCGTCGCACCCGGAGATTTGGCGACCTTCGGGGCCGGGGAGGGAGGGAGGCTCGAGGACATGATTCACCTCGAGGCCGGGGGCTTCGGCGAGCGTGGAGGGGTCAAAGGACGGTCGCGAGCGAGGGGCTCATGGGAGAGGTGCTTGGAGAGGGTCCAGAGGAGGAGGAAGACGTAGACGATGCCGACCGCCAGGGCCATCAGGAAGACGGTCCAGAGAAGGAACTGCGTGTATTGCAGAGGCGTCTTGGGGATCGATCCCGCCGAAAGCTGGAGCACCGAGGCGACGTGGCTCACGAGGAGGCCACCAACCCCGAGCCACATTAAGCCGTCGGATTCCCCAGCGCATCCCCCGTACGTGTTCGGCTCTTGAGGCCGGCGCTCGCCTTGGACGGAGGTGTTTTATCCGACGGCCGGTCGAGCGTCGCAGAAGAACACGGAGGAGCGAATCGAGCGATGCGACCCTTCTTCCGGCTCGGGGCCCTCCTCTTCGCGATCGCGGGGCTCATGGCGGTCTCGGGGGCGAGTGCACTGGCCATCTCCTCGCCCACCCACAACTCGTCCGCCCGGGATTCAGCGTCCGGTTGCCAGGCTGCGGTCACCATCGACGCCTACGATTCGTTGACGTGGAACCCTACGGTCCTGGGAAACCTCTGCAAGACCGTCACGTTCACGGTGACGAACACTGGGACGACCGTCCACAGCTTCACGGTCTCGAACCAGGTGAACTCCACCGACCCTTCCACCACCGACTATAGCTGGTTCTCCTGGCCGAACCTCTACTACGACCAGCAGCTGAACGCCTCCGGATCCGCCGGGGGCACGCTCACCGCGACCATTACGTTCGGCGGCCAGGGAGCTTACGAGTTCACGTGCAAGCCCCACTACGCGGTCGGCATGCACGGGATGTTCTACGTCCTGGAGGCCGCTCCCACCCCCCCACCGCCCCCTCCGCTCTTCGAACCCTTCTGGTACATCGTGATCGCCGTCACGGGGCTCGCGGTCCTGACGGTGGTGCTCGGTATGGTCTACGGGAAGCAGGGAGCCCATTCCGACCTCCTCCCTCGGGGTACCCCGATCACGTCCCGCCCGGAGTACTACAACGACTCACGACCCGAGCCGCTCGAGTCGGCCGAACCCACGGCCCGCGGCGGCGCCGCCCACTGAGCGACTCCCGCAGGGCGGGAGTCCCGTGCTCTTTCCTCCGTCCCTGTTCGACCCGGGAGGTCGCTGGAGCTGCGCCAGTGACGTTATACGGGCCCATCTTCCTCGCCCGCGGAGGCCACCATGTTCGACAGCATCGACGACTGGCTCATCATCGGCGTGATCTTCGCCATCCTCTTCTGGGGGTCGACCAAGATCCCGCAGCTCGCCCACAGCCTGGGTCGGGCCGTCGGGGAGTTCAAGAAGGGGAAGCTGGAGTCCGAGCGCGAGCTCGCCCAGAGCCAGGCAGCCCCTGCCTCCACGGCGGCACCCCGTGTGGTCCGCGACAACCCCTCGGGACGCTGAGCTCGAACGTTCGCTCCCAAGCTGGGAGGTCGTATGGACCCTGAGCCTCGAGATCACCGACCTCGAAGTCCCGCCCAGAACGACACGCTCCGACCCGACCCCCGCTTGGCGGGACCGCCGAGCCTTCCGCTCCCCCGATCGTTGCCTCGCCCACACCTTCCCTCGGACCTCGCCTCTTCTCCCCTTGCCAGCGCCTTCTACAACGATGCCTTCGCGTTCCGTGCCTTCCTGCGTGAGGCTCCTCGGGAGCTCGTGGCCACGCGTCGGCTCTCCTTGCGCCCCGATTCCGCATCGTTGAGACCCTCGTCCCCGGACCTCCCAGCTTCGACCCCCACGAGGCAGAGCGCTGGGTCCTCCGCAGGCGTAGAGAGCGGTGTCTTTGCCCAAGGGCCGGGTCTCCACGTCTCGGGCGGGCGTGAACTGCCGAGCTTGCGACCGGAGGCTCCGCTGAGGTCGCTTCGGCGCGCGGCCGTCCCTCCAGAGAACCATCAGGAACTCGGCTCCCCGTCGGCATGAACGAGCTCCACAAGCTCCTCTCGGTCCTTGACGAGTTCCGACGTCGGCTCGTTCGGATCGCCCTTGTTGTCGTGCCCCTCTTCGGGTTCTTCCTGACCTTCGAGGTCCGCTGGGGCCGCCCTTCGTTCCTTCCTTGGGTGGTGCCCTACCCCTGGCCGAGCCCGTTCTACAATGTGTCAGCCCAGGTGTTCGAGCTGATGCGGACGGACATGCTCCCCAGCGGCGTCACGCTGCTCAACGTTGGGGTGGGGGAGTCCGTGGTCATCCAGATGGAGATCGGACTGCTCCTCTCCATCGCCGTCGGGATGCCCTGGATCGTCCACGAGGTCGGCGCGTTCCTGATGCCGGCGATGCGCCGGAGCGAGAGGGCCCTGCTGAAGAACGTGGGGATCCCCGCCACAGTCCTCTTCTTCGTGGGGTTCGCGGTCGCGTGGATCTGGATCACTCCGTTCACCTTCCTTCTGCTCTTCAAGTACGTCGGAGCGATGGGGCTCGCTCCCACCATCTCCGCAGAGAGCTTCCTCGAGTTCGCGCTCCTCTACACGCTCGCCTTCGGGATCGTCTTCGAGCTCCCGGTCTTCATCTACTCCCTCACGCGCATCGGCCTGATCGCGGGAGGGTTCTGGCGCAAGCACTGGCGCGCGGCCGTGATGGGTTGCCTCATCTTTGGCATGATCATCACCCCGGACAACTCCGGCATCACGATGCTCATGATCGCGGCACCGATGGCCGTCCTCTACTTCGGCGGGATGCTCGCCGCTGAGCGGCACCAGAAGAGGGTGGACCGGGCGAAGCTCCTGACCATCCCAGGGGGTGCGGCGTAGTCCGCCACGATGAGCCTCTTCTCCGATGTCGACTGGGTGATCCTGCTCCTCGCCGGGGGTCTCCTTCTGATGGGGGGCCACGGCATGGAGGTCTTCCGGACCCTGGGCAAGTACTACGGGAAGTTCCTGCGGATACGGCAGCAGCTGATGTTCGAGTTCCAGTCCCAGGTCCTGGGGCCGGAACCCTCCCCCGGGAACTCGCCCCTTCCCACTTTGATGGGACCGACGAAGCCCCCTGTGGTCCCTCCGAGCACGGCCAGCGTACCCCCGACCCCCGCGCCCGTTCCTGCTGGAACGGTCGCCGCGGCGCCCCCCCCGGACCGTGAGGCTCAAAAGGGGCCCTCGTTCCCGTCGGAAGGGGCTGAGATGTACCGATGAGCCGGAGGTCGCTGCAGCTCGCGATCCTGCTCCTTCTGGTGCCTCTCTTCCTTCTGTCGTCGCTATCGATCTCCGCGCTGGCCGGAGCCTCGTACCAGGGGGTCGGACACTTCGGGCTCACGCTCCGGGCCAACAGCTCGCAGAACTCCTCCGACCCCTCTTCCTCGGCGATCCCCCCCGTCGTCTGCCCGCTCGCGCCGGTCAACACGAGCTTCGGTCCGGTCACGTGCTTTCAGATGCTGGACCTGACCGAGGTCTTCGTGATCCTGCTGGGGATCACGATCACGCTCTACGTCTACAAGGACGCGGACAAGGCCGAGCTCCCCGGGGAGGCCTCGAACCCTGCGGTGACGGGCGAAGATGAGCTTGAGCAGCGCCGGCAGCAGGACCAAGAGGAGGCGAAGCGCGCGGAGATGGAGGAGCAGGCACCATGACCGAGGGCCCACCTTGCTGGCACTCGAACCTTGCCCTGGATGAGCCGGGGTTCGATGCGCGCCTCGCGCTCTACCTTGAGCTCCACCGCCCCGCTCCGCCCGGGGTCGTCCGTCGGGTCGCGCCGCCGGACATGAACAGCCCGAAGGTCCAGGAAGAGGTCGACGAGTCCAAGCGCAACATCCTGAAGCTCATGGCCATCGGGGGACTGGCCGCGGTGGCGGGCGGTGGGGCGGTGGGAGCCGCGCTGCAGTACATTCAGCCCCCGATGCAGGGGCTGTCCTCCTTCCCGAGGGTCCAGCTGCTCTTCGCCGATGGCACGCCCGTCCAGCTCGGCAACATCGACTCCCACATCGACCCGACGAAGACGGACATGTACATCTTCCAGTACCCGCTCCAGGGCGAGCCGAACGTTCTCCTCAACCTCGCGGGGAAGTACGGGACGCCCCCGAACGCGAAGTACGGTCCCACCCCGCAGGGGAACTATCCGGTCGCCTTCTCGGTGATCTGCCAGCACCTGGGGTGCATCCCACCGTTCTTGAGCTACTACCCTGAGAGCGACGTCCTACAGGGCGGCACCTGGGACAAGAACAGCGGCGCACCGTACATGCACTGCATCTGCCACGGCTCCAGCTACAACCCCTATGCCGCGGACACGGCCAACGGTGGAGGGGCCGCGATCCTGACGGGGCCGACGGTCCTCCCCCTGCCCCAGGTCCTGCTCGAGGCGGACTCCAGCGGGAACCTCTTCGCGACGAACGAGGTCGGGCCCGCGGTCAAGGGACACTTCACGACCCTCCTAGGAGGCACGCCAGGACCCATCCCGGCGTCGCTCTCGGCGCTGCAGGTGCCCTCGAGCGACCAGCGTCCGTAGACCAAGGGGCCGGGGGAGGGAGCAAGGAACGTGACGGAGAGCGCCGGAACTGCACCCCGCCGCCCCTCCGCGGCGGGTCCTGCGGTCGCGGAGTACCGCCCCCCCTTCAACCGCACCCTGGACAAGATCTGGGACTTCATCGAGGTCCGTGTCGGGACGAAGAAGTGGGGGATGCGCCCCCAGCCGGACTTCACCTTCAATCCGGCCTACTGGACGGGAGCCTTCGTCGCGAACGCCTTCCTCATCCAGGTCACGACCGGCTTGCTGCTCCTGTTCTACTACATCCCTTCGTATAGCAGCGCGAGCCCGGGAGGTCCTCCCGAGGCCTGGTCCTCCACCTACTACATCATTCACGGCGTCCCTCTGGGATGGCTGCTGTTATCGGCGCATCTCTACGGTGCCTACGCGACGATCTTCCTCGCGTTCGTCCACTTCTTCCGCGGCTTCTACGCCGGGGTCTACAAGCCGCCTCGCGAGCTCTCCTGGATGGTCGGGACCCTACTCCTCGCCGCCATGCTCGGCATGGGGTTCACGGGCTACCTCCTGCCGTTCACTGCGCTCTCCGTGGGCGCGACCGACGTCGGCATCGCCCTCACGATGTCCGTGCCGGGCATCGGGCCCCCGACCGCGAAGCTGATCCTGGGCGACGGGACCTACCAGGGACTCCTCTCTCGGATGTTCGCGCTCCACGTGGTCGCGATCCCGCTCGCCCTGGCGGCGCTGCTCTACGCGCACATCTCGCTCTTCGAGATCCACGGGATCGCCCCCAAGGCCACCAGCGACCCCCGGGCCAAGCGCGTCTTCACCCACGAGGACGACGCGAAGATGGGCCGGTTCTTCCCGAAGGTCTTCTTCTACATGACCAAGTGGGCGCTCTTCTACGCGGGCCTCCTGGTCATGATGGCCGCGGCCTGGCCCGTGGCACTTGCCCCGCCGTTCGGGTCCTCGAGCGCGAGCGGCTCGTCCCCCGAACCGGACTGGTACTTCCTGTGGCTCTACAAGCTCGCGGACTTCCAGTACGTGAGCCCGTTCGTGGCCGTCGGAACCGTCACGGCGGTCATTGCCTTCATCCTCTTCCTCCCCTGGATCGTCCAGGTCTTCCCCTTCCTCGATGGGGGCAAGAAGACGCATCCCCGCGATCGCCCGGTCATGCTCGGGGTCGCGAACTTCCTGGCGGGGTTCTTCATCCTGATGACGGTCTGGGGCGGGATCATGCCGGGGGTGGTCATCCCGGCCTCGTTCTACGCGCTCTATCTCGGAACGCTCGCGGGCGTGAACGCGCTTGTGATCTTCGTCATGTACTGGATGTATCGCGCGAGCTACCGCGCGCGCGTTGCTGCGAAGTTCGGACGGCGGCCGCTGCCTGGGATGGCGGGGGCGGGAAGGGTCCTGCCATCGCCCGTTCCGTCTCCCTCTCCGGCGGCGGTCGCGGTCACTTCGGTGCACTCGGCGCCGTTGAGCGGAGGCGCGAAGGCCTCCGGGGAGGCTCCCCTGCATGCCTGAGCCCGAGGCGCCGTCCCCCTCGAGCCCCAAGGCGAGGCCCCGGTACCGCACCCGGGTGCTCTGGGGGGTCCTCTCGGGGCTCTTCTTGCTCGGGCTCGTGTGCACCGTGGTCGGGCTCTGGGCCCTCTCGGTGGCCTGGGGGGGAGGGGCAGAGCTCCTCTGGCTGCCGGTGGGGGTCTTGGGGATCCTCGGGGCCATCTTTTGTCTGCTGCTCACGCTCGGCATCGTCTACCGAGTCGACCGGCTCCGCGGGAACCTGACCCGGCGCGTGGAGATGTTCGAATGAGAGGACGGCCATGATCCGCAGCGCGATCCTCCTCTCCATCGTCCTGCTCGCGGTCGGCGGGGTCCTGATCTCGCTCCCGCAGGACCAGACCTGGTCCTTCACGCTCCTAGGCTCGAACCCGGCGTACCCCAACGGCGTCCCGAGCACCCAGATGGAGGGGGGATCGCACCTGGGGATCACCAACCTCTACACGCTCGCCGAAACGGTCGAGTACAACATCTCCTGGTCCGGCGGCCCCCCCGATACCGCTCTCGAGGTCTACTCCTGCTCCGACTCGCGCTGTCTCACCGCAGGAAGTCTCCTCGCGGTGGGAACGGGGAGCGCGGGCGGGTTCGAGTTCGGTCTCGCTCCCGAACAGTACTTCCTGCTCAACACGACCGTCGCAAGCTCGGCGCTCAGCGTCAACATGACGCAGGAGTATCAGAACACGACCTCGGGCCATCCCTTCCCGTCCCCCTCCTCCGGGGGCCTGGCCATCACCGTCACCGCGAACCTCCAGTCCGCCTACGGGCTCTACGGGGTCGCGCCCTTCTCGTTGGGGGCGATCCTGGGCTTCTACGGTTTCATCGCCTACCCTTCCTACGAAGCGGTCCCCACTGGCATCTCGCGCCGCCTGGACTACTATCTCGCCGGGATCCTGCTGCTGCTCGCAGGAGAAGGTCTCCTCGCCGGCTACATCATCACCCTGGGGAACCTGGCCTCGGTCGGGCTGCAGAGCTCGCTAGGTTTCGCCCTCGGGCTGATGGTCCTGGGCGGAGCGCTCCTCTTCCACGTCCTGGACGTCTCGTTCCGGGAACGTGCGATCACGACCCAGAAGCTCGCTCGGACGCGGGAGGTCCCCTACTGGTTCCGCCGCTACGTCCTCCACTGGTTGACGACGACCGACCACAAGGAGATCGGGCTGATGTACATGGCCCTCGCCTTTGCCTTCCTCATCATCGGCGGCGTCTATGCGATGCTGATCCGGGTCGACCTGTTCCTGCCCGCTATCGGCGAGAACCCGAGCGTGATCGGCATCTCTCCCGACCTCTACTCCACGCTCTTCACCGAGCATGGGATCATCATGATCTTCCTGGTCGTGATGCCGCTCATGGCGGGCTGGGGGAACTACCTCCTGCCGACCATGGTCGGCGCCCGGGACATGGCCATGCCCCGGATCAACAACCTCGCCTTCTGGATCATCCCTCCCGCGGGGGCGCTCATCATCCTCTCTGGGGCGAACGGGGGATGGACCGGCTACGTCCCGCTGACCACGCTCATGCCCGGGCACGGCATCGACATCTGGATCGCCGGGCTCCACCTCCTCTCCATCTCCTCGATGCTCGGGGCGATCAACTTCATCGTGACGGTGATGAAGCACCGGGCCCCCGGGATCTCCTACTGGAACATGCCCATCTTCGTCTGGGCCACGTTCATCAACAGCTTCCTGGTGATCGCCGCCATGCCCTCTCTGTCGGTGGCCCTCACGATGGTGCTCTCCGACAGGAACTTCGGGACGCACCTCACCTACGGGGTGAACGGGTCGCCCCTGGGGGGTCCTCTGCTCTACCAGAACCTCTTCTGGTTCTTCGGACACCCCGAGGTCTACATCCTCATCCTGCCCGCCTTCGGGCTCATCTCCACGGTCCTTCCCAAGATGGTGCGGAAGCACCTGTTCGGTTACACGGCGATGGCCCTCTCCATCGCGTCGATCGGGATCCTGGGGTTCGTCGTATGGCAGCACCACATGTTCACGACGGGCGAGCAGACCAACGTCCGTTTCATCTTCATGCTCACCACGATCGCCATCGCGGTCCCCACCGGCGTCAAGATGTTCAACTGGCTCGCGACCATCTGGGGCGGGCGGGTCCGCCTCGAGATGCCCATGTGGTTCGTCATCGCCTTCCTGACGATGTTCCTGATCGGAGGGCTCTCCGGCGTGATGCTAGGGACGATCCCGGTGGACTACCTCATCCACCAGACCTACTTCGTCGTGGCCCACTTCCACTACACGATCCTCGGGGGGACGCTCATGGGCGTCTTCGCGGCGACCTACTTCTACTACCCGATCATCACGCGCCGCTGGTACAGCCATACCCTTGGCCTGTGGCACTTCGTGCTCACCTACATCGGCGGGAACTTGCTCTTCTTCCCGATGTTCTTCGCCGGCATGGCCGGGATGCCTCGGAGGTACTACGACTACCTCCCCTGGTGGCCGAGCCCCGTAGGGCTTGACCTGGGCCAGCTCAACGCGCTCTCCACCGTGGGGGCGACCATCTTCGGGATCGGAACACTCGTGTTCATCTTCAACATGGTCGCGAGCTACTACCGCGGGAAACCGGCCGCCGAGGACCCATGGGCGTGAGCCCGGCGACCGAGGACGAGGAGCCTCTCGCCCGAGCTCGCGACCCTCGGGAAAGAGGGTTCCGCTATCTCGCCCTCTGCATGGCGGCCTTGGCGTACCTCACGATCGTTCTCGGGGCCGGGGTGACCTTCACGGGGGGCTCGCTCTCCTGTCCGGATTGGCCGGGGTGCACCACGTCCGCACCGGTCCTCCTCGCAGGGGACCATACGCTCGAGATGTCCCACCGGCTCGCCGCGTTCGCCCTCGCGCTGGGCACCTTCGGACTGCTCTTGCTCGCCTACATGGCTCCCGGTGTCCGGGCGGGTATCCGGCGGCTCACGGCCCTCGCGGCGGGGTCGGTCCTCGCGCAAGCCCTGGTGGGTGGGGTCATCATCTTCACGAAAGCCGCCCTCGTGGTCGTCGTTCTTCACTTGGCCCTTGCGACCCTGCTTTTCGGGGTCCTGCTCCTGATCTCGACCTTGAGCAGCTTCCCCTACCTCTCCCCGCGCTGGCAGAAGGCCCTCGTGGGCGCGTTGACGCCCGAGGGCAGGGCGAAGGAGGAGGCCGAGCACTGGCAGGGATCGCCTAAGAACGCTCCCTCGTTGGACGGGGACCCGACCCCCACGCCCCCGCCCCCCTCCGCGTCCGACGCGTGAGGACAGGGCGAGAGCGACCGCCTCGCGGGCGAGGTTATCTCTCCTCATCCTCTCGGCGCACGGCGATGAAGGCCGAGCCCTCTCTTCCCCTGTGGCGGGCCTACCTCTCTCTCCTCAAGCCCGGGATCACGGGGCTCATCCTGTTGATGGTCGTGGCGGGGTTCTTCGCGGCCGAGCCTCCTTACCCACCCCCCTGGATACCGTGGGAGAGGCTGTTGGGGCTCCTCATCGCCGGCGCCTTCGCCTCTGGAGGGGCGGGGGCCCTCAATCACTGGTACGACCGGGACCTGGATGTCCGGATGAAGCGGACCCGTTCCCGGCCGATCCCTCTCGAGGTGATCCCTGCGCGTCACGTCCTCGTTCTAGGGCTCGTGTTCACCGCGATCTCGATCCCGATCGCCTACCTACTGGTCAACCTGCTGGCCACGCTGGCGATGGTCTCGGGGTCCTTCGTCTACGTGGTGGTCTACACCATCTTGCTCAAGCGACGGAGCCGCTGGAACATCGTCATCGGGGGGTACGCCGGGAGCGCCCCGGTCCTCGGAGGCTGCGCGGCCGCGGTGGGAACGTTCACGCCGAGCGCGCTCCTCTTGGCGCTGCTGGTCTTTCTTTGGACCCCCCCCCACTTCTGGTCGCTGGCGATCGCTCTACGGGAGGACTTCGGCAGGACCGAGCTCCCGATGCTCCCCGTCCCGGGGGACCCCGTGGGCTCTGCGAGGGTCGTCGTAGCGTCGGCAGGGCTGCTGCTCGCCCCCACTCTGGCCTTCCTGCTCCTCGGCCATCCGTTCCTTCCCTTCCTCGTCCTCGGGACGGTCCTGGGCCTCGTGTTCGTCGCCATGACCTGGCCGGTCCTCCGGGACCCCTCCAAGAAGGTGGCCCTGCGCGGTTTCATCGCCTCCGGCTTCTACCTGATCGGGATCGCCCTTGCCATGATCGTGGACTGGAGCTGGCTTCGACTTCCGTTCCATCCTTGACGGGCTGGAAGCCCACGCCTATCGCTCACCTTTCGTTCGGCCCTCAACGAGGGAGACGCTATATCGGGCCGGGAGCTGATTCTTGAGCGTCCATGCCGAGATCACGCTCCCCGAAGGCCGCGGAGCGCCGCGAAGGAGCTTCAGCTCCGCAAGGACCTTCTCCCTTGCGATCTCCCGCGGCGCCGGAAGGCGACCGCCAGCTCCTTCTCTCGACCCTGCAGAAGATGGGGTTCCTGCCGACCTCCCCCTCCGTCCGCTCGGGGGGGAACGACGCCGACCTCTGGGTACGTTCGTCCCGAGGGCGCAACGTGGTGGGCGTCTTCGTCGAAGCCCCGTCAACCCTCCCGAACGAGGTCCGGACCCGCGAACTCGTGGAGCGCTGGTCGAGCGGACTGGGCATCACCTCTCCTGCCGGGAAGGGAGGCTCGAGCATCCTCGTCGTGGACAGCGACAACTCCGCTGCGACCGCCGGGCAGGCGATGGTAACCGCCTCCCCCATGCCGCTCTCGGTGGCCATTGCACGGACGAGGATCCTGGTCCTGCCTCGCAAGGGCGAAGGGGAGTCCCCCTCGGCCCACTGGCACCGTCTCCGACTCCCCCCTCGGGTGGTGCTGATGCTCGCCACGGGGACCCTGGTGGGGCTCGCCCAGCGCAACCGGGGGGACGACGAGGGGGAGGGCGAGGGCGCGGTCCCGATCGACATCGAAGGGATGTTCCGCGCGCTCCGACAGACCTTCTCGGTCGACATCGAAGGATCGTTCGGCGTGAAGCGCGAGGAGGACGCGATGTTCCTCATGTATCAGCTGGCGCTCAAGGAGACCTACGCGCCGGGCGATCAGGGGGCGAGCTTGCACGAGCTCGTCCACAACCCGAAAGGACCTGCGGCCCGTCTCCCTTGGTTCGCCATCTAGCGCCGGAAGCGCCGAGGGGGACTCCCGCACCCTTGGCGTTGTCCGTTCAAATAGGCCCTTTCGATAGCGCCGCCGAAGAGCGATGAGCCTGGGAAGCACCGTCGGACTGGTCCTCGGGGCCCTGACGCTCACCGTCGGCCTCGCGTTGGTCCTCCTTCCTCTGGACTTCCAGTCCGCCTCCCCCCAGACCGTGAACATGTTCAAGACCTCGAACAACGCCGCCATCCTTCGGGTGCAGGTCCCGTACGCGAACTTCTCGTTGGGGGGCGGGTCGCTCACGGTCACCTGGACGACCTCCACGTCCACGCCGGTCGAGGGCTACCTCTATCCGCTCGCCGAGGGAGAAGCCGTCTGGTCGGGAGCTCAACCGAGCGCCCCGGCGCTGGACGAGATCTCCACGCCCCAAAGCGACTGGTCGCTGAAGGCGAGCTCGCTCTCCCCCGGGAGCTGGTACGCTCTCGTCCTCTACGAGAACTCGAACGAGAACGCTTCCGTGGCCGTCACATGGTCCGGGAGCATGGAGCTCCCGTACGCCGAGCTCGGAGTGCCGCTCGCCGGGACCGGCGCGATCATCTTGGTGGCCACCGTCGCGCTCTCGCGGCCTCGACCCACCCAAGACGATGTCTCCCCGACGTATGCCAGCTCGCCCGAGGCCTACGCGTTCGCCTCCACTTCCCCGATGGTCATCGAGCCCACTCCGGCACCGGTGGCGGCCCTTCCCACCCCCGAGCCACGCCCTGCGTTCTCCGAATCCCCACCGATGCTGGCGCTCCCCTCACCCTCCAGCTCGACCTCAGCCGCGACCCCACCCTCGTCGGCCACGATGTCCAAGATCGTCCTCCCTCCGGACGAGCCTCCCCCTGCCCGCAAGGGGTGGAGGGCTACGCCGCTGGGGCGGCTGGGAGGCGATCGGAGCGCGGTCGCTCCGCAGTCGGAGCTTGCACCGGGCCGCCCGAAGGTGGCCCCAGGGGGCGGCGGCGAGACCGCCACCATCCCCGCGGCGGGCGGAGCAGGGACCTGCCCGCGCTGCGGTCTCCAGATCCCGGAGGAGAGCTGGCTCTTCTGCCCGCGCTGCCGCGCCGAGCTCGAGTAGATAGGTTGGGAGCGAATGATGTCCGATCTAGAACCGACCCCCGTTGATGTCGAACGGTCGCCTCCCATGGTGCGTCCTGTAGTGCCCGCCGCGGAAGCCCTCATCGGCCAGCGCACCCCCGTTCTGGACCATGGCTTCGTCGTGCTGGTCGACTACATGGGCAACGACAGTGCCATCGTGCAGGCGGCCCGCGTCTCCTACGGCCTAGGGACGAAGAGCACGCGCGACGACCGTGGCCTCATCCGCTACCTGATGCGCCACCGCCACACGACCCCCTTCGAGATGGTGGAGTTCAAATTCCTCGTGAAGCTCCCCATCTTCGTCGCTCGGCAGGCGATCCGCCATCGCACGTTCTCTGTGAACGAGCTATCGGCCAGGTACAGCGTCGTCCCGGACGAGTTCCACGTTCCAGAGGCGGAGGACATCCGGGCTCAGTCGAGAACGAATCGACAGGGACGGGGCGACGCGCTACCGAGCGAAGTGGTGGGTGCCTTCCGTGACAACGTGCGACGGACCTCGGAACAGGCCTACCAGATCTACGAGCAGGCGCTCGAGAGGGGCGTAACGAGGGAGCTTGCGCGGATCCTCCTCCCGGTCAACTTCTACACCCAGTGGTACTGGAAGGCGAACCTCCACAACCTTCTCCACTTCCTGTCGCTCCGCCTGGACGCCCACGCCCAGGAGGAGATCCGACGCTACGCCCAGGCTCTGGTGCCCGCGGTGAAGGCGGTGACCCCGATCGCCTACGAGGCCTTCGAGGACTTCGTCCTGAACTCTGAACACCTGACCCGCCGCGAGAAGGTGGCCCTCCGTGCGATGCTCGAGGGAGCGTCCGCGGAGGAGGCCTGCACGCGGGCCAAGCTCCCGTGGCGAAGGGAGGACGGCACGCTGATGAGGTCGGGCGAAGGGGTCGAGTTCCTGGAGAAACTCCGAAGGATCCGCGACGCGTCGGCGGACGTCTGAAGACGCTCGCGGGTCAGAATCCCTTTCGTGCGGTCTCCGCCGACATCTCGAAGACCTCGAAGCTTTGGCCGACCTCGAACCCCATCTCCAATAGTGGACGAGGCGGGGTGGTCCCTTGCGCGCTGATGCAGAAAGGGAAGGGCGAGCGCGGAGCTTCGCGACGAAGGACCTCGGCCACCAAGCGGGAAGCATACCCTCGCGCCCGTTCCGACGTGGGAGTTCCCACGGCATACAGCCCCGACCCTGTCGCATGAGAGAGAAGGACGCCGAAAGAGACCGCTCCCGACCCGGTGCGAGCGACGTAGGGTACTACGCGTTCGCCGGGGTTGGGGTGGCCCATCCCCACCTCGAGATATCGACGAACTTCCTCCCGATACCGTGCGTTCGACTCCACGAGCAGGTCGACGAGCGTCGGCAGCTCGTCATCGGAAAGGGTCTCGACCCGGACCTCATCTCGGTTGGAGACCGCCGGGGGGGGCCCCTGGCCGTTCCAGAGCAGGAGATGCCGGCGGTGCTCCCTTCCCTTCGGAAGGTAGCCGGAGAGCTCGAGGGCGTGCTCGAGCGCGGGCTGGTGGACGTCCTTGGGGAGCTCGAAGGTTGGGCGGAGCGCCCTCTGGTAGTAGTGCTCAAGGGTCCGTTCCACGAACGCCGCGACCCTTCCCGCGCCGCAACGCGCGTCCTGCACGAAGTTGAACCGGGGCACCGGGACCTTCTCGTTGACGACGAGATGAGCTTCCGAGAGCTCCACCGAATACCCTCCGAGGAGCTCGGGGAACTGTCGCTCCTCCCGAAGGGCGAGGGAGAGCGTGGCCGCCCTCTCCGAGGAGGCCGTCGTCCTACTCACGTCCTTTTCGCCGGGGGCTCTGGATCTCCAAGCGGTTCCCGAAGGGGTCGTGGACGAAGAACCGGCGCCAGCCCGGAAGGTCGGCCTGGGGGAGCGTCGCGATGCCGTGGGACTCGAAGAACCGTCGAGCCCGCTCCAGGTCATCGACGATGAAGCCGACGTGCCGCCTCGACGGGACGACAAGGGCCCCGTCCTCGACCGATAGGTGGAGCTCGAGCTCGCCCACTTTGTACCAGAGCCCCCCGTGGACCCTCAGGTCCTTGGGCTTCTCGATCTCCTTGAGCGAGAGGATGGTCGTGTAGAACGAGCGGGCCTGCTCTTCCCCGCCACGGGGGATCGTGAGATTGACGTGCTGGACGCCCCGGACATCGAAACCTCTCTTCCGAGAGTTCCGGGCGTCCCCCCCTCGGCGAGGAGGTCCTCCTCGAACACCCTCACCGGGCGGCTTCGTGCGGGAGGTCCGTGCCGGCACGGTCGCCGCCCGCGAGCCTACGGCCCGTCGGTCTCGTCCTCGTCGTCGTCATCGAGGTCATCGTCGTCCTCCCCGCCGGAGGCCTCTTCCTCGAACTCCTTGGTGCAGTCCGAGCACAGGAAGACCGTACGGTGGTCCTCGGTGTCCTCGACGACGGTCCAACCGGTGGTGTCGAAGGTGAATCCCTCGTAGGGCGTCTCGCCCTGGAAATGCAGCGCCGCCGAATGGTCGCATCCTTCCATCCCGCACGAGACGGGGACCTTGGTTCCCTTGCCGCTCGGCGTGGACACGTTCTCGTGGGAACGGGGAGGGGCCCGGGCCTTGTCGCTCATGCACCGTGCACGTCGGGAGCGGCACATAAGCCCTGCTGGGCAAAGGTCGCGGCCGCTTCCCTCACGTCGGGCGAGAAACGCTCATCAGCCTCTTCCTCTCGTCCGGACATGCCCGAGGTCTCCGCCGTCGTCCTGGTGGGGGGATTCGGGACCCGGCTTCGCCCGGTGACCTACGCGGTCCCCAAGCAGCTCATCCCGCTCGCGGGACAACCGACCCTCTTCCACGCGATGGACATGCTCCCCTCGGCCGTCTCACGGATCTCCCTGGCCTGCGGATACAAGGCCGATGCCTTCGAGGCCTATCTCCAGCGGCACCCCTACCGGCTCCCGGTTCGCGTGGTCCGTGAAGCGACCCCCCTGGGGACGGGCGGAGGGCTCAAGAACGGGGCGGACGGCGCGACGGACCCGTTCGTCCTCGTGAACGGGGATGTGATCTGTGGGCTCGACATGGACCCGATGCTCGAGTTCCACCGGGAGCACGGGGGCATGGGCACGATGAGCTTCTTCGAGGTCGAGGACCCCTCCCCCTACGGCGTTGCGGTCTGGGACGACGACCGGCGCATCACCAAGTTCGTCGAGAAGCCGCCGAAGGAGTCGGCGCCCTCCCGGTGGATCAACGCCGGCGCCTCGATCTGGTCCACCTCCGTGCTTGACCACATCCCCGGAGGCCGGGAGGTGTCGTTGGAACGTGAGGTCCTTCCGAAGCTCCTGGACCGCGGGGTCTACGGATTCGCGTTCCGGGGTTGGTGGGAGGATGCCGGGACCCCAGCCCGACTGCTCCACGCTCAGCGGCTCCTCTTCGACCATCCCCGGACCGGAAGGTTCGCGCCGAAGAGCCACCTTCCCGGGGCGCGGGTCGTGCCGCCGGTCGCCTCGGGACGCGACAGCGAGGCTCAAGGGGCCACCGTGGGCCGCTACGTGACCCTCGGCGACCGTGTCAGAATCGGGCCAGGGGCGACCGTAGAGGATTCGATCCTCATGGACGGGGCGGAGGTCGGCCAGGGAGCGACGGTCCGTCGCTGCGTTCTGGGCCCAGGGTATCATGTGGCTCCCAGGAGCGACCTCGCGGACCAATGCCTTGCTAACGAGGGCCCGAGCGCGTGAGCTCTCGCCGGCGGACACGCCCTCCTCGTCGGCCTGCGCGAGCGGCCCCCTTCCGCGTTCGGACCGCGACGCCCAGGGACCTGGAGACCCTCGTCCAACACCGCCGAAAGATGTGGGGGGACATCTGGAAGCGGGGGGCGCCCTCGTCCAGCGAGATGGCGCGCGCCGACCGCGAGTACCGGCGTTGGGTGATGAACCGTACCCGGGCCCATCGCTTCGTCGGATTCATCGCCGAAGGTCCCGAGGGGACAGTCCTAGGGAGCGGCGGTCTCTGGCTGCGTGAGGAGAGGCAACCCCGCCCTCGGGACGACGGTCGTCCGATCCCGTACCTCCTGTCGATGTACACCGAGCGGAAGGCACGGGGGCAACACGTGGCTTCCAAGATCGTGGCCGAGGCGCTCGCGTGGAGCAAGAGGCACGGCTACCGTATCATCATACTTCACGCCTCGAACATGGGTCGTGGAGTCTACGAGCGTGCGGGGTTCCGAAGCGGGAGAGAGATGCTCCGCCGCCTCCCGGCTCCTCGCGGCGTGGGCTCGAAGACTCGCCGAAGATGACCGGCGCCTGACGAGGTCGCGCTCGTTGCCGGGTCCGCTCCCTCATCGAGGAGTCGCTATCGAGCTGGGTAGCTACTCATCTTCTGGCCCGCGCGGTCTTCGGGGCCCACGGGAGCGGAACGACCCATGCCGAAGCTCAGGATCGGGATCATCGTCGGGAGCACGCGCCCAGGGAGAAAGGCCGAGGATGTGGCCCGTTGGGTCCATGAGCATGCGAAGCACCGACCGAACGCCGAGTTCGAGGTCGTGGACATCGCGCAGTTCCACCTACCGCTCCTCGACGAACCGCTGCCTCCGTCGATGGGGCGCTATGCCGGTGCGCACACCAAGGCGTGGGCCGCGAAGGTCCGCTCCTTCGATGGTTTCGTCTTCGTCACCCCCGAGTACAACCACGGGACTTCTGCCGCTCTGAAGAACGCCATCGACTACCTCTTCGCGGAATGGAACGACAAGGCGGCCGGGTTCGTGGGGTACGGGAGCGCCGGAGGGGTCCGGGCCGTCGAGAACCTGCGCGTGGTCCTCGCCGAGGTGAAGATGGCCACCGTCCGTTCGCAAGTCCAGCTCTCGATCTTCAACGATTGGGAGGACTTCCGCGTGTTCAAGCCCTCGGAAGCGCGGGTCGGGCAGCTCACCCGGACGCTCGATGAGGTCGTCGCGTGGAGCGGCGCACTCCGGACCGTCCGCGAACCTGCGTCAGAGTCGGCGCTGCCGGCGCCGACCGCCCACGCGAAGGCCACTGCGTGAACGGGAGGGGACCGGGCAACCTCATCAGGCGCCGGCTTTGCGTGAGCGCGTGAGCGTCCGGCAGCTCCCTTCACGCCGGACTCCCTTGCGCATACGGCGCGCGACCATCAGGGACCTCGACGTGCTCGTGCTGCACCGCCACCGCATGTTCTCGGACCTTGACCACTGGGACCAGATCGACCCCCCTGCCCTTGCGGCGGTGGGGCGAGCCTACCGCCCCTGGCTTCGGGAACGCATGCGCTCGGGCCGTCTTGTCGCCTTCCTCGCGGAGGACCCCGATCGCATTCCACCCCTCGGAAGCGGCTGCGTCTGGCTCCGGGAAGGTCCTCCCCGTCCCCGTTGGACCCGCGGGACGTTCCCCTACATCATGAACATGTACACGGTCCCGGAGGCCCGGGGTCGAGGCGTGGCGACCAGGATCCTCAAGGAGGCCCTGCGGTGGTGCAGGACCCAGGGTTTCCCTCGGGTCGTCCTCAACGCCTCCGACATGGGAAGGCCGGTCTACGCGCGAGTGGGTTTCGAGCCTGGGAGCGAGATGCGCTTCGAGTTCGTCCCGCTCCACCCGGCCGGGGGAGAGGCCAAGAAGAGGGGACGCCCCTTCCGACGTCGGTGCGACTAGGTCCGCGGTGCCTTGGCCTTCGAGGAGACGACGGGGGCGTTGGGACGCTTCCCCTCCTCGAGGACGTTGAGAGCTTCCTTGACCGTCGCCTCGTCGTGGACGATGGCACGGATGGCTCGGATCATGGCGACGGGATGCTCCGACTGCCAGATGTTGCGGCCCATGTCAACGCCCACCGCCCCGAGCTCGACCGCGCGGGACGCCAGCTCGAGGGCCTCCTTGTCCGAATTGAACTTGGGGCCACCGGCGACCACGATCGGGGCGGGACAGCCCTCGACGACCTTGTCGAAGCCTTCCTCGCAATAGTACGTCTTGATGATATGCGCGCCCATCTCCGCGCACAGCCGCGACGCGAGGGAGAGGTAGCGGGCGTCCCGTTTCTGAAGCTCCTTCCCGACCGCCGTGATCCCCACCACGGGGATGCCGTAGCGCTCCCCCTCGTCGACGAGCTTCCCAAGGTTCACGAGGGTGGGGTGCTCGTGGGCGCTCCCCACGAAGACGCTCATCGCGACCCCGGCCACATTGAGGCGGATCGCCTCCTCCATGGAGGTGGTGATGTTCTCGTGGGAGAGGTCCTCGCTCAGAACCGAAGAGCCACCGGAGACTCGTAGGAGGATCGGGACGTCCGCGGACGCATCCACGCACTGGCGCAGGACGCCACGAGTGAGCGCGAGCGCGTCGCAGTAGGGCAGCAGGGGCGCGATCGTCTTCCGAGGGACCTCGAGACCGTGGGTCGGACCCATGAAGTAGCCGTGGTCGACGGCCAGCATGACGGACCGCCCCGTGGAGGGCTTGATCATCCGCGAGAGACGGTTCTTGAGACCCCAGTCCATGTCGGCACCCTCCAGGTAGGGTTGGGTTAGAGGGGGGAGGTATAGAGCCTTCGGGCGACCTGACCGAGCGGCTTCCTGGCTCCGCGATCTCGCGGACCGCGGCTGGATCCCCCTTCACAGGTTGCATGCGCTGCGTGCCGTTCGCGCTCAGATCCCAAGGTCCCCTTCCCCCCCTTCCCGTTGGGGCAGATGGGGGTGCCGCCGGGGGGGATCGAGCGCTACGGGTCGCACCCCTCAGACCCGTCGAGCGGTGACGATGGGAGTCACGATCTTGAACCGGACCGTTCCACCGAACTCGTCGTCCGAGATCCGCGCGAGTCCGAGGAGGAACTGCCTGCGCTTCGCCACCGGCAGGACCCTGATGTCGCTGAACGTGCTCCACAGCGCAACGACCCTCGACGTGCTGAGGGTCACCGGCCATCGGACCACCTCGGCGGTCGCTCGGTCAAAGCAACGCGACGCGCGAATGGCGTGCAGGCGCTCTGCTTGCTGCTTCGCAAGGGACGCACCGCCCTGCGCCCACTTCGGCGGTTGTCCGCTCGGGCGGCCGTATAAGGGCTGGATGGCACGGTGGAACGGACCCGGGTGCTCAAGGTCCCCGTGCAGATTGGACCACGAAGCCCACCACCCCTCCGGCCGAAGCGCTCGCGCGACCTTTCGGAGGGCCACGCGTTCGTTCAGCCAGTGGAAGGACGTGGCCGCGGCTCCAAGGTCGTAGCCGCCCTCCTCCAGCTGGGCCCGCTCGAACGGGGCGTTGACGATCCGGACCCTGCTCCGAAAGCGGCAGAGATGGCCGCCGAGGTAGCGCGCGAGCCTCGGATCGGGCTCGACCACGGTCAGCGGGTTCGCTCCCAGCATGAGGAGTTCTCGGGTCGCGATGCCCGTCCCTGGGCCGATCTCGAAGACGCGCGAGCCGGGGACGAGGCCGCATCGCCGTTGAAGGATCTCGTGGACACGAGGCGGATAGCCGAAGCGCACCCGGTTGTACACCGCAGGATCCGTACCGAAGATCCTTCGTCCCAGGCGTTTCGGTAGAGCCGTAGCCATGTCCACATCACCCGTTCCTGAGCCGAGAGCGTTTCGCTCCTCTTCGGCTTCGCCGCGCTCGACGCCGCAGACCCTGACGCCCCCGCTGTCGGCGGCGACGGGCCTCCTCCCAGCTGCGCGGCGCGGTCCCGAGGTCCTTACGGAGCCGGAGGTCGATAGGCTCGTAGCCTGCCCGCTCGTAGAACCGACGCGCCTCCAGGTTCGGGGGCAGCACGGTGAGCTGGACATTGTCGCATCCGCGGGCCACGAACCTTCGTTCCGCCTCCATGAAGAGCGCCTGTCCGACCCCCTTCCCACGGACGGAGGGGGTGACAAAGACATCGAGAACGAAGCCCTGGACATTGGGCCGCTGCTCCATCCGAGCGACCGAGGGAGCGAGGGGCTGAAGGAGCCCGGTCAGGAATCCCACGCTCCGACGGGACAGCTCGGCGATGAGCACGAACCCGCCCCGCTTCGCGATAAGGTCGAGCGACTGTTTCACGTAGGCCCGGCCGTATCCTGCGGGCAGACGCTGCTGGTGGTAGCGGGTCTCCTTCGGCGCGAGGTAGAGCTGTAGTCCACGGTGGAAGCGTTCGAGGTCCCCGCGATCCCCGGGGCGCGCGTCGCGGACCACGATCGATACGGGCGCCGGAGGTTCGCTCCGCCCCCGGAAGGAACGCTTCATGCCCGGCCGTCCGAGGTGACCACGACCTTGATCGCCTCCTCGGTCCGGGCCGCCTGGGCGAAGGCCGCCGGGACCTCCGATAAGGGGAAGGTGTGCGTGGCGAGGTCGCGCACCTTCACGCGACCGATCGAGATCTGCTTCAACGCCTCCATCGTCCCTCGCTCGGTCGTCGCGTACGTGGGGATGACGCGGACCCCGCGCAGGTAGAGCTGTTGCAGGTCGTAGTCGAGTCTCCCTCCCTTCTCGGGCAGCCCGAAGAGATTGACCGTGCCTCCGCGCCGACAAAGTCCCACGGCCTGGGCAATGGCGCTGGGAGCTCCGGTTGCGACCACCACGAGGTCGGGTCCCAGCCCGCCCGTCGCGGCTCCGCACTCCCGTTGGACCACGCCCCCCTCGCGCGGGTCGAATGCGACATCCGCGCCGCTTCGCTCCGCGGCTGCCCTTCGGTAGGGTGAAAGGTCGCCCGCCCCGATCCAAGCCGCGCCTAACGCCTTGAGGAGCCGCAGGTAGAGCAACCCGATCGGGCCTAGCCCGAGCACGACCACCTTCTGACCCTCTCGGAACGGGGTGGACCAAAGGCCTTCGATGCAGCAGCCTAGCGGCTCGATGAACGTCGCCTCCAAGTCGCTCAGGCTCGGGGGAAGCGGGAGGGCGGCGCCAGCCTTGACGTTCAACGCGGGAACCCGAAAGAGCTCGGAGAAACCGCCCGGATCGATGTTCGTGGCCTGGTACTGCGGACAGAACGTGGGGGTCCCCGCTGCGCAGACCGCACACCGACCGCAGGCGACGTGGTGATGAACGAAGACTCGGTCGCCGATGGAGAATCCGTCCACGCCAGGTCCAACCTCGACGACTTCTCCCGCGGGTTCGTGCCCGATCTTGCCCGTCGCGCTGTAGTTGCCCCGGACCTTCTCCAGATCGGTCCCACAGACGCCGCAGGCGCGCATCGCGACGATGAGCTCCCCTTCGCGGGCGTGGGGCGCTGGAGCTTCGTGGAGCCCCACACCGTGCGGTCCGAGAAGCGCGGCCTTCATGAGACGTCGGCAGGAGGGCGGGCTCTTATGATTCGCGACCGTGGCGGGCCACGCCCGGGGATCGGGGAAGAGACCCCCAGACGATGAGGCCAAAGGTCGTGGCAAGGTCAGCACGTCCTGAGGTCGGGGCGGCACACCGCAAAGTCGGGAAGAGGGCGAAGGTGAGGTCCCCTACTCCGCTCGCACAATCGGTCGCTCAGCGCGCGTGGAACCTTCGCCGATTCGACGCCCTGGTCGCCTCCGGGAGAAAGGTCTTCGACTTCACCAGCGCGGGAAGCAGCGGAAGGACCCCCGCTGAGCTGTGCGACCAGTTGGCATTGCCCATCTTGGACTGTCGTCTCGTCGTCGACATCCGCGACACCCCTTTCAGCGTGCACACGCCCTCGTGGAACCAGCCGATCCTGAGGAAGATTGTCGAGGACCGTGGACTGGAGTACGTGCACCGCCCCGATCTGGGGGTCCCTCCGGCGGTCCGCGAACCGTTCAAGAGCGGGAAGGTCGGCCCGTCCGCGCTCTTCCATTGGTACGACACGCAGGTCGCGACCCCTGACAAGCTGCAGGAGGTTCGCCCCCTCCTCACCCGCCATCCGCTCTTTCTCTGCACGGAACTCGCACCGACGCTCTGCCACCGCCACCGTCTCGCCCTCGCTCTGGAGAGGGCGCTCGATTTGGTTTCGCTGGATGTCTAGAGGTCGCTCGGTGGGTGCGCCTCGAGTTCCCGAGGGAAGCTAGGACCCCCGATCTCCCGATGGCGTTGCAGTCTCACCCGGGGACGTCGGTCAAGCGCTCCGCTCGTGATCGCCTCAGGACGGCGAAGGTCCGCAGCCCGGGCCGGGCTCAGTTCGCCCCGGTCGCTTTCAGGGCTGCGCCTACGGCCTGTTCGTAGATCTCCACAGCCTCGTCGATCTCGGGTTCCTTGACGATGAGCGCCGGGATGAATCGGATCGCCGACCGTCCACAACCCAGAAGGACAAGGCCCCGCTGGTAGGCCTGCTTTTCGACCTCATCACGGAGCTTCGGGGCGTGCTCGCGGGTCGTCCGGTCCTTGACGAAGTCGGTCGCCACCATCAGCCCGAGCCCCCGGACATCCCCGATGCAGTCGTACTTGCCCTGGAGCTCCTTGAGACGCTTGGTCAGGTAGGCGCCCTGCTTCGTCGCGTTGTCGAGGAGGTGCTCGCGCTCGAAGACGTCGAAGGTGGCGAGCGAAGCCGCGCAGCCGACGGCGTTCCCACCGTAGGTGTTGGAGTGGGCCCCCTGATAGGTGTAGTCCAGCTTCGCGTCGAAGACCATCGCGCCGATCGGCATGCCGCTGCCCAGCGCCTTGGCCGTGGTGATCATGTCCGGGACCACTCCGAAGTTCTCGATGGCCCACCACTTCCCGGTGCGGCCCATCCCCGCCTGGACCTCGTCCGACACGTGCAGGATCCCGTGCGGCTTGAGCATCCTCTGCATGACCTGGAAGTACTCCTTGGGTGGGACGACGTACCCCCCCTCCCCGATGACCGGCTCGGCCACGAACGCGGCGATGTCCTCCGGCGGAAGGACCGTGTTGAAGTAGAGCTCCTCCAGGATCTTGGCGCAGTAGAGGTCGCAGCTCGGGTACTCGAGCTTGTAGGGGCAACGGTAGCAGGTCGGGGCCGGGATGTGCACGCCGCCACCGGTGTAGGCGTTGAACCTGCGGCGTTGCGCGGGCTTGCTCGACGTGAGGGTGAGCGCCCCCATGCTGCGGCCGTGGAAGGACCCGATGAGGCCCAGGGTCAAGGGCCGCTGGGTGTTCCAGCGCGCCATCTTGACCGCGGCCTCGACGCTCTCGGTCCCGGAGTTCGTGAAGAAGACCTTCTTGGGGTTCTTCCCCGGGGCGAGTTTGGCCAACTTCTCCGCCAGGCGGGCTTGGATCTCGTAATAGAAGTCCGTCCCCGCGAAGTGCATGAGCTCCTTCGCCTGATTTTGGACGGCCTCGACGACCGCGGGGTGGCAGTGGCCCGTCCCCAGGACCCCCACACCGCTCGTGAAGTCGAGGATCCGGTTCCCATCGACGTCGGTGACCCAAACCCCCTTCGCGCTCT
Organism: Thermoplasmata archaeon; assembly: GCA_028864975.1. Lineage (GTDB taxonomy): Archaea > Thermoplasmatota > Thermoplasmata > Lutacidiplasmatales > UBA184 > JAKAAX01. Next base: position 120,401 of record JAGWLG010000003.1, on the reverse strand, counting down.
GCGCGACCACGGGGGCCGTCTTGGTCGAGGTCATCAGGTACTGGGTGTCGAGGTCCACCACGGCCTTCCCCTTCGGGCCGGGGATGGGGGTCTTCAGGACCACGCCGCGGACGTTCTTCGGGCCCCCGGTAACGGCCACGGTCGTCGGTGGCATCGCCCGCTTCACAGCACTGGACATGGCATAGCCTCGAGCTGCCGCATCCCTGACGCCGGGGATAAAGGTTCGGACGAGGCCTCGAAGCTTCCCACGCAAAACGAAGCGGCCCGCCGCAATCCGGGGGGCGCGCGCCCGGCCCGGCAAGGTCCCCGGGACCCACCGGCTCGGTTATATGCGTCCCTCCTATGCGTATATCTACGGGCGGCGGGAGGGACCCGCCGTCAGCCTCCGGAGGGAGCAGGTGAGCGCCTCAAGGGATCCTGGCTCGGGCGCAAGGGGCCACCTCGCCCGATTGTGCCGGGGATTCCTGCTTGCTCGCGAGGAGGACCCGCGCCGAGCCGAGGCGTTCCTCGTGACCTTCCTCTCCGAGCTGGACCGGTCACGTCCGGGTCTTGGCAAGGAGGTCGCCGCCGAATCCGCGCTCTCGCCCCCCAGGGCGCGGTGACGTAGGGCCCCTCGCCTCCGGGGCGAAGGTCCCGCCCCTCCGACCGCGGCCTATCCTTCCTTCTCGGCCGGGCCCATCCGCCCCATCTCACGCATCCGTTCCTCGCGGCGCGAGATCTGCATCTCACGGACCCGCACTTGGGCATCGAGCTTCTTGAGCTCGGACTCCCGCGCCTCGAGTTCCTCTTCCTTCTTCTTCGCGAACTGGAGCTTCAGGGAGAGCTCGGTGTCCTTGCGCGCGACCTCCTTCTTCGACTCCTCGATCCGTGCCTGCTCGGTCTGGAGCAAGCCCAGAAGGTAGCCGACTTGAGCTGGGCCTCCGCCCCCGGATGGACGGGGAGCTTCCCCGGAGGGCGGTGAGCGGGAAGCAGGTCCGTCGGCAGGAGCGGGTGGGACCGCCGGTGCGGCGGCTCCACCATGGCTGTGACCGCCGGCCTGTGGCCCTTCCGAGCTTGCGGCCGATTGGGCGGAGGCCTCTGCCCCCTCCGCTAATCGAAGCGCCTGCCGCAGGAGACGCGCCACCGCCTCGAGCTTCACCGCCTCGCTGCTGGGCAGGGTGCGATGATGTGCGCCGTCGGTCACCAGGCTTCCCGCCGGCCCCTATAGCGCTTTGAGTTAAGAATGTGACATCCGCCTTAGGGCTCACCTAGCACACGATTTCACCATCTCCTTGAACATCAAGAAGGGGGTTCGACGTCTCTCCCATGTGCCGCGATGGAACACCAAGGCGGTCCGCACCGTGGTCCTCCCTTACCTCCCCGACGAGGGCCTGCTACGCGCCCTCTATGACGTCTCCTCCGCCGTCAACCACCTCATCCCCGACTGGCGAGCCCATCCCGAAGAATCGCGGTTCGAGGCCACCAAGCGCTCCTACCCCCGGCGGCGCGCGCACTACGAGCACCTCGCCTCCAGCTGGGCCGTGACCATCGCCAACGAGACCTCGGCCACCCTCGCCGCCTGGGACAAGCTCCTGCGGCGAGCCCGTCGGCACGACCCGAAGAAGTTCGCTCGGATGAAAGACGTCCTCCCGCGACGGAGGAACCTCAAGGCGAGCCTCCATCGAAACCTCTTTCGTCTGGACGGGAAGGTGCTGGACATCACCCTCGCTCACGAGTGGCACGTCCGCATCGACCTCTCGGACACCCGCCACCCCCTCTTCTGGAGCTACCTCGAGGAAAGCGGCGGGGAGTTCGGGCTAGCGGTGACCGACCGCAAGCTCGTGTTCAACTCCCGTCTCCCGCTGGAGCCCTCTGTGCACCCGGAGAGCGTCGGGGTCGACCCCAACATGCCGAGCGCGGACTTCGCCACCTCCGTTGGAAGGACGGGGACGGTCGACCTAACCGCGACCTCGTATCCAGGGAGCGATGGTGCGCAAGCGTCGTTCGATCCAAGAGCGCCTTCCGAATGACCTGCGGGCGCAGCGACGCATCCTCCGACGGAACAAGGGACGGGAGAGGAACCGGGTGACCCCTCTCTTGCACAAGGCGGCCAACGACCTCCTGAAGTCCGTGGGGGACCGGACCATCATCTTCGAGGACCTCTCCGAGACGACCGAGCAGATCCTGAAGGAGAAGCGACAAGGGAACCCCGACCAGCGACGAGCGCTTTCTGCGTGGACCCACGGGCAGATCCAGCGGATCGTAGGCTACAAGGCCCGTAGCGCGGTCGTGCGGGTGAACGCGAGGGGGACGTCGTCGACATGCCCCCGGTGCGGAGGGTCGCTGACGCACCCGACGTGGAGACGCTCGGACTGCGCGGACTGCCAGGGCTCGTGGCATCGGGACCGGGGGGCGGCGATCGTCATCCTGGACCGGGGGCGGGAGTCCCAACGGGGAGCGGCTCTTCCCCCGAGCGCGCGCAACGCGCTCCTAGACGCGGCGGCGTGGCGTCCGGACCTGGCGACAGGCCCGGGCCCCTCGGACGAGCGGGTGAAAGGAGACGACGCGAACGTTGGGTTGGTATGACAGCATCAGCTCAACGAGGAGCAGGAAATGTTCCACCAACGCCCATCGGCCCGGGACTCAGTTGCCCGGGAGCGGTCCCTAGGCCTCGCCGTCAGCCCCGTCAGCCTCCCACGGTTCCCCGGAGGCGTCCCGAGGGTCCGCCCTCGGAGGGGGCACGGGTGGCCGCTGCCGAGCGTGCGCCCGATGGCGAGCTACTCCCACGACCACGAGGACCACGAGGGCGAGCAGCAGCGCCCCGAAGACCTCGAGACTGACACCGGAGAGACCAAAGATCCCTCCCGTCGTGGTGCTCACCAATCTGGCCGTGATGCTACCGTTCCCGCTGACCTCGACCGTGGTCCTCGAGGAAGAGGTCGAGGCGATGGTGACACCCCCGCTCGCCTCCCATCCCGTGAAGCGGTACCCCGAGGGGACCCCAACGGAGAGGGCGTAGGACCCTGCGGCCACCTCGACCGACGGGGCCGGCTGGTAGGGACCGAGCGCGATCTTGGCCCCCACGCCCGCGGGAGCGCTCAGCAACTCGACCTGGAAGAGGTTGCTTCCCGAGGTGCTCATCGCGTCGAGCGTGATCGACCCGTCCCCCGCCACTTCGAGCAGGGTCGAGGCGGGGTTGGACGTGTTGGGCAGCGCCCACGCACCTCCTGTAGGGACCCACCCGAGGAAGACGAACCCCGGGGTCGGCGTGGCGACAAGACGGTAGACTCCGGCTCGGAGCGAGAGGGTCGAACCGTTCAGGGCCTGGCTCCCGTTGACGGAAAGCCCCGCCGATCCGCCGGGGTCGATCCCAACGTCCACGGAGTACCGTACGAAGCCGGAGAACTCTGCAAGGAGGGTGCCGTTCCCCCCGACCTGGAGGGTGATGGACGCGGAGGTGGGGGAGCTGACCGCAAGCACCGAGGACCCGAAGACCGCCCAGCCCACGAAGAGGAACCCTGAGGAGGGCGTGGCCACGACCCCGTAGGGGCCCATGAGCAGCCTCGAGCCGTTCCCCGAGGCTACGGTGGCTCCGTTCAGCGTGATCGAACCTCCGGTGGTAGGCCCCACCAGGAAGGTCACGAGGTAGGTCCTCCCCACGCTGACGGTGACGTTCGTGTGGGAGGTGACCGCGATCGCCCCCAGCGCATCGGTCACGCTGGCCCAGATCTCGTGGATGCCGGTCGTCGTCCATCGGAACACACAGAAGCTCAGGGCGCAGCTTCCCACGGGGGTCCCATCGCCGTACCAAAGGTAGGTGAAGCTCGCGAGACCCCCCGACACGGTCGCCGTCGCGTTCAGCGTCCCTCCTGCCGCGACAGACGTGATGGGCGACGGCGAGAGGGTCACGGCGAGGGGAGGGAGAACGGAGAGGTTCAGGTGGCCGCTCACGTTGCGGAAGCCCGACGAGTCGTTAGCCTCCGCCCAGAGCTGCGTCGGTCCGCTCACGGTGGGGGACCAGAGGTACTGGTTCGAGGGCCCGACCCCGAAGGGGCCCACGCTCCGGTCCGTCAGGAACCCGTAGGCGACCCCCCCGGTTCCGTTCAGCACGGTCGCGTCGAGGAGCTCCGAGAGCCCCACCTCGCCAGTACCGGAAAGGGGAGAGATCCGGACCTCGAGGGGGGAGGTCGCGTTGACCCACAGCACGCGGGAGGTCGCGCGCCCGCCCAGGGGGTCGGAGGCGAGCACCTGCACCTGCCAGCTACCGGTGCTCGGGAACGTCATCGAACAGTTCGAGGTGGCGGCACAAGATGCGACCGCCTTCCCGTTCTGGCTCCAGGCGTAGGTGAACGGGCCCATCCCCCCCGAGAAGGTCGCGTTCAAAGTCACGTTCGCCCCCGCGTCGACCGTGGCGAGGGCCTTCCAGGCCGAGAAGGCCAGCCCTGGGACGATGGTCAGGTTCGCGTGGGCGCTGGCCACGTACCTTCCCCCGGAGTCGGTGAGCCCCACCCACACGGGGTAGGTCCCGGGAAGGCCCGAGGTCGGAGCGGAACTGATGTTGCACTGGCGCGAGCACGTCCCCAGCAGGGTCGACCCCGGAGCGTTCCAGTTCACCGTATACGGAGGAGCTCCACCCGAGAGAGCCACCCCGAGCGTGGCCTGGGTCCCTGTCCCCAGCTCCAGCGCCACGGAGAGCGGCGAGAGCAGCGCTGCGAGCCCCCAGGCCACCGTCAGGTTCGTGTGCGGCGAGACCGCGACGTTCCCGGAAGAGTCGTTGACGACGACCCAGACCTGGTAGGTCGTGCCGTGGGGAGGAACGAACGTGAAGCTCCCGCTCGTGCCGGGTTGGATCGGCGACCCGCTGCCGTTCACCCAGAAGTCGTAGCGGTTCCCCCAGGTCCCTCCTGAGACCGAGGCCGCGAACGCGGCCGGGGTTCCCACCGTGCCGAGCAAGGTCGGGTACGGCGCGATGCTGACCCCGAGCGCCGGGTAGACGGTCTCGTTGAGATGGGCGCTCACGGCCCGAGCCCCGTACCCGTCCACCACGGCAACCCACACCTGGTGGCCCCCGGCGCTCCCCCAGGAGATCGAACAGGTGAGCGTCGTGCAGGTCCCTTGCGGAGCCCCGTCCACGTACCAGGTGTAGGTGAGCGTGGGAGATCCTCCCTGTTCCCACCCGTTGAAAACGGCGTTCTGTCCGACCAGGACCTTGGGGGTCGAGCTCGACGCTCCGACCCGGGGCAGCGCATGGACCGCGACGTTCCAGCTCAAGGCGTTCATCGCGAGCTGTTCCCTGGGCCCGCTCGAGAGCGCGTCCACGTAGGTCGTCGTGGGGTTCGTCGTGATGTAGGTCTCGTAGGTCAAGTAGGAGAGACCCCAGACCGACAGGTTCCCTGCGGTCGTCAGCGCCCCCGTGAAGCAGCGTTCGTCGACGGAAAGGTTCGTCGCGGGGTCGAGGACATAGGAGAGGAAGATGTCGGAGACCGTCGTGTTGCTCGAGTAGCCGTACTCCCCGGGAATCCCCGGGTCCCCGCCAGGATAACCGGGGTTCGAGTTCGATCCGTTCAGGCTGTGGCACGTCGCGAACGAGAGGACCCCCGTCCCCGGGTAGCCACCGAACTCGACCTGCGAGAAGACGTAGGTGTTGGTGTTCCCTCCCACTTTGAGCGTGTGAGGCACCCCGGCAATGCCCACCGAGGCCGCCATCCCCACGTCGAGGTCCGTGGGTGGTGCGGTGGTCGTCGACAAGGAGAGGGGAGGATGTTCGCTCACGAGGACCAGCAGGTCGGAGGTCGCCCACGACTGCGCAGGGGCGAAGGCCGCCGGGGCGCTGTGGAAGTAGGGGTTCCACAGGTTCGGGGCCTCAAGGATGGTGGTCGACGAGGAAGCGAGCGCGATCCCTTCGTCCTGAACGAACAGGTCGCGCGAGGGGGTGGAGCCCCCGAAGATCGCCCGGACGGTCAGGTTCACCTGGAGCCCTACGGTCGCCCCCGCGCAGGTCGACGGGCCGGTGAGCAACCCGGAACTTCCGTCCGAGAGCGCCCCGTACGCGTCGGGGATGGTGGACGCGGGGTAGAAGTTGCCGTTGGAGACGTTGTAGACCGAGGAGATGAGACGGCCCGCGGCCACGGCGACCATCAGCTGATAGGTGTCCCCGGGAGCGAGATGGAGCGCCCATCCCTCCCGGGTCGCCCCGCCGAGAGGAGTCAGGGACCAGTGGAACCTCCAGACCCCCGCGCTGTCCTCGATCCCCGCCGAGGCCCGGGAGCAGGAAAGGTCCGGCGCTCCGACCCCCGCCGTGTAGTTGAACCCGAAAGCGTCGTTGACCCCGGAGGGAATCGTGAGATTGCCCAGGAAGAGGGCGACCCCGCTCGTGTTCGTCCCGGAGTAATCGAGGCCCCCGTACCACGGGAACGTCGTCGCCGAAGGGACGTTCGGCGAACTAGAGCCTCCGGCCGAGGTCGTGGAGGAGTGCGACGACAGGGTGGATGGGGAGGGGGCCGACGCCGCCAGGCCGTGTGTGGGGAGACCTCCTGTCGGCAGGAGAAGGGCCGTCAAGACCACGAGGGTGCATGTGCGTGAAAGCGCCCGAACATCGCCAGCGGAGAGGGGGGTCCTGGGACGCAACGCCCCCACCATGGTGTCGGGAGGTAAAGGAAGGTTCCCTTGGGAGGCTCGTCAGGCCACGGGAACGTACCGGTAGTGGCGGTCGCGGTCGGAGCTCCCTTCGACCAGGATGGCCACCCGGGGGACCACGGGGTACCTCCCGCCGATGATGAACGTCCCATGGTGGTCGGTCAGGGTAAGATGGAGGGGCACGAGCGTCGCCAGCAGGGAGAGCAACGGGTCGCGCGCTCCGATAACGAGGGAGAGCACGGCGCCTTGTTCGCGAGCCAGGATCTGGAGCTCGGCGATCCGGGAAACCAGGTCCTCTCCCGGAAGAGGAGTGAGCGCCATGAGCGAACGCACCGACACCCCCAGGACCGTTCGGGGTCCCAGGGAAGCACGGAGGTCCTCCCAGAGCTCCTTCGGGCCCCGCCGGCTGGAGGTCGGAAGATGCTGGAGCTCGAAGCTCTGCGCCGCTTCGGGGAAGTCGTGACGAAGTGTCTCCGAGACGACGCGGGGAGAGAGCGCCAGGTCGGTCAACAGCGTCACCTTCCAACCCCCCTGGAGAGCACGGAGGTAGAGCGGGCCGAGAAGGGCGATCAGCGGGATCGAGGAGACCTTCCCGTCGAGCTCGGTGAGGATCGTCTCCCCCGGGGCGATGACCCCGACACTCTGGTCGAGGCACGGGATTCCGAAGCTCAGGGCCTCCAAAGGTCCTGTCGGTGCGGCCGTGTGGGGGATGACCCCGTGAGGGGGCCGCAGGAGGTGGGGAAGCGGGGGACAGCAGGTGAAGTAGCCCCCGTGAAGCGTGAAGGCTGTCGAGGTCCGCGGGATCGACACACCCCGGAGCTTCCGGACCTCGAAGTGCCGCAGGATGCCCCCGTCGAGGGCCTCCGACCGGAGCTCGACCACGCCATCGGCAAGGTAGGAGAGGGCCTGAGGGGCCGTGCCTTCCGCGCAGAGTACCAGCGAGAACCCCGCCGCGTGGAAGAGGGATAGCAGGCCATGCTCCAGGCTGGACCTCCCGAGGTCGTCCAGCCCCAGCAGGTGGATGTAGGGCTCGACCAGCCCCTCCCAGCTATCGATGAACAGGAACCGGTGGCCCGCCCGCGCGGGGGTCTCGCCCAGCGCCCGGGCGAGCGTCTCGGGCACATCGAGGAAATCGCGGATCCGACGGCCGGCCGAGAGCGGGTCGATTGAATCGGTGAGCTGGTCCAAGAGGCGGAGCAGGTCCTCCTGCCGGTCGCTAGCAGGCCGTACGTCCTCGAGGTCGACCAGGCGGTCGGGCGAGAGCGCTCCGACCAACCAGGGGAAGTGGTGCAGCAGCTTCCCTCGACCCACGCGGGTCGAGATGTAGAAGGACGATCGGTCCAGGGCGTAGAGGAGCGAAAGCGCGAGCGTGGTCTTGCCGGCGCCCGGGACGCCGCAAAGCAGTAGGGTCCGAGGTTCCGCCTCGTGTAGGAAGTCCAGAAGCTCCTTCGGTGGGGTGGGGCGCTCTGTGGCGTGGTCGCGACCCTCGGATGACGTGGAACCCTCGTTCCGGTGCATCGTCCTTCCTAGGTTCGGCCTGGGCGAAGGGCACAAATCCAGAGGAAATGGAGTAGAAAGCTGCTCCGCAAGGCCTCGCAACGACATTCGTAGCGCTCAGGGCGCACGGTAGCGTTCGCATCTTCCGAGACAGGGAACACCGAAGGGACGCCTCCGTCCGGAAGGTTCAAGGGCACCGCCGCGTGCCGACGCTCCGTGACGTCAGCACCGCAAGGGAAGAGAGCCCTGATCACGGGGATCACGGGACAGGACGGGAGCTTCCTGGCGGAACAGCTGCTCTCGAAGGGCTACGAGGTCTATGGCATGGTCCGGCGGCTCTCCACGCCCAACACCCAAAACATCCATCACATCGTGGACCGGATCCATCTGGTCGACGGAGACCTCCACGACCAGGCCTCCCTGGAATCCGCGGTCCGCCGGAGCGAGCCGGACGAGATCTACAACCTCGCGGCCCAGAGCTTCGTCGGCGTTTCGTTCAACCAGCCGGTGGTCACGGGCGAAGTGACCGGGCTGGGAGCCGTCCGGATGCTGGAGGCCATGAGGAGCCGGGCCGACAAGGCGCGGTTCTACCAGGCCTCGAGCTCGGAGATGTTCGGGAAGGTCGTCGAGTCGCCCCAGACCGAGAGGACCCCCTTCTACCCGAGGAGTCCCTACGGGGTCGCCAAGGTCTACGCCTACTGGGCCTGCGTGAACTACCGGGAGAGCTACGGGCTCCACGTCTCGAACGGGATCCTCTACAACCACGAGTCCGAACGTCGGGGCATGGAGTTCCTGACGCGAAAGGTCTCCGACGGGGTCGCCCGGATCAAGCTCGGCCACGCCAGGACCATCCGCCTCGGGACCCTTGAGACGCACCGAGACTGGGGGTACGCCCCCGAGTACACGGAGATGATGTGGAGGATGCTGCAGCAGCCGACCCCGAACGACTTCATCGGTGCGACGGGAGAGGCCCACTCGGTCCGGGAGTTCGTCGACCTCGCCTTCCGCCACGTCGGGATCCCTGACTGGTCGAAGCATGTGGAGCTCGATCCCAGGTTCGCCCGGCCCGCGGACGTCGACCATCTCCTGGGGAACGCGAGCAAAGCCCGGGAGAAGTTGGGCTGGGTCCCGAAGGTGAAGTTCGCCGACCTTGTCCGAATCATGGTCGACGCCGACATTAGGCGTTGGGCTAACGCTGCTTCAGGGCCCGAAAAGCTGGTCTCGGCATAGAGTGAGCCCTCGACAGGTGCCCCTTCGGACGCGGGGCGAGGGGACGGAATCCGAGGGCTCTGCCCTCGTACCGGACAGTAGGAGGTCGAAGTCTGGTGCTGGAGGGGAGGCAAAGACGCCGGGAGTCGTATCGTCTCGCAGCGAAGGCCACCCCCAAGGGCCCTCGGACCCGCGCGGGACGAGGATGGACTGGAGAACGTGACATTGACGGAGTCGTTATCCGATGGCTGGGTTGCTACCATCTCCCACCTTACTGGTGAGGAAGGCCAGAGATTCCGATGACCTGGATTGCGGTGAACCGCATCACGGTAGACTCGCCAAAGGAGGCTGACCAGATCGTGGAAGCGTTCCGCCACCGTCCCAAGAAGGTGGACCTGCGGCCAGGATTCAAGGGCATGGAGGTCTGGCGGGAGGAAGCAGGCAGCGAGGTCCTCGTCATGACCCGCTGGGACCGCAAGGAGGACTTCGTTGCGTGGGTCGACAGCGATGCGTTCCGCGATGCTCACAAGGCGGCCCGGGGCTCCCCCGGCGACGCGCACGGGGTCGTCTACGAGGTGGTGGTTTAGCTCCCCCCCGCAGCGGAAGGGGCCGGATCTCGGAGGCCCCTAGCCGGGAACGAGAACGAGCTGGGTCCCGGTGCGTTCCGCGAGCGCGGACAGACCCTCGAGCGCGAGCGTCGTGTCCGCATCCGCGCGCCAAGCACCCTCGACCATGAGCGCGTACCGCCGCCCGTTCCGGGACGCGCGCAACATCAGGTTCGAGACCTCGGTCGGTAGACACATCACTCCGAGCACCGTGCGGGCCCCGTCCTTGGAACGGAGGAGCGTCTTCAACCCTCGACGAGCCGCCCGGGCGACGCGTCCGAGGGGTCGCCCCCGCCAGATGCGGTTTGGTGGGACGATCTTGACGAGCTCCAGGTCCTCTTCGGCCGGTGCGGGTGTCGATGGGTCGGAGAGGAAGAGCACCTCACGGCCCTGGTGTGCTAGCTCGTCCGCCAAGAGGGGTCGGAAGGAGGGGGCGGGGGTCTCTTCTCGGGGGAAGGTCGGGAACGTCTCGCCCAGACTGTGCACAAAAACCTCGGTCGCGCTCATCAAGGGTGCTCACAAGGGTGGGGTGCTTGAAGGTGGGGTTCCGTTCGGGAAGAGCGCTCGCAGGCCAGGTTTCGTTTCGGAACCTTCGTCCGCACCTTGCCCCCGGCGAGAACCGCGAGCCCCCGCCCTCACCCCAGGTCCGAACCCAGGAGAAGAACCCCAGAGAGCGGATCTCGGTCCGACGAAGGACCTGTCCGAGAGCACGTCCTTACCACGCTTCTTCTCCAGGTCAGTGCCTGGAGCTGCCGCCGAAGGCGTCGACCAAGAAGGGGGCTTCCCACAGGTCGACCTATTTTCGAACCTCAGACCTGGGTCGAGATAGGGCCTGGTGGACGACGACGTCGAACTCCCTAGCGAGGGACGGGCTCGGCCCCTTCGAGGGATCCTCGGTCGCTCGCCACTTCGAAGCAAAATGGATCAGGGTCAGCATGACCGGAAGGACATCCTGTCCTTTCGGAGTGAGCCGCCAGATGGTGTGTCCCCCGTGCTCTTGGACGCGCACGATGAACTCGAGCTCCTCGAGCTCTCGCAGGCGCATGGCCAGGATCCGCTTCCCCATCCCGGGTGACTTCCGGAGCAGTTGGTTGAATCTCTGAGCTTGCCCCATCGCGATGTGCATCAGAATGAGGAAGGCCCATCGCCGACCCAGAACACCGAGGCTCGACTGCATCGGGTACGCTAGGAAGTTCAGGCGGACACGGACGTGCGTCCTGCGCTGAGAAGCTGCGGTCATGTCCGTCCTACTTTCTTTCGCCTACGCACTGAAATAGACCCCCGCAGATAGAGGGGGCAAGAGGGGCTGGGACACCATGGTCTATCTGAAGGATGAGGGAAGCGAGTTCGAAGCGCCGGTCGATTTCGTCTGGAAGTACATCTTCGGCGGCGAGGGCCATGATGCGGCCCACAAGACGACCCGGAACCCGAAGTTCAAGAAAGTCTCGGAGATCACCATCGAGTACGGCTCGGAGAGGCTTCTCAGGGGGAAGTGGGCTCCCGACCGAATGCGGATCACGATGGTTCCGCCCATCTCCGTGACCACCGAGTGGCTCGACGGCGTACTGGCGGGGTCGAAGTTCGTCTACGTCTACAAGCCGCAGGGCGAGAAGACCCGCATCGATGTCTATGGAGAGTTCACGTCCCCCACCCTACCTCCGGAGGGGGTCGAGGCCGCGGCTCGAGAGTTCTTGGAGAGCGAGTTCCGCGATGATGCTCCCGCGGTCAAGGCCGAGTACCACAGGGCGAAGTCGGCCCGGCCCTGACCCGCTCGTGTTCCCGGTCGGCTCCTGAGGTCCCCGCGAAGCGGGAACCGAGAAGGGTCAAGCGAGTGGGCTCGCCCGGATTCGAACCGGGGATCTGCTGTGTGTGAGACAGCCGTCTTAACCGCTGGACTACGAGCCCCTGTCGGCGCGGCGGGCCCAGTTCAACGACAGGGTAAAGATTGCTCCCCAGGCCGAACTGGAGCGGGCCTCGCGGCCTTCAGTTCGGATGCCACTCTGAGATCCCGGCCGCGGTCTCGAAAGCGTTCGGTGGGACCTCGACGGTCTCGTCCCGACGCGGCCCGTAGCTCACGACGGTGACGGGGGCTCCCGTCTCACCGCCGATGAACGCGAGGTAGCGCTTGAGCTCGGTCGGCAGCGCCCGCCATCCCTGTTCCGCCAGTCTCGCGCGGAGCTTCGGGGTGAACTCTCCCCATCCCGGGAAGGTCCTCCAGACCGGGGAGACCGCTTCTAGGTCCTCCGCCAGGACCGGTGGGTATTCGTCCGACCTTTCACCGTTTGGGAGCTCGTAGCCCACGCACACCGGGACCTCCGGTTCGCCGCCGAGAACGTCGACCTTCGTGATCGCGAGAGACGTGAACCCGTTGAGCCTCGCGGCATACCGTAGGAGGACGAGGTCCATCCATCCACATCGACGCGGTCGCCCCGTCGTGGCACCACGCTCCCCCCCCATCTCCCGAAGCCGGTCGGCGGCGGCCCCCTCGAGCTCGGTGGGGAAAGGGCCGCTCCCAACACGGGTGGAGTAGGCCTTGGCCACCCCGACGACATCATCCAGTTCCTGGGGCGGAAGGCCGCTCCCAACGAGCGCCCCCGCAGCGGTGGGATGCGAGGAGGTCACGAACGGGTAGGTCCCGAAGTCGACGTCCAGGAGCGCGCTCTGGGCCCCCTCGAGAATGATCCGCTTCCCGCTGCGAGCGGCCCCCCATAGGTAGGGCTCCGTGTTCGCGAGGTACGGCTTGAGCGCGAGCCCCTGCTGGCGGAGCTCCTCCGTGAGCGTGTCGATCGACGGCAGGTCCGGGACCTCGTCGCGCAGGTGCTTCTTCGCGGCGTAGAGCAGCTCCAGCTTCTGTTTGATGATCTCGGGTCGCGAGAGGTCCGCCATGCGGATCCCCCATCGGCCGACACGGTCCATGTAGGCCGGTCCGATCCCCCGCAACGTGGTTCCCGTGGCATGGACCCCGCGGACCTTCTCCTCCCAACCGTCCTGCGCCCGGTGCAGCGGCAGCACGACGTGGGCCCGCTCGCTCACGCGCAGCTCTCCTCGGAGCTCGCCCTGGCGCCGGAGCCCTTCGAGCTCGTCCAGAAGGCTTGGCGGGGAGATGACCATCCCCGGCCCGCTCACCGCGACACACCCCGAGCGAAGGATGCCGGCGGAGAGCTGGTGGAGGACCACCATCTGCTCCCCCGGCTGGACGGAGTGGCCCGCGTTGGGCCCTCCCTGGTACCGGACGGAGATATCCGCCCTCGCGCACAGGTAGTCGGTGACCTTCCCCTTGGCCTCGTCTCCGAACTGCGCTCCGATGATGGCGCTGACCGGCACGCGCACGACCCCCGACGAGCGCCGGAGAGGCCCACCGTATTATGCTTGAGGTGCGCGCGAGGATCAGTATTCCGAGGAGGTGGGGGGCCCGGGAGTCACCGCGGGGGGCTCCGGTGGCGGTTCGGGGCGCAGTCTCCCCCCCGGGACCGCAGGGGGCGAGCTCGGTCCCGCATCCCCGAAGGGCGCGGGGGCGACCTCGTCGACGGGGGCGGACAGGGGAGGGCCCGGCTCGACAGGCTCCGGGTGCATTGGATGCGCCTCGCCCTTCGTTCCATGCGACTCGCGGAAGTGCTTCGAAGGGCGCTCCCAACGGCCGCGCCACCAGAGGAGCAGCCCGATCGCGGCGATCGCCAGGATGACGACCACCACCAGGAGGTCCCCGTTGGTGAACCCTCCCCCCGGCGAGAGCTCCTGCTCGAGCCAGGAGGGGTTGGGGTGGACCATGACCCCCGTGATGGTGGAGACGTACTGGACCCCCCCGGGGGAGTTGGGGTCCGCCACCTCGGCCTCGACGGAGATGAGGAGGAGCCCTCCCCCCTGGTTCGAGGGAATGCCGACCGAGAACGTACCCGAGGTGGAGGCCTGCTGCGTCCGGGTCGCGGGCTCGACGCCGAGCTGGACCAGGAGCGTGACCGCGCGAGGGAGCGACGAGCTTCCCAGCGCCGTCAGCGCGTAAGCGAGGTCGATGGTCTGTCCGGGCTGGAAGCTCCCGTCCGTATACTGGGAGGGGCTCGAGACGGAGGCCGTGAGCGAGAACCCGTTGACCTCGTCCAGCTCCACGTCCTCGCCGCTCACCAGGCCGCTCGAGGTCTCGGCCGAAACGCTCACCTCGTAGCAGATCGAGGCCCCGTTCTTGGGGACGGTGAAGGAGAAGGTGGTGCCCGAGACCGCTCCCCCGTAGAGCACCTGCATCGTGCTGCCCGAGCACGGGGTGTGCCCGCTGACGCTCGCGAACCCGACGACGTTAGCGTAGTACGAGGGGTTCCCGCGGACCAGCACGGAGCCCTGCCCCGTGATGCCCACCGTGATGGTGTCGCCGGGGAGGTAGTTCACCTCGGAGGGATTTACGAGGATCTGCGGCGGCGAGACCAGGGCGCAGGCCATCGAGAAGATCCCCAGGCTCGACGCGGAGGTGCCGTTGTGCGCGAAGATGATGAGCTCGACGATCCCGTTCATCGACAGGGCGAGCGTGTAGGGCGGCACGTTCCCAGAGCCCCCCGAAAGGTTCCCCTGCGCTTCCAGCGCCCCCGTGGGGAGCATCGGGCAGACGGTCGAGCCCGCGAAGAAGTAGACCTGGTACGCGTAGGCGGTCCAGTAGGGGGGCGTCCCTCCGCCCCCGCCCGGGAGGACGAGCGCGAAGGTCCCACCGAGGGTGTCCCCGCCGTAGTACTGCGTGCTGTTGAGCGAGATCACGACGGCCACCTGGCTCGAGTTCCCTAGCAGCGTGATGTTGAGCGTGCTGCGGTTCGTGAGCGAAGGGTTCTGCGGGTCGGTCACCGTGACACTGATCGTGAGCGAGGAGACCCTGAGGACGGTCGTGTCCAGGACCTCCCGGGCCGTCCCCGAGGCGTCCGCGGTCACCGAGGTCGGGAAGGAGGGTGGGGCGGAGACCGGGACGCCCGAGGCGTAGAGCTGAAGCGAGAACGTGGCCCCAGGGATCGCTCCGAGGACCGTCCCGGACAGGGCTCCCATGACCGCGTCCTCGCGGACCACGAGCTCGCTCCCTTGCGGGAAGGAGAGCGGCGAAGGACACGGAATGGGGCCCCCGTCCGTCGTCGTCGAAGCGCAGACCTCGGGAGCGATGACCTGCGCGATGGAGAAGGTGAGCCGACCCGTCTCCATGCCGGTCCTTCCGCTCGCCGTGAGGTTCGCCCAGAGGTTCACGTAGGCCCATTGCCCCCGCTGCGCGTCCTGCGGAATGAGGAAGGAGATCTCCCCTTGCGCCGCCGAAACGGGCGGCGTGAGAGGTGGCAGCGCGGTCACCGCGTACGGGCGGGAACCGTTGACGTAGAGCCCGTTGGCGCGGAAGGCAAGGCTCCCGGACTCCGGCCCTTGGGTCACGTACGAGAGCACCTGGTAGAAGACCGTGGCACGGTCCCCCGGAAGATGGTCGAGCTGGTCCGGGGTGAGCTGCACGAAGTAGGTGTCGACGTGGAAGTTGAGCTCGTTCATCGACCACGAGGATGTGCTCGCGGTCACGTTGAAGAGCCAGGTGCCCCCCTGGACGAGGCTGCGCGGAAGCGTGTAGAAGAGCTGCGGGGCGATGGTGGAATCGAACGCGGTCCCCCCGGGGCAGCCCGAGCCCAACGAGAAGACCAGCGGGACGCTGTGATAGAAGACGCGGGTGGGAAGTCCGTCGGAGCTCGAGTTCAGGTCCTCGATCGTGACGTTCGCCCAGTGGTCCCCCGCGAAGTCGCAGATCCGGAAGAAGACTTGGTCCGCGCCCCCCACGGTCCCGGTGTTGAAGGTGGTCGTGGGGTAGAAGCCCCCGACCGACGCCGAGGTCCCGAGTTGCAGCAGCACGCACTGGGGAAAGCCGCAGGGTGAGACGGAAGGGGCAGCGGGAGAGCGCCCTCCCCCGGACGAGGTGCCCTCGCGAGGGAGCGAGTGCGCTCCCTGGACGGCGGCGACGAGGTGCGAGGGCGTCGAGGGGCGCACGTCGGCCCCGTGCGTCAGGGTGAAGCCGAGGGAACCTGCGGGGGCGAGGATGAGCACGAGGGCCACGGCCACGAGCGGGAGGGCGACGCCTTGCCAGAGGGCCATGGTCGAAATGGACCTCCCCCCGTTGATAAACCTGTTTGCACGCCGTTCTCTCGAAATGAAAGGCCGTCGCCAGGTGCGAAAGGGCCAAGATCGGCCGCCCCCCCTGACGTTATCTCCCCCGCGGAGCTTGCGGGGGCGTTCGAGGGGGTTTGCATGGAGCAGAAGCTCTCCACCCGCGCTCGCTCCCTGGAGATGTCGGGCATCCGGAAGATGTTCGACGCCCCGGCACCCCCCGGTTCGATCAACCTAGGCCTGGGGGAACCCGACTTCAACCCCCCGCGTGTGGTGCAGGAGGCCCTCTTCGAGGCCGTACGTACCGGCGGGACCCACAACAAGTACGGACCCTCCGCCGGTATCCCCGCGCTGAGGGACGCTCTCGCTGAACGCTACCGCAGGTACGACCCGCGCACGTCGAGGGACAACGTCATCGTCACGTGCGGGGGCACCGAGGCCCTCCTCTCCGCGGCCCTCGCCCTCTACGACCCCGGGAACGAGGTCCTGATCCCGAACCCCGGCTTCGTTCTCTACGGCCCCCACGCCCGGATGGCGGACGCCGTCCCAGTACCCTACTCCCTACGGGAGGAGAACGGCTTCCAGCCCGACCTCGACGAGCTCGAGGAGATCGTCACCGACCGGACCCGGGCCATCGTCGTGAACTCCCCCTCGAATCCGACAGGAGGGGTCTTCACCCCCAGGTCGATCGACGGCATCGTCTCCTTCGCGCAGGAGCACGACCTCACCATCCTCTCGGACGAGGTCTACGACGAGATCGTCTACACCCCGGGCGGCCACCGGAGCTTCTGGGGGCGCTACGACCGTGTCGTCGTCGTGAACTCCTTCTCCAAGATCCTAGCCATGACGGGCTGGCGCCTGGGGTACCTCGTCGCCTCGGCAGAGGTGGCCGTCGAAGCGAATAAGATCCACTACCACATGGTGGCCTGCCCTTCCACGCCCTGCCAGGTGGCCGCCCTGCGCGGCCTGACCGACGCCCGCGACGAGATCGCGGCGATGGCCAAGGAGTTCCGCGCGCGCCGCGACCTCATCGTCCGCGGCCTGAACTCGGTCCCGGGCATGCACTGCGTCAAGCCCGAGGGGGCCTTCTACGCCTTCCCGAGCTATACTTGGGGGATGCCCTCCCTCGAGGCGGCCCAGACCCTCCTCCAGCGAGGGCTGCGGTGCACCCACGGCGAGGCGTTCGGCTCGCTCGGAGAATCCCACCTGCGTTTCTCCTTCGCGAACTCCCGGGAGAACATCCGCAAGGCCATGACGATCCTCAGGACCTTCGGCGAGGAGGAATCGAACGGTCGGCGGCCCGAGCGCGTCGCGGGGACCGCGTAGCGCTCCACGATCCCACCCCCCCAGGTCACCCCCATGCGGTTCTCGCTTCTCGCCCTCCTCCTCTCCGTGGCCGCGCGGTTCCACAAGACCTCCGAGGCCCGCCGAGCGCTCGAGGGGCTCGCCCAGGAGATCCAGGACCTCGACGCCGACGCGTCCCCCTCCCGGTCCCGCTCCCCGGCTCATCCCGAAGCCCGAGCTTCCCCCCGCGCCCCGCGGTAGATAGCGCGTATCCGCTCGGCCGTCGTCGTCCAGGAGAAGCGCTCCTCGACGCGCCGCCGCCCGTCCTCGCCCATCGCTCGGGCCCGTCCTGGATCGCCGAGCAGCGTCCGAAGGGCGCCGCGCAGCGCCTCGACGTTCGCCGATGGGACCAGGAGCGCCGTCCGCCCCTCCTCCACGACCTCCGGAACGCCCCCCACCGAGGTGGCGACCACGGGGAGCCGGGCCGCCATGGCCTCTAGGAGCACGAGGCCGAACGCCTCGTACTCGGACGGAAGCACGAAGGCCATCGCCCCGGCGAAGGCCGCGCGGTAGCGCTCGGGCTCCGCGAGGTTGCCCAGGAACTTGATCTCGCCCGCGACCCCCAGGGCGCGCGCCCGCTCCTCGAGGGTCGATCGCATCCCCCAGTCCTCGCCCACCACGACCCAGGGGGGGCGCTCCTTCGCGGGGAGCCCCGCCCAGGCCTCCAGGAGGAAGCGCAGCCCCTTGTTGGGAGCGAGGCGGCCCGCGTACAGCACGTAGGGCTCGTCGAGCCCCAGGAGGCGCCGTGCCTCTCTGGGCGTCGGGAGCGAGGACCATGACGCGAGGTCGATCCCGGGGGGGACGACGCGAACCTTCTCGGGGGGCGCGAACTCGCGCACCTGCACCGCCTCGTGCTCGGTCTCGACCACGAGGGCGCGGGCCGTGCGGTAGGCGGTCATCCCGAAGAGATGGTCCTGCCCCCGAAGCATCCCCTTCTTCCACGGCGGCTCCCAAGGGTCCGCCGGGTGATAGTGCGTCCCGACGATGAGCGGAAGATGCCGGGCCCGAGCGACGAGCGCGGACTCGAGCACGTGCCCGTAGCGATGCGAGTGGGCGTGGATGACCTCCGGGCGGTCCTCGTCGAGCGCACGCACCAGCCCGGGGAGCAACGGCAACGTCAGCCCGGGGACGAGCCGTCGGACCGCGGGGAACCGTCGGACCGGGATCCCGTCGAGCTCCGTCGAAGGGACCTCAATGCGCTTCCACCCCTGTTCGGAGTAGAGGTCGCTCGCGTAGACCGTGACCTCGTCCCCGGCGGAGCGCAGGGCGCGCGAGAGCTCCCGCACATGGGTCTCCACGCCTCCCGGGGCATCGTACCGGAGCAGGACCTGGGCCACCCTCATGCCCCACGTCCTCCCCGCGACGGCCGCTCTTCGAGCACCTCGGCGTAGACCTTCTCGAGGCCCTCCACCGTGCGTTCCCAGGAGTGTTCGGGGACCGTCCGCTCCCTTCCGTATCGTCCCATGACCCTCGCGCGTTCGCGGTCCGAGAGGACCTCTTCGAGCGTGGAGGCGAGCGCGCTCGCGTCCCCATAGGGGACCAGCCGACCATTCTTGCCGTCGTCGACCAGAGAAGGGATGCCCCCCACGCGCGTCGCAACCACAGGGGTCCCTTGGGCCATCGCCTCCAGAAGGACCAGTCCGAACGCCTCGTACTCGGAGGGCAGGACGAACGCCTCGGCCTGGGCATAGGCGCTCGCGAGGAGCGACTCGTCCTTGACGAACCCGGTCATGTGCACGCGCGAGGCGAGCGAGAGCTTCTCCGCCTTCGACCTCGTCGCGGCCCCCTCGCCACCGTCCTCTCCCAAAAGGACGAGCTCCAGCTCCGGATGGCGGGGCGCCAACGCACCGAAGGCGTCGAGCAAGAGGGGGATCCCCTTGTTCGACGCGAGGCGGCCGGTGAAGAGGAGGAAGGGTCCGCGTATCCCGAACGCTCCCCGAAAACCCCCGCCCTCGGTGCTAGGCGGGGGAAGGGGAGTGTAGCCAGGAGGGACGAACGAGACCGGGGGAAGGTCAGGGACGACTTCCCGCAGCAAGGCCTCTTCCTCCCGGCTCTGGAGGATGAGGCGAGAAACGGCGCGGAGAACATGCGAGGCGAGGTGTCGGTCGTAGAACCCTCGGAGCTCCTTCCTGCGCGCGCCCCCCCAGATCGACCACGTGGGGTGAAAGTGGGCGGTCATGACGAACGGGCGGCGGTTCAGGCGCGCCCACGCGAGCCCGCTGAACCCTTGGTACGTGCCGTACGTGTGGACATGGAGGATGGAGGGGGCCTGCCGCCGCACCTCGAAGTACAGCCCCGGCAGGAAGGGGTAGTGGAGGTCCCCGCCCAGGGCGTAGGCGCGCCGTCGCGCGACAGGGATCCCTTCGCGGGCGGGGCCCCTGGCCCCGGGTTCGGAGCCGAGCCGGCGCCACGGGATCTCGGTGTAGAGGTCGCTCGTGAGCACCCGGGCGTCGAGCCCCCTCGCGCGCTGGCGCAGGGCCACCTCCCTCACGTGTCGTTCGACCCCACCGGGGGCCGGGGGATAGCGGGTGGGAACGTGCAGCACCCGGGTGCCCTGGAGCACGGAGGGAAGGCCCCGAGGGAAGGGGGGGGCGGAAGGCCCGGCCACTTGCCCCCTCCTGCTCTGCCCCGCGGTGCGGGGGGCGCTACCCCTTCCCGGCGGGAGAACGCATGGAGGCCATCCGCTGGGCGAACTTCTTGTAGGACTCCGCCGCGCGGACGACCGCTTCCATCTTGACGTACTCGTTGGCCTGGTGCGACAGGTCCTCGTCCCCCGCTCCGTAGATGACGACACGGGGATTCACGGTAACGTAGTGCACGGCCTCGGAGGCGTGCACCAGGACGGCCAGTTCGCTCCCCGAGACCTCCTTGAAGATCCGAATGTGTTCGCTCTGCGGGTCGGCCTGGAGCGAGGGAAGGCTCACGAGCCTTCGGAGCGTGAAGGGGGTCTTGATCCGCTTCAGGTGCTCCTCCACCTCCCGCTGCAGCTCGTCGGGAGTGTAGGGGGGCGGGAAGCGGATGTCGACCTCCGCGCTCGCGCGCGAGGGGACCACGTTCACGCGATTGCCGCCGTGGAACGTCCCCACGTTGACCGTGACCGTCCCGAGCTCCGGGTGCGCGACCCTTCCGCGGAACGTCTCCAACGCTCGAAGGAGGCGCATCAGCTTCACGACCGCGTTCTCCCCGAGCTGGGGCATCGCTCCGTGGGCGGAGCGCCCGCGGGTCTCGATGGAGAGGTCGAGGACCCCCTTCTCGGCGTAGCCCGTCCGAAGACCTGTCGGCTCCCCGACCACGACGGCCTTCGCCCTCCGAAGCGCGAGGGTCTTGCAGAGCGCCTGCGCGCCGTTCATCGTGGTCTCCTCATCGGTCGTGATCGCCAGGACGCAAGGGACCTTCCGCGTGACGAGGTCGCTCACCGCCGAGAGCATCGCCACGACGGTCCCCTTCATGTCGGCCGCGCCCCGTCCGTACATCCGTCCCGCGGTGAACTGGCTCTGCGAGAAGCTCCACCCGTCGCCGACAGGGGGGGTGTCCAGGTGCCCTGCGAGGACCACGCCGCCCTGGCCGTACTCCGAGAGGAGCGCGGGGGCGCTAGGATCGCCGTAGACCGACGAACGCATCTTCAGGGAATCGGCGAAGGACTGGAGGTAATCCAGGATCTCGTGCTTGTCGGCGTTGGGGTCGCTCGAGAGCTTGATCAGGTCGGCCAACATGTCGACCATCTGGCGTTTCATCCGCTCTCCTTCCCCCGATCCCCCCTCCGCGCGAGAGGTCCTTCAAAGGGGCCCGAGAGGGCACGCCTCTCTTGAATGTGAGTCGAAAGGATTAAGAACTGCTTCTCGGCGCGTCGCCCGCGCGAACGAGCTCGGGCACGATGTCCTCGGGTCGCGGATGGCTCTCGGCAAGCCCTTCAGGTCCCGCGAGGGTCCACCAGGTGTGGACGGGCCGCTTCATGGCCCGCTTCGCGGCTTCCTTCAGGAGCGGTCCCGCGTTGGCGACGATCGGGCGCCCGTGCCCGGCGAAGAGCGAGGTCACTTCGAGCGTCGAGAGCCGCTCCAGCGAGTCGATCGCGGTGTCGCGGTCGAAGTTCGAGAAGGGCGCGGCGAGAGAGACCCCGCGAGGCGACGTGACCGCGGCGTCGCCGCTGAAGAGGATCTTCCGCTCCTCGTGGTAGAACGCGACGCTTCCCAGGGTGTGTCCCGGGGCGCCCACGGCGCGGAAGGGACCGATCCGGTCCCCGTCCTTGAGGACACGGTCGACCTGGACGGGGTGCTTCGAGAAAAGGATGCGGACCAAGAGAGGGGAGAGACGCGGCCCGCGCCCCTCCACCGCCGGTGTGTCCATCTCGTGGCAGGCCACCTTGGCCGAGGTCATCCATCGAAGGATCGCCGCCCCGCCCATGTGGTCGGGGTGCTGGTGCGTGAGCAGGATGTCGGTGAGCTCGGAGAGCGGAACCCCCGCGCGGCGGAAGGCGAGACGGACGGGCGAGGCATTGTCGCGGAACCCCGCGTCGAGGAGATAGGTGTGTCCGCCTTCCCGCAGGACGTAGGAGTTCGCGACGGGTCCCCGGATCCAGCCGACCCCGTCCAAGAGGCGGGCACCGATGACCCCCGGCTTCCCCGAGGCGACCACGAGGCGGCCACGGCGACCTTCACTTAAGGTACCACACGGGCCTGCTGCACCCCACGAGGGCGCCGCGGGGGCCCCTGGGGGCCCTCGCTCAGGTCCAAGGTGCGGCTTGAATCGCGTAGCCGATCGCGTAACCCGCGACCCCTCCGCCGAGCCCGATCAGGACCATCTGCAATCCGTTCTGCCACCACCGACCCACCGAGACCTTCGCCTCGTACCACCCCGTGCCGAAGAGCGCAACCGTGCTGAGCCCCACCGCGAGCGCCGCCCCCAAGAGGAGGTCGCTTCCGACGAAGAAGAAGGGAGTGAGCGGAACCAGGTGTCCGACGATCGTCGAAGCTCCTACGACGTAAGCGCTCTTGCGAGGCTCGTCCCCCTCGACGGGTCGCAGCTTAAGCTCGAAGGCCATCATGAAGTCCAGCCAGGCCCGGGGATTTCGGCAGATGCGGTCCAAGAGATCGGAGAGTTCGGCGCCCTCGTAGCCCCACTGTTGCAGCACATCAGCGACCTCCTTTCGTTCGAGGTGGGGCACGGTCCGCATCTCCTGGAGCTCTCGCTGGACCTCCCCGAGGTAGAGCCGGCGACGCGATCGTGTGGAGGTGTACGCCACCGCCGCCATCGCGATGGACTCGGCACCGAGGGCGGCCAATGCCGCGATGAGCACAATCTTCGCCGCCGTGTGGGCGGCGACCAGCCCCAAGATGATGCCCAGGACGTTGACGATGCCGTCCTGACTACCCAGGATGAAGTCGGAGAGGAGCGTGGGCTTCGGATGGGCCTCCGCCCACACCTGTTGGATGGGGCTACCGGGCAGAACGAGGGCGGGCGGGTCGGAGGGGGGCCCGCTCGCGGCGGGGGCCGTTGACGTCCCCGAGGGAGAGGGAGAAGGAGGCACGAGGACCTCCATTCACCCGCCCAGCATCTCGACCTTCCGTTCGGTAGACTTGACCCGCCGATGCCCACGGTCCATTCCTTTCCAGCTCGCGGGCAGACCCCCCCGACCGGGGAGGGCGCGGGCGCGATTCGCCCCGCTCCCTCCGCCCTCAGCTCGAGGGGACGCCTTCAGGAGCGGCGCCCTTGCGGACGCGGACCAGGGAGGGGAGCACACCCACCCTCTCGAGCTCCTCGGCGCTCAGGCGGACCAGGAAGACCCCCGAAGGCAGGAGCCGGAGGAACCTCCCCTCGGGGTCGCGCTCCAGCGTGAGGGTGAGCGTCCCGCGGTCGAAGGTCGGAACGAGACGGAGCCCCCCGCTCGTCCAATCGGCGAAGAGCCCCGAGAGGAAGAGCTCGAGGGCCTCCCCCCGACCTAGCGCATAGAAGGCCCGCCGGTCGATCTTCTTCCCGTCCTTTGAAAGGAACGCGACCGGGACCGCAGGGAGGAACTTCCCGGCCGCTGCTCCGAGCTTCTCCTGCGCGAGCGACAGCGCGGAGCGGACCTCGGTGAGCTCTTTGCGGAGCTCGGTCTCGACGTTCTGCTGCGACGCGAGCGCGGCCCGCAACGAGGTGGCCTCGGCCCGCGCGAGGTCCATCGCACGGCTCAGCTCCTCGACCCGCGGGTCGACCGCGGGAGGCAGGGCCTCGGCAGCAGCACCGGGGGACTCTGAAGGCGGGGGAGCCACGGACGGATCGGCGGGCGCCTCGGCCGTCGGCTCCGAGCTACCGGTCCCTTCCGAGGCCGGAGCGGCCGGCACCTCGCTCAGTTGGTCGAGAAGGTCATCGAGGACGTCAAGGTCGTTCGACGCGGGGGAAGGGCCCTCCTCCGGAGACCCCTTCGTCTTCTTGGTGGGAACCTCCGACGCCAACGCCCCCTCGTCCCCAAAAAATACTCACGCCACCGCATTAAGCCGCCGCCCCCATCCGTGCTCCGCGGAGGACGACCCCGCGCACGTCCCCTCAGCTAGGAGGGGCGCAGGCGCGAAGGCGCTCGCTTCGCGAGCGCGAAGGTGCGCTTCACCGCCCGCAAGTACCCTTCCGGCGACCCCACGGAGAGCCACTGACCCTCGGAGGGGGAAAGGATCGCCGCGAAGACCTTCTCCCCCTCGTGGATTCGCCGTGCAATGGCCGAGGTCACCTCGAGCTCGGAGGGGTTGCGCCGCCGCTCCGCCTCCAAAGCGTCGAACACGCCCGAACCGAACGCGTAGACCGCGGTCGCGGCCCAGGACGTCTTTGGCCGCTCCGGCTTCTCCTCCATCCCCGTGACGCGCAGGAAGCGGGTCCCGTCGATCCGCCCGGCGAGGTCTCCTTCCACGACCCCGTAGTTGCGCGGCTCGGGGACCTTGCGGACGAGCAGGACGACGCTCGCTCCCTCCCGGCGTCGCAGCTCCTCCATGGCGCGGATGAGCCGCCCGGGGATGGGTTCCCAGAGCACCGCGTCCGCGGCGTGGAGGACGAACGGTTGATCCCCGATCCGTTCGCGGGCCTTGAGGAGAGCGTCGCCGAACCCCTTCGGCGACCTCTGGGTCACCCAATGGAAGTCGACCTCGGAGAGCAGGTGGTGGAGCGCGAGGGTCTCCACGAGGCGCTCGGGGTGGTGGAGATGCCGGGCGATGAACGCGTCGTCCGGTTGGAAGTACCGAACGACCGCCTCCTGGTCAGGGCCCACGATGACCGTGAGGTCGTCCACACCGGCGGCGTGGAGCGTGCGCACCACGAGATGGGCGACCGGAGCGAGCGTGGGGTTCCCCTGTCGCCCGCGGTAGAAGAGGGGCAGCATCTCCTTGCGAAGTCCCCGCGTCGCGGGGAGCATCCGGGTCCCCTCCCCGGCCATGGTGATGACCGCTCGCACGGAAGACCCCCTTCACGATCTCGCTCTCGACCTTATCGAACGAAGCGCGAGGCTACCCCTCGGAGACCGAGGCCGAGCCGCTGCTCGGCACCTTGCGCATCGCCTTGGGCAGCGCGACCGCCTCCTTCGCCACCTTCTCGATGTGGAGGCGCGACTTGTTGTCCCCCACGCGGAAGTCCATCCGCGGCAGGACCACCGCACGCTTCTCTTCGAGACGGGCGCGGAAGCGCTGGAGGTCGGAGAGCATCCACTCGAGAGCCTCCTCCAGCGTCCTCTGGTGCTGGTAGCCCAACTTCAGCAGATTGTCGTGGAGCGGGTGGTAGTAGTGCTCCTCGAGCTCCACCCGGGGGTTGTAGGAGTTGTGGATCTCCCCTTTGATCCCGAGCTTCTCCCCCACCTTCAGCACGAGCTTCGCGAGGTCCCCCACCGAGTAGGCCTCGTCGAACTGGTTGAACACCCGGTACTCCCCGGGGTCCGCAGGGTGTTCGACGGCGAGACGCAGGCTCTGCATCGAGTCCTCGAGCGCGATGAACCCCCTCTTCTGCCCTCCCTTCCCGTAGGGCGTGAGCGGCAACCCCAGGACCGCCTGGACGCAGAATCGGTTGAGCGCGGTCCCCCAGACCTCGTCGAAGTCGAAGCGGGTCAACTGCCAGTCCTGGGTGATCTCGGGGGTGCGGGTCCCGTAGATGACGCCCTGCATGACGTCGGTGGTCGCGAGCCCCCAGAGCTTGTTCGCGAGCATCACGTCCCCCGTGTCGAAGACCTTCGACCAGTGGTACCAGCTCGAGGCCTGCCGGGGGAACGGCACACGGTCCTTCCTCCCGCGGAACTCGACCTCGAAGAACCCCTCAGCGATGTCGAGGTTGGGCGTCCCGTATTCGCCCATCGTGCCCATCTTTACGAGGTGGGCCTTCGGGCACTCGTCCCGCATGGCATAGACAATATGGAGGGTCGACGTGAGGTTCTGGCACTGGGTCGCCACCGCGTGGTGGACGTCGATCATCGAGTAGGGCGCGCTGCGCTGCTCCCCGAGATGGACGATGACCTCGGGCTTCTCCTTGTGCAGGGTCTTCTTCACCGTGGTGAAATCGCACAGGTCCCCCTCGTAGAACCGGAACCCCTGGACCCCGTGCGACTGGAGCGCCGCGATCCTCTCGTGCATGTCGAGGACCGGGGTGGCCGACCAGCTCCCGACCTCGGCCACGCGCTGGCGCGTCACGAAGTTGTCGAGCCCGACGACCTCGTGGCCCCGCTGGAGCAGGTGCAGCGCAAGCGGCCATCCGGAATACCCGTCGACCCCCGTGATGAGGACTTTCATGCGCGACCGACTTGGTTTCCACCTCTTAAGCTTGAGCGACGCCGCGCCGCCCCGGGGGGAGAGGTCCGTCGTGGCCGTGAGACGCCGTTCTCTCGGTCGGAGGACGGGCCTCCACCTCCACCGGGCCGATGGGGGCAGCATGGGTCTCGGTTCGTCGCAACGCGGGACCGGGGCACGCTTGAGATCTCTCGAAACGGCCATACTCGAGCAGGTTTACGCGCAAAAGGAGCCGGAACCCGAGTGCGAATTGGGCAATTCGTTCAAATAGCGGGTCCGACAGTGCCTATCTGACCGTTAGGCGAGACAGTGACCTCGAACTCAGATGCGCGGACGTCAGGCCTTCTCCAGAAGACCGTCCCTGTGTTGATCGCCATCGGCATGGTCCTCCTGGTCGGGGTCTCCATCCTCGAGGGAAGCAGCGCCCCCGCCAGCGCGATCCCTCCGCCGCGCCAGTACGTCACCCCTCAGAACAACAGCTCCAGCTTCTGGTCGAGCCCGCTCGGGTACGCGGCCATCGGAGGGATCGTGGGCGTGGTCTTGATCGCGCTCCTGCTGCTCTTCTTGCTCCGCCGGCGCAAGGCCGCCGCGCCGCCCCCCGACGAGGAAGGGTCCGAGGAGACCGAGAAGGACGGGTCCGGGGACGGGGAAGACGGGGACGAGAGCCAAGAGCCCCCGGTTGCCCCCGACAGCTGAGCTGAGAAGCTCGCATCGTCCAGGGGGACCTCCCCCCCCGGCGCCGCCGCTCCCCTCTCCCACGGGGGCCGAGGATCCCCGGGCCTCACCCGTACATCGACATCGAGGGCGTGGGGACGGCCCGGTCCTTGGAGGCTGCGCGCTCCGCCGCCGATCTCTGGATGGTGAGGAGCTGCTGCTCGATGCGCTCCGCCTCGGTGTAGAGCGGCCCGGGGTCGATGATGGTCCCCAGGAGCACGTGGTCGATGGTCTCGATGACCTTCGCGGCCGCCCGGGCGTCCGGGTAGTCCGGGTGGGCCTCGGCAAGGAATGTGAGGACATCGAACCCGCGTCGGCGCCCTTCGTTCAGAAGGACCCCCGCGACCCCGGTCACGACCCCTTCCTGGAACGAGGCGACGTTCGGCTCGATGAAGAGCTCCCGAGCGCGACGCGACGAAGCGACCCCGTAGACGCGGACCGTGGGAGGGACGGTGCCGACGTGGGCCTCCTCCCCCTCTCCACGTTCGATGACCAGCCCTTCGGGGGAGACCAGGAGCGAGCAGCGCTGCTCCTGCGCCCAATCTAGGACCGTATGCGCGAGGTTGTTCACCACGTTCGCGGGCGGCTGGAACTCGCTGATGAACGCCACCACCTTCTGGGCCGCGCTCCCCGGTCGCTTGTCGGGGGGTTGCCCCGCGTAGATCCTCACCGGGTGCTGCGGCTCCCCCTCGCGCACCAGCGACACGGTCGGGAACGCGGGAGAGTCCACGATCCCGATCTGTTCCATGTGAAGGGCATCGATGAGATAGTTCGCCACGATCGAGGAGACCAGACCCACCGAGGGGAACCCGTCGATGACCACCGCGTCGGTGAGGTCCGTCCGCTTCACCTCGTAGATCCGGACCTCGTCCGGGGCCATGGGGGGCGTGGGGGTTCGCCAGGAGGGCATGCCGTTCTCCCCCCGTTCAGATCTTGTCGACGAGGGTCCCGAGCTCCCGCGTCAGGAGGGACGCGACGTCGCGGGCCAGGACCCCCTTGACCGAATCCGGGGCCGCCGCGAAACCGAGCCGCGCCGAGGCGGCCGTCACCCGGAGCAGCGCCGCGTACTCCCTCGCCCGCGCCTCGAGGAGGTCGTGGACGGCGTCGCGCAGCTCCTTCGCGAGCTCCGGGTTCTCCTTGAGCTTGCGCTCGAGCAGGTGGCGGATCTCCTCCTTCACCAGGTCCTTGGTCGCTTCGGCGACCAGCGCCTCGGGATGGAGCAGTTCCCTCGACCCTCGGAGGAGCAGGTCGACCGGGTCGTCGCGACGCTCGTTCTCGGCCACGGAGCGCCGACCAGGCTGGGGTATATGGGACTTGGCGAGGAGGACCGGAGCTACGGCCCGCCAACTCGGGGACAGCCTGGGCCGACCATCACGGGCCCCGAGCGGCATCCGGAGGGGATGCCGGCTCTTGAGGGGGATGCCAGCGTCCGCACGGGGCTCTCCGTGGTCGATCCACCTCGCCCAGGCTGTCCGGGGGGAGCACACCAAAAGGGGGTCCAGGGGGCGACGTGTCGAGCGCCAACGCTCGAGCCTTGTTCGGCCGTAGATCGATCCCCCTCCTCACGTGTCCAAGGAACAACCCGAGGTTCGTTCCCCAGACGATCGTGGCCGTCATCCCCCTCGAACGAAGGATTCGGCGAAGCGGCTACTTCAACGGGGCGGCAGGTTCACGGACCAGAACTTGCAGCGCATGATACGGCATAGCACGGATGCATGCGCATCCAACACCCCGACCGGTTCGGGACGACCTGGGTGCGACCACCTCCCCCCTTCGTCGCGACGGACCTCGGAGAGCTCAGAACTGGTCCCCGCGGTGGACGACCCACCGCGGCTGGTCCACCCCCAGCTCCGCCCGGACCTGGGAAGCGTTCGCTTCTCCGCGCAACCGGCACGCCATCATCCCGTACCACCCGGTGGGGACGAACAGGTACCCTCGCCGGCGGAGCTCCGCTCCCTGGTCCGCAACGGCCGAGAGGCACCATGTGCACATCCTTCCGCGCCCACGTCGTTCCATGGCTTCGATGAGGGCAAGGGCGGCCCCTGGCCCTTCGGTAAGGAGCTCGGGACATCGCACGCGCGAGGGATCTTCCTCGACCCGGGCATACCCCACCGGGCGACCGCCGTCGGTGGCGACGAGCAGGTCCTTCGGTGGGTCGAGGGCGCGGGCCTTGTGCTCGGCAACGAGGCTCCGGGGAAGGCGGGGGGTGAACCCGATCCTCCCTCGGGTCGCCCGAACGTGGACCTCCTCGAGCCGGGGTAGGTCGGTCACCCTTCCGTGTCGAACGCGGACCGTGTTGGAGGCGGGCCGCATGGTCCGCGGCACCGCGCGGACCGCGAGCGGGATCCCATACACGTCCTGGTAGCCCAACCTCTCGTAGATGCCGTGGGCCCCCCAGGAACGGTTCGTCCAGAGCGCGATGTGGTCGATCCCTTCCTTCCTCTCCCTTCGATGGATCTCTTCGAGCATCCGACGCGCGAGGCCTCGCCCACGATGGTCCGGTCGTGAGCCCACCCCCGCGACCCCGCTCACGCGTTCGACGCGGCCGTCCGGGTACGTGTAGGGAAGCCTCAACGCGTACGCGTGGCCAAGGACCTGCCCTGCTTCGACCGCAAAGACCCCGACGTAGTCAGAGAAGGACCCAAGCCTCCTCCAGATGGCGACCTCGGAGGGCGAGAGGAAGCCGCCGAAGGCTCCGAGGTGGGTCGCCGCCCGGCTCGCCTCCATCTCCGGCTTGAGGTCGTCGTAAACGAGGAGCTGCACGGAGGTCGAGGGAGGAGTCCAGCGAAAGGGTATAACTCCCGTGGTCTGCGCGCTCTCGGCGGGGAGACGGGCTGGTAGATCAGTGGAAGATCGCTACCTTGGCAAGGTAGAGGCCGCGAGTTCAAACGGAGGAGAGGACCCCCCTCCCTCCTGAGCATCTCGCCCAGTCCACTCCCCCTCCTTATCGTCCGGTCCGGTGCTGCAGGTCCTTCTCCCGCCACCGCACCGTCAGGGGACACACGAACTGTCGAATACGCAATTCGACAAGTAGCGTGAGGCTTTAGTACCCCGCCCCCTCCCTCACCTCCGTGCCGGTCGAGATCCGCGAGAAGATCGCGGGCGAGGTAGTCCTATCCCCCCATCCCGGGCGGACGTTGCGCAAATGGCGCGAGGACTTCGGCATCTCGCAAACGGAGCTCGCCCATCAGCTCGAGACCGTCCCCTCCGTGATCGCGGACTACGAGGCCGAGCGGCGTCAGAGCCCTGGTGCCGGGTTCATCCGACGCTACGTGGAAGGGCTGGTCGCCGTCGACAAGTCGCACGGAGGCCGCGTCATCCAGCGGATGGGGTTCCCCTCCCCCGCCGAGGGGATCCTCGCGATGCGGGAGTTCTCCATCGCGGTGCCCCTCACGACCCTCGCCTCGCTCCTGGACGCGAAGCCCGCGAGCCGGGTCGACCTCCACCGGGACCTGCACGGGTTCACCCTCCTCGACGCCCCGCGGGCGATCCTGTCGTTGGGGGCCCAGGAGTTCGTCCAGGTCTACGGCTGGACGACCCAGCGGGCCCTCCTCTTCTGCGGCGTCAAGTACGGTCGCTCCCCGATGGTCGCGATCCGCGCGCACCCGCTCAAACCCGCCGCCGTCATCTACTCCGCCCCCGGCCGCGTCGACCCTCTGGCGGTCCGCCTCTCCGAGGTGGAGAACATCCCGCTCCTCACGACCCCGTACGGACCGAAGGAGGTCCTGAAGCGTCTCGAGGAGATCTGACCCGACACCGTATCGAAGAGCAGGAGCAAGGAGAATGGACATGACCGAAGAGAAGGTCGGCATCGTGAGCTACGGCGCTTACGTCCCGCGCTACCGGATCACGCCCCAGGAGATCGGGCAGGTCTGGGGGACCGATGGGGCCGCCATGGGAAAGGGGCTGAACGTCGTCCGCAAGAGCGTCCCCTCCCCGGACGAGGACACCATCACCATCTCGACCGAGGCGCTGCGCATCGCGCTCACCCGCGGCAAGATCAATCCCCGGGACATCGGGGCGCTCTACGTCGGGAGCGAGAGCCACCCGTACGCCGTGAAGCCCACGGCCACGGTCGTCGCCCAGGCTGTCGGCGCGACCCCCTACCTCACCGCGGCGGACTTCGAGTTCGCCTGCAAGGCGGGAACGGCGGCCATCCAGACCTGCATGGGGATGGTGGCGAGCAAGATGATCACCTACGGTGTCGCGATCGGCGCGGACACCTCCCAGGGCGCCCCCGGTGACGCTCTCGAGTACTCGGCGAGCGCTGGCGGGGCCGCGCTGGTGATCGGCCGCGAGAACCTGATCGCGGAGATCAACGCGACGGAGAGCTTCACCACGGACACCCCCGACTTCTGGCGTCGGGAGGGCCAGCGCTACCCGAGCCACGGAGGAAGGTTCACGGGCGAGCCGGCCTACTTCCGCCATGTGGGAGAGTGCGGGCGGCGCATGATGGAGCGGGCGCAGACCTCTCCTCAGAACTACCAGCACGTCGTTTTCCACCAGCCCAACGGGAAGTTCCCTCAGCGCATCGGGAAGTCCATGGGGTTCTCCGACCAGCAGATGAAGTACGGTCTCGTGACCCCGTGGGTGGGCAACACCTACTCCGGTGCCGCGCTCCTCGGGCTCGCGAACGTGCTCGACCACGCCAAGGCCGGCGACCGTGTGTTGGTCGTCGGGTACGGCAGCGGCGCGGGCTCCGACGCGTTCGACCTCACGGTCACCGACCGGATCGAGGGCTTCGACCGGCAGCACGGCCCCCCGGTCCAGGAGTTCCTCGACGGGGGAGTTCCCCTCTCCTACGCCATGTACGCGAAGTTCCGCGGGAAGATCCACCTGGGAGGGAGCTGACCATGCGGGAGGTCGCGATCCTGGGCATCGGGCAGACGAAGTTCGGCGAGCTCTGGGACCGCTCGTTCCGGGAGATCGGGATCGAGGCGGGATTCGCCGCGCTCCAGGAGGCGAAGCTTTCCTCCAAGGACATCAGCGCGCTCTACCTGGGGAACATGGCCTCGGGGAGCTTCATCGAGCAGGAGCACATCGCCCCCCTGATCCTCGACTACGCGGGGCTCGCGGGCCATCATCTCCCCGCGATCCGCGTCGAAGCGGGAGGAGCGAGCGGAGCGGTCGCGCTGCACCAGGCCTACCTCGCCGTCGCCAGCGGCGCGCACGACTACGTCGTCGTGGGCGGGGCCGAGAAGATGACGGACGTCCCGGAGGATGTCCAGACGGACATCGCGAACGCGAGCGCGGACCAGGAGTGGGAGACGGTCTTCGGCGCGACGCTCCCCTCGCTGTGGGCGCTCATCGCCCGGCGGCACATGCACGACCACGGGACTCGGAGAGAGGACTTCGCGCGCTTCCCCGTGCTCGCCCACGAGATGGGCTCGAAGAACCCCCTAGCGCACTTCCGCAACAAGGTCTCCCTCGACCAAGTGCTGGAAGGCTCGCCCGTCGCTCAACCTCTGGGGGTCATGGACTGTGCCCCCGCTTCCGACGGGGCCTCCGCGCTGGTCCTGGGCCCGCTCGAGAAGGCGAGAGAGCACACGGACACCCCCATCCGCATCTGCGCGAGCCAGGTCGCCTGCGACACGCTCGCGCTGCAGCACCGCAAGGACATCACGACGGTGGAGGCGACCCGTCTCGCCGCCCAGGTGGCGTTCCGCCACGCGAAGAGGACCCCGGCGGACGTCCAGGTCGCCGAGATCCACGACGCCTACTCGATCAGTGCCCTCCTCGCCCTCGAGGACCTGGGATTCTGTCCGAAGGGGGGCGTCGGCAAGGCCCTCGCCGAGGGCACCGTCGGCCCTCCCGGGGCCCGGCTCGCCATCAACTCCTCCGGCGGGCTCAAGGCCCAAGGACAGCCCTTCGGCGCGGTGGGGGTCGCCCAGGTGGCCGAGGTCGTCCGACAGCTCCGGGGCGAGGCGAAGGAGCGGCAGGTCGCGGGGGCCCAGGTCGGTCTCACCCACAACCTGGGAGGCACGGGCGCCACGAGCGTCGTCCATCTCTTGGAGAGGGCGACCTGAAGCCCAGGAAGGAGGAAGCAAGAACATGACCGTTGCGAGATTCTGGAGAGAGACGCCCCGCCGCTACAACCTGGGTGGGAACCGCTGCAGCGCCTGCTCGACCGTCTACTTCCCGCCGAGGGCCGTCTGCCCGACCTGCCAGACGCACCGCCAGTCGTTGGGCAAGATGGAGCCCTTCACCCTCTCGGGGGACGGGGAGGTCTACTCCTTCTCGGTCGTCCACGAGGGGGCGGAGGGTTTCGAGATGCAGGTCCCCTACGTGCTGGCCCTCATCAAGACCCCCGAGGGCCCGCTCCTCACGGGGCAGGTCGTCGACATCACCCCCGCGGACGTGCACATCGGGATGAGGGTGCACGCCGCCTTCCGCAAGCTCCGGGAGGACGGGCGCGCCGGCGTGATCCACTACGGCTACAAGTTCGCCCCCTCGCGCGAGAGCGGAGCGAGCGAACCTACAGCCTCCCCGGCCTCTCAGGAGGCTCTCGCCCGGGCCGCGGCCCGGACCGCGCGCACGTGACCGGCCGAACGGGAGGCCTTCCCCCGGCCGCGTCCCCCGCCCCTCGACGAGCGAACGAAGAGGAGGGCACCGACACGGAGCCCCAAGCCCTGGACGACTCGGACACTTCCTCCTCCAGGGGGGACGGACCGACCTCCTACGCCCGAGGCTGGGGCGATGGGGCCCGCGACGCGCTCCACTTCGTGACCCGTCTGGTCGCGAGGGGCCACACCCCTTCCGAGATCCGGGTCTTCGTCGAGAGCCGGCTCGGGCACCTCGACGAGGAAGTGCGCCTCAAGCGGAAGACCCTGCTCTCGACCCCGGTCGGCATCCCCGTCGAGAGCCTCGTGCGCGTCCAGCCGCGGGGCTCCTCGAGCGCGCCCGCTTTCCCCCCGGCGGTCCCAGGGTACAACTACCTCTTCCTGGAGGAGACCCGCCAGGTCGCGCGCTCGTTCCTCCGCGAACTCCTCCCCCGGGTAGGAAGAGGGCTCGCCATCACCAGACTTCCGAACGAACTGCGTCGCATGGCCCCTGTCGAGGACCTGGTGATCCTCCACCTGGGTGTCGAAGGGACCACCGAGGAGGGGGTCGAGGCGGCCGAGTCCTCCCCGACGCAGCTCACGGGGCGCGTCGACAACTTCCTCAACGGAACGCCCGAGCCCGCGCTCGTCTACCTCGAGGCGGTCGAGTTCCTCAACACGCAGAACTCCTTCGACCTCACGACGAAGTTCGTCTACTGGCTGCACAGCAAGGTCCAGCAGCACCACGGGCTGCTCGTGCTGTCGGTCGATCCCGGCGCGTTCAGCCGCTCGCAGGTCGCGACGCTGGAACGGGACTTTAACCACGTCGTGCGGGCCACGTAGCGGAACCGCGGACCCCACCGAGACCGCCAAGCTTGCTCTCGCCCCGTCACCCCGCAACCTCGAGGTGGGAGCGGACTTGGTTCTCGCGATCGGTGAGCCGTTCATCGAGACGCAGGCCGGGGGGTCGTGGGCGGGTCGTGCTCGAGCGGCACGCGCGGTCGCGTGTGCCGGGACAGAAAGGGGGGGTCCGGCCCAGGGTCCGGTCCGGTCGTCGGTGAAAGGGGCCAAATAGCGGGGGACGGGTATCGGGCTCAGGATGTCGCGGCGGCCTCCGGCACGGCCTTCGGCCGCGTTCGCGCTCGTCGCTACGGTGCTGCGCCCCCTGCCCGCACTCCCCCTCGGGCCCGGCGCCCCAGGTGGGTCCGGCCAACTTGCCCCGGGAGCGTTCCGTCGGTCCATCCCTTGGAGGGGGACTCCCGAGGGCCCCGGGCCTTCCGCTCGAGGATCGTCGCTTGGGACGCGGCTCGGTCTCTCTGCGCATCGCCCCGGGGGACGCCTCATCTGGGTGGCTGCGCTCCTTGTCCTTCTGCTCCTCGGTTCCGTCCAAGGTCCGACACGCTTCTCGGGGGGCACCGCGACGCCGTCGGGTTTCCCGGCCGGGGGCCCGAACCCTTCTCGCCCGTTCGTAGCAGAAGTGAACGGGGTCGATACGTCCCACTACGAGACCGTGACGAACTGGACGAATGTTCTGAGCGCGGGATACAAGTTCGACTTCACCAAGGCCACGCAGGGGGCGAGCTTTGTCGACCCTACCTTCACGACCTACATGCCCGCCGGAAAAGCCGCGGGTCTCTGGATGGCGGGATACGACTTCGCCTGCCCTGCGACGGACAGCTCCGTCGGTTGTATCGCGACCAATGCCACGACGGAAGCCAACCACTACTTGTCCATCGCCGCGCCGTACTTCTCCTCCGGCTACCTCTACCCCGCCCTTGATCTGGAGGAAGGATGCGGGACCATCAGCAACAACGCCATGTCGACGTGGGTCGACATGTGGATGTCCACGGTTCAGCAGTACATCGCCGCCCATGACGGGTATACCGGGGTCACCCCTGTCCTCTACACCGGGGTCAGCGAGGTCACAGGCTGTCTCGACCCCTACCTCACGACCTGGCCCCTCTGGATCGCCAACTGGGGCGTGAGCAGCCCCAACACCGGGATCTGGCCCACTTGGACTTTCTGGCAGCACTCGGCCACGGGTACCGTACCTGGGATCAGTGGGACCTCGAACGTCGACCTGGACTACTTCCAGGGAGACACGGCCCAACTTGCCTCAGGATACGTCTTCGGGAACTTGACGACATCCCCTCCGACCATCTCCTTCTTCGTCCATCCTGCCACCTGCCCCATCGCCTTCAACGGTACGTCCCAAGGGAGCGGCTCCACCGGCTCCTATGTCGCCGGGACCTACTCCATCGTCGCGAACCCCTGCACCGACTTCTCCTTCCAGCAATGGAACTCCACCGGTGGGGTCACGGTCCAGAGGCCGACCTCGGCCGGCGGTTTCGCGAAC
Source organism: Thermoplasmata archaeon (assembly GCA_028864975.1). Lineage (GTDB taxonomy): Archaea > Thermoplasmatota > Thermoplasmata > Lutacidiplasmatales > UBA184 > JAKAAX01. The sequence goes on along the minus strand of JAGWLG010000003.1, from coordinate 84,694 downwards.
GTCACCGGGACGGGGAGCCTGACCGCCTACTACACGTGGAGCGGCAAGACCCTGCACGCGGGGAATGTGACGTTCGTGATCTCTCCCCCTGCCTGCGGCCCGGTCATCTTCGGGGGGCTCAACGAGAACAATGGGGCACGGGTCCAGTTCACCGACGGCAACTACTCAGCCAACGCTCTGACTTGCCTGGGATATTCCTTCTCCAAGTGGACCGCTACGGGCTCCCTGACCCTCCCCAGCCTAGGGGGCAACCCGACGACGGTCGGGGTCTGGGGGAACGGGACGCTCACCGCCTCCTACACCTGGGTCCCTCCGCCCGCACATTACACGATCTCCTTCCAGGTCTCTCCCGCAGCATGCTCCCCGGTGAGCTTCAACGGGACGACCCAGGCAACGGGCAGCGTTGCCACCTTCTTGGGCGGGAGATACCCCGTGCACGCCCTCCCCTGCACCGGAGAGACCTTCTCGCAGACGACCTTCCAGATGCCGGCGGGCCGGTCCCAGATCCTCACGAACTCGTGGGGGAACGTCTCGGTCAGCACCAACGGCAGTCTGTGGGTCAATTACACCACCCCCAGCACGCCGCTCTCGGTGGGGCTGACGCCCTCCTCCGTCTCGGCCACCGTGGGGCAATCCGTGACCCTGACCCCTACCGTCTCCGGCGGGGTCTCCCCGTACACCTGCGCGTGGTCCCTCAATGGGACCAACACATCCCTAATTGGCTGCGGCGGCTCGGCCCTGTCCTTCGCCCACCCGGGCACTTACACTTACCGCGTTTGGGCGACCGACGCGTCGTCGACCGTCGCGGGGAGCAACTCGGTCGCGATCACGGTCGCCGCGAGCTCGGGAGGCCAGCCGCCTCAGCTCGTCGCCTTCGGGAACGCGAGTGCCACGTCCGGGAGCCTGACGGGGTCATGCAATGGGGGCGCTCTCAGTCCGTTCGTCGACTCTTTCGAGGGTTCTGCGAGGGGCGGTGCTCCGGCCTACGCCTTCTCGTGGACCTTCGGCGATGGCTCCTCTCCCCAGACCGGGCGAAATGTCTCCCACTCGTTCGGCTCCGTGGGCTCCTACTCGGTGAGCTTGGAGGTAACGGACACGCGCAGCACGCACGCGTGGTCGAACACTTCCGTCACGGTCGTCGGCCCCGCCCAGCCGCCCTGCGACACGCAGCAGGCCCCCGGCTTCAGCCTGCTCGGGCTCAGCACCACGATGAGCCTGGTGCTGATCGTCGTGGTCATCGCACTCGCGATCTCCGTACCCGCGGTCGTTCTCGTGCAGCGAAGGAGACGACCGCCAACGCCCCCGCCTTGGCCAGTCCAACCCGGCCCGCCTCCGGGGTTTCCGCCCCAGGGTTGAAAGCGCCGGCAACTCGTCCGCTCCCGGGACGCCCTTCGCCGCAGGGCCCCCGTGGAGGACCTGGTGAGTCTCTATGTGGTCGTCGGGGGGCGGAGGAGGGGGTCGAGGCGGCCGAGTCCTCCTCGAGCGACGTTCGACACGGACCAACGCGGCCCTCGAGACCCCTCCCTCCGGCCTCAGTAGCCCAGAGGGAGATCGCCGACCGCCAGCTCCGGGGCGACCGAGGGCCTCAACTCCCGGGGGGTTCGTCCATACGCACGAGCTGCTTCCCGACGTTCTCCCCCGAGAGAAGACGTGCGAGAGCTTTCGGCGCCTCTCGCAGCCCCACCAGCACATCCTCCTTGGACTTCAGGCGTCCCGATCGAAGGAGCGGCAGCATGGCGTCGAACGCTTCGGACCGCCGTGGGATGAAGTCCCTTCCCAGGAATCCCTCCATACGCCCGTTGACCATGATGAGCTGGACCAAGTTCGCCGGACCTGGCGCGGGAGGATCCGCGAGGTACTGCGAGGTTATCCCGCAAAGGACCACGCGACCGCGCGTTCGCAGTCGATGCAGCGCGAGCTCGAGGGTTGGCCCACCCACGGTGTCGAAGAAGATGTCGATGCCCTGAGGACAGAGCTCGGTCAGCCGCTTGCCGACATCCTCTTGGTGATAGTTGATGGCGGCGTCGACACCGGCCTCCCGAACAAGCCAATCACACTTGGCCGGACTTCCGGCGATACCGATGACCCGAAGCCCGTGGATCTTGGCCAACTGGGACGCGATCGATCCGACCCCTCCCGCCGCGCCGGAGATGACGAAGGTTTCTCCAGGCTTTGGCCGGGCCACCTCGTGGAGGCCGAAGTACGCCACGAGTCCTGTGAGCCCCAGAGCTCCGGCCGCCCAGTCGAGCGGGATCCCCGCCGGCACCGGGAAAGCAGGGTTGAATCCTGTCCCATCTGTGAGGGTGTAGTCCTCCCAGGCCATCTGACCGTGCACGATGTCTCCTCGCGAGAAAGCCGGGTGGCGGGACTCGACAACCTCGGACACCGCCAGCGACCAAGGGGCCTCCCCGATGGGGACGGCACTCCCGGGAGGGTCCCCGCTGTTGAAGACGAGGACCTGGGTCGGGTCGACAGAGAGCCACCGATTGTGGACCAGGAACTGACCGTCGGCCACCGAGGGAACGGTGGACTCCATCCAGCGGAAGTTGGCCTGCGAAAGCTTCCCCTCTAGGGGTTTCGCAATGAGCCATCTCCGATTCGTCTGGGTCGGCATCTTCGGTTCCTCCTCGCAACGCCCGGTAGCCGGCGAGTCGGTCGATCGCTGAGCATCGGATATACTTCCTAGGTCCGGGCCATCATGGGCCTCTTTCTTGCCGACGAGGTCTAGCGACTCGCCCGAGTGTCTGGAATCCCATGCTGGCCCCCAACGCCGGGCCCAGCGGTCCGAAGCGCCTCGACGGCGCGGGGAGGGGCGCCGACCCTAACCTACGGGCAGCTCCCTCCCCGGATACCCAAGGTACCGCTGTAGGACCCTGTGTAGTTCGACCCGCCACCCCCCCTCGCTCCCCGGGTGAGGTAGGCCTTCTCGTACTCGGGGGTGCCGGCGTGGTCGCTGTTCTTGTACAGGCTGAGCTGATTGTCGTCCACCGGCTTCACACCGATGTGGGCATTCTCCCCGGAACTGGTGCAGACGGCCGCCGCCCACTTCCAATTCACCGAGAGACAATTCTCGCTCGTGGAGAAGTGCGCCTGCCACGTCACACGGGTCCCCGCCGGGAGGCCCCCCTCAGGGACCATGTACGCGAAGCCGGAGAGGAACACGTCGGCCGAGTAGTGCGCAGGGATCACGGTATGCCACGCGTAAGCACCGGAGTCCCAGGTCGTGCTTGCGCTGAGCTCCCGCGTCCCAGGCACCGCTCGTAGATCTCGAGGTACTGCTCGGCCATGTGCTCGACCGAGGCGTGAGCGCGGACATACTCCACGGCGTTGCTCCCGAGCCAGCGAGCGCGCTCGGGGTCCCGGAGGAGCCGTTCCACGGCCCCGCGGATCGCCGTCGGGTCGGTCGGGTCCGCGAGGAGCGCGTTCCGTCCGTCCATGACGAGCTCCCGGGGTCCCCCGCGGTCGGTGACCACGCACGCGCACCCCGACGCCATCGCCTCCAGGGTCGACACCGACGAGGTGTCCGCGAGGGAGGGAAGCACGAACACCCGGCTCTGGGCGAGGAGGGCAGGCTTCTCGTCGTCCTTCACGAACCCGACGGCGACCACGCGGCCCCGGAGACCGCGCTCGCTCTCGATCCTGCGACGGACCTCGGGCTCCTCAACCCCTGAACCACCCACCACGCCCTGGAAGGAGAGGTCCTCCGGGATCTCCCGAAGGGCATCGAGGAACCGGTGGACCCCCTTGTCGGCCGTGAGGCGCCCCAGGAAGGTCACCAGGGGTCGCCCCTCCGACCGGAGGCGGGACGACCAGTCGGGCGAACCTAACCCCGGTCGGAAACGAACGATGTCGATGCCGTTCGGCACGACCGCGAGGTCGCAGTGCGGGGGCTTGGTGAACCGCTCGCGCAACGTCCTCAGCGCTTCCGGCGTCGGGGCCGTCGTCGTATCGCAACGGAAGTAGATCCCTTCGCTGAAGAACCCCCCGAGCGGGAAGAAGACCCGGATCCCGAGGTTCTGCGGGAAGCTCCCTTGCATGCCCCGGAAGTCCGTGTGGAAGGTCCCGACGATGGGAAGATGGTCGCGTCGGGAGGCGAGGAGGCCTGTCACTCCCATCGCGAAAGGGGTGTGGACGTGTACGATGTCCGTGCGGCGCGCGAACCCCGGGGCGAGCGCCAGGAGGTAGGGAAAGGTCGCGAACCGGTATTGAGGGTAGTGCGGGAGGGGGAAAGAGCGGCAGCGAACGACGCGCATCCCCCCCGGCCAGAGCTCTTCGCGGGGCTGCCCGGGCCGCCGGGTCGTGTAGAGCGTGACCTCGTTTCCCCGCCGAACGAGAGAAGTGCCTAGGTCCTCGAGCACGTGGCCCACGCCGTCGTGCACGGGGAGAAAGGTCTCGCTGAAGAACGCGATCCGCATGAGCGAGCTTCGCCGCCTGGAGGGGTACCCTTCTTGGAGAAAAGGCTGGGGCCCCGCGGGGGGGGGAGGGCCGTCGGCAGCCTCAACCCCGCCCCTTTAAGCGGGCCACGACCCCTTCCTTCTTCCCAGGTGGGCCGCAGATGGTACCGGAGGGAGGTGGGAGCGCTCCCCCGAAGGGGGGTTCGGGTCCTCTACCTCTCTCGGATTTCGAGCGGCTTTCCGCCTTCGCACCGCGCGAAGTGCACGACGGTTACTCCCAGAAGAACTTCCGCAAGACCCTCTTCGACTACGCGCAGCGTCAGCCGCCCTCGATCGCCCGCCTGCGCTGGACGGCGAACGGCCAGCCCTCCCCCTCGTTCGCCGCGATCCTCGCCGAGAAGACCCCTCCGGAGCGGGTGAGCCTCGTCATCTACGAGCCCAAGCCGGACCCCCAGGCGTGGGAGTTCACGACGCCCACGGCCCTCGTCGACTCGGATTCGGCCGGGAGCGGGCGGGTGCTCACCTTCCGGTACAACCCTCACGCGCTCTCGCCCTGGGACCCGCACGATCCGGGCAAGGAGGAGACCTGCGTGGTCCGCTTCTCCGTGCGGGAGAGCTACATCCCCCGCTCGATCCAGCAGGAGCACGCGACGAACGAGGGGCGACCTCCGCTCCCCCCCGGCTTCGAGCTCTTCTCGATCGCGGACTTCTCACGGTTCGTCCACTCGAGCGGCGTCGTCCCTTTCCGTGCGGCCCTCCACCTGTACACGAGCCGTACCCGGCTCCGGTACGACCTCGACCTCCTCCACAACCACCTTCTGGCCGACCCCCGCGCCGGACGCTTCTCGATCGAGGACCGGGTCGAGCGGTCCTCGAGGATCTGCCACGGCCTCGACCGGTTCGTCGCTCGGGGCGCCCTGCCGCTCCTCCCACGTCGGGTGCTCGAGCTCCTGTTCGAATCGAAGGGGCTCTCGGTCCAGGACGTCTCGGTGATCCTCGGCGTCTCCCAGGAGCTGGCGACGGCCGCCCTGCAGAGCCTCGTGGGACGCCAGTTCGCGGCCTTCGACCAGCGGACGCAGATGTACCTGCCGCTTCCGCAGGTCTTCCTCACGAGGGCCGAAGCGGAGCGCGAGCAGCGCGACGAGGAGGAGCGGAAGAAGCACGGCCCCCGCTCGGAGACCCTGAAGGCCTCCGTGCAGGAGCTCTTGGCCGAGGTCGAGGCGAAGGCCGGCTGCCCACTCTGCGGCGGCCCGATGCCCGCAGGCTCCCCCGAGCTCCTATGCGACGACTGCATGGCGGCTGTCGAGCAGGAGATGCCGCCGGAGGAGGGGGACGGGCCGGGAGAGGAAGCAGGGTCCTCGACCCTCCCGGGCCCCCCAGGGCCCTGACCTCAACCGTCGCCGCCCTTTCCGGACTTAAGCCGAGTGCAACGCCTGGCACCGCGAACAGGGCACCGCCGTGACCGATTGGGAACGCGTCGCTCGCCTTCGGACCAAGGGCCGGGCGTGGGCGGAGATCGCAGAGGACGAGAAGGTGGGGTTCCACCCTCCCGAGGGGATCGATGCGGGACGTGCGCTCAAGGGCGCTTGGCTGGCGCGGAGGTCCCGCCAGCGCCCCGCCGCCTCCTCGAACGAAGGCTCGTCTCCTCTCTCGAGACCCCCTTCACGCAGGATCTCCTCGGCGCTCCGCCGTCACCCCTACCGGGTCCTTGGGCTCGCCCTGCTGGCTGTCCTGGTCGCCTCGCTGCTCTACCTCCTCGTCCTTCCTCCGTCCCACAACGACCCCTTTCCCGCCTACTGTAGCGCGGAAGCGACCGACGTGCACTACCATGTCCTGCTCCTCATCTACGACGGCGGGACCCAGCAGGCGCTCCCGTACCAACCCGGGGCGGGAGGGGACATCGGGGTCCTCGACCAATCCGGGTACACCAACCCCAGCCTCTATTGTCCGTCGGGGGAGCTCCATCTCCTCCACACCCACGATGGCTCCGGCATCATCCACGTGGAGATGCCCGGAGGTCTCTCGGGGACGCCCACGCTAGGGGACTTCTTTCAGATCTGGGGCGAGCCGCTTTCCTCCGGCGGGGTCTGGACCTTCTCGGGGACGGTGAGCGCCCAGATGCACGACATGGACATGGGCTCGACGACCAGTTACTCGGGCGACCCTGGCGCGATGCCCTTCTACCAACCCCCGGGGGGCCCGACCTCCAACCCGTACTCCATCCCCCCCTCCCTGATCTGGAACGGCCAGTACGGGAACGGCCAGAGCGGGACGACCTTCGACGGGGAGATCATCTGGCTCAATGTCACGGCGTAGCGACGCAGGAGAACCTCCCCCCGGCGGGCTCGACGGGCGCGCGGGGATTCGAACCCCGGTTCTCCGGCTTAGAAGGCCGGCGCATCGTCCGGGCTATGCTACGCGCCCCGAAGGCGCAGGGGGGGCTCCGAGGAAGAACGTTTCGTGCGAGTCGAAGGAGAAGAGTTCGGGAGGAGGAGAGCAACCCCTCCTCCCGGACAAAGGACGAAGAGACAGCTCAGGATCACGGCTTCTTCTTCGACTTACAGCCACAGGTGTTGCACATCGCTCCCGCCTCCGGTCGCGGGACGTCGGACAAGGGAGATAACGCTCTAGGTGCGGCGGTTCGCTTGTCGCAGACCCTGTCCCGAGCCAGCTCATGCGCGCGACCGTGAAACGGGCCCCTTGGGGATCGCGGACGCGAAGAGGTGCGCAAGGCGAAGGGGCTCGGGGTAGGAGCCCCGAACGATGCTACGAAGGACGAGGCGGGTCGCCTCCTCCTTCGGCATCCCGACCACGGCCACCCAGAGCGGACGCGGACGCATCGGGACGGTGAAGAGCGGGTGGGCTCTGAGGAGCCTCAAGAGCTCCGGACGGTCTGGCAGGTACTTTCGCAGGGCCCTCTCCATCGCATCGAAGTCGGGCGCGGCACGGGTGACGGTGAGGACCGGGAGCCCCGATGCTTCGTTCAACCGTGTCAGGTCGACCATGTTGAACCCGCCCAGGGTGATACCCCCCAGCATGATCGCGCGGGTCGCCGCCCGGTGGGAGGAGGACCCGACCATCCTCAGGAGCACCTCCGTAGCGTCGGGGCCGTCGACCATGACCTCGTCGCGGAGCACGCCCTCGACGTAGGACGGCAGCACCACGACCAGGCCCACGACCGGGGTCCGCTCCTGCTCGAAAGCGAAGGGCGCGTCGTCGAACGCGTAGACCCGGGGGTGAGGCTTGGCGGCGGGGGAGCGCTTCGGCAGGGGACGGGCCCCCGAGCGGGCCGGTGACGCGTCGCCGTCCAAGGTTATCTCTCTCCCGCGGATGGAGCCGCCAGTGACCGCCCAGCCCTCCGAACCGCCACCGCCTCCACCATCGTTCCCCCCACTTCCGCCGTTGCCGCCCGTGCCTCCGCCGCCGGCCGCTGCCCCTCCTACCCCCCCTCCCTTACCCCCTCCCCCCTACTTCTCCGTCGCTCCGGTGACGGTCCCGGCCAAGTGTCTTCGCTGCGGAACTTCCTTCTGGGCCGCGCACGGCATCGTGCGGAACGAGGTGGGCTGGGCCTTCTGTCCGCGGTGCGGCCAGCCGAACCCCAGCCTCCCCCCACGGGTCCGTCCCCCGCTCTTCTCCTGGGAAGTGTACCGTCACTTCTATCCGGAGCCCTCTTGGCCGCGGAGCCCGACCCGACAAGTGCGTCAGGCGATGGTCGTACTCGCCCTGGTCGCGGGCGTGCTCCTGCTCGCCGTCGGGGGAGCCTTCGGATACTTCGGCGCCATCTCGATCACGGCCACCCACTCCCGGGTCGTGGCGGGCGTGGTCCAGGCCTGGAACGGCTCGAGGCCGGCGGTCCTTGCCGTGGGCGCGCTCGTCACACTGAGGCTCTCCCCTAACGGCTCTACCGAGGTTCAAGTGACGGACAGTGGGGGCAACTTCCGGTTCTCCTCCGTGCCCTCTGGAGAGCACCAGCTCCAGGTCTCCTTTCCGGGATACCGCCTCTCCCAGATGGAGTTCTTCCTCGCGCCCCTCTTGGACGCACCATCGAACGTGAGCGCGCTCCACGTGAACCTGCTCAACGGGAGCTCCACGAGCACCTACGACCAGGCCTTCGCCCCGTATCCGGACGTCGAGACCTACGCCTCGTACCTATTGTCGGCCTCGGTCATCGAACTGCTGGCCGGGGCGGCGGCCCTTTGGGCGGCGTTCGCCATCCGGAGCGAGCGGCACATGGCGAGGGGCGTCGTCGGGACGATGGGGGGCCTCCTCGCCCCCTTCCTCGCCTCGGTTTCCGGTTACGATATCCTGTTCTTCCAGGTGGCCCCCGTGGCGGTGCTCTTGGGCGCGACGTTTGCCGCCCTCTTCGCGGGTTCTGCCCTGGTCCTGCTGCTCTCGACGCAGCGGCCGCTCGACGGGGTCGCCCTCCCTCCAACGCCGCCGCCCCCATAGGCGGCGTGCGGCGCCACGCTGGAAGTTCAGCGCAGGGAAGTCAGGCGCCACTCGTAACGAAGTACCTTGCGCCGGCCCCGTTGGTACATGTCGTGGTCGGGAGGTACATCGAATTCGCCCAGCAATTTCGCGCCCAGACGCTCGCAGGTCCTTCGCGAGGAGATGTTCTCGGGGGCGCAGGTGATGATGAGGGGGTCGAGACCGTGATGGAGGGCGACCTGACCGACCAGTCGACAGGCCCTCTCTGCAAAATGGTGGCCGCGATGGGCCGCTTCCACACCATAGCCGATGTGGCCCCCTGTGAGCAGACCTCGGGTCCTCCCCACGCGGAGTCGCACCTCCCCGACCACAGGACCCCCGCCGTGGATCTCGATCCGGTATCGATACTCAGGAACGTAGTCCTTGGAGGGATCCGCGGGGTCCGTGGCGACCAGCACGAGGTCGATCACCCCGTCGGAGAGACGGGGAGGGCCGTCGAAGACGAACGCCATCGGATCGAGCTGGGACCCAGACTTCGGTGGGTCACGCGATTGGCTCGCTCCCCGATGTCGAGCCTCGAGCGAACGGGACCTGGCCGAGCCCACCCGCCCTCTCGCGCGAGGTCAGGGGGCGGCGGGCCCGATAGCCTCCCTGGAGCGGGTGCCAGAACCGGATGCCCTCTTCCCCGGCCCTCCAGCAGAGGAAGATCACTTCTCCGTGCCGCAGCGCATAGAAGTCGATGAGCCCCGAGGCGAGGTCCTTGACCTCGATCCCTCGGCTCTTCCACCCCTCGAGCTCGCTCTCCACCTCGAGCTCGAACGCCCGGGCCTGCGCCTCCAGCTCGTGCTTGCGCGACGCGTCCGGTTGGTCCGGTGCGTCGAACTCCTCCCCCCAGACCTTCTGGAGCCGGTCCAGTTCCTCGAGCACTTCCGCCATCCGGGCGACCTTCACGCGAAGGACCCGGAAACGCGGGGCGAGCTCGGTCAACGCCTCCTCGGCCTCTGGGACCTGCCAGAACCTCCCAGGCCGGAGATCCTCCTCCGGCTCCCGAGAGCTCCTCCGCCCCTCGCCCACGCTGGTCATCGCCCCTCCACAACTCGCCTCGACCTATCTTGTTTACCGGACCGGTGGTGAACTCCGTTCTCTCGAGGGGACGCGCACGGACGCGGGCGCCACCACCCGGGAAGGGTTCGGGGGCAGGGCGCGAGTCGCCGCGCCCCCTCCCCGGCCCCCCGCTCCTGAACGCGCGCGTTCGAAGACCCTGCCGTTTCCTCTCAGGAGCCTGGACATCCGGAAATCTGGTCCCCCGCTTTTATATAGGTCACCTTGTTCGACCGCGTTCACCCCCACCGAGAGGTATCGACCGCACATGGGACGCAGGCACAAACCACGACGCGGATCCCTGGGCTATTGGCCCAGGAAGCGGGCCATGAGCCCGGTCCCGCGCCTCAAGACCTGGCCGCGCGGGCCCGCGAAGCCCCACCTCGAGGACTTCGCCGGATGGAAAGTGGGTATGACCCACGCCTTCGTAGTGGACTTCCGCAAGCGTTCCACCACCGCCGGACAAGAGGTCGCTGTCCCCGTGACCGTCGTCGAGACCCCGCCGCTCAAGATTGCCGCCGCACGCCTCTACCAGGGTTCCCCCAACGGATGGCATGTCTCCGGCGAGCTGTGGGCCGACGAGCTCGACGAGCGGCTTGCAGGCCGCCGTCCGATGCCGAACAGCGCCCCCTCCGACGTGAGCAAGGGCGCGTTCTCGAAGGCCCCGGGCGAGGAGGTCCGGGTCCTCGTCCACACCCAGCCCCACTTGGTCTCCGGGATCCCCCGAAAGGTCCCCGACCTGTTCGAGGTCCGCGTCTCGGGCGAGAACTTTGCGGAGCGGAAGAAGTGGGCGGTCGACCACCTCGGGAAGGAGATCGAATTCCCCTCCTTCGCGAAGGCGGGCGACATGGTCGATGTGATCGCCGTCTCCCGAGGGAAGGGCTTCCAGGGTCACATCAAGCGCTTCCACGTCAAGCTCCAGCCCCGCAAGAACTCCAAGCACCGAAGAATGATTGGAACGCTGGGCCCCCACAACCCGAGCTTCGTGACCTACCGTATCCCCCAGGCGGGACAGATGGGGTACCACCGGCGCACCGAGTTCAACAAGCGGATCCTGAAGGTCGTCCCGGACGGCAAGAGCGACCCGATCAAGATGGTCGGAGGGTTCCTACGTTACGGCGAGGTCCGCAACGGCTACACGGTGCTCCACGGGTCGCTCCCGGGCCCCTCGAAGCGCCTGGTCCGTCTGCGGATGCCCATCCGGTTCCGCGGGGCGGTGCCCGAGAAGATCGAGGTCCGCTATCTCTCGACGCACAGCAAGCAGGGGTCATAGAGCGATGTCCACGCCCGCTTCCCCCTTCACCCCGAAGTCGGGCGCCCCGGTGAAGAGCGCCGCTCCCGCCGCGAAGCCGACCGCTCCCTCGGCCCACGTCCACCGAGCCCCCGTGCTCTCTCTGGAGGGAAAGGCTGGCGAGCAGCTCGCCTTGCCCGAGATATTCTCCGCGCCGGTCCGCCCGGACCTCGTCCTGCGGGCTGTGCGGTCCGCTCAGGCGAATCGCCGCCAGCCTTACGGCCCCAGCCGAAAGGCCGGCATGCGGCACAGCGTCGAGTGGTCCGGGAAGGGTCACGGTGTCGCGCGGACGCCCCGCCTGATGGACGGCAACACCGGGGCCCAGTCCCCGAACACCGTCGGGGGCCGGGCTGCGCACCCTCCGCGCGCCGATGCGATCTGGGCCCGCAAGATGAACGTCAAGGAGCGTCAGAGGGCCCTCGCCGCCGCCCTGGCCGCGACCCGCGAGGCTCGCTATATCCTCGAGCGGGGGCACGACCTCCCGACGCACGCCCACCTTCCCTTCGTCTTCGAGAACGCCCTGGAAGAGGTCGAGAGCGCGGCCAGGGCCCGCGAGGTCCTGGAGGCCGTAGGTCTCTGGAGCGACGTGGAGCGGGCCCGCGACGGGGTCCATGTCCGCGCCGGCAAGGGCAAGATGCGAGGTCGGGTCCGACGCCATCCCCTAAGCCTCCTCCTCGTCGTGAGCGCTTCGGGCAAGGCCCGGGGCTTCCGCAACTTCCCCGGGGTCGACGTCATCCCCCTCGATTCCCTGGGCACGGAGCACCTCGCCCCAGGCGGCGTCCCCGGACGCCTCACGATCTACACTCCCGCGTCGCTGGAGAAGATCCGGGGCCGGTTCCCGAAGACCGGGATCTCCTCGCTCCCGGCCCGCTCCCCGTCCACGACGACGTCCCCCACGCCCGCACCCACCCCCAAGGGGGGTGCCGCATGACGACCGGGGAGAAGCCCAGGGTCCTCCTCCATGCCTACGTGACGGAGAAGGCCATGGACGAGATGGAGCGGCAGAACAAGCTCGAGTTCGTCGTCGAGCGGCGCGCGACGCGCGGTGACGTCAAGAGGGCCGTCGAGGACCTCTACAAGGCGAAGGTCGCCAAGGTCACGATCAAGGTGGGACGCCCGGGGAAGATCGCCACGGTCCGCTTCACCAAGGACTATTCGTCCGAGGACATCGGCTCTCGGGCCGGGGTGTTCTGATGGGAAAACGCATCATCTCCCGGCGTCGCGGCGCCGGGACCTTCACCTACCGCTCCCCCAGCCACCGGCATCACGGCCCGGTGCGCCTGCCCGACATCTCGCTGCGCGTCGAGGGGACCGTCGAAGCCCTCGTCCACGCCCCCGGCCGTTCCTCCCCCGTCGCCGAGGTCCGCTCGGATGACGGGAAGGTCTTCCGGCTCGTCGCCCCGGCGGGAGCCGCCACGGGCGACCGGGTCGCCCTGGGGGCAGGTCCGCTCGCGCGCGGATCGGTCCTGCCGCTCGAGCAGATCCCCGACGGGACGCTCGTCTCGAACATCGAGATCCAGCCCAACGACGGCGGGAAGATGATCCGGGCCGCCGGGACGAGCGCCCTCATCGTCGCCCACGACCCGAAGACCGTGACGCTCCAGCTCCCCAGCGGCGCGTTCAAGCGCCTCCACCCGACCTGCCGCGCGCAGATCGGTCCCGTCGCCGGCGGTGGCCGTGGCGACCGCCCGTTCACCAAGGCGGGCAAGAAGGTCTACGCCTACCAGTCGCTCGCGAAGGCCCCGTTCAAGGTCCGGGGGGTCGCGATGAACCCCGTGAACCATCCCTTCGGCGGCGGCGCGCACCAGCACGTGGGGCGTCCCTCGACCGTCTCCTCCGGTACCTGGCCGGGGGCGAAGGTCGGACGCTTCTCCCCTCGCCGTAAGCGCGCCAAGCGTCCAGGAGCCGCGTAGGAGGACCCATGGCGAAACGCACGAAGAAGAAGGGTGTCGAGCTGCGCAAGAAGAAGGAGTACGCGCTCCGGGGCAAGTCCCTCGAGGAGCTGAAGGCGCTCCCGCTCCCCGAGCTCGCGAAGCTCCTCCCCTCCCGCATCCGTCGGACCCTGCGGCGCGGCTTCAACGCGGAGCAGCAGATCCTCGTCGAGAAGCTCTCCCTCCCCCCCAAGGGGAAGCCCGTCCGCACGCACTGCCGCGACGTCATCGTCCTCCCCCGGTTCGTGGGCCAGAAGGTCGCGGTCTTTTCGGGGAAGGAGTTCAAGGAAGTGGAGATCCGCCCGGAGATGATCGGCCACTACCTGGGCGAGTTCTGTCTCACGCGCCGCTTCGAGAAGCACTCCGGTCCCGGTGTCGGGGCCACGCGCAGCTCGAAGTTCATGCCGCTGAAGTAGGTCGGGTCAGGAAGGAGGGTGGAAGGAACGATGCGCGGCTACACCTACAACCCTCCCCGCGGGAAGGTCGTCGCACGGGCCCTGGGGGCCGAGCTGCACATCTCCCCGAAGAAAACCTACGAGGTCATGAACGCCATCCGGGGCCTCCCCCTGGACGACGCACGCTCGTTCCTCGAGCGCGTCCGCGACCTGAAGAGCGCTGTGCCCTTCCGCCGCTACAACCAGGAGACGGCCCATCACAAGGAGTCCGGCCCCGGCCGCTACCCCGTGAAGGTCGCGAAGGAGGTCCTCAAAGTGCTCGCGAACGCGGAGGCGAACGCGGACTACGAGGGGATGGACACCGACAACCTCAGGGTCACGGTGGCCTCCTGCGCCCGCGGCCGGATCCTCAAGAGCTACATGCCCCGCGCCCACGGACGGTCGAGCGCGTGGAACGAGCAGACCACGAACGTCGAGATCGTGCTGACCGAGGAGGACTAGGGAGACATGGCGAACGAACGGAAGTTCATCCAGGAAGGGGTCCGGCGCGTCCTGCTCAAGGACTACCTGGTCCACGAGTCCGAGCGGGCCGGCTTCGGCGGCCTCGACATCCAGCGTACCCCGATGGGGACGCGCATCACGCTCATCTGCGAACGTCCCGGGATCATCATCGGGCGGAGGGGCGAGTTCATCAACCGCCTGACCCAGACCCTGGCCGAGCGGTTCCAGGTCGACAACCCGAAGATCGAGGTCGTCGAGGAACGCCAGCCCAACCTGAACGCCCAGCTCATGGCGGAGAAGTTGGCCGCGACGCTGGAGCGCGGTTGGCACTTCCGTCGCGCGGGCCACTCCACCGTCCGCCGCATCATGGAGAGCGGTGCGCGGGGTACCCAGGTCATCCTCTCCGGGAAGCTCACCGGCGAGCGCCACCGGACGGAGCGGTTCAAGGCCGGGATGATCAAGTACTGCGGACAGGCCTCCCTCTACGACATGGACAAGGGCTTCGCCCAGGCGAAGCTGAAGCCCGGCGTCATCGGGGTCAACGTCTGGATCATGCACCCGTCGGCGCGGATGCCTGACGAGATCCAAGTTAAGGGCGCGGCGGCCCCCGCGGGAAGCGCCACGGCCCAAGCGCTCGCGACCGGGACCAACGCTCCGACCGTCACGGCCCCCTCGGTCCCTGAGGAGACGGCCGCGGCCGCCCCCGTCGAGCTGGCACCCGCAGGCGATCGAGGTGCGAAGTGACGCTCCTGCGCATGAGAGAGCTGCGCCAGCTCCCGGAAGAGGACCTGGACCGCAAGATCGGCGAGATCGAGTCCGACCTCCTGCGAGAGCGCGGCATCGCCGCGATGGGAGGCGCTCCCGCATCGCCGGGACACCTCCGCGCGCTGAGGACCGACCTGGCCCGAGCGCTCACCGTGAAGTCCGAGCGCCGACGGGCCTCCGCCATGGGCGGCCGCTCGTCCTCCACCGCGAGCGAGGCGGGCGCCGCCTCGTGATCAGGCTCCTGAGAGGATCGGAGGACGACGATGGGGGAAGGTGCGCGACCGGTCGCGAGCGCCACGCTCCTCGAGCGCCCCCAGGTCGCCGAAGCCACTCCCCTCGACCTGATGGGCGAGTTCCTAGGTGCCCATCTCACGATCTTGCACGCCCCAGGGTGGCAACGCCTCCCCTGGGAGGGCGTCGTCGTCGACGAGACACGGAACACCTTCCGTGTGGTGCCGACGACCGGGGGTCACGAGCGCACGCTCCCGAAGGGGGGATTGGAGGCGCTGGTCACCCGGGATGGGAAGGCGGTACACTTTATAGGGGACGAGCTACGCCACCGCCCCGAAGACCGGATCAAGCGACTGGCCCCGAAGGGGAGGTCGCGTCGACCATGACGGGAAGCACCCCACGAGCTCCGCGAACGCCCTCGCCCCGTCCGGCGAGCGCGCCCGCTCCCAAGAAGCCCCGCCCGGCCACCAAGCTCGCGGCGGTCGGGGCCGCTTCCCCCGCCGTCCCCCGCGCTCCAGCGACCAAGGCGGCCCGCGACATCGGGCTCGACGTGCGGCTTCCTAAGACCGCCTGCCACGACCTGAACTGTCCTTTCCATGGCCACCTCAAGGTCCGCGGCCAGGTGATCGAGGGCGAGGTCGTCTCCGACCACATGCAGGGGACGGTCGTCGTGAGCCGGACCGTGCTCCGCTACGTCTCCAAGTTCGAGCGGTACGAGAAGCGGCGTCGTCGCTACCTCGTCCACGCCCCTCCCTGCCTCGGGGTGAGGTCGGGTCGCCGCGTGCGCATCGCGGAGACGCGCCCGCTCGCGAAGAACGTGAGCTTCGTCGTCGTCGAGGACCTGGGGGATGCGCGCCGCGAGATCCACGGCGAGGAGGCCGCGGCCGCCCGCGCCGAGAAGAGCCAGGTCGCCGCCGAGAGCGCCGTCGAGGCGAAGACGGCCCAGGAGAAGCTGGAGGCCGCGAGCGCTCCGACGAAGGGGGAGGCATGAAGGGCCTCGCGGGAGCCAGGACCCGGGCCCTGCCGAAGGGCGCCCGCCTCGAGTGCGCGGACAACACCGGCGCGAAGGTCGTCGAGATCATCTCCGTCCGCAACTGGCATGGTCACCACCGACGCTACCCGAAAGCCGCCATCGGCGACCTGGTGATCGTCTCGGTCAAGAAGGGCCCCCCCGACCTCCGTCGGAAGGTCATGCACGCCGTGATCATCCGACAGAAGGCGGCCGTGCGCCGGGCCGACGGGACGCGCCTGATGTTCGAAGACAACGCCGCGGTGATCACCACCGAGACCGGCGAGACCAAAGGTTCCCAGATCAAAGGCCCTGTGGCCAAAGAGGCGGCTGAACGATGGCCGAGGATCGCCGCCGCGGCCTCCATGATCGTTTAGGACCGAGGAGGAGGAGGGCGTTCGAATGCAGCCGAGCGTGAAGGGGACGACCTCCTACCACCCCCGGGCCCAACGCAAGGCGCTCTACCGAGCGCCCCATCATTTGCGGCGGAAGCGCCTCGCGCTGCCGCTCTCCCGCGAGCTCCGCTCGCGCTACGGCAGACGCAGGATCCCGGTCCGCAAGGGGGACACGGTCCGCGTCCTTGCCGGTAACTACATCGGACGAGAGGAGCGCGTCGCCAAGGTCGACTACCGCCACTACGCCGTGGTCCTGGACAACGTGACGTTGCAGAAGGCGGACAAGAAGCTGAAGCAGCTCCCGCTCCCCATCGGCCACCTCATGATCACCAAGCTCAACCTGGCCGACCCCTGGCGGCGCCGCGTGCTCAAGGCCCCCGAAGAGGCGGCCGAGGAGGAAGCGGAGGAGGTCTCCTCCGACGAGGCGGCCGAGGAGTCGGGGTCGAAGTCGGAGCCGGAGACCGAGAAGAAGGAACCCGCCGGGCCGAAGGGCGATGAGGCCCAGGACGACGGAGAGGAGTAGACATGCCGTTCCGGTTGAAGAGAAGGGCTTCCCCGCGCAGCTGGCCGATCGCTCGCAAGGGGCGGAAGTGGGTGCAGCGCCCTTCCCCTGGCCCGCACGGCCAGAACGACTCGATGCCGCTCGTGATGGTCCTGCGGGACATCCTCCACCTCGCGAACACCGCGCGGGAAGCGCGCATCCTGCTCCGAGAGGGGAAGGTCCGGGTCGACGGGAAGGTCGTCAAGGACGTCGCCCGGGGCATCGGGCTCATGGACGTCGTTTCCATCGCCGCTCCGCTCGCGAAGGACTACCGGATGCTGAGGGACCGGCGAGGCCGCCTCACGCTCCTGCCGATCCCCCCCCCGGACGCGAAGTTCAAGCTCGGACGGGTCCGCTTCAAGCACACGGTCGCCGGCGGCAAGATCGCACTCACGCTCCACGACGGCCGGAACCTCCTAGTCGGCGCCCCGACCGAGATCAAAGTGGGGGACACCCTGCGCGTCGAGCTGCCGGGGCAGAAGGTCCTGCAGCGGATCGCCCTCGGGTCGAACGCGCTCGCGTTCATCTCCGGCGGGAGCCACGTCGGCGAGCTGGCCCGCGTCGACAAGGTCGAGGTGATCCCCTCGTCGCAGCCCAACCGCGTCCACTTCAAGGAGGGATTCTCGACCGTGAAGGACTATGTCTTCATTGTCGGCACGGAGACCGCCCTCGTCACGCTCCCGGGAGGTCTTAGCCCATGAGCGCCCCGGCCAAGACGAGCGTGCCCGCCTCTTCCCCCTCCCCTTCGACCCCGTCCGCCCCCAAGGCCCCCGCGGGCGCGAACCCGATGCGCGCGCTGCGCGTCGAGAAGGTCGTCGTGAACATCGGCGTGGGCGAGGCGGGAGAGCGCAGGACGAAGGCCGAGAAGGTCCTCCAGATGATCACCCATCAGAAGCCCATCGCGACGCGGGCGCACAGCACGAACCGCGACCTGGGCATCCGCGAGGGCCAGGAGCTCGGGACCAAGGTCACGCTACGGGGGGAGGTCGCGATCGACTTCCTCAAGCGGGCGCTTGCGACGCGCGAGAACCGGATGGACCCCCTCTCCGTCGACAAGGTCGGGAACCTCGCCTTCGGCGTGCCCGACTACACGGACTTTGCCGGGATGAAGTACGACCCCCAGATCGGGATCTACGGCATGGACGTCTGCGTCGAGGTCGGCCGCGCGGGTTGGCGCGTCCGGCACCGCGCGAGGGCCCACCGTTCCCTGGGCATCCACAACCGACCCACCCCCGACGAGACCCGCAAGTTCCTCGCCGAGGCCTTCGGCGTCATCTTCATCGAATAGGACGGAGGAAGGAGCGGTCGACATGAAGCCCAAGAAGTTCTTCGGTCGCAAGATCGGCTGCAGCCGCTGCGGGCGCAAGCGGGGGATCGTCCGACGGTACGGGCTCCACTTCTGCCGTCAGTGCTTCCGCGAAGTGGCGCGGGACCTGGGGTTCCGCAAGTACCAGTAGGAGGGAGGAGAAGAGACCATGCGACAGGACCTGCTCAACGACGCCCTCCTCGCGCTGCGCCATGCCGACCTCCGCGGCCAGGAGACCGTGACGCTCCGCCCCATTTCCCGCCTGGTGGGGAACGTCCTGGGGATCCTTCGGGAGCATGGCTACATCGGAGAGTTTCACTACGAGGAGAACGGCCAGGGCGGCGCCTACGCCGTCGCGCTCAGCCGGAGGATCAACTCCTGCGGCGTGCTCAAGCCCCGTCTCTCGGTCGGGGTGCGCGAGCTTGAGCGCTACGAGTCGCGCTACCTGCCCGCCCAGGACTTCGGCCTGCTGATCCTCACCACCTCCCGCGGCGTGGTGAGCCAGACGAAGGCGCGGGAGCTCGGCATCGGAGGGAAGCTTCTCGCCTATGTCTACTGAGACCCAGGGCCCCGCGCGCCCCTCCGTCGAGGTCGCCCTTCCCCAAGGCGCGAAGCTTCGCTTGGACGGCGCGTCCATCGTCGCCGAGGGCAAGCTGGGCAAGGTCGCACGGAGCTTCCCCGTGGGCGCCCTCGCTCTCAGCACGAAGGGCGGGCAGGCGGTGCTCACGCTCCTGCTCCCCCCGCGAAAGCGCAGCCGTGCGCTCCTGCTCACGTGGGAGCGCCACGTGGCGAACCTCCTCACAGGGGTCACCCTGGGGTTCGAGGCCCGCTGCAAGGCGGTCTCCGCTCACTTCCCAATGAAGCTCTCCTCGCGCGAGGACACGGTGCTCATCGAGAACTTCCTGAACGAGAAGATGCCGCGCCGCTCGAAGCTGCTCGGAGCGACGAAGGCCGCGATCGAGGGCGACGTGGTCGTGCTCAAGGGGAACGACATCGAGGCGGTGGGGCAGTCCGCCGCGAACCTCGAGCGAGCGACCCGCATCCGCAACTACGACCCGCGCGTCTTCCAGGACGGTGTCTACATCATCGTCAAGGCGCACCCGATGGGAGGCGAGTAGGCCGATGTCCGACGAGACGAAGTCGCCCTCGGCCGCCCCTGCGACCACGACCACCGCGGCGACCCCCGTGAAGAAGCCCATCGCGAAGCCTGTGGCCAAGCTCGCGGCCCCTGCACCTTCGTCCGCGGCCAAGGTGGAAAAGCCGAAGGCCGGCGAGGACAAGGCCGCCAAGGGCGAGAAGTCTGAGCGCGAAGGGAAGGAGAAGGAGGACGGCCCGCTCGCGCCGAAGCGTGCCACGCTCGAAGGGGAGGAACGTCGGCTCCTGCACCTGCGACGCTCCGTCGACCGCCGACGGCCGATCTTCGGCCGCCAGGCGGCGAACCGCTACGTGCGGATCGGTCGCTGGGGCAGCTGGCGCCGCCCTCGCGGACTTCAGTCGAAGCAGCGCCGCCACTACGGGTACCGTGCGAACATCGTGTCCATCGGCTATCGGACGCCGGCGAAGGTCCGTGGGCTCACCCCGACGGGATTCCGTCCCCAGGTGGTCTGGAACTCGAAGGAGCTCGAGGGGATCGACCCGAAGCGGGAGGCCGCGGTCATCGCCCACGGCGTGGGCGTACGCAAGCGGTTGCTTCTCGAAGAGATCGCCCGCAAGAAGGGCATCCACGTGCTGAACCCGATCCTGAAGGAGGAGGGGAACCAGTGACCGACCTTCGCAACCAACGTCGGATGGCCGCCTCGCTCCTCAAGTGCGGGGAGGGCCGCGTCTGGATCGACCCTGCGAGCATCGAGGACCTCTCGGACCAGGTGACGCGCCAGGACATCCGGCGCGCGATCGCGACGGGGGTCATCCAACGCAAGGCCGTGAAGGGGGTCTCGCGCGTCCGCGCTCGCAAGCACCAGGAGGAGCTCGACCGCGGCCGCCATCAGGGCGTGGGCTCGCGCAAGGGTCCGCCCACCTCCCGACTCACCGGCAAGGAGCGCTGGATCCACCGCATCCGCCCGCAGCGCGAGCTGCTCGCGGAGCTCCGCACCTCGAAGAAGATCACCCCCAAGGTCTACCGGGAGTACTACCGCAAGGCGAAGGGCGGGATGTTCCGCAGCCGTTCCCACCTGCTCATGAACCTGCGGCTCGCGGGCGCGCTCAAGGAGGCTGCGTAGATGGCGCATGGTCCTCGCTACCGCGTGAAGTTCCGCCGCCAGCGCGAAGGCAAGACGGACTACCGTTACCGACTCCGTCAGCTCAAGAGCGAGATGCCCCGGGCGGTCGTGCGTCTCACCAACCGTAGGATCCTGGTCTCTCTGGAGGAGTTCGACCCCGCCGGCGACAAGGTCCTGGCTTTCGCCGAAAGCCCTGAGCTCGTCGACGTGGGCTTCCCGACCACAAGTCTCACGTCGACCCCGGCCGCCTACCTCACGGGGTACCTCGCCGGGCTTCGCCTTGCAGCGAAGGGGGAGAAGGAAGCGGTCCTGGACGCGGGCGTGCTCCGCCCCTCGAAGGGAGGACGCATCCTGGGGGCCCTCCAAGGGCTCCTCGACGCCGGCGTGGAGATCCCGCACTCGAAGGAGGGCATGCCCCCCAAGGAGCGCCTGGGCGGAGCGCATCTCAAGTCCCCGCTGTCGGTACCCCTCGACCAACTGCGTCAGAAGGTCTCATCTACCTTGGTGACGAAGGCCGCCGCCCCTGGAGCTAAGCCATGAGCCCCGCAACCCCCGCTGCCTCGACCGCCCCCCCACCCCCCAGCGGCGGAGCAGGTCCTGGCGGTCCCGGTGAACGCTCGGCACCGGCCGCGCCCTGGGTTCCTCGTACCGAACTGGGCCGACGCGTCCTCTCGGGAGAGATCACGACGATGACCCAGGCGCTGCACACCGGCCTCCCGCTCAAGGAGGTCCAGATCGCGGACGCTCTGCTCCCGAACCTCCACGACGAGGTACTGGACGTGAACATGGTCCAGCGCATGACCGACTCGGGCCGCCGGTTCAAGTTCGCGGTCACCGTGGTCGTCGGTAACGGCGACGGGTTCGTCGGCCTGGGCCGCGCCAGGGGACGCGAGGTCGGCCCGACGATCCGACGGGCGATCGACCACGCGAAGCTCCATCTCATCGAGGTCCCGCGGGGATGCGGCAGCTGGGAGTGCGGCTGCTACAAGCCCCACACCCTCCCGTTCCAGATCGTGGGACGCACGGGGAGCGTCCGCGTCACGTTCAAGCCCGCCCCCCGCGGCGTCTCGCTCGCGGTGGGCGACATCGCGAAGCCGGTCCTGCGTTTCGCCGGCATCGTGGACGCGTGGGCGTTCACTGAGGGGCACACGAAGACCACCGTGAACTACGCCCAGGCGGCCTTCGAGGCGCTCCGTCAGCTCTCCATGGTCAAGGTCCCCGAGGCCGACCGCGACCGTCTGAAGATCGTGCGCGGAGCCACGGGCACCTCGATCCTGCCCCCGAAGGAAGCGGCCCCGCCCGGTGGCGGTCCGCGCGGAGGGCCTGGGGGACGTGGCGGCGGTCGTCCCGGCGGACGAGGCGGGGGGCGGGGACGTCCGGGCGCTCGTCCAGGCGGCGGGGGTCATCGTACGCCCCGGCCCACCGGGCCGCGACCGGGAGGGCCCTGACCATGACGTGGGCGGTCGTCCGGGTGCGGGGCGGGGTCCACGCCGAAGCCTCGCTCAACGAGACGATGAGGCACCTGCATCTGACCCGACAGAACCACCTCGTGATCCTCCCCGAGAAGAACGAGCTGCGCGGGATGGTCAACAAGGTCCAGGGGTACGTCACCTGGGGTCCGGTGAGCGCACCTACGGTCGAGGCGCTGGTCAAGGCCCGCGCGCTCACGGAGGACGGCCACCTCCTCGATGCCGCGAAGCTCCCTCCCGTCTCCGGCGCGAAGGACCTGAAAGGTCTCGCAGAGCGGGTCCACAAGGAAGGCTCGCTCCACATCCCGGGCGTGAAGCCCCTCTTCCGTCTCCACCCTCCGAAGGGCGGCTGGCGTTCGACGAAGAAGCCCTACACCCTGGGCGGCGCCCTCGGTTACCGCGAGCCCGGCACAAAGATAGACATGGACAAGCTCATCGCGCGGATGATCTGAGGGACGAGGGGAGGGAGAAGAGATGCCATCGCGCACGAGGAAGTTCCGGGGGTCGAGGACCCACGGGCGGGGGATCAAGGCGGGACGTGGCGCCGGCAAGCAGGGCGGACGCGGGAACGCGGGTCTCCACAAATACAAGTTCAAGTCGATGCTCATCTACGCGCCCGACCACTTCGGGCGGCACGGGTTCAAGCGCCCGGCGGCCGCCGTCGCCCACCCCGAAGCGGTGAACGTGGGAGAGCTCTCCTCCCTCCTCCCGCTCCTGCAGGCCGAGAAGGCGCTCAAGATGGAGGGGGACGCCCGGGTCGCGGACCTCTCCGCCATCGGGATCGACCGCCTCCTAGGCGGTGGCAAGCCCTCGGGGAAGTGGAAGGTCTACGTCGAGCACGCGAGCGACCATGCAAAGGAAAAGGTCGAGGTGCTCTCGTCCCCTCCGGGGGCTCCCGCGGCGGCGACCCCCTCCCTACCGAAGACCCCACCCGCAAGACCAGGGGCCCCGGCCACGACCGCCAAGGGGGCTCCTCCCGCGACGGGCGGCTCGCAGCCGCGCGCGCCAGCCACGAAGCCCGCGGCGACCCCTGCGGGCTCTTCCAAGACAGCGGCGTAACGGCGGGGCAGTGCGCCTCGAAGTCCGAGGTCGAGTAGGGCACCGTCCAGCGACGGTGCGCGGACGAGGCGGATGTCCCCCGAGAGGCACGGGACCCTGGACCAGAGCCCGAGAGGCCGTTCTCGGCGCAAATTCTCCCGACACGTTGGGCCAGGGAGACGGACGTGTTCGGAACGTGAGGTAAAGATTACTTGCAAAGCCGCCTTGATAGGGACATGGCCAGCACGGTCAAGATCAGTTCCAAGGGGCAGATCACGCTGCCGAAGGAGCTACGCGAGAAGCATCACCCTGGCGAGGGCGAGGAGGCCATGGTCGTGGATACCGAGGCCGGGATCCTCATTCGGCCTCGCCCGAAGAGGAGCCTCTACAGGCTGTTCAAGGGAAGGATGGACTCGGCGGGCGTGGAGAAGGCAATCCGCCAGCTGCGGCACGGGTCGAATGCGTGACCTACGCGGTCGTTGACAGCCTCGCGGTGGTACGCCTCTTGGAAGGGTCGCTCCCCTCTCGGGCCCTGGGCACCTTCCGGGACGCGGAAGAGGGCGTGGGAGCCTCTTCCTCCCAGAGGTCGCACTTGCCGAGCTCCGGTGGCTGGTCGAACACGGGAGGGTCCGTCTACGGTCTCCCGCAGGTGTGGAGGAGGTCTTCGAGGCCCTACGATCGACCGGGTACTTGGTAAGGTCGCATCTCTCTGAAACCGGTTGGGCCTGGTTCCGCAGGTTGCGCGGTCCCGAGCTTCACGACAGGACGATTGCGGCGGACGCCCTCTCCATGGGCCTTGTCTTGGTGACGAACGATGAGGTGCTCACTGGGCTCCCGTCCCTCAGGACCGTCTGGAAGTGAGCCTGGCAAGCGCCGCCCCCAGGTCAGGGGGGACGGAGGAAGACGCGGGGAGCCGCGGGTGATAAGTGGGGCATCGGTGAGAGCTGCAGGGACCTGAAATCATCCGGTGGCCAAGGATGAGCGTCTTCGGGTGAATGGCACCGAAGCGCATGCTTGATTCGCGCCACCCTCTCAGCCGGGGCCACGGGGCGGCCCCGATCTCGCCGGTCCCTTGATACGGTGTCCGACCGCCCTCTAGGACGCGGCGGTCGCTTACTCCGAGGCCGCGCCGTAGGCGAGCTCTCCTCGCTCCTCCAGGCCGAGAAGGCGCTCAGGGGAGCCCCGCTCCCGAGTAGGAAGGTGCGGGACCCGAAGGCCACTCGTGCCCGCCCGGAGTGGAGGAAGTCCTTCGTCGAGAGGTGTAGACGCACTCGGTACGGGAGCCGAGGACCTCTCTGCTGACGAGACGCGAGGAGCACTGGTCAAGGACCCGGGCCGGGAGTCGAGCTGACAGCGACGCGGCGGAGCCGGGGGTCCCGTTCTCCGCTCCGGAGAAGCGCAGACTGATCCTAGGGAGCCGCACGCTGGACCGGGTGATGAGGACGGCGTCCATGGCGAGCGTGCAGGATGCGCAGAAGACGTGCTCGAGGACGCTCCGGGAGGTCGGTCACCGTTCGTTGCGAGGGGGCCCGGACCCTCTTTCTCCGCGGCGGGAACTGTGGGCACCCAGGTCCAGCACCAGAGTGAAGGTCACACCGGGACCGCAAGCCCTGGTGCTAGCCAGGCGTCAGGACCAGGTTCGTGAAGGCTCACCCCTCCGCTGCGTATCCATGCAGTGACATGGGCGAGCAAGTGCTGCCGGTTTGGAGGAGATCTGTTGCCGCCCTTTTGAAATCCGAGGCGGGGGACTTTTACGCGATGTCTCCGAACGACGTCCCAACCCAAGCGCTCCCCTTGTTGCCAGACGCCCCCAAGTCGGTCCACCGAGGCTCGCGCTCGAACGGATCGCCCCTCGCGCGGAGAGGGCCGCGGGTCGTGCCACTCTTGCTCCTGGCCGCGAGCCTCGCTGTGGTCATCGGTCCCATGGCTCCGCTCGCCTCCGGGATGATCGCCTATGGTGGTGGGGGAGGGAGCGGGGGGACAGGGGGTTCGGGTGGCAGCGGAGGTTCGGGAGGTGGCAGCGGAGGGAGCAATCCTGTTCTCGTCAGCGGCCAGGTCGCGATCGAGACGCCGTCCCTCGACACTCAGAACAACTACATGTCGTGGTCCGCCTCCTTCCCCACCGGGGTCGTGGTCCTCGTGAAGTGGTGGTACGGCGGCGCGATGACGACGGGGTTCGCTTGCACGACCACGGGGTCGAACGGGAACTTCGCGGTGGACATCCCGCCGGGCGAGGCGAGATACCCCTCCTGGCTCGACCAGTACCATGCCATCGACGGGAACTACTACTATCTCAGCATCGACGTGGATCCTTGGGAAGATGGCGCCTGCTACGGCCTTCTGCCCGACACCGCGCCCTACTTCGACCAGACCTTCTGGACGAACACCTTCACCGGGCTCTTGATCACGGACACCGCCCAGGTACCGATACCTTCCGTGGCCGGCGTAGCGTTCTTTAACGACCCTGGGGCCTGGACGGGTACCCAGTGGCTGTCCGAAGGCGCTGCCAGCGTCAGCTATTCCAGCACGGTGTCGACCACCCAGTCGCTGACCCTCTCCGCGAGCGTGGGCATCGCCCAGGGCTCGGCCACCTGGTCCAACACCGAGAGCCAGAGCTCCGGTCAGACGACCGAGACTCCCACGGAGAACAACTGCCTGGGTGTGGTCAAGCAGAGTCCCTACAGTCAGGGGAGCTGTTACGCGGGGCTCGAGCTCGTCGACGAGATGACGAGCCAGTTCTACACGTTCACGGAGGGCTCCGCCTATTGCTGCGAGTACATTCTGCAGAATGTGATTCATGGCAACCCCTCTTCGAACGACGGCTACTACAGGGTCACATCGGCCCCTCTCCAGATCGACCCGGAGAGCCTATCGTGGGCCCAGAACGGGGGGGCCAATCTTGTTTGCTCTCTGACGGCTCAGGACACCGATCAGACGGTGAGCTGCGACGCCAGTCACTCCACCGCCTCCGACATTTCCGAGAGCCTCGGTCTTTCGCTGAGCTTCAGGGTGCCCTATGCCGGTGTCGAGGTGTCGTTGGGGATCTCCGGGAGCTTGGACTACCAGATCCAGACCGACCACTCCTGGTCCGTGAGCGTGAACAATCCGACCGGATCCGGATGCATCGACTTCTCGGTGTACCAGGACCCCAACCAAGGAGCCCTCCATGTCTGGCCGACGGGGACCTCGTGCAGCCTCTAATCGGAGGAACCGCCTGACGACCACCTCCTCGCGGACGGGGTAGGGCCGTCACCCTATCCGCGCCCCGGCGGTCCCAAAGTTCCCGTCGGTCGGTCCGGGTAGAGCTCGAGGAGGTGCCCCAGGACCCTTCGGGGGTCGATACCCTCCGTAGGGACATGGGGCTCGAGCCTCCTCTGTCGAGGGGAGGCGAGCTCGATCCCGACCGGACGTCGGCCAAGGCGCCAGGCGGCCAGAAGCGTGCTCCCGCTCCCCGCGAACGGGTCGAGGACCGTGTCGCCCAGGAGCGAGAACATCCGGACCAGACGGTACGGGATCTCCTCGGGGAACGAGGCAGCCCCATCCCGCTGCGGCGCCCCCCGGACCGTCCAGACCTGGGAGAACCACAGGTCGCGTTCTGCCTTGGAGAACTGCGAGGCGGCTCGAAGCACGTCGTGCGGTGGGAGGAGGCGTCGTCCCCCCTTCCGGAAGATGAGGATGCTCTCGCAGTCCAGCGTCACGTAGGCGTTCGGGGGCGCGAAGCCGCTTCCCAGGAAGCTGTTGGGCTTGTTCGTCGGCTTTTTCCACAGGATCGGGACGAGCGAGCGCAGCCCCAACTCCTCGCACTCGCGGATCACGTGAGCGTGGTTCGGGAAGAGGCGGAACTCCCCTCCGACCGAACGCGTCGCATCCCCGATGTTGACGCAGAGGAGACCTCCCTCCTGTAGGAGGCGGTAGCACTCGCGCCAGGTCCGGGCAAGGTAGTGATGGATCGCCTCGAGCCGATCGGGGTCGTTCGCCAGGGTTCCCGGCTCCCATCGGAGCGCCCGCTCGAACGATCGGTCCCACATCTCGATGTAGGGGTAGGGAGGAGAGGTGACCACCAGTTGGACCGAGCCATCGGGAAGGGGGACGGGCTCCCCCGAGTCCTGAGCAAAGTGGAGCGGTGTCAGGTCCCGGCCCGAGAGCGCCTGAAGTATCTCTTCGCGGTGCCCGATCAAGAACTCCCGCGGACCCTCCGGTCGATGATGCGTCCGACCCTCCCCGGGGGTGGGGGTCGACAGGGGAGGCCGGACGACCGAACCCTGTTCCCGGCGAGGCATGTCCCGAACGGGCGTTCCCTCGAGGGCCGGCTATCGGTAGAGCATATATACCTCCAGCCGGAGCTCTTTGCGAAGCTCAGCGGAGGCTCAAGTGGCCGAGGAGGAGACCCCCCGGGACTGGCGCAGCGCGCCGGTCTTCATCGCGTTCGGCGCGCTGATCCTCTACCTGGACTGGATCTGGGCCCATCCCACCTACCTCGGGGTCGCTCTCCTCGGACTGCTCCTCTTCTTCGTCGAGGGGCTCGCCCTTCTGATCGTCAGCTACGATGGCGACAAGTCCAAGCTCTACGGCTGGAAGCCCATCACCTCGCGCCTCCCTGCGGTCTCGAAATCCAGCGGCCATGTCCACTTCCGGACCAAGCTCTTCTGGACGACGACGGTCCTGCTGCTCTACTTCGTCCTGACGAACATCTTCATCTACGGGATCGACCCAACACAGACGATCGACCTGTTCGCCAGCTACCGGGCCATCCTGGCCGGGGCCCAGGGCACGCTCATGCACCTGGGTATCGGACCCATCGTTACGGGCTCGATCATCATGCAGCTCTTCGTCGGGGCGAAGATCATCAACCTCGACCTCACCGACGACGAGGACAAGGGGATGTACCAGGGGGCGCAGAAGATCCTGGTCGTCGCGATGATCCTGACCGAGGCGATCCCTCAGGTCTACGGCTACCTCTTCCCTTCCTCCTCCCTGGTCGCGACGCTCGACCAGTTCTCTCCAGGGAACGGGCAGATCATCGCCGACACCATCATCATCGCCCAGCTCGCCTTCGGGAGCTACCTCGTCTTCCTGATGGACGAGGTCGTGAGCAAGTGGGGCATCGGCAGCGGGATCTCGCTCTTCATCGCCGCGGGCGTCTCCCAGGCCATCTTCACGGGGACCGTGAACTGGCTGCCCACGAACCCGCAGCAGCCGGTCTCCGTCAGCAACCCGCCGGCCGGGACCATCTTCAAGACCTGGTTCTTCCTGACGCACCTCAATGCGGGACAGCTCGCGGGAGGCGGGATCGAGGAGATCCTGCTGCGCTATCCTAACCCGATCATCGCCTTAGCGGGGACCGCTTCCATCTTCTTTCTGGTCGCCTGGACGGAGTCGACCCGCATCGAGCTGCCGCTTTCGCACGCCGAGGCGCGCGGGGCGCGCGGGCGCTATCCGCTGCGGTTGATCTACGCTTCGAACATCCCCGTGATCTTGATGGCCGCCCTGCTGGCCAACGTCTCCATGTTCTCGATCCTGCTCTGGTCGAACCCGACGCTGATGAACTTCCCGGGCGTGGGACACCAGTGGTGGATCGGAAGCTACGCTTCGCAGACGCAGGCCCAGGCGTTAGGGATCTCGACCTCGACGCCGCTCACGGGTGGGGCGTACTACGTCTCCACACCGAACGGTCTCGAGAGCTGGCTGCTGCCCATCCTGAACCCCTCGATCTATGGGAACTTCCTCACGGGCCATACGGCATTCCAGGACCTGATCCACATCCTGGTCTACTTCTCGCTCATGGTCGGTGGGTCGATCATGTTCGCCAAGTTCTGGATCCAGACGACGAACATGGGGCCCGAGGCCGTGGCCCGCCAGATCGAGGCCAGCGGGATGCAGATCCCCGGGTTCCGCCGGGACCCGCGCGTCCTCCGACGTGTGCTCGAGCGTTACATCCCCGTGATCACGGTCCTCTCGGGGGCCGCGGTGGGCGCGCTCGCCGCGGGGGCGGACCTTATCGGGACGGTCGGGAACGCCTCGGGGACGGGCGTGCTGCTCACCGTAGGGATCATCATCAATCTCTACGAGGCGATGGGGCGCGAACAGTTGATGGAGATGAACCCGCTCCTGAGGCGCTTCTTGGGCGGGGAGTGAGGCGTGAGCCCGTCCATCGACCCGTTCTTCCCCTCGGGGGGGACGGGTCCCGCGAAGTCTGACGAGCCGGTGGCCAGCCCGTCCTCTTCCAACGAGCCGCTCCCCTCTCAGGACGCGCCCCTCCCCTCCTCGACCCCCGAGCCTGCGGCGTCGACGTCCCCCCTTCCCGCGGGGAAGGTGGAAGCCAAGGGCGCTGGGAAGGGCGAGGAGGAGGACGAGGAGGACGAAGAGGAAGAGCCAGAGGTCTCCCAGGAGGAGGCCGCTCGCCGCAAGGAACAGGCGGCGAAGGCGAAGGGCGAGCTCCGCAAGGGCGTGAGCCGGTTCATTCTGTTCTTCCTCGGATTCATGGGCCTCTACATGCTCATCGACAACAGCGCGAGGAATTCCATCGCCCTCGCGTTCGGCGGCCTCCTCGCGCCCGCCTTCGGCTTCGGGGGACACGCCCTACTCGCCACGATGTTCTTCGCCGCTGCGCTCGAGATGGGGCTCTCGGCGGTCGCCTACCACTTCACCACCGATTGGATCGAGTCCGCCACGGTGGCGCACCACCAGGCCGCCATCCGCCCGCTCTGGATGAAGGCCGTTCGGAGCCAGAAGAAGGAGCACATGGAGGCGCTGAAGCCTCACATGGACGCGATCCAGGTCCGCCAGAGCAAGGTGACCATCGCACAGTTCAAGGGAATGGTCATCACTTGGGTCCTGCTGATCGCCATCTACACCTGGATGGGGCTCTACATCGCGGAACAATGCCCGCGCCCGGCCATCGGGCCGTCGGCGACCGTGCTCCCGGTGGGCAGCCCGGCCTCGTTCAATTTGACCGCGTCGGTCCTGGGGCCCGTTGCGGGGGCCCCGCCGGGCGGATATGCCCCCTACAACTACACCTGGTGGGCCACCGGGCTTTCGACGGGCGGGGCGATCGAGAATGCTAGCGGCCCCCACGGGAAGGGCAGTACGTTCAGCACGTGGAGCTTCAAACCCCAGGCTGTGGGAGCCTACACCATCACCCTGCTGATCATCGACGCGCGGGGGTCCGTGGGCTGGGGGTTCCAGGGCCTCCAGTACGGGACCACGACCGTCTCCCCCCCCTCGGTGCCCGTCCCGCCCTTCGCCTGCAAGGGGAGTTCTGTCCTGATGTTCGGTGACCCCGCGAACCTGCTCGGACAGTTCGGGCCTTTCCCGCTCTGGTTCGCGGCCTTCAGCCTGTACACCGTGCCGCTGAACCTGATCTTCCGTCGGTACCTCAAGCACGCCGCGCTCGCGCAGAAGCTCCCCGATGCCGAGCCGGCGCCTCTTGTGCCGGTCGAACCTCCCCTGGGAGGCGCATGAAGGGCTCCGTGTTGACGGTGGGGGGCCCCCCCGGTAGCGGGAAGTCGACCGCGGGGCGCAAGCTGGCGGACCTCCTCCACCGGGAGTACGTGAGCGCCGGGGAGATCTTCCGCAGCGAGGCGAGCCGAAGGGGCGTCGACCTCCGTACCTTCGGGGAGATGGCCCTGCGGGATGACCGCATCGACAAGACGCTCGACGAGACCATGGTGGGGCTGGCCTCGCCGCACCGCATCCTCGAAGGGCGGATCATCGGCGAGCTCTTGGTCCGGCGCTTCATCCCCGTGATCCGGATCTACATCACCGCAGCGGAGTTCACCCGGGCCCAGCGCATCGGACGACGCGAGGGCGTGCCCGCGGACCTCGTTCTGCCGGCGATGCGCGTGCGGGAGGCGAGCGAGGCGGCGCGGTACCGCAAGTACTACGGGATCGAGCTCAACGAACTTCACTACGAGGTCGGCATCGACTCGACCCGACTGGACGCCCGCCAGGTCGTCCAGACCATCTACGAAAGGCTCCCGGAGGACGTACGGCTCGCGGAGCCCGCACCCGCCTGACCCCCCCGGCGGAGCGCGCCGCGACCGCTCCACCGGCTCGAGCCGCGCCCGAGCCCCCCAAGGCCCCGCTCGCCCCCTCTCCCCCGAAGGTCGACCTGCCCCTGCCGCCCGAAGGGGGTTTCCTCATCATCGACAAGCCGAGGGGACCGACCTCCCACCAGGTCACCGCCTGGGTCCGCGACCTCCTGGGGGTCGCGCGTGCGGGCCACGCGGGGACGCTCGATCCCGGGGTGAGCGGGGTCCTCGTGATCTCCGTCGGGAAGGCGCTGCGTCTCCTCCCGCTCATCCTCGAGTTCCCGAAGCGTTACGTCGCCGTCTTCCGCTTCCACGGTCCGGTCCCCAACGCGGAGCTGGAGCGCGTCCTGAAGGAGTTCCAGGGGCCCATCTTCCAGCTTCCTCCGGTCCGCTCGGCGGTCCGTCGGGAGCGCCGGGTCCGCGTCATCCACAAGCTGACCCTCCTGGAGCGCAGGGGGCTGGAGGTCCTCCTCGACATCCAGTGCGACTCGGGGACGTACATCCGGACCCTCGCCGTCGACCTGGGCGAGGCGCTCGGCCCGGGGGCGAACATGGTGGAGCTCCGAAGGACCGCGACCGGGCCCTTCACCGAGGGCGAGATCCTCTCCCTCTCCTCGCTCGCGGACCTGGTCGCCGCGGCGCGCGAGGGGTCCCCGCAGGGTCTGCTCGCCTGCCTTCAGCCGCCCATCAAGGTGTGGGGAAGGTTCCCTCAGGTCGTGATCAAGGACAGCGCCGTCGATGCGCTAGCGCATGGGGCCGACCTCGCGGCCGGGGGGATCCTGAAGATCGTGGGGGCGTTCATGGAGGGGCAGCGGGTCGTCCTCGTCACCCGACACGGGG
This sequence comes from Thermoplasmata archaeon, assembly GCA_028864975.1. GTDB lineage: Archaea > Thermoplasmatota > Thermoplasmata > Lutacidiplasmatales > UBA184 > JAKAAX01. The sequence goes on along the minus strand of JAGWLG010000003.1, from coordinate 52,810 downwards.
AGCTGGTGGCTTTGGGACGCGCGCTCCTAGACAGCCCGAAGATCGCGAAGAGCAAGGACGGCTGGGTCATCGATGCCCAGCAGGTCTTCATGGAGCCCGGGAAGTATGCCCCGCGCGCGACAGCCCCCTCGTTGGCGGAGCGGCCGCCCCTGTAGTGGCCCGTTCAGGCGGTGTCCATCGGCGCGACGGCGGGCCACTTCCGCGAGTTCGACCCCGCCTTCCGAGGGGGAAGAGCCTCCACGCCGTCCCGCGCCCCTCTCCTCCCGAGAAGGTCCCCCGCTCGCCCTTGCGCTGGTTCGATCCCGTGGTCCTCGTTCCTTTCTCTAGGAGGGGATCGGACCCTGGCTTTCCTACAGGGCGCGGCAGCGTCGCAAGCGTTATACTAAATGTAAACATTCACTATATGTCATGCCCGAGGTCCGCGTGAAGACGGTCGCCTTGGACCCTGACACCTACGACCTGCTGCGGCAGGCCCGCCGGGGGGACGAGACCTTTAACGACGTGGTACGCCGTCTCGCCCGCCCCCGAGGCCGTCTCTCCGACTTTGCAGGGATCTGGTCGGACATGTCGGCGAAGGATCTCCGTAAGGTCGAGGAGGCCCTGGCCCGCGGAAAGGTCAAAGAAAGGGCCCGGATCCGTCGGCTCGCGGGCCTCTAGAGGACTCCCATGCCGGTCCTGGATGCCACCTTCCTCATCGACGTCTCGAAGGACGTCGCGGAGGCCGTGGAGCGCTCCCGGGCCCTCGAAAGCGAGAACCGACCCCTGCGGACCGTTGCCCCCGTGTTCACCGAGGTGATGGCCGGGGCCTATCTCAAAGGGGGCAAGTACCTCGACCGAACCGCCCGGATGTTCGATACCCTGGAAGTGGTTACAGTGGACCGAGATCTGGCCGACGAGGCCGCCCGCCTGGGCGGGGACGCGCTTCGGGTCGGCGCCTCGCTAGGAGCGGTGGACCTCGCCGTGGCGGCCCTGGCGGTCCGTCGGCACGACTTCGTGGTCTCCCGAGATCCGGACTTCGGTCGTGTCCCGGGCCTCCTCGTGAGCCGCTATTGAGGACGGGAGTGCGGCCCGTGCCTTCGCGCTTGGAGCGCTCCTGCGACGTGCCCTAGGGTCTCGAAGTCCCTGAAGGTCCCCCCCTCGTCTTTTTCGGTCGAGCCGTGTCGAGGCCCCCCCATGGACCTCCAATACCTCGATTCCCTCGCCCGGCGGTGGCAGGTCCTGGGCCCCCCCCGGGGGCGTCCCCTTGCGCTCTACGTCTGCGGTCCCACGGTGTACGACCAGGCCCACGTGGGGCACGCGCGGACCTACCTTCTCTTCGACACCGTCAAGCGCTTCTTCCTCGCCCAAGGCGCGCGGGTCGGCCACGTTCAGAACATCACCGACTTCGAGGACAAGCTCACGCGTCGGGCCCTCAAGCTCGGGGTGAGCTGGAAGGAGCTGGCGCGAAGAGAGGAACGCTCCTTCGTCCACGACATGGCCTCGTTGGGGGTCATCCCCCCTGGCTGGAGCCCTAGGTCCAGCGACTACGTCTCGGGGATCATCGAGGCGATCCGGACGCTCGAGAAGAGGAAGATCGCCTATCGGAAGGGCCGCTCGGTCTACTTCGACGCGAGCGCGGTGCCGGCGAGCGGAGGGAACTTCTCCGCGGATGCGATGCTGAGCGCCCACGCGGTCCCGGAACCCGGGCAGAGCGCGGAGCCCGAGGCGGAGGACCCCCGGGACTTTGTCCTCTGGAAGCCCTCCTCCCCCCCTTCGCCCGTCTGGCCCAGCCCCTGGGGGAAGGGGATGCCGGGGTGGCACCTCGAGTGCTACGTCATGGCTTCGAGCTTCCTGCCGCTCCCCCTCGACCTGCACGGCGGAGGGCTGGATCTCATGTTCCCCCACCACTACGCCGAGAACCTGATCTCCTACGGCCTGCGACGTAGCCCCTTCTCGAAGGGCTTCCTGCACGGAGGGTTCGTCACCATGGGGGAGCGGAAGATGTCGAAGTCCCTGGGGAACCTCATCACCATCCGCGAGGCCTTGGACGAGATCTGTGCCCCGGCCTTGCGCTGGTACGTCCTCTCCAAGTCCTATCGGGACGGGATCGAGTACCTGGAGATGGACGCCCGATCGACCGACGCGATGTGGCACGACCTCCAGAGGACGTTCCACGGGCTCCTGGACGGGACCGAGGCCGAGGGGTACCCTGTCGAACGGCTAGAGAGGAGCTTCGCCAAGATCCCCCGAGCGCTGGCCCTGGACCTCGACATCCCTCAGGCCCTGAGCGCGCTGCAGGCGACGGCGGCGGACATCCAAGCGTTTGGACGGGGGGGGCTGGATGCGGGGGACCGCGCACGGGGCCGCAAGGTCCTGCTCCGGATGCAGGACCTGCTGGGCCTGCCGTTGATGGGTCACGCCGGGGCTCCCGCGTAAGGCGCCGTTCGGCCAGCGCTGATGGCTAGAGACCCGCCGCCGCGCTCCGCGAGATCCCTGGCGGGCCGACCGCGGGGAGCGTCTGGTTCTTGGGCAGAGGGGGCCGGGTCGGGTCGAAATCATCCGGCGACTCCGAGGGGTCCCCACCCGGGGTCGGGGCCTGCGTGTCCTCCCCCGTCGGCATCCGTGCGTCCACCATCGGCGCGGTCGGGAGAGCATCCGCGAACTCGTCGGGCGACGGAGGCGGGGTGGAGGAGCGTCGGCGCCGCAGGAGGACCAGGAGGGCGAGCACCACCGCCGCGATCCCTCCGAGGATGCCCAGAAGGGCGGGAAGCGACAGCGGGCCTTCCGAGCCCGTGGGCCCCTTGGTCTTGCCGCCGCTCGGCCCCGGGATCGGCGCCACGGTGAGGACGAGGATGGGCGAGGTCGCTCCCACTCCTTGGGCGTCGGTCGCGCTGACCTGGAACGAGTAGTTCCCGGCTCCACGCGCGGTGAAGTTGTAGAGCGCTCCGGTCGCCCCCGGGATCGAGGACCCGTTGAGCGTCCAAAGGAAGTGGTAAGGCCCGGTGCCCCCGGTGACCAGGGCCGCTAGATGGACCGTCCACCTGACGAAGGCCGACGACGTATTGGTGCTCAGAGCGACCGCGAGCCGCGAGACCGTCTGCACGGTGGTCGAGTTCGTGGCGGTGAGCCCACCGGCATCCCGGACCAGGACGGTGAGGGTGTGCGCTCCGGGGGTGGTCGGCGTGAAGGAGAGGTTGCTCGTCGACGCCCCGGCGAGGGGCGTCCCATCGACCGACCATTGGTAGGAGAGCGTTCCCACGCCACCCTCGACGCTCGCCATGAAGATCGACGGGACCCCGACCTCGGCCATCGCAGGGCCGGAGACCGCGACGAGGATCGCGACGACGTCCACGGTCGTGCTCGTCGAGGTCGCTTGGGACCCGAGGGCGTCCGCGACCGACACGTTCACCACGAAGACCCCGGGGCTCGCGGAGGAGAAGGTGAACGTGGCGGTCGGTGCCCCGGCTTGCAACCCCCCGTTCACGTACCAGCGGTACGAGATGGGAAGGTCCCCTCCCGCCGTGGTGGCGCGGAAGGCGACCGAGGAACCAACCACGACCTCCAGCGGGCCGGCGGGGGTGGACCCGACCGAGAGCTTGGGGTCGACCGCGATCGAGGTGTTCGCCCACACCTGGGCCCCATTGGCATCCCCGACGACCACTCCGAGGAGGTAGGAGGCCCCCGCCCCCGAGGGTGTGAAGAGGTAGGAAGGACCGGCTGCCCCGCTGATGGCGGTCCCGTTGAGGTACCACTGCTGGGCATACGGAGCGCGACCTCCCGCGGCCGCGACGACGAAGAGGAGCGATTGACCTAGGTCCATCACCCCCGAGGAGGGGGTCAACGCGAGGAGCAACGGCGCGGACACGTTGATCGAGACGTTCGACCACCCGGAGCGGGGCGGGGCTGCCGAGTCCATGGCGACGATGCCCAGGAGGTAGCTTCCCCCATGGGACGGAAGGAAGGTGTAGCCAACGCAGCTCGTGGCCGAGGCGATGGCGCTCCCGTTGAGGAGCCACTGGCAGGCGACGGGGGAGCTGCCTCCGGCGACGGACGAGGTCAGGACGAAGGACTGACCCACGTCCAAGGCTCCCCCGGTGGGCGAGACCGAGACGGAGGGCCGCACCGCGACAGGGATCGCGAGAAGGGCGGAGGTGCCGATGGCTCCGAGCGAGTCCGCGACGGTCGCGGTGAAGTTGAGCCACCCGGCGGAAGAGGCGAGAGCGCTCATCCCCGCGCAGCCCGTGCCGCCTTGGGCAACGCCGTTCACGTACCAGGTGCAGACGAACGGCCCCAGGCCGCCCGAGACGGTCCCGCCCACGCTCGCGGTCTCGCCCACGTCGACCTGGGGCGTGGTCGCGGCCAGGGCGATCGCCGGCCCACTCCCCACAGTTACCGATAGCGTCTGGCTCGCGCTCCCACCCACCGAGTCGTTCCACCAGATCTCGCAGGAGGGAGAGCCTGGCGTCGAGAAGGAGTGGGACGCTTGCTGAAGGGAGGCGACGAACCCGTCGGTGCACCTCCAGAGGAAGAGGTACGCCGGTGTGCCGCCCCCGCCGGAGGCCGAGAGCTGGACAGCCACCCCGACGTCCGTCGGGTCGGGGGAAGCGCTCGCGCCCGCGATGGAAGGGTCCGAGTCCACGGTGTAGGCGAACGGCGCGCCGGTAACGCTGTTGCCGTTGGAGTCGGTCGCCGTGGCCGTGATCGAGAAGGTCGTGTTCGCCAGGATCCCGGTGGGAGTGCACGGAAGGACCCGGAGGTCGTGGGAGGTGCACGACGAGGGAAGCCCCGACCAGCTCCAGACGTACCCGCCGGAGCCGAGCGTCGCCAAGGCGCTGAACTGGACCGTCCCCCCGTTGTCGATCACCGACGGGGAACCGGTGGGAAGCGTGATGGCGGGGTCGGGGTGCACCAGGTACGAGAGGCTCGCGGTCCCGGACCCGCCGTTGGAGTCCGAGACGGTGACCGCGACGGTGAAGGTCGTGTTCGAGGCGACCCCTGCGGTCGCGCAGCTCAGCACGGGGGAGTTCGCCCCGGAGCAACCGGGGAGACCGGACCACGACCAGGTCGTGTAGCTCCCCGAGCCCTGCGTGGCCCCTGCGTTGAAAGTCACGGTCTGCCCGTTGTCCACCCCCCCGCTGACGGGGGCGGCGACCGGGACCTTCGCCACCGGGTCCGCCAGGACGAGATAGACCAGTGTGGCCACGCCCGAGCCGCCGTTGGAGTCCAGGACGGAGATCTGGACCGTGTAGCTGGTGTTCACGGCGAGACCTCCGGTCGTGCAGCTGAGCACGGGGAGGTTCGCGCTCGTGCAGCCCGGGAGCCCTGACCACGTCCACGCCGTGTAGGCCCCCGTACCCAGCGAAGCGCCCGAGCCGAACACCACCGTCTGCCCCGCGTCCACGCCTCCGCTGGCCGGGGAGGCCGAGATCGCCTTCGGAGCCGGGGCGGGGTGGACCAGGTAAGAGAGCGAAGCACTCCCCGACCCCCCGTTCGAATCCGTGACGGTGACCGAGATGGTGTACGTGGTGTTCGCCGAGACGCCGGCCGTGGTGCAGCTGAGCGTCGGAGCGTTCACGCTCGCGCACCCGGGAAGCCCCGACCAGCTCCACAGGGAGTAGGCCCCCGTACCCTGCGTCGCGCCCGTGGTCAACACGAGGGTCTGCCCGTCGTCCACCGCGCCGCTGCCGGGAGAGGCCACCGGCACCGCGGCCACCGGGAGGGCGTGTACCAGGTACGAAAGGGAGGCCGTAGCGCTCCCTCCGTCCGAATCGACCACCGTCACGGCGACCGTGAAGGTCGTGTTGGCGGAGACGCCGCTCACCGCGCAGGTCACGACGGGAGCGTTCGCGCTCGCGCATCCGGGAAGGCCCGACCAGCTCCACGACGAGTAGACGCCGGTGCCTAGCGTGGCCCCCGAGTCGAACGTCACGGTCTGCCCCTCATCCGCGCCTCCGCTCGGAGGCGTCGCCGAGGGGGCCCTCGCCACGGGGTCCGGGTGCACCAGGTAGAAGAGCGAGGCGCTTCCCGACCCTCCGTTCGTATCGGTCGCGACGACCACGATGCTGAACGTGGTGTTCAACGCGACACCGCTCGTGGTGCACGTCAGCACCGGGGTGTTCGCGCTCGCGCACCCTGGGAGCCCGGACCAGGAGAACGAGTAGCTCCCCGTGCCCAGCGTGGCCCCCGTGCTGAAGGTCACGGTCTGGCCGTCGTCCACGCCACCGCTCGACGGGGAGGCCGAGGGGACCTTCGGGAGCGGGGCCGCAAGGACAAGATAGACGAGGGAGGCCATTCCGCTCCCTCCGTTCGAGTCGGTCACGGTCACGACCACCGTGTAGGAGGTGTTCGCCACCACCCCGCTGGTGGTGCAGGAGAGGACCGGCGAGCTCGAGCTCGGACATCCCGGGAGACCGGACCAGCTCCACGAGGAGTAGGAACCCGTCCCCAGGGTCCCCCCGGAACTGAAGACGACCGTCTGACCGCTGTCGACCCCCCCACTGACGGGGGCGGCGACCGGGCCCTGGGGAGAGGGGTCGGCCTCCACGGTGTAGGACAACGAGGTGCTCGAGGCGCCCCCCCCGTTCGAGTCCCGGACCGAGACCGTGATGGAGAACGTGGTGTTCACGGCGAGCCCTGTGGGGACGCAGGGGAGGACCCGGAGGTCCTGGGACGAGCAGGAGGTCGGGAGCCCCGACCAGCTCCACGTGTAGCTCCCCGTGCCCAAGGTCGCCAGAGCGCTGAACGCGACCGATTGGCCACTATCGACCGACGACGTGGACCCCACAGGGGCGGAGACCGAGGGGTCCGGATGCACCACGTACACGAGCGAGGTCGTTCCCGTCCCGCCGTTCGAGTCCGTCACCACGAGCGAGATCGTGTAGGAGGTGTTCGCGACCACGCCGCTCGCCGAACAGCTCAGCACCGGGGAGTTCGCGGGGGCGCACCCGGGAAGCCCCGACCATGTCCACGTCGTGTAGCTGCCTGTGCCCAGAGAGGCCCCGCTGCTCAAGGTCAAGGTCTGGCCGTTGTCCACGCCCCCGCTCGTGGGGGACGCGGAGATCCCGCTCGGGACCGGTGCGGGGTGGACGAGGTAGGAGAGGGAGGCGCTTCCGCTCCCTCCGTTCGAGTCGGTGACCGTGACGGTGACCGTGAAGGTCGTGTTCGAAATGACCCCACCCGTCAGGCAGCTCAACACCGGCGTGTTGGACGACGGGCATCCCGGTAGCCCGCTCCATCCCCACGTGGTGTACGACCCCGTCCCGAGCGTCGCTCCGGTGCTGAAGACGACCGCCTGGCCGCTGTCCACCGCCCCGCTGGCGGAGGAGGCGACCGGGACCTTCGCCGCAGGGTCGGCGTCCACCGTGTAAAGGAGCGATGAGCTAGTCGCGCTCCCCCCGTTCGAGTCCGTCACGGTTGCCGTGATTGTGAAGGTGGTGTTCGCGACGACCCCGGTGGGGGTGCACGGGAGGACCCGGAGGTCCTGGGAAGTGCAAGAGGACGGCAGGCCCGACCAGGCCCACGAGTAGCTCCCGCTCCCTAAGGTGGCGACCTCGCTGAAGGAGACCGTCCCTCCGCTGTCGACCGAGCTCGGGGTGCCCGCAGGGACGGTAACGGCCGGGTCCGGATGGACCAGGTACGACAGGCTCGCCGTCCCGGTGGCCCCGTTCGAGTCCGTGACCGTGACCGCGACCGTGAACGTGGTGTTCGTCACGACCCCGCTCGTCGGGCAGCTCAGCACGGGGGCGTTCGCCCCCGTGCAACCGGGAAGGCCGGACCAGGACCAGAGGGTGTAGCTCCCGGTGCCGAGCGTCGCGCCCGTGCTGAACGTGACCGTCTGTCCATCGTCCACGCCCCCGCTCCCAGGAGAGGCCAGGGGGACCCTCGGCGAAGGGGCCGGGTGGACGAGGTAGCTGAGCTGCCCCCCCGTGACGGAGAAGCCGTTCGAGTCCTTGATCGTGACGGAGACTAGGAACGTGGCGTTCGCGGCCATGGTGCCGGGATCGCAGGGCAGCGAGAGCGTGCTCGAGGAAAGACACCCCGTAGGCAGATTGTTCCAGACATAGGTGTCCCCGCCCGATCCGGGGGTGGAGGTGGCGCTGAAGGTGACGGTCTCGCCGCTGTCGATCCCCCCCGAGGAGGGGCTTCCTGTCGGAACGCTCACTGTCGGGTCGGCGTCCACGGTGTAAGCGGCCGAGGTCGCAACGCTCGAGCTGCGTCCGGCGGAGTCGGTCACGGAGACCGAGACGGTGTAGGAGGTGCCGACGACGGTGGGCGTGCATGATATGGAGGGCGCGCTAACGAGCGTGCAGCCAAGGTTCACCGAGGATTGGGTCCACGTGTAGGTGGGGTAGGTCCCCGTCCCGCCGTTCGCTGTCGCGCTGAAGGAGAAGGTCTGGCCCACGTCCGCCGCGGCCTGGCTGGGCGTAGGCGCCGAGACGGTGGGCGGCGGGAGGGTGAGCTCCCACGTGTCACCCAGGGTCGTCCCGTCGTCCCCCGAGAAGAGTACGACGTACCCGTCCGCCACATCGTCGGCGATCGCGCCGTTGAACCGCGGAGGCGGGGAGGTGGAGGGCGACCAGGCGGTCCAGGCGTTCCCGGCCCACTTCCAGGTGTCGCTGAGAGGTCCCGCGCCTGTCGTCCCCCCGAAGAGCACCACGTACTCATCGGCCGGATCGCCGACCATGCTCGCTCCTTGACGCGCGGAGGGGACCGGGGAAGGCCCGAGCGAGGTCCACTGCCCACCGAGGAACTTCCAGGTGTCACCGTCGTAGGTGGTGCCATCGTACCCTCCGAAAAGGAGGACGTAGTGGTCCACGGGGTCGTAGGCCATCGCCGCCCCCCAGCGGGCTGTAGGGGAGGATGCAGGGCCGAGCGTGCTCCACACACCCCCCGAGAACTTCCAGGTCCCCTGGAGGGGTCCCCCCGTGGTGCCACCGAACGCCACCAGGTAGTTGTCGATGGTATCGAACGTGAACGAGCTGTACTCGTCACGGGGTCCGCAGCCTAGGCAGAGCTGGGTCCAGGATCCCGCGAGGTACTTCCAGGTGTCATCGTAGTACATTCCGAGGCCGCTGCTGTTGTAACCCCCGTACAGGACCACGTATCCATCCGCCGCATCGTACGCCATGGCGGCGCCCCAACGCCCCGCCGGCCAGCTCGTGGGGTAGAGCTCGGTCCATCCCCCGGCGACGAACTTCCAGGTGTCGCTCAGAACGAAGTTGTATCCTCCCATGCCGTCCACGCGGGTGTACCCCCCGAAGAGCAGGACGTACCCGTCCGCCGCGTCGTACGTCAAGCTCGCGTCCTGGCGCTGCGAAGGGGAACTCTCGGCCGGGAGCGTCGTCCAGCTCCCGGAGGCGAACGTCCAAGTGTCCCCCAAGTAGCCCGGGGGACCCCCACCAGCGAACAGCAGGACGTAGCCGTCCTGGGCGTCGTAGGCGGCTCCCATCTGGTACCGGGGCGGGGGCGGTGTCGCAGGAGAGATCTGGGTCCAGGTCCCCGCCGCATACGTCCAGGTCTCGGAGATCGCGCCTCCCCGTGAGCCCCCGAACAGTACCACATGGCGATCGACCTCATCGTACGCCATGCCGGGAGCGGCGCGCGCCGTGAGCGGGCAGGTCAGGCCGCTGCAGATCTCCGTCCAGGAACCCCCGAAGAACTCCCAGGTGTCACCGAGGAGACTTGGGCCGTACCCTCCGTACGCGACCACGTACTTGTCGCCCTCATCGTAGGTGATGGCGGCGTACGCCCGGGCCGGGGGCGAGGTCGGTGGCGAGAGCGCCGTCCAGGAAACCCCAGTGAACTTCCAGGTGTCCGCGAGGTATCCCCCGTTGTATCCCCCAAAGAGCACGACATAGCCATCGGCCGTGTCGTTCGCCATCGCCGCTCCCTCCCTCGCGGTGATGGTGCAGCTCGAGCACAACTGCGTCCAGCTGCCTCCCACGAACTTCCACGTATCCCCGAGGTAGGTCGAGCTCCCGTAGAGCCCCCCGAACAGCAGGACGTACCCGTCCACACTGTCATAGGTCATGCTCTCCTCCGTCCTCGCAGAGGGGTAGGTCGAGGGGGACAGGGGGGTCCAGACCCCGCCCAGGAACTTCCAGGTGTCGGTCAAGGTCGAGGACTGGGCGTTCGACCCGCCGTAGAGCAGGACGTAACCGTCGGCCGCGTCGTACACCATCGCCGCGCCGCTGCGCTGAGGCGGCACCACGGTCTCGGTCCAGGAGGGGGTGCTCGCGCCGTCGGGGAGCTTGGGGGAGAGGACGGCTCGGGAGGAGGAGCAGGCTGCGCTCCCTCCGACGTGGACGGGCTCGCAGGAGAGGGTCTGACCTTGGGCCGGGCCTGCGCCCCCGCCCAGAGAGCTCTCGGCCTGGGCGAGGAGCGAGGCCCCGTCCGGCACGGTCAGCGGGCCTCGCACGGTCCCCGCCTTCGGAGAAGACCGGGCGGGAGGGGCCTTCGCCGAGATCGGGGTCGCTCCCGGAACGAGCGGGGAGGTCCCGCGACCTTCTCCCCCCATGTTCCCTCCGGGGGCGAGGTTGCGCTGCGTACCGTTCCCTGGCCCCACCTCGGACCCTGGGCCGCTCGGGAGGGACGGAACCGTGGACCCCTGCGCTGCCGCCCTAGCGGAGGGTGGGTCCGACCCTACCGTGGGCAGGTCATGGGCCACCTCCGCAGGCGGGGACTGAGCGGCAGGGAAGAGCGGTTGGCCGAGAAGGGGAAGGAGCGCCAGTCCCAGGGCGAGGATCATGCCGGGCGACCGCTCGGTCGCCCCCCTTCTCGGACCTGACGATCGGATCGACCCCTCGAAGGCTGCACACGGACTCGGTCTGCTCATGTTCTCACCCTGGAACGATGTGAGTGGGACTTCACGAGGGCGCTCGCGCCGGAGGGTCCGTTCCGACGCGGTGGGGACCTTCCCGAGCTCGGCTTCGGGATCCCGGTCTCACGTAGCACCGGTTCACGCGGCGCCAAGAGATTTCGCGGTCCTTCCTTCGGTGGGGTTGGGCGAAGTGCACCCGCAGGTCGGGCGCACGCGCACACGAGTGCAGGCTTCCCACCCCCGTATAGGAACCGCTGACCCGGTATTTGGCACCTGCCGCCTCCTTGGGAGAGCCCGCGCCCTCGGGAGCGCCGTCGGGAACGTGAGGACCGTCGGTGGCGAAAGCGTCTCCTGCCGACCACATCATCGGTCCTCCCAACGGCGGAGCGGGAGTTCAACGGAGACCGCAGATATGCGGCCTCACGGGGGGCGGGAGCCTCGTCGGAGGGAAGGTCCGTCGGAGGTTTCCAGGGCCCGACCCCAGCTATCGGGGGAGCGATGCCCGCACCTCGGAGAGGTCGGGCTGGATCTCTCGAGCGACGCTCTCCCCCTGCGGCGTGAGGTAGTAGGCCAGCCTCCGACGACCTCCCCCTTCCACGTGGGCCGAGAGATGGCGTACGAGCCCTCGCTCCTCCAGGCGGACCAAGGCCTTCGCGAAGCTGCCCTGGGACACTCCCAGCGCTTGGCCGAACCCCTCCTGGGTGATCGACGGCGGGACCCGGGGGGCATGCTCGATCGCCCCGGCCCATGCCCCCTGACCGGCCAGGTGTTGCAGGATCCGGTGAGATAGCGGGGCCGCGGTCGAAAGCGTGGGAGTGGGCGGAGCCTCCGCTCGCGTTCGTGCACGGGCCCCCCAAGGGCCGGGCCGCGTGAGCGGGTGTCGGCCGGGCGGTGGCCCGCCGGCGGCGCTGAAACGGTCGACCCTGCGGCTCCCGATCTCGGCGAAGGCACGGTCCGCCCTTTCGCGTGCCTCCACCAGGGACCTCGCATCGCCGAACCGGCTCTGCCATTGGACCATCACGTCGAGCGTGCCCGCCCTCGAGATCCTGAGGGGGACCCGCTCCGAGATCTCGAGAGCTTCCTTGAGGTCCTCCTCCGAGCCCTCGCGGTCCCCCACTTGGACCCTCAGGAACCCTCGGATCCGAAGGAAAAGGGCACGGTTGTCGGGGAGCGTCAGGTCGACCGAGGGCTCTCGGGCCGCGAGCTCCTGCAACGCTCCCTTGGCCTCACCCAGAGCACCGCGGGCCTCGAGCGCGAGGAGGTCCGCGATCGTGACGTACTGGGGGACGCCGACCTGGCTCGCTCGGTCCCGGACGTCCGAGAGACGGGGCAGGGCCTCGCTCCACCGCCCCATCTCGACGAGCACGACGGCCTGGCTCGCCCGGGCCTCCACCCCCGCTCGGGTGAGGCCGAGCCGCTCGGCGAGCTGCCGGGCCTCCTCCGCGGCCTTCCAGGCCCCATCCCAGTCGGCCCGGTTCTCCAGGACGTGGGAGAGGCTGTTGAGCGCCTGCACGAGGGATGGCAGATGGCCCAGCACGCGGGCTTGGGCCACTTGAAGCTCGAAAGCGTTCTGCGCCTCCACGAGCCGCCCCTCCCGCATGAAGAACGACCCCTGGGTCCCGGCGAGACGGATCCGCAACTGCGGCACCGCCGACTCGGCCGCGAGCGTGATCGCCTGGTCGAGCCGTCGCTGCCCTTCCGCGTAGCGGCCGCGGTAGATGTCGGCCTTCGCGAGGTGCTCCAGGGCCTTGGCGCGGTGGAAGGCATCTCCCCGGGTCCCCAACCGCTCGAGCGCCGCTTCGGCGGCCGCCGAGGCTTCCTCCAGGCGGTCCTCATGGTAGAGGAGGCTCGCTTCCACGAGCCGGACCTCGGCCTCGAGCTCACGGGAGAAGCGTTCCGGGGACCGGAGCTGAGCTTCCTGGAGCTCCTCCAAGATACGTCGGGCCTCGTGGAAGTCGGTCGTCTGGATGGCCTCGGAGAGGTATCGCTCGGCCCAGAGGCGAAGCTCGCCCGAGAGCTCGGTGGCGAGCACGCCCTTGAGGAGGTCGCTGCACTGCCAGAGGGAGCCACGGAAGTAGAGCTGGCGGACGGTCGCGAGGACGAGCCGAGCGTACCCGTCGGTCCCCTGGGGATCCCCACGAAAGAGGTCCTGGGCCCAACGGAGGAGCCGACGTGTCGTCTCCATCGTCCCCGCGTCGAACGAACGTCGCAGCGCCCGCTCGATCCAAGGGAGCCCGGGCGTCCGCTCCCCCGCGGCGTGGTAGAGCCGGGCGATGGTCTCGAGCTCACGGCTGCGGAACTGCGCCCACCAGTCAGCGTACGCGCGGGAGAGCGCGCGTGCCCGGTCCGAGGGAACTTCGTCACGGCTCACCTCCCAGAGCAGAGCGTGCTGGAACGCGTACCTATCGGGGTCGCCGGGTCGCTGCAGCACGAGGCGCCCGGCGCGATGGAGCTGGAGGAGAACCGTGCCCACCGACTCGCGGCTCGTCCCAAGACCATGAGCGAGCGGCGCGACCTCGAACTCCGAACCCAGGACGGCCGCCGCATCGATGACCTCCCGGAGCTCCGGCCGCTCGGAGGCGAGACGGGAGCGGAGGAGCCTCGCGATCGCGGGGGGAACGCTGTCCGGGCGTGGCGTCCCCGCGGCGTCCTCGTCCGTCGTGGCGGGGAGGCGGAGAAGCGCCTTGGGCCCTTGGACCCGCACCCGGCCTTCCGATTGGAGCGAACGTACCATCTCCAGCAGGAAGTAGGGATTGCCGTTGGAACGGCGCATCAGGAGCTGCAGGGCCCCCCGTTGCGAGTCCGCGAGCGGTCTCCCGACGAGGTCCTCGACAAGCTTCCGCCCTTCCGAGAACGTGAGCCCCTTCAAGGCCAGGGGGCGCAGATGGCCCTCGCGCTCCAGCCGGTCCAGCACGTCCACCAGGGCGACCCCGTCGGTCCCCGGCGGAGCCGCCTCGTCATCGCGGTAGGCCGCCACGAGCAGGACCGAGAGCTTCCTCAGGCTGCGTCCCAGGAACTGGAAGGCGACGAGGGTCTCCGCATCGGCCCACTGCATGTCGTCCAGGAGCAGCAGCATGGGTCGCTGCGGGCTTTCCCGTTGGAGGCGTTCCAAGTAGCGGAGCACGCGGCTCGTGTAGGGCTCGGCCGAAGGGTCGTCGTGGGGTCGTGCCGTACCCCCCGCACCGACCGCGGCGAGCCCCACCCATGTGGCCGCCCCCCAGGCCAGGTCGGCCGGCGATGCCGAGAACGCCAAAGGGGCCGCAAGGGGGAGAGGTTCCGCCTCCGCGGGAGGGCTCCTCGAGCTTCCCTCAAGCGGCAGGGCCCGGTCGTTCCCTCCTCGCTGGAACATCTGGTCCAGGGGGAACAGCGGCACGGGCGACTCCTGCATGCCGTACCCCCAGAGAACCTCGAAACCGAGCCGGCTCGCCTCCCCTTCCATCCAGCGCAGTAGCCGGGTCTTCCCAATCCCGGCAGGGCCCCCGACGGCCAGAACTCCCCCCAGACCTTCCTTCGCCGAGCTCAGGGCCTCCGTGAGCCGTTCCCTCTCCTCCCGTCTTCCGACGAGGGGGAGGCCCGGTGTCGCGCCTCGCACCCTCGGCCCTTCGCCCATCCGCTCGCCCCTCTCCGGGGTGCGTTCCCCTGGCGATGGTATTCGGAAGCCCCGTAATTAGACCTTGGCGCGCCCGCCGAACACCGCCCGCGTGCATACCTGCGGGCGCGGCTTATCCCCCGCCTCGAGAAGTCCCTCCGCATGTGGAGCGCGACGAACGCGACATGCGGAACCAAGCTCGACGACCACGCCGCCAGGGAGCCCCTGGACGGTCCCTGCGCGGAGGAGGTCCGAGCTCCGCGGGGACCCCCATCCCCGAACTACCCCTGGGGAGGGGAGTAGCATGTCGTTCTGGATCCGGTCCCCCCCGGACCGGGAATCGCAGTCGGAGCGGCTGCGGAAGTTTCGCAACATGCACGCGGCCCACTACGGGACCCGACCGGAGGAGCGTGAGACCTCTCGACCCGCGGTCCCCCAGGTCGCCTTCCAGGTCCTCTGCCCGACCTGCTCTCGCCCGATGGATGGGGAGGACCCCGAGACCTCCGTCTGCCGGGCGAGGACGGTCTCTCCATTCCTCCATGAGCAGTTGGACCACATGGTCCGGACATGGAGGGCGGGCGCGGTCGACGGGAAGGTCCTCCCTGCGTACATGCGGACCCTGGGTCTCGTGCGCCTCGCCCTCGCGAACGCTGTCGAGCGCTCGGGGGACCTTGGAGGTCGAGGGAGGCAGGCACCATGACCGGCGGGGCCCCACCTACCGTCGCCTGGACCGTGGTCGCTCAGAGCCCCCGGGTCCGGATCCGCCCCACGGCTCCCGTTTCCCCCCCGTCGAGGTGGGCGTCCGTCACCTTCCTCGAGCCGGACGGGGACGGTGTGAACCGTTGCGCGCTGCTCAGCAAGGGTCCGGGGGAAGGGCTCGAGACCTTCCTTCGAGGGGTCCTGGAGCGCTGGAGCACCACAGGTCTCGCCTGGACCCGTTCACGTGAACGCACCGGAGGCTACACCCTCGCGCTCGAGGGCGATCCCCAGCGGCGGTTCATCCGGCGGTTCGCCTCGGGTGCCTATCTCATCCGCCTGAGCGCCCGCGAGCTTCTCGAGATGGGGGTGGGTCCCGCCCCCCGCGCTCAGGGGCTCGCCCCGCGCCCGCCGCCCCCCCCGGAATGGTCCGAGGAGGGCCCTGACGACGAACTATAGAAATCGCGCTAAAGCCTGGCAGCAGACTCCCGCGGAGGTCCCTCCCCCGGCGCCCACGGGACCTGCGACCCTGTCCACCGGGGGGACGCGATGGTTCGACGTTCAGGGAGGAGGCGGGAGCGGCGGATCGGGGGACGGCGGGGAACTCGGTTCGGAGTTGGCCGGGGAAGTACCAGGTTTCAGGGTTGGCCTCGCTTCGTCGCGGACCGGTCGCATCGCCGCTTCCTGTCGTTCTCTGCGGCCCCGCGACGCCCTTGGGACCCTACGAGGCGCTTTCAAGGATCACAGAAGTGCCGTTCCCGCCGCCCATGCACAGGGTGGCGAGCCCTCGGTGGGACTTGCGGCGGAGCATCTCGTGGAGCAGGGTGACCACGATCCGTGCCCCCGAACACCCGATGGGATGTCCCAGGGCTACGGCCCCCCCGTTGACGTTGAACTTCTCCTCCGGGACCTGGAAGGTCCTCTGCACAGCAATGGAAGCCGTGGAGAAGGCCTCGTTGTGCTCGAAGAGGTCCAGGTCCGCGACCGTGAGCTTCTCCTTCTTCAGGTGCTCCTTCACCGCCGGGATCGGGGACTCCATCACCCGTGGCGGGGGGACCCCGCTCACATGGTAGGAACGGATCCACGCAAGGGGCTTCAGAGAGAGCTTCGCGACCTTCTCCTCGCTGGCCAACACGAGCGCCGCGGCCCCGTCCGAGATCTGGGAGGAGTTCCCCGGCGTGAGGACGCCCTTCGGGGAGAACGCGGGCTTGAGCTTCGCGAGCTTCTCGAGGCTGGTGTCGGCCCTAGGGCCTTCGTCGCGCTCCACCGCCGCGCCGCCGGTCACCTCGGCGGGGACGGGGACGACCTCCTCCTGGAGCCGCCCCTCGTTCCAGGCCGCGATCGCCTTCTGGTGGCTTCGGAGCGAGAAGGCGTCGGCCTCTTCCCGGGTGATCTTGAACTTCCGGGCGACCGCCTCCCCGGTCATGCCCATGTGCTCGTGGTCGTAGGCATCGAGCAGGGAGTCGGTCAGCATCGCATCGAGGAGGGCCCCTTCCCCGTAGCGCATCCCCCATCGGACCTTCGGGAGGAGGTAGGGAGCAAGGTCCATGCTCTCCATCCCGCCGACGACCACCAGGGAAGCGTCCCCCGCTCGCACCTCGCTCGCCCCGAACATCAGGCTCTTCATCCCCGAGCCGCAGACCTTGTTGATCGTCGTGGCCCCAACGTGCACCGGGATGTCGCACCCCAGCAGCACCTGGCGGGCGGGGTTCTGCCCGAGGCCGGCCTCCAGCGAGCAACCAAAGAGGAGGTCGTCCACCTCCGTCGGCGCAACGCTCGCACGGCGCAGCGCTTCCCTCACAGCGATCTGCCCCAACCTAGGGGAGGGGACCTTCGAAAGGCCCCCGCCGAACTTCCCGATCGGCGTTCGGGCAGCGCCGACGATCGCGATACGAGGGGGGGAGGAAGGCACGAGTGGGGGGACTTGGTTCCCGGGATATAACGCAACGGCCGCTCCCGGCCGGCGCTGTCCATCGAGCGCGCTCAGCGTCCCGGTCGGATCATGAGGTGGCAGACCGCGGGTGCGCTGTGCCCCAGCGGCTCGGTCGCGCCCGTGAAACGGAACCCTCGGCTCTCGTAGGTTCGGACCGCCGCTTCCTGCGTCCTCACGACCTCGAGCTCCACGGTCGCGCCCGGGGAGGCGCGCTCGGCGAACTCGAGGGCCGCGTCCAAGAGCCGGCCGCCCAGCCCCCGTCCTCGATGCGAGGGACGGACCCACATCCCGAAGATGTTGAACGAGGTCGCTTCCTTCGGCGCACCGACGGTGACCATCCCGACGAGGGTCCCGTTCGCCTCCTCGGCGATGAAGGTCGCCCAGCGCTCATCCACCGAGCCCTGACGCGTACGCTCCTTCCATCGCTCGGGGGGAAAAGCCTGCTCCCGCTCGACCGTGCTCCCGAACGCCATTCGGTCGGTCCTGAGGGCTTCCAGTCGGAGGTCCTTCAACGCGGAAGTGTCCGAGAGCCGCACTCGTCGCACTTCGACCATACAGCCCGACCGAGCAACGGCGCGAGGGAGGTCCGCGCTGGAGGGCGTTCAGTCCGAGTCCTCGACGCGAGGAGCGAGGAGGAACTGCGCGTCCCCGCGGCCCCCGGCAAGCGAGAAGTCGAGCCGGAGCGGGTACTGCGTGCCTAGGGCCATCGTGACCTCCTCGGCGCTGGTGATGGACTTCACCATGTTGGAGAAGAAATCGAGCGGGTACATGCTCTTCACCGGCTCCTTCGCGTCGAGCAGCGTCAACGCCTCCTTGCCGATCTTGAGGTTGACCTGGTCGTTCTCGCCTTCCGAGTGGAGCGTGAAGTTCTCATGGTCGAGGCTCAAGGTCACGTGGTCGCTGATGGACTCCGACCCGCGGATCCCTTGGCGGAGCTCGTCGATCTTGAGCACGACCTTGGCCGTGGGATTCACCGAAGGGACCTTGGGCTGGCTGATCCCCGCGGGGTCGACGACCGACATCATCCGCGAGAGCTTCCCCACCGAGACCACGAGCTTGCCCTTTCCCGCGTCGAAGGTCACGTCAAGGACATCGCCCGGGCGGGCGAGCGCCAGGACCTCGCGGACCTTCTCCAGGTCGAGCCCGATCTCCGTCGTGTCGCCCTGGAACTCCTCGAACGCCTCCTTCTTGAGCTTCGCGACCAGCATCGCGACGTGGGAAGGGTCGACGGCCTTGACCTCGACGCCGTC
Source organism: Thermoplasmata archaeon (assembly GCA_028864975.1). Taxonomy (GTDB): domain Archaea; phylum Thermoplasmatota; class Thermoplasmata; order Lutacidiplasmatales; family UBA184; genus JAKAAX01. The sequence goes on along the minus strand of JAGWLG010000003.1, from coordinate 34,544 downwards.
CTTGGAGACGACGAGCTTCATCTCCGGGACCAGGGTCGAAACGACCCCGACGAGCTCGCGCAGGACTTCCATGCGGACCCGGGCCCGGAACATCGGCATAGGACGGGGTTCCGCACACGAAGCCCCGCTTAAAGGTGTTTCTCGCTCTCGAATCCGGGGGTGTGGCATCCCCCGGGGGAAGGCAAGCCGACCCTAGGGCCGGGGCAAGAGCCGGTGCAGCGGGGAAAGGTGACCGAAGGATTCATGCGGGTCTCGGAGCATCGGGAACCGAGGAACATGGCAGCGCCACCCACCTTGAGCCAAATGTTGGGACTCCACGGCCAACAGAACTTCCTGGTGCAGCACCAGATGCTGAGCCTGGGGCACAGCTATCGGGTGATGGACTCGAACAAGTCGACCCTCTTCATGGTGCAAGGGGACGCGGGACAGAACATCGGAGGGAACCTCCTCGGGTCCGCCCTGGGCGGCGGCTACCTGGGGAGAATGGCCACCCGGAGCGTGAACATGACCTACGCGCTCAACAACGGATCGGGACAGCGTTGCGCGACGCTGAAGAAGGAAGGGGGGTCGAACTCTTCCACCTTCACGCTGGTGGACAACGCGGGGGCTCCCCACGTCCTCATCACCCTCAACCGGGGGCTCATGGCGGGGATGCAGGCCAGCGCGGTCTACCCGAACGGACAGCCGCTCCTCTCGACCTCAGGGAACTTGATGCGTCACAACTTCTTCATCAAGAACGCTCAGGGCCAGGACTGCGCGAAGGTCCACGAGGCGTGGGTGGCGATCCGCGACACGTACAACATCGACATGCTCGCGCCCATCGACCCGATCTTCCCTTTGATCTTCGCCGTCGCGATCGACTACGAGAAAGTGAAGTGACAACGAGGGGGGCGAAGGGCGGCCCTCTTGCCCCTCCGCTTCGCCGCTCCCGCCGCGCGCGGGCCGGCCAGGTCATCGGGACAAGAGCCTAGAGAGATCATCCCAGCCGTAGGCGACCTCGGGGAGGCGGGTGCCGGCCGCGGGACGGACCTCTCGGCGCACGACCTTCCCCCCGAGCCGCTCGTAGAATCCCCGGGAGGTGTTCGCCTCGAGGACCCAGCACAACATCGAGGTGTGGCCGTGGTCGAGCAGGTGTCGAGCAACGTGCGAAACGAGCTCGCGTCCCAGTCCCCGCCCTTGGTGCTCCTTCAGCACATAGATCGCCCCGAGTTCTCCCGTGAACCTGAGGTCCTCGTCACGATTGGGCCCTCCCACGGCGAACCCCACGACACCCGGTTCCCGGGCCTCGGCGACGAACGCCGCGACCTCTGGAGGGGGGGCGCCCAACCAGGAACCGAACCCTCGCCGAAGGTCGCTCTCCACGGTGAGCCGGTCCAGGTGCTCGTCGGGAACGATGCCTCGGTAGGTCGTCTTCCAGGTCTCGACATGCACTCGGGCCATGCCTTCCCGGTCCTCGGGGCGCGCGGGGCGCACATGTCGGTTCGACCTATCGCCGGACTCCACAGCGTCTCCAGCCTTCGCGTCCTCTTCTAGGTCCAGGCTCCGGACGTGCCCCGGGCCCATGCCCTTGGACCGTGGCCGCTCAGGGTCGCGGCGAGGGAAGAGGGCCCTCGAACTGGGGAGGGGAACCCATGGCGATCGTCAGCGTCGCGAACCCGATCAGCCACGCCGTGCCCAGCAGGGAGGGAAGAGCGACCCAGAGCTCCGGCGATACCATCGAACGGAGAACCAGGGTCGCGGCGACGCCCGCGGCAAGCGGTCCCAGGGCCAGGACGAGGTCCCTCCACCCGACCCGATCATCGTACGAGCTCAGCGTCGGATCGATCTTGTCAGGACCGAGGTCGAAGGTTTGTCGCCTCCTGCACCGAGGGCACTTGAAGCTCCGTCGAACTCCGAGCCGCAGCGCATGAAAGGAACCGCCCGGGGTGTAGAGGTAGTTGAATCGGCAGTCGCAGCCGGGGCACTGAAGGACACCGTTCGCCACGAGACCCCGCTCCTTCTCCCCCTCGTCTCGGGAGACTGGAGAAGAGCGCTCGGAGCGGTTATCGGTTGCCTCAGGGGTTCTCGTCCTACCCCGGTCGGGGGCGGCAACACCCTATGCGGAGTCGGGACCTGGGCCTCCCACCCCCCACCGGCTGCAAGAGCCGCCTGCCACTGCGGTTCGGGCCTTTCCCAGGCTCTCATACGGGGCCGTGCGCATGCCAAGACATCGCACGCCATCCCACGTTACCAAACGGTAATGGACTCGGGCCCCTCTCTTACGATTCCCCTGGAGTCCGCTGAAGCGATGTCGATCCCCTGCGGTCGAGCGCCCATCGGCGCGGTCGACCTTGGTAGGAGCTTGGATTCCCAGTGGTGGACCAGGTCCGGGCTCCCCTCACACTTCCTTCTCGCCGCCCCGACCCCGTAAGAACATGAAGACGCAACGCGAACCAGGCCGCCACCGAACGAACGTCCTTCGGGGACCGATCCTCCTCGTGACCCTGTTGGGCCTCGTGGCCTGGCTCGGCGGAGGGGCCCTCGCGCCCGGGGCAGGCTCCGCTTCCCATCTGCCCAGCCTCCCCCTTGGGTCCCACGGCCCGTGGGTTCTCGCCGGGCCTCTAAACGTCGCGCCATCCACGCCGACCAGTCTATCGCCCCGCTCCGCGACGACTCCTGCCCCAGGAGTGACGAGCATCGCTCCCATCGCACCCGTAGGCGCGGCCATTCCGCTGGCCACCCACCCCCCCTCCTCCGGCGCGGTCGCCGTTGCATCGGTAGCTCCCGTCGGCTCCGTCGGAGCCGCGGCCTCGGCTCCCAGCGCGGCTCCGCCGCTCCCCGTCGGCTCTCCTGCGTCGGGCGCGGCAGGGACCGAGGTGCCCCCCACACAGGAACTCGAGGTTCCCCAAACCTCCTCCCCGGAGATCGGCACCGTCGTGGCGAACCCCCCAACGCTCGGAGGCCCCCAGTTCTCCATCTACGACGCGGCGAACGGGTACGTCTACGTCGAAGATGGGACGGGGAACGCGGTCTCCGTGATCAGCGCGGGCAAGACGATCTGGAACTTCACCGGAGGCGTTGGACCCTCGGCGGGGGCGTTCAACCCCCTCAACCAGACGGTCTTCGTCGCCAACACCGGAGGGACCAACGTCAGCCTGCTCCAGGGGCTCTCCTGGACGGCTTCGGTGAACATCGCGACGGCTCCCAGCTTCATCGCGTACGACCCCTCGGACAACGAGATGTACGTGACCGAGACGACGAGCGGCAAGGTCGCGGTGCTCAACGCCACCCACCTCGAGGTGACGGATGCGACAGGTACGCAACCCACATTCGACCTGTTCGACCCTCACAACCGCGAGGTCTACGTCGCGAACGGAGGGAGCAACACGGTTTCCGCGATCTGCGGCACGACCACCTGCGCCGTGGGTCCCGCGACCAAGAACGCCGTCGTCAAGAGCGCCGTGAGCGGACTCCCCGGCGGGGCCAAGCCCACGAACCTCGCCTTCGACCCTGCGAGCGACCTTCTCTTCGTTGTCGACCAGGGCAAGAACCAGGTCTCCTGTGTCAGCGACAGCACCAACGCGGTCCTCCAGAACTTCGGGGTCGGGAACACCCCCGGTTCGATCATCTACGACCCCGCGAACGGGATGCTCTACGTCGCCAGCACGGGCAACAACCAGGTGAACGCCTTCAGCGGGTCCTCCTGTGCCGCCCCCCCTACGGTCACGAACATCAATGTCGGGACCGCTCCCGACTCGCTCGTCTACGACCCCGCCAATGGGAACATCTTCGTCACGAACTCGGGCTCGGCCTCGGTGAGCGTGATCAGCGGGACCTCCGTGGTCGCGACGCTCACGGTCCAGAACACCCCCGACTCGATCACCTTCGCCGCAAACACGAACAATCTCTACGTCACGAACCAGGGATCGAACACGGTCTCGGTCATCTCGGCGCTCCTCCAGCAGGACCCGCTCACGATGACCCCGCCCGGGTCCGCTCCCGCGACCCCTCCCTTCATGAGCGGTCTGGGCAAGACCGTCACTCTGTGGTCGAACCTGTCCGCGGTCGGGACGGGTTCGGACTCGGGGGGCGCTTGGGAAGGCCCTGCGGGGCTCGGCTGCCTCGCCCCCACCCTGAACGTCTACGGAGGGACGGGGGTCTTCTCGATGAGCTGCACCCCGACGACCCCCGGAACGTACACGGTCTGGATGAACGCCTCGGACACCGGTGGGGCGAGCACGGGATCCGGCGGCAGCTTCACCGTGACGGGAGCTCCGTCGGTCAGTGTGCCCCTGGCGAGCCAGCCCAACGTGGATGTGGGGGAGCCCTTCACGTTCAGCACCACCGCGAGCGGAGGGACCGGGACCTACCGTGGGTACACATGGACGGCGTCCTCCTCGAACCTCGGTTGCGCCCTCGTGAGCTCGGCGACGATCACCTGTGTGCCCAGCTCCGCCGCCGGCTCTCCCTTCACCGTCTCGGTCTTCGTGACCGATTCCGCGGGCGGGACCTCCTCGACGCAGACCTCGGCCGCGGAGACGGTCAACGTCGACCCCTCGGTCTCGGCCCCGGTCCCCTCCGTTCCCAGCGTGGACGTCGGGCAGACGTTCAGCTTCAGCACCACGGCCTCGGGCGGCCGGGCCCCCTACACGTCCTACGCCTGGACCCCGTCCTCTCTCAACCTCGGGTGCGGGGCGTCCAGCACGAACACGATCACGTGCACCCCCACGGCGGCTTCGACGGGTTACAGCGTCTCCGTCAAGGTCACGGACACGAACGGGTTCACCTCCACGGCGGCGACCTCCGCCCCGTTCACCGTCTTCGCGGATCCCGTCGCGTCGGCCCCTTCGCCCAGCCGGGCCGTGGCCGACGTGGGAGCCACCTTCGCCTTCACGACGGTCGCCTCATTGGGCACCGGGACCTACAGCACGTACACCTGGTCGCAATCGGGGGGCGGCCTCGGATGCACGCTCGCGAACGCCGCGTCCATCTCCTGCAGCCCGACGGCCGCAGGTCCGTACACCGTGAGCGTGCAGGTGAGAGACTCGAACGGCGGGACCTCCCCCGTCGTCACCTCGGCCTCCTTCACGGTGGACGGGGCTCCCACGGCCACGGTGCCCTCCCCCTCGGTCCCCTCGGCGGACCTCTCCCAGTCCGTCACCTTCAGCACGACCGCGGGGAGCGGCACGGGGACGTTCACGTACATCTGGACCGCCTCCTCGGGCATCGCCGGCTGCACCTTCGCGAACACTTCCTCCATCTCCTGCACCCCGGTATCGACCGGGAGTTTCACGGCGACCGTCTCGATCAGCGACACCGGGAGAGGCTCCTCCGGGGCCCGTACCTCCGCCTCGTTCACGGTCTACGGCGACCCCTCGGTCCTCGTACCCTCGTCCAGTGTAGGGTCCCTCGACCTGGGCCAGCCCGCCTTCACCTTCACCACGACCGCCAGCGGGGGGAGCGGCTCGTACCCGACGTACACCTGGACGCAGTCCGCGGCCGCGCTCGGCTGCACGCTCGTGAACGCGGTCTCGATCTCGTGCTCCCCGACCCTGGCAGGAAGCTACACGGTGAGTGTCGCGGTCACGGACTCGGACCTCTTCACTTCCGCGGCGGCGACCTCGTCCTCCTTCACCGTGTATGCCGACCCGACCATCACCACCCCCACGGCAAGCACGCCTTCGGTGGACGTCGGACAGACGCTCACCTTCTCCACGACCTCGACGCTCGGTTCGGGCGGGAACACCTACGCCTGGAGCGGACTCCCGACCGGGTGCTTCTCTTCTAGCACCAACGCGCTCGCCTGCACGCCTTCCGCGGCCGGCACGTTCTCCTCGATCACCGTCACCGTGACCGATTCGAACGGGGTCTCGGTCCCCAGCTCGGCCCTCTCCTTCGCCGTCGACAGCGACCCCGTGGTCTCCGTCCCCTCCTCCTCCGTCCCCTCGTGGGACCTGGGCCAACCGGCCTTCTCCTTCGCGACGAGCGCGACCGGCGGAAGTGGGGGGAACGCCTTCACGTGGACGCAGTCCGGAGCAGGACTGGGCTGCACGCTGGGGTCCGCCTCCTCGATCTCCTGCACGCCCACCATCGTCGGTTCCTACACGGTGAGCGTCGACGTCACGGACTCCAACGGCGTCATCTCGGGAAGCGCCACCTCGGCCTCTCTCACGGTCTACGCGGACCCCACGATCGTCACTCCCTCAGGGGCCCCGGGGTCCGCGGGGATCGATGTCGGACAGACCGTCGTCCTCTCTTCGACCTCGACCCTGGGGTCGGGAGGCAACACCTACGCCTGGTCCGGCCTACCGTCGGGCTGCATCTCCGCGAGCACGCTCGCCCTCTCCTGCACCCCTTCGGCGAGCGGGAACTTCCCCTCCGTGAAGGTCAGCGTCACGGACTCGAACGGCTTCACTCTCACGAGCAGCGCCCTATCGTACACGGTGGACACCGACCCCTCGGTCTCCGGCCCCTCGTCCTCCGTCCCCTCGTGGGACCTGGGGCAACCGGCCTTCACCTTCACGACGGTAGCCAGCGGGGGCAGCGGCGGCAACAGCTTCTCGTGGAGCCAGAGCTCGGCCAACCTGGGCTGCGCCCTGGGCTCGTCCTCTTCAATCACGTGCACGCCGACCGCCGCAGGCTCCTACACCGTCTCGGTCTCGGTCACGGACTCGAACAGCTACACCTCCCCGAGCGCCACCTTGCTCTCGTTCATCGTCTACGTGGACCCGACAGCGACCGTCCCCTCCCCGAACCTCGCGACCGTCGACGTCGGGCAATCGCTGACGTTCTCCACCTCCGCGGGCGGCGGTACGGGGACCTACACCACCTTCGCGTGGACGGAGTCCGCTCCGGGTCTCGGCTGTACGCTCGTGAGCGCCGCGACCGTGGTTTGCGTACCGACCACGCCTTCCACCAGCTACGCGGTCGCGGTCGCGGTCACCGATTCGAACGGAGCGACCTCCTCCTCCGCCATCTCCGCGACCTACACGGTCTACGCAGATCCTTCCTTGACCACCCCCTCCCCAAGCTCGGCCACGGTCGACCTCACCCAGTCCGTCACGTTCAGCACCACGGCCGCAGGAGGTCTCGCGCCGTACCCCACCTACACCTGGTCCGACTCTTCGGCGAACCTGGGCTGCACACTCGCCAACGCCCCCTCGATCAGCTGTACCCCAACCGTGGCAGGGACCACCTACACCGTGTCGGTCTCGGTCACGGATTCTGACGGGTTCACCTCCGCTGCCGCACCGTCGGGCAGCTACACGGTCTTCGTCGACCCCTCGGTCGCCGTCCCTTCGCCCAGCTTCCCTGCCGCGGACGTGGGGCAAGCGGTGACCTTCAGCACCTCCGCCTCAGGGGGAACGGGAGGGTACACCTCCTACACGTGGACGGAGTCCTCGACCAACCTCGGTTGCACGCTGGGAAGCGGCGCATCGATCAACTGCGTGCCCACGGCGACCGGGAGCACCTACACGGTCACGGTGAGCGTGACCGATACGAACGGGGCCGCCTCCCCGTCCGCGACCTCAGCGAGCTTCTCGGTGAGCTCCGGGCCGCTCGTCTCCGTCCCCTCGCCCAGCCTGCCGAACGTGGATGTGGGGCAGACGTTCACCTTCAGCACCACGGCGAGCGCGGGCACGGGCAGCTACGCGACCTACACCTGGACCGAGTCCTCGGTGAACCTCGACTGCGTGCTCGCGAACTCCGCGAGCATCACCTGCGCGCCGGGGGCCCCCGGTACCTCCTACACGGTGACCGTGACCGTCACCGACTCGGGCGGCGTGACGTCTCCCGCAGCCACTTCAGCGAGCTACACGGTCTTCTCGGACCCCTCGGTTTCCACCCCGACCCCGAACGTGGCCTCGGTCGACCTCTCTCAGTCGGCGACCTTCTCCACCCTCGCGAGCGGTGGGAGCGGTGGCGACGTTTACACCTGGACCCCCTCGTCCGCCAACCTGGGATGTACCGTGGCGAACGCGGTGTCGATCTCGTGTACCCCCACGGTGGCCGGCAGCTACACTGTCGCCGTGTCCGTCTCGGACTCGAACGGTGCGACCTCGGCCGCCGCGACGTCGTCCACCTTCACGGTCTTCGCCGACCCCTCGGCCTCCACCCCCCTCGCCAGCGTTGCTTCCGCCGATGTTGGCCAGACGGTGACCTTCACGACCACGGCGACGATGGGGACAGGCACCTACACCACCTACACCTGGAGCACGTCGCCGGCCGGGCTGGGATGCACGCTCGTCAACGCACCGTCCGTGGTCTGCGCTCCGACGGCCGGGGGGACCTCCTACACGGTCGCCGTCTCGGTCGCTGACTCCAACGGGGTCTCCTCCTCCGTCGCCACGTCGGCGTCCTATACGGTCTACGCTGACCCGTCCCTGACGGTGCCCACGTCCACCGTGAACGGCACCGCGTCCTTCCAGGCCGACGTCGGGCAGGCGCTGGTCCTTTCGACCTCCGTGGGCGCCCCCGGGAGCGGAGGCGTCGCGACGTTCGTCTGGACGGGCCTCCCTACCGGTTGCGCGGGCTCGGTAGCCGCGGTCAGCTGTGCCGCGTCGGCCGCGGGGCACTTCAACGTCTCGGTGAGCGTGTCAGACTCGAACGGCGTCGTGGCCACAAGTCCGGTCGCGGAGCTCACGATCTTCGTCGACCCTACGGTCGCGACCCCGTTCCAGTATCCCGCCACGGTCGACGTGGGGCAATACGTGACCTGGTGGCTCTCGCTCGCCGGAGGCTCGGGGGTCTACGCGAACTTCACCTGGGCGAACCTCCCCTCGCCCTGGAACTGCTTCGGGACGGCGTACACCAGCGCCCCCTTTTGCGTCCCCGCCTCCTCCGATATCGGGACACTCACGGTGTCCGTCCAGGCGACGGACGCCGAAGGCTGGGTCGTGGTCTCGCCCAGTGTCCAGCTCACCGTCTACGCCGACCCGGCCCTGCTCCCCACTTCCCTTACCGTGAACGGTACCGCGGCCACGGTGGCCGATCTCGGAGAGACCCTGGTCCTCTCGACCGGCGTCTCCTCCCCGGGAAGCGGGAGCCTGAGCGCGTACACCTGGTCGGGGCTCCCCAGCGGCTGCTCGGGTTCCGGGAGCTCGGTAACCTGCGTTCCGACCTCCCCCGGGACGTTCACCGCGAGCGCGAGCGCGACGGACTCGAACGGGGCCTCGGCCACGAGTGCGCCGGTCGCGTTCACCGTCAACTCGCCGCTGTTGGTCCCGATCCCCACTTCCTCCTCACCGTCGGGGGACGTCGGGCAGAGCGTGGTGTTCACCGTCGCTCCGCTCCAAGGCACGACCCCCTACGCCACATACGGATGGAGCGGACTTCCCGCCTCCTGCACCGGAACCGCCACTCCCTCCGTGACCTGCACCCTCGCCGCCGCGGACGTGGGTGCCCTTCTGATCTCTCTCCGAGTGACCGATGCCGTGGGTTGGACCGCGGGGTCCCTAGGCGCGGTCGGGCTCACGGTTTTCGCCGACCCCTCCGTCGCGTCCCCCACCGCCAACCGCACCTCGGCCGACGTGGGTCAGAGCGCGGCGTTCTCGGTCGTGGTCTCGGGCGGCAGCGGTGGCCTCTCCTACGTGTGGTCCGGCCTGCCCTCGAGCGGGTGTACGGGTACCTCCAGCGCGTTCGTCACCTGTACGTTCGCTTCGCTCTACTCCGGGACGATCACGGTCTCTGTGACCGACTCGAACGGCATCTCGGCCTCCCCGGCGCTGGGCCTTGTCTACACCGCCTTCCCGGACCCCGCGGTTGCCGCCCCCTCGGCGAGCCCGGGCACCGGAGGGATCGACGTGGGGCAGAGCGCGACCTTCACGACGACCGTGGTCCAGAGCGGCAGTGGCGGGGACCTGTTCTCGTGGTCGGTCTCGGCCCCCGGCCTATTCTGTCCCGGCGGCTCCTCCCGCAGCGTCGCCTGCACGGCCTCCGTCGCCGGGATCTACACGGTGAGGGTCGCCGTGAAGGACTCGAACGGAGGCTGGGGTTCCGCCTCCTCCGCGAGCTACACAGTCCTCGCCGACCCCACGGTGCTGACACCGGTCGCCTCCCCGTCCCTCCTCGACGTAGGGTCCTCGGTCACGGTCCGCACCGTGGCCTCGGGAGGCAACGCGTCCTCCTACACCTACCTCTGGACCGGCCTCCCCAGCGGGTGTGCGTCCACCACTTCGTCGGTGGCCTGTGCCCTCACCGCCGCGGGAGAGTTCTTGGTCGCGGTCTCAGCAACGGACGCGAACGGGTTCGTCGTGCCGTCGGGGAGCCTCCTCCTCGTGGTCCATCCCGCGCTCTCGGTCAGCGCGAGCGCGGTCCCCTCGTCGGTCGTTGTGGGCGTCTCTACGACCTTCTTCGCCCTCACCTCCGGTGGGACGGGGTCGGCCACGGTGAACTGGACCTTCGGGGACGGCTCTCGCGGCTCCGGGGCGACCGTCGGTCACGCCTACGCGACGGCGGGAACGTACACGGCCCGCGTCTGGGTCAACGACACCGCGGGCGCGAGCTCCCTGGAGAACCTCACTGTCGTGGTGGTCGCTCCCGTCGTTCCCCCCTCGCCCTGGATCGCCGGGTCCGTAACCCCCACCGGGGCGAACGTGTACATCGACGGCCGGGCGACCTCGGTCTCCGCCGGTGGGTTCAACGCCACCGTCGCCGCCGGGACCCACTGGGTCGAGGCGTGGCTCACCGGTTATGAGGCCTACTCGGCAAACTTGACCGTCGAGAACGGCCAAGGGGTCCGTATCGCGATCGTCCTCACCCCCGTCGTCGCTCCCTCTCCCGCATGGATCGCGGGCAGCCTCTCTCCCTCCTCCGCGGGCCTCTGGGTCGACGGCAGCCCGGTCGCTCTCGTCTCGGGGTCGTTCAACCTGTCGCTCACCGCGGGGAAGCACTTCGTTCATGCCTGGGAAGCCGGGTACAGCGCCTACTCGTCCAACGTGACGGTCGCCCAGGGGCAGGGGGTCACGCTGTCGATCTCCCTGACCGCGGTCAGCAGCACGACAAAGGTCGCCCAGGGCTCGGGCCTCAACGCTGAGATCCCGCTCTGGTCGCTCTTGCTTCTGCTTCTGGTCCTCCTCCTCGGGATCATCCTGGTCGGTCTGCTCGTCCGACGTCATCGCCCCCGCCCCCGCACACCTCTGCAGTGGGACGAGCCAGAGGAGAGCCTCGCGGAGCTCGTGGGGGCCGCACGGCTGCGCGCCGCGAAGGGCGAGACCACCCCCAGCCCCGAGGAGGAGGGGCCTGTCGAGATCGAGCACGAAGGTCCGTCCTTGAACGCCGAGGAGGCGGGAGCGGAGGCCGGGGGGGCCGGAGGAGTGGTCGTCGCAGAGGAGGCCTCAGAAGGTGACGAGTCGCAGGCGCCCGCACCATCTCAGGAGTGGCACGAGGGGGAAGACCCGCAGGCGGAGGCGGAGACGGCGGCCCCCGCTCCCTCAGAGGAATCCTCGGAGGGGGGCGGTCCTTCGGCATCGGACCCCGCGCAGGAAGGGACGGAGGGCGAGGATGACAGCTCTCCGCCCTCCTCCGAACCCGGCGAAGGCACCGATTCCCAGGAACCGGCGCCACCTCAGGACGAATAGCACCTCCTCGCGTCCTCAGGGGCGTTACCTCGCCACCGACCGCCAGTGGTCAAAGTGGACACGGGGGAGGGTCGCATTCGTCGGGGGCCCGAACGAGTGACAACGTCCGTCGTGCTATGCTATAATGGTCCCCGCGTTCCGGGCGACCGAGAGGATGTCCGGACCCTCCCCGCCGCCCACCGCCCTCGTCGAGAACTACCACGACCGCACGGCTGCCGAACGGCACATCCCCTCGAAGATCGTGTTCTGGGATGAGACGCTGCGCGACGGCGAGCAGATGCCGGGGGTCCACTTCTCGACCGACGAGAAGCTCCGGATCGCCGAGCTCCTCTCCGACATGGGGGTCTCGGTCATCAACGCCGGCATCCCCGTCGTCAGCCCCGACGAGGCCAAGACGGTCTCGGCGGTCGCCCACGCGGGGCTCAAGGCGAAGGTCCTAGCGGCCGGTAGGACCGTTCTCGGCGACGTCGAGGCGGTGATCAACAGCGGGGCCTCTCACATCGCCATCTTCGTCGCCGCTTCGAACGTCCACCTTCAGTACAAGCTGCGGATGTCGCAGGACGAGGTCGTGAAGGCTTCGGTGGAATGCGTGCGGCGCGCCCACGAGGCCGGGCTGCACGTCGCGTTCGTGACGGAGGACACGGTCCGGGCGCCCCTCGACTTCGTCGAGCGCCTCTACAAAGCGACGACCGAGGCGGGCGCGGACCGCCTGGTCGTGAGCGACACCGTGGGGATCATGACCCCGCTCTCGTTCCGTTGGTTCCTCCGGGAGTTCTACCGAAGAGTGCGGCCCAGGGACTGGTCTGTCCACTGCCACAACGACCTGGGCCTCGCCGTCGCGAACACCCTGACCGCGCTCGAGGAGGGGGTCACCGCCCCCCACACCTGCGTCAACGGTCTGGGCGAGCGCGCGGGGAACACCGCGTTCGAGGAGCTGGTCATGGACCTCGAGACCCTCTACGGCGTGAGGACGGGCATCAAGACGGAGCGGCTCTACGAGCTCTCCCAGCTCGTGGAGGAGCTCGCCGGGGTCCCGCTCCCGCCGAACAAGGCGCTCGTCGGGTACAACTCCTTCGCGCACGAGGCCGGGATCCACTCGCACGGCGTCCTTCGCCACACGCTCACCTACGAACCGCTGCAGCCTGAGGTCATAGGTCGCCACCGGCTCTTCGTCCTCGGGAAGCACACAGGGAAGGCGGCGCTCGTCGAGAAGCTCAAGGAGCGGAACGCGAACGCGAGCGAGGACCAGGTGTCCCTGCTCCTGGCGAAGATCAAGTCCGTCACCGAGAGGCGCGGCAAGGACGATGTGCGCGCCCTCGTGCATCGCTATCGGGAGCAGTTCGTGAACCCGGGAATCCACGATGATGAGTTCTGGGAGATCGTGAAGGGCCTTGGGATCCCGTTCGAGGGGGGGGAACCCCTGCGGAGCGCGCCCAGGAACCCCGCAGCCACCGTCTCGCGAGCTTCGAAGATTCGCAAGGAGCGAGCATGAGCGCGATGGCCGCTCCTCGTGCCTCCTCAAGAGAGGCCCGTTCGCCTTCCGGCGGCGGGCAGACCCTCTCCCAGAAGATCCTCGAGCGGGCTTCGGGGCTCGAGCACGTGGTCCCCGGGCAGATCGTGGACGGGAGAGTGGACCTCGCGATGTGCCACGAACAGGGGGCCCAGGCCGTCCTGCCCTTCCACCAGATGGAAGCGAAGCGGGTGTGGGACGTGGACCGGGTCGTCGTGGCCATTGACCACTGGGTCCCGGCGTCCACCGAAGGGGCCGCGAAGCTCCACCAGATCCTGCGCCACTTCGCCGCCGAGCAGGGGCTCAAGCACTTCTACGACGTGGGGAACCACGGGATCTGCCACCAGATCCTGGCCGAGCACGGGTGGGTCGTCCCGGGCGACCTTGCGGTCGGGACGGACTCCCACACGAACATGCTGGGGGCCATGGGAGCCTTCGCTGTCGGGATCGGACCGACGGAGTACGCCGCGGTCCTCGCCCTGGGGAAGATCTGGCTCAAGGTCCCTACGACGATCCAGGTGAAGGCCAAGGGCCATCTCGCCAGGGGCGTCTATGCGAAGGACCTCGTCCTACGGATCTGCGGAGAGATCAAGGTCGATGGCGCGCGCTACAAGGCGGTCGAGTACACCGGCCCCACCATCTCGAACCTCTCGATGTCGGAGCGCTTCACCATCTGCAACATGACGACAGAGATGGGGGCCAAAGCGGGGATGGTCCCGCCCGACGAGAAGACCTTCGACTACCTCAAGCCCATCGCCAAGCACGCGATGCATCCGCTCACTCCGGACAAGGACGCCTCGTACGAGCGCACCGTCGAGATCGACGTCGACGGGATGGAGCCACAGGTGGCCTGCCCCTACTCTCCCGACAACGTCCGCCCCATCGGCGAGCTCGTGAAGGAGCACGTCAAGGTCGGACAGGTCTTCCTGGGTTCCTGCACGAACGCGCGGATGGACGACCTTCGGGAGGCCGCTCGGATCTTCAAGGGGGAGAAGGTCGCCCCCGGGGTCCGTTTCATCGTCTCGCCCGCCTCCACGAGCATCTACAAGCAGTGCCTCAAGGAGGGCCTGATCGAGCTCTTCACGGACGGGGGCGCGGTCTTCACGAACTCCTCCTGCTCCGCCTGTTTCGGGGGGAACATGGGCATCCTGGCCCCCGACGAGGCCTGCGCGTCGAGCTCCAACCGCAACTTCCCCGGCAGGATGGGGGCCAAGGAGGCCCGCATCTACCTCATGTCCCCCGCAGCGGTGGCGCTGACCGCGATCCGAGGGGAGATCTCGGACCCTCGGGAGGTCCTCTGATGCAGGACACGATCGAAGGAAGGGTCTGGTGCGTCGGGGACGAGCTCGACACGGACCAGCTCATCGCCGGCAAGTACCTCACGATCATCGACCCTGCCGAGCTCCGCAAGCACGTCCTGGAGAACGTCGACCCGACCTTCTCCCAACAAGCGAAGCCGGGGGACATCCTGGTCGCGGGAGAGAACATGGGGTGCGGCTCCTCTCGCGAGCACGCTCCCGCCGCGCTCAAGGCGATCCCGCTCGGGGCGGTGGTCGCGAACTCGTTCGCCCGCATCTTCTTCCGGAACTCGATCAACCTAGGCATGCCCACGATCGAGGCCCCAGGAGTACGGGAGATCTTCCGCCCCGGCGACACCTGCCGTATCCTGTTCAAGGAGGGGCGCGTGGTCAACGTCACGACAGGGAAGGAGGTCCGTTTCCCTCCCCTGCCGGCCCATCTCATGGACCTTCTGGAGCAAGGCGGTCTCGTCGAGAAGGTCCGACAGGAGCTCCAGCGGGCCGAGGCGAGGACGTGACGAAGGGCGCCTATGACGTCGTCCTCCTGCCGGGGGATGGCACCGGTCCCGAGGTGGTCCACGAGGGGCGCAAGGTCCTCGAGGCGCTGATGGAGAACAGCTCTCCGCGGCTCCACCTGACCGAGGTCCAGGGAGGCGCTCAGTACTACCAGAAGCACGGGAGCGAGTGGGAGCCGGGGGGCCGAGAACGGGCGACCAAGGCCGACGCGATCCTGCTGGGCGCCGTCGGGTGGCCCGGGGTCAGTCTCCCGGATGGGAACATCGCGGGGCACGGGCTGGTGCTCGGCATGCGGTTCGGCCTCGACCTCTACGCGAACGTCCGTCCCTGCAAGCTCCACGCGGGGGTCCTCCACCGCATCGGCAAGGAGTTCAAGCAGGTCTGGCGCCCTGAGAACGTCGACATGACGATCTTCCGCGAGAACACCGAAGGGCTCTACTCCCCGGCGCACGGGGAGCTCTCGAGGGGAGGTGCGACCGAGGTCGTCCTGGACACCCGGATCATCACGCAGAAGGGTTCGGAGCGGATCATCCGCCGGGCCTTCGAGAAGGCGCGGGCCACGCCCAAGGGGGCCCCTGAGGACGGTGTGCGGCGCGTCACCTGCATCGACAAGTCGAACGTCCTCAAGGGCTGCCAGTTCTTCCGCGCGACCTTCGACCGGATCGGACGGGAAGAGTTCCCCGAGATCGAGCGCGACTACGCCTACGTGGACGCCTTCACGCAGTGGCTCATCCGCCAGCCCGAGCACTACCACGTCGCGGTGGCCACCAACATGATGGGGGACATCGTGACCGACCTCGCCGCAGCGCTCCAGGGGGGGATGGGCTTCGCGGCCGGCGGAAACATCGGGGACGAGCACGCGATGTTCGAACCGGTGCATGGCTCCGCGCCCAAGTACGCGGGGAAGAACCAGGTCAACCCCTTCGCGACCTTCGAAGCCGTGGCGATGATGCTGGGGTGGCTCGGGGACCGTTACCACGACCCCTCGCTCCTGGAGCTGGAGGGACGCCTCCATGCCGCCATCGAACGCGTGCTCGCCGAGGGGACGGCCATGACCTACGACCAGGGCGGGAACGTCACCACGAGCCAGGCCGGCGATCGTGTCGCCGAGGCCGTTCGCTCCTCCAAGCCCGCGGCTTCGCCCTCGGCCCGAGAGGTGGCGGCGTGAGCGCGACCCGCCGTGTCGCGGTCGTCGCAGGGGGGCTTTCCTCCTTCGGGGTCCGTTCCGCGACCTGGAGCGAGCTCGTCCAGGAGGCGGGCCACGCGGCCTTCGGGAACATCCGCAACTTCTCCTCGAAGGACGTGGACAGTCTGTTCGTCGGGGCGGCCCAGCCTGAGCGGCTGGCCTTCCAGTCCCACGTGGCCCCCCTGGCCGCCGAGCTCCTGGGGTTCGAGCCTTGGAAGATCCTGCAGCGGACCGAGCTCGCCTGCGCGAGCGGGCAATCGGCGATCCGCAGCGCCTACGCAGCCATCTCGGCCGGCCTCTCCGACGTCGCCGCCGTGGTCGGGGTCGAGAAGATGAACCTCCCCTCGATGGCCGAGGCGAACACCTCGATGGCGAACGTCCTGGACCGGGCTTGGGACGGGGTGCACGGCGCGACCGCACCCCCCTTCTTCGCGATGTGCGCCCAGCGCCACATGCTCGAGTACGGGACCACCGCCGAACAGATGGCGATGGTCTCCGAGAAGAACCACCGGTTCGCCAATACCAATCCCTCGGCCCAGTTCTATTCGAAGCAGTTCTCTCGCGACAAGCTGCTCAAGCTCCCGATGGTCGCCCCCCCGCTCCGCCTGGGGGACTGCTCCTCGATGACCGACGGGGCCGCGGGGGTCCTCCTGGTCGCCGAGGAGCTCGCCCGGAAGTACACGGACACCCCGGTCTGGATCCGAGGCACGGGCCAGCACAGCTCGTTCCACAATCTCTCGGGAGCAGGGTCCCTCTCGACCTGGCCGGGGCTCAAGGCGGCCGCGCAGGAGGCCTTCCGCAGCGCGAAGCTCGCCCCCCAGGACCTCGACCTCGCGGAGGTCCACGACTGCTTCACGATCAGCGAGATCATCGAGTACGAGGAGATCGGCTTCTGCGCCAAGGGGGAGGGAGGCACGTTCGTCCAGGAAGGGCAGAGCGACCTGGGAGGGAAGGTCGTCGTGAACCCGCGCGGCGGGCTCCTGGGATGCGGCCATCCGTTGGGGGCGACGGGGGTCGCCCAGGCGGTCGAGGTCTTCCAGCAGCTCCAGGGCTCGGCCCCGCCCGCCCGCCAGGTCCCGGGGGCGGAGCTCGCGCTCGTCCACAACCTCTCCGGCAGCGCCAACGTCCATTCGCTCATGATCTACGGGCGGGAGAACTAGGAGCGAGGTCGATGGTCGCGACGAGCGAGGCCGGCATCGGCGGAACCGACCCACGCGCAGCCCCGACGAGCAAGCCCCGCGCGGAGGCCCTCGCCACCGACAAGCCTCCCCGCCGCAACGACCCGGTGCCCCAACCCCTCCCCTTCCTCCTCGATTTCTACCCTCAGGAGGACCCCAAGTTCACCCGGATCGCGGCCTTCTTCGACGGGCTGAGGAAGGGATGGCTCACGACCACCAAATGCGACGCGGACGGGACGCTCTCGTGGCCCCCGCGCGTGGCGTGCCCCACGTGCCGGGGCGAGAAGCTCACCTGGGTGGAGCTCCCGCGGCGCGGGAAGCTCTACGCCTTCAGCGCGGTCCTCGGTGGGGCCCCGCTCGGGATGGAACAGGACGTCCCCTTCGTCGTCGGGTTGATCGACCTGGAAGGGTCCCCGCTCCGCATCTTCTCGCGCATCGCGAACGTGCGCTACGAGGACTGTTGCATCGGGATGGAGGTGGTCCTCGAGACCTTCGACCTCCCCGACGGACGGATCTTCTACCGGTTCCGCCCGCCCGCCTGAACACGGGAGCCCACCGTAACCGAACGGTCTTGCGACTCCGTAGCAAGGCGTCCAATCCGACCCCCGTTGGTCGGGACCTCCGTTGATGTGGCGGTGGGGGGGTTCCCCCATCAAGAGGCCGAAACGGCCAAGGAAAGAGAGCATGCAGACGAGAGCCAAGCTGAACCGAGGAACATGGTGGACCCTGCTGGGCCTGCTAGCGGTCGGGCTTTTCATGCCCCTGGCCGCGGCGGCGCCCGCACCCGCCTTCCACCAACCCAACCCGAACAACCCCCCGCAGGTCTGGGCCTGGGGAGCCACCTTCGAGAAGAACGACCAAGGGACCCTCACAGGCACCGGCCCCACGAACAACTCGTGGAGCCTCACCTACTCGATCCATGAGTTCCTCTCGTGGAACACCATCCTGACCCAAACGAACACCTCGAACACCTCCTTCACCCTGCAGAGCCAGCGGGCCATGGCGGCGAGCTTCTTCCTCTCCGCTCAGGGCACGAACGGCCCGGAGTCGGCCACGCTCAACGTGACCGCGCAGGGCTGGGAGAAGGACGCGGGGTCCGCGAACTTCACCACCACGGGCACGGTCCTGCTGAACGGCACGACCGCGGTCGCCGCGGTCGCGGTGGAGAACGCGCAGAGCACCGTCTCGGGAAACTTCACGGCCACCTCCGCCGCCCAGCTCTCGGGCCCCCAGTCGGGGACCTTTGACGGGTACGCGAGCGCGGCCGCCCAGGCCCAGGCCTCGATCGCCTTCACGCCGGCCCTCGGGCTCTTCCCGATGAACGTCTCGACCGGCTCCTGGTGGACCTCGACGAGCGCGTACAGCGCCCAGGGCAGCTACGAGCTCGCCTGCCACGTCGGCTACTCGGCCAGCGGCCAGGGTGGCTCGATGGGCGGCGGAGCGAACTGCGGTGGGAACGGCTCGGCCTCCGGTTCGGGGACGGTCACGCTCTACGGCGCGGACCACGACCTGGACAGCGGAGTTCCGGGGCACCTGTACCACCGTATCGCGCTCGCGTTCTCGACCGGGTTCGGCTTCGAGATGCGCGACGGGCTCCTGTTCGTGCCCGTCCACGCGGACCTCTACGGTGGCGCGGGTGTGGCGAGCGGAGCACCGGGCTCTCCCGATGCCGGCGCCCAGATGAGCCCGAACTACGTGGACGTGGACTACCACGCCTCGCATGTCGGGGTCGTGGCGGCGAACGTCCAGTTCGCTCCGCATGCCGCGGCGTCCATGGGCATGGGTACGGGAGTGGGCATGACCGCGGGCAGCGCCCCGGCCGCGACCTCGACCCCCGCCTCGGGCCTCTCCTCCTACGCCGTCCAGGCGCAGCCGGAGTCCCCCGCGAAGGCCTCGTCGGCCAACGCCTGCCTCTTGGGCGGCGCGGGCTGCGTCGCCGCGAAGAGCGGGCTCTTCAGCCCCCTGCTGGCCCTGATCGTGATCGGGGTCGCCGTAGCGGTGATCGTCGGTGCGGTCATGGTCTCCCGTGGCCGCCGCCCGAAGATGCCCGTCGGAGGCTACAGCTCCCGCCCCCCCAGCGCGTTCCTGATGCACAACGCGCCGCCGGCCCCCGCGGCCCCGGCGCGACCGGGAACCGCTCCGCGCCCCACGGGTCAACAGGATCCCTTGGGCCATCTGTACTGAGGGGACCGCGCGAGAACCCTGAACGCCGAACGGGGCCCGGGCGGTTTCGTGCCCGGGCCCCGCGAACCCCTTCATTACATTGCCCGCCGCTCACCCCGGTGGCATGTCGGGGTTCCCCGAGGTCAAGCTCCCGATCCGGACCGAGCGCCTCGAGCTGAGGCTCCCCCGAGATCCGGACGCGCGCGCTCTCTCCCGGGCAGGCGATCACCCCGAGGTCTCCCGGGGAACCTACGTGCCACATCCTTTCGGCCCTGACGCCGCCAGAAGGAACATCCGGCGCCTGCGCTCTGCGGCCGGGGGCCGGGCCCTTCCCCTGCTCATCGTCGAGCGCGGGACGAGGACCCCGATCGGTCTCGTCGGGCTGGGCTCGGTGAACCGACGCGACAGGAGCGCCGAGCTGTTCTACTGGGTCTCTCCCGATCGGTGGGGACTCGGGCTCGCCCACGAGGCGGCGAGCGCCGTGCTGGGCATCGCCTTCGGTCCTCTCGGGCTCCATCGTGTCTCGGCCACCGCCCACACCTTCAACGCGCGGTCGCTGCGGCTGCTCCGCCGGCTCGGGTTCCGCAGGGAGGGCCGCGAGCGGGAGAGCCGTCGGGAAGGCCGGGTCTGGCACGATGCACTCCGCTTCGGCCTGCTCGAGCGGGAGCACCGCAGGGGGGTGGCCCTCGCGCGCTCCCACACGCGAGCCGGGCGCCCCGCGGAGGGGTCCCCGGTTTCCTCTCGAAAACCTTCCTAGTGGGCTTATATACCAGCGTCAGGGTCGCGCGCGCCGCCCACCGAGGGCACCTCAGGTACAATGGCCGACGCCGAAGAAACGGTCGTGGGAGGCCACGAAAGCTGGTGGAAGAAGCATGGCCTCGCGGTCACCCTCCTCCTCGTCGCGGCCTCGATCTCCTTCCTCATCCGTGTCCTCTACGCCTACCAGCTGATCAACACCTGCAACATCTCCTACTGCTACGCCGGGGGCTCCGACTCGTTCTACCACTCCCGCGTGATGGAGTGGATCATAGGAACGCATTCGAACCTCGTCCACGACCCCCTCCTGAACTACCCGGTCGGGGCGCAGAACCCCCGTGAGCCCCTCTTCGACTGGATGAACGCCATCCTGGGCATCCTGCTGGCCCCGTTCTTCGGCGGGGATGCGGTCCGCGCCGGCATGTGGGTGCTCGAGATGCAGCCCGCGGTCTGGGCAGCGCTGGGCGTCTTCCCGGTCTACCTCATCGGGAAGGAGGTGAGCTCGAAGCGGGTGGGGCTCCTCGCGGCCCTCCTCTACCCGTTCGTCGTGGGCAACATCCAGAGCACGGTCGCGACCTACGCCAACTACCTGTCGTTCTACACCTTCTTCGTCCTGCTCACCTCCTACGCCTTCCTGCGCGCGATCCGTCTCTCGGGGACGCGTCGTTGGGTCGAGTCCTACCGGTCCCCCAGGGCCATCTGGGCCGGGGTGAAGGCCTTCGTCAGGGGGGAGGAGCACGCGGTCAAGTGGTCCGTCTTCGCAGGGGTCTGCCTCGGGGCGACCATGTTCGCCTGGCAGGGGTACACCTACGTCATCACCGTCATCATGGTCTACCTCGCGCTCCTCGTCCTCATCGAGCGCGTCCGCAAGCACGACTCGTTCGGCGCCTACCTGACGACCCTCCTCGCCGGGACCATCGGCTTCCTGATGGCCATGCCGTACTACTTCGCGCAGGGAGAGTTCGGGTACTGGTTCACGGTCCCTCTGCTCCTCTTCTTCGGGGGGCTGCTGGTCCTCCTTCCCTTCCTGCTCCTGCGCGACCAGCCCTGGGTCATCAGCGTGCCGGTGTTCGTCCTGAGCTTGGTCGGGGCGGGGGCCGCGCTCTACGTCTACAACCCTTACTACTTCCAGTCGGTGCTGACAGGTCAGGGCTACTTCGTCAAGAACCTGATCTTCTCGACCGTCGCCGAAGCCCAGGCGCCCAGCTTCGATGCCCTCATCGTAAGCTACGGGATCGGTACGTTCCTCCTCACCTTCGTCGGGCTTGCGCTCTTCATCGCCTACCTGTTCGTCTATCGCTTCCGCCGAGAGCACCTCTTCATGGTGATCCTCGGGCTCCTGGGGATCTACCTCCCGATCTCAGCGGCGAAGTTCTTCCTCCTGGGCTCGCCGATCTTCGTGCTCCTGCCGGCCGAGGTCCTGATCATCGCGCTGGACCGGGTCGGAGGGTATCCCCAGCTGCGGAGGAACCTCTCCTCCCTCTCCGAGCGCGGAGGGCGTCTCCTCGCGCTGCGCCGTTCCTTCAAGGCCCGCCACCTGATCCTGGGCATCCTGGTCGTCCTGGTCGTCCTGCCGAACGTCTCCTGGGCCGTCGACGCCGGGATCCCGTACAACGTTCAGGGGCAGTACAGCCAACAGATCTACGCCTCGCTCCCCTCGGTCCTCCAGACGAGCCCCTCGAACGCCTCCTCGTTCTACCTCGGGATCGCGGGGATCGAGACCGACACCCCCCAGCAGTACGACCAGAGCGGTTACAGCTGGCTCTCGACCCAGGACACCTTTGAACCGGAAGCCCAGCGACCCGCCTTCGTCAGTTGGTGGGACTACGGTTTCCAGGCCATCGATCAGGGCCATCATCCTTCCGTCGCCGACAACTTCCAGAACGGGATCGACCCCGCGGGGAACTTCCTGCTCGCCCAGAACGAGTCGCTCGGGATCTCTTACATGGCGACGGACCTCCTCGAGGCCCTGGCCAAGGACCCCGGGGCTGCCCCCCAGTGCCAGATCGGCAACCTCTACGGACAGCTGCGGGCCGACGGGGTCAATACGACCCAGCTCCAGAGCTTGCTCCTGAACACCTCGAGAGACGTGGGTCTGGTCGCGAACAACCCCGGCTTCTACGGGCCGAAGGACAACAGCCACTTGGACGCGCTCAACGCCATGTACGACGCGGTGAGCTACTTCCTCGCCTCGTCGGTCAACGAGAACCGGGTCGTCCAGGCCTACCAGGACCTCCAGTCCTGCACGGGGTGGTCCATCCGCTACGCGATGGGGGACACCCGTCTCTTCCCGACGAGCGGATCGAACACCGGGATCTTCTACGCGCCCGTCGACCTGACGGACGGGGTCATCGGCTCAGGAGGGATCCCGACCTATTACTTCACCGTCACCGTGACCGGGAGCGACGGGCAGACCTACCAGCTCGGGCAGGTCCCCGCCGGGGTCCAGAGCGTCTCGAGCCAGATCAACTACAAGCCGGCCTTCTACCAGAGCATGCTCTACAAGATCGAGATCGGCTACAACGGTAGCCAGGTCGGGGCCGGACAGGGGGTGCCCGGGGTCACGCTCCAGGGGAACAACCCGGAGCCTGGCTGGATGATGCAGCACTTCGTCATGGGCTACCGCACCGCGTACTACTGTCCGTACAAGGACTACCAGGCCCACCCGAACTGCTTCGCTGCGGTGAACGAGGATGTCGCGGCGGCCCACCAGAAGGCCAACCAGGGGACGGCGGACCTCTCCCCCTCCAGCTACTTCAGCTCCGGGGGCGAGACGGTCCTCGAGTACTACCCCGGTGCCCAGGTCCAGGGAACGGTGACCCTGCCCGACGGGAGCCCCGTCCCGGGGATCCGACTCACCGTCGACGACAGCTGGGGAACCCCGCACATGACCACGGTCACCGATGCTCACGGGCAGTTCCAACTCACGGCGCCCCCGGGGAACGACACGTTCACCGCGAGCTATGGGGCCCTGACACCCCTGACCCAGGTCGGGGCGACCCAGGTCTCGCAACTGAACCTGACCGTCCCCACCAGTCAAGGCTTCGGCTACGACACCACCCCGATCACTCCGCACATCGTCCTTCGGCCGGGTTCGATCCAGGGGTCGGTCTACTGGAACACGGCGAACCAAACTACCTTCCAGACGCGCGACACCGTGATCCCTGGGGCGACCGTAGGCATCTCGAACGGGCTGGGCACGACCGAGACCGCGACGTCCGACGCGAGCGGCACCTTCTCCTTCCCCTCCC
Source organism: Thermoplasmata archaeon (assembly GCA_028864975.1). Taxonomy (GTDB): domain Archaea; phylum Thermoplasmatota; class Thermoplasmata; order Lutacidiplasmatales; family UBA184; genus JAKAAX01. The sequence goes on along the minus strand of JAGWLG010000003.1, from coordinate 11,128 downwards.
TCGCACCCGGCGCCTACAACGTCTCGGTCTCGGTCGGGAGCTTCACCCTCCCCGAGGCGACCGTGAACTTGCTCAACGGGGGCACTTCCGTCGACAGCCTGGGCGTCCACCTCACGGAGATCCACGGCACCGTCCGCAATCAGACGCGACAGGGTGTCGTCGGCGCCCAGGTCACGCTGACCGGACCGGACGGGCCCACGACCACCTTCACCACGACGGGAGGGAACTTCACTTTCCGCCCGGTGGTCCCCGGCAACTACTCGCTCGTCGCCTCCGATGCCTACGGGCGGAGGTCCCTCCCGAACCACCCCAGCATCGTGAGCTTCCAGACGAACCTCACCGAGAACCTCACGCTCACCACTCCGGTCCAGGTCGACCTTCAGGTGCTCCTGCGCGGCGACCCGGTCCCTGGGGTCCCGGTGCGCTTCAGCTCCCTCGATGCCAGTGGAGCCGGGTCCTCGGTCTTCCTCGCAGGCAGCGACGGATACGTCCACGCCACGATCTCGGCAGGGAACTGGTCGGTCTACGCCCTCGGGGTCGTGAACGGCACCTACGTGGCCGGTATGGGCGACCTCCGCGAGACCTCGGCCAGTGCCGAGGTCTTCTCCGCGGGTTCCGTCCTCGCCCTCGCGCCCGCGCAGCCCCTGGAGGGACACGCCTACGTCACGGGAGGCTCACCAGGACCCACGAGCGGCGTCAGCGTGACCGTCCAGAACGCCCAGGGCGCCGAGGTCGCCACCGTGACCGGCACCGGAGGAAGCTACCTCCTCTGGGTGCCCGAGGGCGCCTACACGATCCTCTCCAACTACTCCAAGACCGGGGTGACCGGGGCGGGTCTCACGGCCGCGGTCGTGAGCGGACCGACCACGACCGACCTCACGCTCTCCCCCTCCTTCCCCTACCACGCCAAGGTCGGGTACGAGACGAACGGGGTCTTCCATCCCCTGGCATTCGTCCCCGTGAGCTTGACGTTGGACGCGGCGAGCGCGACCCAGCAGCTCCTCTCGAGCTCGGACGGCAACCTCTCGGTGAACCTTCCGATCAGCACCAGTACCTTCTCGCTCCAGGCCTCTGAGTACGGGTTCTCTCCGTTCGCGGTTTCGGGCGTGCCCCAGAGCGACCTGAACGCCCTCTACAGTCAGATCGCTCTCAACATCTCCCGCGTCCCCGTCCAGGTGGTGGTCCACAATGCGTCCGCAGGGAGCTCCACGCCCGCGCTCAACTTCACCGCCCTTTCCTCCGGCGCCGTCGCGCTCAACACCACGGGGACGAACGTCACGGTGGACCTCTACCCCGGGACCTATGGGGTCAGCGCGTGGGCGCCTCTCCTTCCCTACGGCTCGCTCCATCCGTTCAGCAACTCGACGCTGACCGTCCCCATCGGGTCGAAGGGGCTCGTCCTCAATCTGACGATGGGCACTTCGGTCCGCTACCACTTCAACACCACGACCCTGGGCCTCGCGCTCGACAAGACCTACGCGGTCCTCTCCTGCCCCGGCGGCACGTTCGCCACGAACGGGAGCACCCTCCGCCAGGGCTTCGAGGCCGCTCCGGGGACCTGCAACCTCTGGCTCTCCACGGAGAACGGCAGCGCCCCCTACGCGTTCTTCGACCCGCTCACCCTGCACGCGGACGGGACGACCTCGCTCCCCAACGCGACGCTCCTGCCCGCGGGGAAGCTCGACTTCTCGATGAAGGCCTCGTTCGGTCAGGTGCTCAACACGACCCTCAGCTTGCGTTTCTCGAACGGGAACGGTACCTGGGCGAACGTCACGACCTCCTCGGCGGGGAACGCGACGCTCCTCCTCCCCCGAGGAGGGTACACCTTCTCGCTCAACACGACGCTCCTATTGGACGTGGGAGGGGTGACGCAGTTCTGGTCCGTCGAGACGAACTCGAGCGCGGACACGTGCGCCGTGGCCGCGAGCGGGAGCTCGACCTGCGTGCTGGTCCCCAAGGTGACCCGCGCCTACGACACCGTGGTGCCCTCGCTCTTGATCAACGGCGCGCCCGCTTCGGGGGGATCGGGAACGATCACCGCGGATCCGGCGGCGGGCGGCACGCCGATCGTCTTCCCGATCTCGGGAGGAGCGGCGTCGCTGAGCCTGCTCCCCGGCCGGTACACCCTCTACACGGTCCTCTCGAGCACCGCGGCTCCCGAGGTGAACATCACCACCCTCTCCGTGGGCTACTCCTCCTCGGTGATCCCGCTCGCGCTGAACCTGGCCTCGGGCTGGGTCCAGACCCTGGGGATCGCGACCCCGTCCGGCGTCCCGGCCCCCACGCCGGTGACGCTCACCTTCGCCCATGTCGGTGGACCGAACGTGACCCTGGCCAATCTCAGTGTGGGGTCCTACCCCCTGGTGCTGCCCTCCGGGCCCTTCCAGGTCACCGCTCGGGGCTCCATCGCACCCTACGGCGCCAACGTTGAGCTCCTGGGGGCGGTCAACGTGACGGTCGCGGCGGCGAACGCCTTCGTGCCGTTGACCCTCAACCCCCAATGGACCCGGGCGGCCTCGATCACCCGGGTCGGGGAGGGCACCCCCACGGTCGCGGACGGGTCGACCGTCTACTATCAGGTCGTGGTGAACGACACGGGGAACGCCCCGATGGCTGTGCGCATGTCCGGGACCCCGAGCACCTGGACCATCCGCTTCTTCCCCGGGAACTTTACCCTGGGACCGGCCGTGAACAACCGCTCCCAGGCGGTCGACGTAGCCGTCACGGTACCGGCCGGGACCTCCTCGAGCCCCTCGCCGGTGACGTTGCAGGTCCTCCTCCAGAGCGGAGGGACCTCGCTCGCTTCGGTCAACGTGCCGCTCAACATCGTCGCGGTCTACGGCATCTCGATGGGGCCGACGACCGCACAGAACTCGATCAAGGCGGGCGTCGTGGTCCTGGGATTCCACCTGGCCTCGACCGGGAACTCGCAGGAGCAAGTGACGCTCTCCGTGGCCAACGGCGCGGAGCTCCAGCAGGACGGATGGACCTACGACATCGCCTCCGCGACCTCCGGGGCTCCGATCGTCGCCCCCGAACCGGTCTCCCCCTCGGGTGCCGCGGTCGAGGCCGAGGTGCAGCTCTTCCCGCACGGCCTCCTTCCGATCATGCCGAACTCGGTCGACGTCATGGGGGTGGACCTCTCGAACCCGCAGGCGAGGGCCTTCGCCGTCCTCCCGACCTTCAGCCACGCCACGCTCTCGTTCAACGCGACCCCCGTCGTCACGGGGCCCTCTGTCGGGGGCTCGCCTCCGCCCGACTACCAGAACTGGCTGTTCCCGCTGCTCACCGTCCTTCCCGGGCTCGCCATCGTCGCGATCGCCGGGACCTGGCGCTGGTGGCGCACACGGAGGTGGGTGCGCCGATGATCGCGAAGAAGCTCCGCAGCGGGGCCCCTGCGCCCACCTCCCCTTCCCCGACCCTCCGACCTTTTCTCTTGTTGGGAGCTGTCATCGCCCTGTTGGTCGTCTCGCTGCTCACCCCAGCCGTGGGCGTTTCGCGAGGTTCGAGCACGAACTATCCACCCTTCAGCGTCTCGATCACCGGCCCCTCCCTGCTCTCGTTGAACGGCTCGGGGAAGTTCGTCGCCTATGCCCAAGGCGGGCCCGCCGAGCGCTTGAACGGCTCCGTCGTCGGGAACTACACCTTCACGACGCAGCTCGTGGGCGCAGACACCGCGGGGTCGTTCGTCACCCCTCCGTCGGGCGCCTTCATCGCCCAGTACGTCAACGCCACGGTAGGCGGGATCAACCACACGGGCACCTACACGCTCGAGTTCAACGTGACGAGCCATGGCGTCGGTCACGGCGCCCAGAACCTGACCCAAGTCTTCTCCCGGCAGTTCCAGGTCGTGGTCCCCTACATCATCTCCGCGACGGTCGAGAACCCGAACAACTTCGGGGTGGATGGCGCCGTCATCCAGGTGGCCTTGGACGGTTCGGTCGTCGGCAGCCTTCGGGTCCCCAGCCTGCTCCCCGCGGGCAGTGCCCAGATCAAGTACAACTACACCACGCTGGGCCTTTCCTCAGGTTACCACACGTTCACGCTGACCCTGGTGGGCGGGGCCGGGGTCCTCGAGTTCGCGAACGGGCAGCCATCGATGGACGTGAGCTTCTACGTCCCGGCGCCCGCGCCCGACTACACGCTCTACTACCTCTCGGGCATCTCCGTGACGGTCCTTGCCATCTTTATATCGCTCCTATTTTTCGGCCCCCGCCGCCCTCGTAGGAAGAAGAACCCGTGAGCGCTCCGGAGATGCGGGCCCCCGCGACCCCCGCCGCCTCCCCAGCGGGTGCAGCGTCGGCCAGGTCCTCGACTCCCGGCGTTCCCGCGCAGAATTGCTCTTCCTGCGGCCGGACCCTCATCGGGTGGGGCGTGGTCGCCTTCAACTGCCCGAAGTGCGGCGAGCCCGGGCTCGGACGCTGCGCACAGTGCCGGGACCAGTCAGTGGGCTACCGCTGCCGCGCGTGCAGCTTCCAGGGCCCGTAGGCCCTCGATCGCGAGGGATCCAGGAACATGGGAAGCACGGTCGGACTCGTCGTCCGGGTCATGCCGACGGGGGTCGACGTCGACATGAAGACGCTCGCCGAGAAGGCCCGCGAGGCCATGCCCAAGGACGCGAAGCTCCGGGGCATGCAGGTGCGCGACATCGCCTTCGGCCTGAAGGCGCTCCTCATCTCGGTCCACATCCCCGACACGGGGGGTCTCCAGGAGCAGGTCGAGAAGGCGCTCCAGGGCGTGCCCCACGTCGAGAGCGTCGAGGTCATCGACACGACGCTCGTCCAGTGACCGGCTCCTCCCGAGCTCCGTCGCTTTCGTGGAACCCCGCCGGCTTCGGCCAGTCAACGGCCCGAGGTGCTCCCTGCGGGGACGTTGACGCGAGCGTGGGAGGCCAAGTGCCTTCTGAGGTCCGAGGCGTGGGCGCAACCGGGGCTCCCTTCCTCGACACCACGCCAGCCGCTCCCAGCAGGGTGTGACCGGCGGCGGGCCGCTCTTATCACCTCACGGTGCTGCCATGGCCGATGCCCAAGCGCTCCCCCGCGGCCATCCAGAACCGGATGGTCGAACTGGCAATCCACGATCGAGAGGTCCCGGGGGCGATCTGTGCGATCTGTGGACATCCCATGAACCGCCATCGTCGGATGCGCAACGCCTCGTTCTGCGAGGGGTGCCACAAGGGCTGCGCCGCCGTCTCCTCGCGGACGTACTGACCGGGGTTCCCCAGTCGAGCCCTAGCTAGCCGACGTCTCCCGGCGCGGATCGAACCGATTCCGGACCCGAGTTTCGGACGTCAGCTAAGGCGACCTCGCATTCATCGAGGTGAAGCTGTCGTCGGCCACGTGCCCCCAGTACATGTAGCACGGTTGCGCCGCCCAAGACACATCGCGCTGCCGCTGGAGCTCCTCCAGTGGTTCCTCGGCCAGCGGGCCTCGCGCCGCGTTCTTCCGGGCACCCCCGTGAAGCTCGCTCCGTCGCGGTAGGCCCCGAGGACCGGGTCCAACTCGTCCCGGCCCTCCAAGAGGTTCCGCCCGTCCTGCGCAAGTCCCCGCTCCCCGATCCCCTTCGCCGTCCTTCGGCAGAGCATCCTCCCCATCGAACGCATGAGCGCGTGCGCCAGCACCGATGCCCCCCTCCGCACGAAAGGAGGAGCGAACGGCCCTGAGAAGGTCCTCCGCCCAGGGCCTTCCGTTCCCCTCGCGGTTCAAGTAGGCGTGAGCCGTTGTCGACACCTCGGCCCTCGGGGACATCGGTCCCTGGGGGTCGACGGCGCGGATGACGAAGGTACGGGATCGCCCTCGGGCGGCTCCTGCTTCCATGGAGGCGGTTCGGCGTGGGACGACGTTAGGACTCGCCGCCGTTGTTGTCTTGTCCGCGTACGGGACCCTGTTCCCCTCTGATCTCCGATGCGACCTCCCAGGCAAGGTCGGCTGTCCGCGAGGTCTCGTGAACCCGTCGGTCCCCGCCAGCTCACCGGGTGGCCAGTGGTTCGACGTGGTCGCCTACGACTACGGCTTCTGGATCACCGACTCCCGCACCGGGCAGAACGACACCAGCTCCTGGCATCTGTACGAAGGTTGGACGGTGAACATCAACGCCACGAGCTACCCCCCGGACGCCGGGGTCGGCGGGGCGGACCAGCACGGGGTGGGGATCCTCTCGGCGTCGAGAGGGCTCTTGATCAGCATGGCCGCCCCCGTGGGCTCTTGGAACAGCGGAAGCTTCGTGGCCCCCTTCGTCGCCGAGAGCGGCGACCAGGTCTACTGCACGACCTACTGCGGCCCTGGGCATGGCAGCATGTCCCAAGGCATCATCGACATCGGCCCCGCCCCCGGGGCCCCCACCGCGACCGCGAGCGGAGGTCCCGTTCAGGGGCATCCTCCTCTGACGGTCAATTTCACCGGCGGGGGATCGGGAGGGACGCCCCCGTATGCCTACTCCTGGGACTTTGGCGATGGCGCCAGCTCGACCCTCCAAGACCCCTCCCACACCTACACTTCGGTAGGGACCTACCGAGCCGTCCTCACCCTGACCGACAGCGCGGGCGAGGAGTCCCAGGCGAGCGTCGCGGTCTCGGTCCTCGGTCCTCCTCCGCTGCTCGCGAGCGCCTCGGCGACCCCCTCCACGGGAACCGCTCCCTTGGCCGTCAGCTTCTCCTCTACGGTGAGCGGAGGTCTCCTTCCCTACACCTACGCGTGGGACTTCGGCGACGGAGGCCAAACCGCGGGCGCGGTCGTGAACCACACCTACAGCGTGGGGGGTAGCTACGCCGCGCTCCTGACCGTCATGGATGCGACGGGGGCGACCAGCAGGGTCTGGACCTCGGTCTCCGTCTCGTCGCCTTCGCCGCTCCAGGTAACCGCGCTCGCCGACCGGACAAGCGGTCCGGCGTGGCTCCACGTCAATCTATCGGCGAACGCGAGCGGAGGGACCTCTCCCCTCCGGGCGAACTGGACGTTCGGGGACGGCAGTTGGGCGAGTGGGATTGCCGTGGAACACGTCTTCCGGTCGGCGGGCAGCTTCACTCCTCAGGTCGTGGTGACGGACGCGAGCGGTCGCTCCGGCATCGGGAATGCACCAACCATCTTGGTCTCGGGAGGGTCCGTGCAGCCCCTCGCGCTCCGGGTGACGGCGGACCCCTTCACGGGCTCGGTGCCGATCAACGTGACGGCGACCGCCTCGATCACGGGCGGGACCGGTGGATACTCGGTGGCTTGGAGCTTCGGCGATGGTGGCCTTGGCTCCGGTGTCCAGGCCACCCACCGATATTCCGCTCCCGGCTCGTTCGTCGTGACCGCCACGGCGACGGACTCGAGGGGGGACGTGGCGGGAGCCTCCACGAACGTCAGCTTCACCGGACTCCGCCTGCAAGTGGTGACGAACCGGAGCCTGGGAGAGGCCCCGATGAGCGTCGACGCCGTCGCCTCCCTGGCCGGGGGGGTCGCTCCGTACTCCCCCGTCGAGTGGTGGTGGGGGGACGCTTCCTCCGCGTCCGGATGCACGGACCCGGCCTGCACGGGGGCCGATCACATCTACGCGACCCCTCCGCTCTCGGGAGGGAACTACACGCTTCGGGCCACCGTGAGCGACGCTCATGGCGCGCTGGCGACCGCCGAGGCGAACGTCAGCGTAGGTCCCGCCCTGGTGGGCTCGCTGATGGCCACGGCCACGTCCTCGTCCTCTTCGTTGGCTCCTCCGTTCCTCGTGAACTTCTCCTTGCGTCTCACCGGTGGATCGGGGAGCTATCCCGGGCCGTTTCTCTGGAACTTCGGGGACGGGACGACGAACCGGACAGGACTGACCGCCCACGAGATGTACCACCGGGCGGGCACCTACCTTGCCTTCGTGAGGGTCGAAGACAGTGAAGGGTACGCGGTCAACTGCTCGACGACGGTCACCGTGTCAGCCGCGCCCTCCACAGCACCGGGTGGAGCACGTTGGAGCGCGCAGGCCCAGGTCCCGTGGAACGGGATCGGCAACCCTGCGTCGACCGCGCTCGCCTTGCTCGGTTTGATGGCGATGGGGACTCTCCTTCTCTTGGTCCGGGGCCCGCGTCGGCCCCACGCGGGCAAGGGAACCTCGTCGGACGGATCCTCTGAGAGCCCGTCGCACGTCAAGTCCCGAGGCCGAAACGAGCCTCCCCCCAAGGGGACGGACAGTAACGGTCGAGGGGAGGGATCGGCACTTCCTGCTCGCGCGGAGAAGGAGCGCCCGAGGGGACGAGCTGCACTGTCTGCGAGAAAGCGGGAGTCGGCCGCGCGGCGGCCATCCCCCGGAGGGAAGGGGTGAGTTCCGACGACCCTGAGGGGAAGGCATCCGACCTGGCGCGGTGCCCCTCGTGCCAAACCGAGCTCATCCTGGGAAAGCTCTGCCCTCGGTGCCAGATCGCCTGGTACCTCTTGCCCCGCGGGGCCCCGAGTGACCCCTCCGGGCCGTCCTCGATTGGAGAGGGCATCCCTCCGGAGCGCTCTGGCGAACCACCCCAGGCCCTCCTCCCCCCGCGGGGGCCCGAACCCGCGAGCCACGTGACCAAGGGGCCCTCCAGCGGGGACGAGACCGACCGCGCTCCTCGTCGAAGGACCCTGATCACGAAGGTCCTTCGGAGACTGCCCCCGGTCCGTCTGGTGTGGATCTTCCTAGGCACGCTCATCTTCGTGGGTGGAGGGCAGTCCTCCGTCCCCGGGGCCGAGGCCTGGGCCCTGGTGGTCGCCTTCGCGGTCGCCCTGGACATGGCGCTCCAGTTCGCACGATTCCGCCACGGCCTGCGTTTCCCCGACGCCGCGCTGTCGACCGCGATGTTCCTCGTCCTTCTCCTCCAACCTCCGAACGCGGCATGGGGGAGCGCCGCCGGGGACTATGGCGTCCTGCTCCTCGCGTCGACCGCGGCCGCGCTCGTCCCGAGACATGCGCTGCGCATCTCGGGAAGGCCTTGGTTCAACCCGACGGCGCTGGGCATCACGGTGGGCTACGTGCTCTTGGCCCTGCCCATCTCGTGGCAGGTGGGCAGCTGGCCCGCCCCCCACGTCCCGGCCTCGCGGGAGGTGGAGATGGTCCTGGTGGCGCTCCTCGGGATCCTTCTGACCATCCGTCAACCTCGCCAGGTGTGGCTGCCCGTCTCCTTCTTCGCGGTCGCGCTCCCTCTCGAGGGGCTGGTCCTCGGTGTCCAGAACGGGCTGTCCGTCGCGGCCTTGGGCACGGTCCTCTTCTCCCCGATCACCGTCTTCTTCGGCCTCTGGATGGTTCCCGAGCCTCGGTGCGCGCCTTCCCAGACCCGATGGATGTGGCGGTACGGCTTGGTGGTCGGCGCTCTCTATGTCCTGCTAGGCGCGCTCTGGAGCCTCGGGAGCACCCCGCTCTCGGCCCACCAGTCGTGGTCCTCGATCTTGCCATTCCTGGCGCTGCTGGCGGGCAACACGCTCGCGCTAGCGGCAAGGCTCAGGAACTCGCCCCGAACGACAGCCAGGGACAGGGCCGCCGGAGGTGGCCAAGGAATCCCGCGCCGCCCACCTGAGCGGTCCAAGGAGCCGGCGGCTGCGGCGGTTCCAGGCCCCTGACATGCTCTCTTCCGTTTCGATTCCGCTCGTCCGGGACGGGGGATCACGTCCGACCCGCCGCCTGACCGAGGGGAGGATCCCTCTCGTTCAGAACGTTCATGATGCTCCCTCCTGGACTTCCCTCGCGATTACAGCCTAGGTCGCTTGTACAAATCCATGGGGGTACGCGCCAAGCTCTGGCCTTTCAGCGGAAGCGAGGGGTAGGTTATTCCGAACAGCGCGCGTCGCTCAACACAGGCTGCAGTTCGTCGGTTATGCTCCCCGGGCCAAGCTCGCTTCTCGGGCCCCGTTCATCCGTTCTTCGGAGTCCCTCGCGAAGTCGTGGATTCCGAAGGAGAGCCCCCAGAACCCCGAGGCCACCCCACACGAAGGACCTCACGAGGCCTTATGAACCTCGGCGCGTTCAAGTCACTTGTAAGCGGCTCCCTGCCGGGGCAGAAGTGACCCTCGATGAAGCTGCCCGAGGACCCGCTCACATGGGTGATCCAGAATCCCCATGCCCCCGTGATCCTGGAGAACTTGCGCGACGGCGGGCCCCACGACCCTCTCGAGGTCCGCAAGGGCTCCAACATCCATCCCGAGAGCTTCCGCCTCGCCCTACACGGTCTCGAGCTCTACGATCTGGTCTGGGTGCGTGCCGCCAAGGGGGCCAAGTGGGAGAAGCACCCCCGGGGGCGGTCAATCCGAGTCGCCGTGGAGCTTTCTCCCAGGGGGGCCGGAATGCTCCAGTTCCTGGACAAGTTCCGCGCCCTCGTTCGGACTAGTGCTCCCCACTTGCCCCGAGCCACGGCCGAGCGGTGGCTCGAGGCGTGATGGCGTCCCTGCTCTTGGGTCCGTCCGAGTGGGGGGAGGGTACCCATAGCCCGATCCCTTCCTGGGTCGCCTCTCTCCTCCACGAGCACGGGGCCGAACTCGCGACCGGCGAGCCCTTCCCTCTGCAGGTGCGTCGGGCCTTCGCAGCCTACCTGCGAGCCCAAGGACTCTCGGTGGCGGTGATGGAGGAGTGGCGGGGTCCGTCGGACCGGGTCCAGATGCGGGCTCTTTCGCCGCATCGTCGCGGAGGCGAAAATCACCCGATTCCTTCTTTACTGGCCGAGGGGAGGGCGGCTCCTCGGCCTCACCGCGGAGCTCGACTACCTCTCGAACCGAATCCTGGACGGGACCCTCGCTCCCACGTCGGTACATCTCCTTCCTGAGCAAGGGGTCGTGGACAGGGGGGAAGGGGTCGTAGTGATGCTCGAGAAGAGGAACAGGACACGCTACCACGTGGACCTGTACGAACTCGGCGGTCCATCCCATGTCTGGGAGTCGTACGACGAGCTACGGGTCCTCCTCCGGTCCCTGGCGTCGGAGTAGCGGCTCCCCCGCGCCCTTCGCCCCGTCCTTCGCGAGGGATCAGGATGTGCGACCAGCTCGACAACCGAGCCGGCGGCCCAGCGACGAAGTGCGCCGCCAAAGACAGCAAGACCAATAGGTGAAAGACCGACAGTGGAAGAAACCGAGAGACACGTAGCGAGGACCAAGGCCGAGCCGGCAACGGCTCGATTGAAGCAGGTCGACAATGGGGAAAGTCGGGC
>JAGWLG010000111.1 GCA_028864975.1 Thermoplasmata archaeon | reverse complement strand
GAGATCGGAATGGACTGGAAGGGTTGCGTGTGCGATCATGCTGCTCGCCTCATGTGGATCAGCCTCTCCGTCGCGTTGAGCCCTTTGCCGAAACCCCTAGACCATCTCCGGGGGTGCGAGTGTCAAGGTGGACAGTCGGCCAAGCCGACCGAAAGATCCCCGATGTCCTCGCCGCGGCAACGGTTTGTCACAACGAGAATGTCACTGCGGGGCCGCAGCGCGGGTGGGTCCTCGCGGGTCCTTGTGCACCCCACGTCCGGTCGATCTGTCTCGGACCCAACCCCTTACAGGAGTTGCGAAGGTTCCCCCCGCCGCAGGGAGCGCACGTACTCCCGCTCGATCGTTCTCTTGAGCCAGGAGACCGGCCGGCCCCAGAGGGTGACTCCTCCGACCGTCACAGCTCCTCGCTTGGGACCTAGGGCGAGGATCGACGCCCTTTCCCGGTAGACGAAGGGGTGGAGACTCGCATTCGCTCGGAGCGCCACCAGGTTGTCGGCGGCCGCGCGTGCCTCGGCGATGGCCGCCTGCGCGGTCTGGGGCACTGGCATTCGCGTGGTCGGGTCAACGACCTCGGCAACATCTCCCACCGCAAAGACTCCCGGGAAGCCCGGAACTTCAAGGGTGGGGTTGACCGCGATCCTCCCTCCCTTCCCGTGGGCCACGGGGAGGGCTCGGACGAGCGCTGGTGCTTCGACCCCTGCGGCCCAGACCACGAGATCGGCCGTGAGCTTGCTCCCGTCCTCCAGGAAGACGCTTCGAGGTTCCACACGGGTCGTATTGATTCCTTCGAGGAGCATCACGCCCGCGCCCTGCAGTTGCTCACGCGCGTGGCGTTGGACCGACGCAGGCAGGCCAGGCAGGAAGGGAAGAGCACCGGTGATCAGCACGACCTCAGGCGAACGCGCCCCGGGTGACGTAAGGCCCGACCAGTCCGTGGTCGCAATGTCCCCTGCCAGCTCGGTACCGGTCGCACCTCCTCCGATGACCACGAAGCGCGGGCGCCGTTCCCCCTGGAGATGGACGGAAGCTCGCTCGGCCTCACGGATCGCTCCTGCGAGCCGGCGGGCGCCTTCGAGACCGTACACCTGATGGGCGTGCTCCCTCGCCCCCTCCACGCCGTAGTACGCCGGCTGGTTGCCGAGGCAGATCGCGAGAGTACCGAACTTGATGCCCACGGTGTCGAGCTCGAGCCTCCGGTGAGCGAGATCGATGGCCAGGACCCTTCCCTGCTGATGGCGCACATTGGTGCGGTCGAAGATCTCCTCAAGGGGAAGGCTCCAACGAGAGTCCCCTCGAGCCGAGGCCATCTCTCCGATCTCGTAGAGCTCGGTGCGAAGTACGTGAAGCGGGCTCTGGTCCACGAGGATGATGGGCAGACCCCCCTTCGTTCTCTGCCAAACTCTCTGCGCCAGGGTCACGCCCGCGTAACCCGCTCCGAGGATCACCAGCGGTGCGGTCGCGCCGCGGACAGCTGCCCGCATGTCCTTCGCCCTGAAGACCGGGGTCCTCCCAGCCCCATCAACGCTAGAAGGGTATGTACCGTTCTTGTCTAGAGGGTTCGACTTCGTTCGTCAGCATATCACGCGGGCGCGCGCACAGACCCTGGAGTCTGTGCCGGTTCGGGCTCGCCTGAAGAGTCCGCGTCCTCTCCGTATCGCTCCACGAAGACGCGGTCCTTGGGGCAGCCGAGCTGGAGGGCGAGGTCCTGCATGTCGTTCACCATCTCGTTGACCCCGCAAAGGTAGGCATCGGCGCGGGCGAGGTCCGGTAGGCTCTCTCTAACGTGTTCCTGCACGTGACCGACCGCTCCCCTCCAGGAACCATCCGGGGGCGGGCGAGAAACGATTGGCACAAAGTGGAAGTTCTTCCACACCCGTTCGAGGAGACGGAGTTCCTTGAGGTGGACGACCTCGTCCGAGAACCGATTCCCGTAGAAGAGCCAGGTAGGGGTAGCCGGGTGCGCCGTCCAGAGCTCGTGCAACATCGGGACGAAGGGCGCGAGCCCGGTCCCGGTGGCGACGAGCACGACGCTGCGCTTCTTGGGGTCTTGCAGAAGGAACCGGCCGACCGGTGCGAGGGCGGAGAGGGTGGGCCGCTCTAGGGGCGCCAGCCCGCACAAGAGGGTCGAACCGAAGCCATGCGGGACTTTCTTGATCAGCAGGCGGAACCGGACGCGCCGGCCTCCGGAAGAGAAGATGGAGTATGACCGCGTAATGCGCTTGCCTTCCCGGAGCAGGTAGAACGTGACGTATTGACCCGGGGAGAACTCGATCGGATCGGAGGGTGGCACCGTGAACTCCAGGACATGAAGGCCAGGGCCGACCTCGACATTGTCTACGAGGGTCACGTCCCTGCGACGCGGTGG
>JAGWLG010000026.1 GCA_028864975.1 Thermoplasmata archaeon | reverse complement strand
AGCCGGTTCACGTTCTTGATCCCCGAGGCCGCGACCAGCCCTTCGACGCCAGGAAGGACCACCCCTCGACCTTCGCCGAGCAGAAGGTGCTTCTCGATGTGGTCCGCCAATCGGTCCAGGTCGCTCGGTCGGACCCGATCATCGGATGCGTCCGCGGAGTCGCTACGGGAAAGCCGGACGACCTTCGCTCCTCCGAGGCCGTACTTCGTGGCGACGCGGTCCGCCCGGCCCCACGTGAAACAGAGGAGCGAGGCGGCTGGGATCGGGCCGGACCGCACTGCGGTCCAAAGCTCCTCCTCATGCACCCGCTCCCAGACGGAAAGGGAGCTCTTGGGCCATCGGTCGAGGGATGGACGGGGGGAAGCGGTGCCGCCAGAGCGGGGTTGGACGGGCGAGGATTCTCGGGAGGACGAACCTGACCTTGTCCGTCGCCACATCAGGGTGGCGACCACGATGGCGACCAGGATGGTGCCGACGCCGACCCAAATCCAGATGGAAAGAGATCCGTTCGACCCTGGCGCGAGGACGAACTGCACTTGGAGGCTACCGCCCCCCGAGGTGACCGTCAGCGTGGAGGAGGAGGCGTTCGGAGCGGAAACCGAGATCTCTCCGTTCGTCACCCATAGACTGAAGACGAACCCCTTCGCGGCTAGCGCCGAGATGGGATAGCTGCCGACGGCCAGGTGAAGCGTGGTGTTCGCGGTCTCCGTCAGCACCGTGGAGCCGTTCGAGACAAAGACCTCTCCGTCGGCTGGCGAGGGATTGAAGCTCAGCTGAACGGGAACGTAGGTGGTGCCGGGCGAGGTGAGGTCGGGGCGGAAGTTCTCGGCTCTTGATGTCACCGCTGGACCAGGGGAGGGACCCGCAACGGTGGTCGCGAAGAGCGAAAGCACGAGGACGAGGAGAGATGCCGAGGGGAGAAGGAGTCTCCTCCAGGTCCGGCGCATCGCAACGTCATCCCTCTCGGGGCTTGATATCGCCGTCGGTGCGCTCCCCACAATCGCAAGGGCACGCTCAGGTAGGTCCCGGGAGGTCAACCGATCGCTTCGAACCTCGGTGGCCGCTTCTCGAGGAAGGCCGCGATCCCCTCTGGCAGTTCCTTCCCACGGGCCGCCTCGACCATACCGCGACGCTCCAGCGCGAGCTGCGTCTCGAGCGTGCCCCCGTACGAGGTCACAAGCAGCCGTTTCGTCCACCCGAAGGAGGAGAGTGGCAATTTCGCGAGCTCTGTCGCCCGCTCGAGCGCCCGCGCCATCAATCGCTCCGTTGGGACGATCTCGTGAAGGAGTCCTAGCTCCCGCGCGCGCTCGGCCTTCACTTTCCCAGGACCGAACAGAAGTTCCTGCGCACCCCCTATCCCGAGGTAGTGAGGAAGCAGATAGGTGAGGCCCCCGTCCGGGATGCCCCCGAGCTGGAGGAAGGCGGTCACCAGGGTCGCCTCGGGCGCGGCGATGCGCCAGTCGCACGCGAGCGCCATGGAGAGTCCACCCCCCGCGGCGACCCCGGGGATCGCCGCAAGGACCGGCTTCGCCATTTCCATGATCTCTCGGATGCAGCGCTCCTGCTCTCCGACCAGGTCGTGGAACGCGGTGGGGAGGTCACCCTTCCTGAGCCACTCCTGCATCGACGCCACGTCACCGCCGGCCGAGAACGCCTTTCCTCGCCCGGTCAGCACGACGGCGCGTACCCTCGTGTCCTGTGAGAGCTCGCCGAGGGTCCGACGGAGCGTCCGTAGTTCTTCGGAGCCGAAGGCGTTCAGCCGCTCGGGTCGGTCGAAGGCGACGACGGCGACGCTCCCTTCGCGCGAAACGGAGAGCGACGGGGGGACGGTCTTGGATTCCATCTTGGACACCTTCTCGGCGAGGAACGCGCTCTCAGTATAGGTATTTGGGAGGCGTCGACCGCCCGGTCCGTCCCGTCCTTCCCCAGGCCTATATACATGCCTAGGAGGTCGACCCTCGAGGTCTCCTTCGCCCGAACATGCGGCTCACGAAACGGACCTGGGCGGCTCTTGCCCTGACGATCGCGGCGGTAACGGTCCTCCCTCCCGTACACGGCACGAGCTCGAGCGGATCGGCCGGGGCGACCACGACCCCTGGCTTTGGCGCTGCGCCGGTCGATGCCACCCCTCTCGCCAATGGGTTGCCGCCCTTCCCGAGCAACTTGACCCACTTCGTCTACATCGTTCGCGAGAACCACGTCTTCGACGACTACCTCGGGGACTGCCACTCCACGATCAACGAGAGCTGCAACGACAACCAGGACTACACGAGCCAGACGAACCACATCGCCGATGTTCCCTTCCTGCACCAGTGGGCGCAGACGGGGAGCGTTTTCGACAACATGTACTCCAGCGTGGATCCGTACTCCGCCCAGGCCCACTCCTTCCTGCTCGCGGCCGACACCAACACCAATGGAGGCATCAACGGATGTTCGACCACGGTTCAAGGGAATGGCCCCTCGACGGAGTGGGGGGTCTACAACGGCTCGAGCGCGAAGAGCGGGTACTGTGGGTGGTACCCTGACGGATCCCAGGACTACCCTTCGGACGGGAGCGTCTTCGACCGGTTCACGGGGCCGAACGTGAAGCAGAGCGGGGGACCGCTCCCCTACCTCATCGACGGGGACATCATCTGGGAGCTCGACTCCCCGGGCTGCAGTGTCGCAAGCAGCACCGGCATCCCTGGGCCCTATCCCCACGACAGTGTCGCTGTGGAGCACTTGACCTGCACGGGCAGCCAGGGTTGGTGGACGAACACGACCTCTGGGGCCGTGAACCCCATCCCTCCCGTGACCAACCCCGCGACGAACATCCCCGACATGCTCTTCGTCTGCCAGGACGCCTGCAGCGCACTCAAGCCCATCGCAGACCAGGACCTTGCCTACGGCTTCGTCTCCTACGTCGCCGACTACGGGCTCCCGACCTATACGTACATCCGGCTCCCGGACGACCACCCCGGCCCGCAATGCCCGGGGGGCGTCTCCTACGACGTCTGCATCCAGTGGAACGACCAGTCCATGAACCTCATCCTCGAGGACATCTTCAACGGCACCAGCACCTATCGCAACAACACCGTCGTCGCGATCTCCGAGGACGACACCCAGGACGGACAGAACGGTCCGGACCACGTCAACAACGGCCGTAGGTTCCCCTTCGTCCTGGTCGCTCCACCGAACGTCATGAAGACGGGGAACCCGAACCCTGCCTCCTGCGGTCTCACGAGCGGGACGTGCGGAAACGTCGTCCACCCGACGTTCAACACGTCGAACGTTCTGGCCGTGATGGAGCGCGTCGAGATGAACGTGAACCCCTCGATCTTCAGCTCTCAGCTCACGAAGGTCACCTTCCCGATGCAGGTCGACGACCAGCTCGCTGAAGGGAACCCGCTCGAGCCGGTCTGGAGGTGCCTCGACCCCCGTGTTCCTTGCGCGACCGGGACGGGAACCCCGGTACTCACGACCACGTCGATCTCCCCGAACCCCGCGGCCACCACCCCTGGCCGCTCGGTCGTGCTCACGGCAACCGCGCTCGACCAGGGCGGGAACTCGATCTCCGGGACGACCTTCGCGTGGAGCCTGAACCCCGCTTCCCTGGGCTCCCTCACTTCCCCCGGTCCCGGATCAACGACCACCTGGAACGCGGCCACCAGTGTCGGGACCGGCAACATCTGCGAGAACGCGACCTACTCGGGGAGGACCCTGCTGGCCTGCGTTCCCGCGAGCATCGTCTCCTCCATCACCCTGGCCTCGGCGACCGTGAGCCCGCAGGGGCCGAGCGTCCAGGCTGGCGGGACCGCGAACCTCCACGCGTCCGCCGCGACGTCGGCCGGGGGGAAGGTCTACCCTCCGTCGGCGACCTTCCAGTGGACCCTGAGCAATGCGGCGCTCGGGACCCTCAACTCGAGTTCCGGCACCACGGACGTCGCCTTCGCGGCCGGGACGACGCTGGGCACGGAGGTGGTCTGTGTGAACGTGACCTGGAGCGGCACGACCCAGATGGGTTGCTCCGCGGTCACCATCACGAGCGCTGCCCCCGCTCTCAAGTCCGGCACCGAGACCCCGACAACGATCACCCTCGCCGCCCAAGCCACCCAACAGTTCTGGGCCCAGGGCATCGACCAGTTCGGCCGTCCCCTCTCCGGTTGCAGCTATACCTGGTCCCTTTCGAGCGCCTCCTTGGGGACGCTCTCCACGACGGGCACCGGGAACACCACGACGCTGACCGCGGGCTCCACCGCAGGGACCTGGAAGGTCTCGGTGATGATCACCCACGGCTTCGACCGTCCTGTGCCGCTGAACGCTACCGTGACGGTCAGCGCCC
Organism: Thermoplasmata archaeon; assembly: GCA_028864975.1. Classification (GTDB taxonomy): domain Archaea; phylum Thermoplasmatota; class Thermoplasmata; order Lutacidiplasmatales; family UBA184; genus JAKAAX01. Next base: position 47,635 of record JAGWLG010000026.1, on the reverse strand, counting down.
CGAACCCGCTGTCCGTCTCGGCCTCCGAGTCCACCTCGACCGGAAATGCGCCGCTCTCCGTCACGTTCACAGGGACCGTGAGCGGGGGGACGGCTCCGTACTCTGACGTATGGAACTTCGGCAACGGCGCGACGCAGACCCAGAGCGGAGCGACCCCCTCGTTCACCTACTCGTACACGGCGTCGGGGACCTTCACGCCGACCCTGGGGGTTACGGACGCCGCCTCCCACACGCAGACCTACACCCTCCCCTCGGTGGTGGTCTCGGGCGGCGGCGGGAGCGGACCGGGGAACCCCACGGCGACCATCTCCCCCTCTCCCACCTCGGGGACGGCTCCGCTGACCGTCAACTTCGTCGGGGGCGCGGCGGGAGGCACCCCGCCCTACCATTGGTCCTGGAGCTTCGGAGGGGGAGGCGCGGCGTCGACGCAGAACACGAGCTTCGTCTTCCACACGGCCGGGACCTACACGGTGTTCCTGAACGTGACCGATGCCGCGGCCAAGGTCGGTCATGCGACCATCACGATCACGGTCGCCCCTCCGTCCTCCACCAAGTCGAACCCCTCGAGCGCGGGTCTGCTGGGGATCCCCTGGCTGCTCTGGGGCCTTCTGATCGCGGCGGTGGCCGCCGCGGCCCTTCTGATGGCGGTCGCGCTCCGCAAACGCCGCGGACCGCCCGAAGTGGGACCGCCCTCGGCATGGGCAGGGGCGGAAGAGGTTCCCTCCGGGCCTCCCCCGGAGGAACCGGCTCCGCCTGGATGAGCCGCTCCGTGGCTCTCGGACCGACCCCCCTGCACCCCGAGAGGGTCTGTCCATGAAGTTAATCGGGGGCGGAGCTCATGCTCCCGGGATGGTCCGGTCGCTCGTGGGCCCTCGAGGGCTCGCCCTCGTCCTCGGCTTTCTCCTGGTCGCTAGCTCGACCGCCGCCTGGTGGGACACCACGGCGGCTCCCTCTACCCCGCCGAACCGCCCGGGACCCCGCGCGCTGGAGTCGGTCCACCGTATGCTTGAGCAAACCGTTCCCCCTGGAGAGGAGCTCCCACCCTCGTGGGGTATGTCCTCCGCCTCCACCCCTGTCGCGTGGCAGGACGTGTCCTCCTCCGTTGGCACGGGACCCTCGGCGCGAACGGGCGCGGGGATGACCTATGACGCCCATGATGGGTACGTGGTGCTCTTCGGCGGGGAGAACGGAGGCGGAACGAGCTCCCACGACGACACCTGGACCTTCGCCGGCGGGACGTGGTCCAACATCACGTCGACCGCGGGCTCGCCTCCTCCGGCCCGGGCCTCGCCGCTCATGACCTACGACGCCCGGGACGGGGTGGTGCTGCTCTTCGGCGGGCTTGCGGTAACGGGCGGAGGGTACTGGCTCAACGACTACGCGGACACCTGGGAGTTCTCGGGAGGCCACTGGACCAACATCACGTCCAGTGCCGGCACACCCCCTTCCGGACGATTCTCGATGAGCTCCACCTTCGACCCGACCGACCACGTCGTCCTCGCGTTCGGGGGCGAGAACGTGGCCGTGATCAATCTGATCGGGAGCGTCACGATGTACTCGGACACGTGGACCTTCTCGGGGGGCCTGTGGAACGACATCACCTCCTCGGTGGGGGCCCCCCCGAGCGCCCGTGCGGGCTCCAACATCGCCTACGACCCCGCCGCGGGGTATGTGCTCCTCTACGGCGGACTTTGGGAGACGCTCTCCGGCACGGTGCTGAGCGGACGAGAGATGGCCGACACCTGGTGGTTCCAGAGCGGGAGTTGGACCAACCGGACGGGTTCGGTGGCCGGGGATCCGGGGGAGCTCGCGCTCTCGGGGATCGCCTGGGACGGCAACGCGAACTCGGTCGTCATGTTCGGAGGCTGCACGCCCCCGGTGAGCCAAAGCTGTCCCGTCGGCAACGCCACGTGGACCTACAACGGGGGGACCTGGACCAACGTCACCTCGACGATGACGGTCGCTCCGGCTCCGAGGGCCTCCGTGGCCATGACGAACGATTCGCGGGACGGTTACCTTCTGCTCTTCGGCGGAAGCTGCGGGGCCGGCTGTGCGACGGGCGACACGTGGACCGAGAACGGACGCAGCCCGAGCCTGCTGACCCTTACGTTGAGTTCGAGCTGTGGGCAGGTCTCGTTCAATGGTGTGGTGCAGCCTTCCGGGGCGAGCCTGACGGTCCCCGCGGGAAAGGACACGGCCGCGCTGAGCCTCTGCTCCGGCAAGGTCTTCGTCGGATGGAACGTCACCGGCGGGGTCGCGGCCAGCCCTCCGAACGTGCTCACGACCGCTTTGACGATCTGGGCCTCAGGCACCCTCACGGCGTGGTCCGTCGACCCGCTCACGGTCACGGCGGCGGCCTCGAGCCCGACCGTGGGGCTTGGCGCGAGCGACATCCTGTCGGGGAGCGCGACGGGTGGTGTTCCTCCCGTCCGATACCTCTGGTCGTTGAACGGTACGAACACGACGAGCACGCAGAACCCCTGGACCTTGAGCTACGCCCATGCCGGCAACTACACCTACGTCCTGTGGGCGACGGACGCCCAAGGGGCCACGGCACGCAGCCGACCCACGATCACCGTCCAGGTCCTCGGGTTCACTCCAACACCGCTCACGCTGAATCTCACGATGACCTCGTACTACGCTCCCTCCGGGAGCTCCCAAGTGGGCACGGCCACCGCCTCCGGAGGGACGAGCTACACCTACGCCTGGTACGAGAACAGCACGCCCATCTCCTCCTGCCCGGTCAGCACGAGCGCCTCCGACTCGTGCACGTTCCCCTTTCCCCACGGCGGACACTACGGGATCTCGGTCTCGGTCTCCGACCAGTTGGGGCGTTCCACCCCCTCCGCGACCGTGGTCACCGTCTACACGCCGACCAGCTCGGGTCCCCCTCCCCCGATGACGGCGGGACTGACCTCGAACACCACGAGCGCCTACGTGGGCGAGCCTGTGATGTTCACCGTCGCGCCCTCGGGGGGCCTCCCTCCCTACAGCTACTTCGTGCTCGATTCGAGCCAGGGCGGGAACTCTTCCCCTTACACGCACGCCCAGATCACCATCAGCTTCTCTGCCCCCGGGAGTGTGCAGGTGAAGGCCTGGGCCTACGACAGTGCGGGCGATGTCGCCTCGAGCTCGGCCGTCACAATCACGGTCGAGCCGGTGCCGACGGGTGCGGCCGTGGCGACGCCGTTCTGGGCGTCGAGCGTCGACGGGGTCCCGGTCCTCGTCCTCTTGATCCTCCCGATCGCCGTGGTCCTCGCTCTCTTCGCCTTGGTCATCCATCGAAGGAGGGGCCGACAAGGCCCTCCTCCGGAGGGGCCCTACGGGGGAGAGGCCTACGCGCCCGGGCCCGCCACCCCTGCTTGGCCCGATCAGATGGCCCCGGATCCGTACGGGGGCACGGGGTACGGCGTCCCGCCAGGACCCCCTCGTGCACCTGGCCCGTATTCTCGAAGGTGAACGGGCTTCCTCCGCGTCGAGCTCAAGAGCGGAGGGCCCTCGGCCCTTCTGCCAATGTCGACCTCCAAAGCGGACACCGCCGTCCTCTTGATGGCGTTGGGAGGGCCGACGTCGCTGGACGAGGTGGAGCCCTACCTTCGGGAGGTCCGAGGGGGTCGCCCCACCTCCCCCGAGCTCGTCCGGGAGTTCCAAGAGCGTTACCGGGCGATCGGCGGGCGGTCCCCCTTGCGGGAAATCTCGGAAGCCCAGGCGCGAGGTCTCGAACAGGCGCTCTCCCGCTCTGGACCTTCGGTCCGGGTCTTCGTGGGAATGCGGCACTGGCGCCCTACGCTGCGGGAGGCCTTGGAAAGGGTGTCGAGCGAAGGGACCGGTAACCTGGTCGGCGTCTGCCTCACCCCGTACCGGTCGAGGATGACCGTTGGGGCGTACTTCGAGGCGTTGGAGCGAGCGAACGCGACGCTCGCCTCCCCTCTCGCGATCGAGCGGGTAGAGAGCTGGAACACGTCGCCCGCCCTTTCGGAAGCGTTCGCGGCCAGGGTGCGGGAGGGCTTGGAACGGATGCGAAGGGAGGGGACGACCGACCCGTACGTCCTCTTTACCGCGCACAGTCTCCCCGCGCGGGTGCGCTCGGAGGGCGACCCGTACGAGACCCAGCTTCGCGAGACGATGGAGCTGGTGAAGGCCCGGCTAGCCCCGCTCCGCAGCTCGCTCGCCTTCCAGAGCGCAGGGCGCACCCCCGATCCCTGGCTCGGTCCCTCGGTGGAAGAGTCGATCTCGGCGTTGGCGGCCCAGAAGGAGAAGGGCGTCCTCGTCGTCCCGTTCGGGTTCATCTCGGACAACCTCGAGATCCTCTACGATGTGGACCGCGAGTTCACGGAGCTCGCTCAGAGCGAAGGCGTGCACCTGGCACGGACCACGTCGCTGAACGATGACCCGCTGCTCGTGCGAGCTTTGAGCGAAGCCGTGCGACCGCACCTGGCATCCCGAGGCGGGTAGGGAGGAACCGTGGAACTGCTCGACACCGTCATTCTCTTCGTCCATCTCTTGAGCGCGGTGCTGTTCATCGGCGGCTCGTTCTTCCTCTGGCTCGTGGTCATGCCGCTCTCCCGGCAGCTCGCCCCCGACGAGGCCGCCCGCACGGTGCTCGTGGGAAAGATCGCACGGGGGTTTGCCAAGTGGAGCAACGCGACCCTGCTGCTCCTGGTGGTGACCGGCCTCTACAACGCCTCGTGGTACCTTGCGGGCGCGAGCCCGCTCGCCCGAGAGCTCCTCGAGATCAAGGTCGCCTTGGTGGGGGTGTTGGTCCTAGGGATCTACGCCCACGGTCTGTACTATGGGCGGAAGATCTCCCGCCTTGCCAAGGCGGGCGACGTTCAGGGCCTCCAGGCCGTGCGCAAGCGAAGTCGTCCGATCTCCTACCTGAACCTCGCGCTGATGGTGGCCATCCTGGTGGTCGTCGCGCTCATGCAGACCATGAGCTGAGCGGAGGGAGGGCGGTCGAGCCGTACAGGCACGCGGGGTCGGTCCCCAACGGGTCCTCGGTCGCGGTAAAGGCTCGGGCGCGGCTGCCGCCGCAGACCGTGCGGTAGGAACAGTATCCGCACGGCCCATGGAGCCGCCGTTCGCGGATGGCCCGTAGCAGGGGGTGGTGGCGGTAGACCTTGACCATATCGTCGCCGGGGAGCCGCCCGAGCGAGTGGGGAAGAAGCCCTCCTGGCTGGAGGCTGCCGTCGTGGGCGACGAACAAGGTCCCGTCCCCGTCGAGGGTCCCGGAAGGGCGGAGGGCGACCTCGCCCGGAGGAGGACCGAGCAGCTCGTGGAGCTGTCGGACCAGAGCGCGCTTCTCGGGCGAGGAAGAGACCGGGTCCCGGTCGCGGGTGAGCAGCAAGCGGCGAACGATCGGAGCCTCGATCGCCCGCACCGTGGTCCCGTAGCGGGAGGCCTCGAGGAGGAAGTGGGCGGCCTCCTCCCACGTGTCCGGGGGAAGGTCCTCGACCACGGCCCCTCGCCCGGTCCGCACGAGGAAGAAGACCTCCCAGACCGAGGCCCCCGACCCGCGCACGAGCTGGAAGAGTTTGGGAAGCTCGGTCAGGTTCCTCGGCATCACCACGGAGTTCACCTGGACGCGGGCCCCGCGAGCGGCGAGCTCTCGGACCGCCCCCATGGTGCGGTCGAAGCTCCCCTCCGCCCCCCGGATCCCGTCGTGGGTCGCGGAGAGCGCCCCATCCAGGCTGAGCGAGATGGAGGAGGCGCCCGAGGTGGACAGACGCTCGAGCGCCCGGGCATCCAAGAGGTCGGTGACCGCGGGCGCCACCGCAAAGGGCACCGACCTTTCGCGGGCGTGGGCGAGGAGTTCGAAGAGGTCGGGGCGCCGAAGAGGGTCCCCCCCGGTGAAGACGAGGACGGGGACCGGAGCTCCGAACGACGCGACCGCGTCGATGACCTCGAGCCCTTGCGACGGAGATAGCTCGCCGGGCTGGGGGGAGGGCATCGCGGACGCTCGACAGTGAACACAGGAGAGCCCGCAAGCGCGCGTCGTCTCCCAGAAGACGAGATGGGGACGGTCAGAGGAGCTCAGGGACGCCACCTTGGGTGTCACGATCCGACGCGGGCATGACGGCATCCCCGAACGGGTTCGGCTCGGGGTCCAAGGCTCAGGTCCCTTGCTCACGTTGGCACGTGCGGGGAAGTTGGAACGGCCTCCGGGTCCGTGGAACCTCGTCGCTCCTCGGAGTAGCGTCGTACGAACCGCACCAAGGCTTCCACGTTCTCAGGGGGGGTTTGAGGAAGGACCCCGTGCCCGAGGTTGAACACGTGCCCCCGTCCACCGGGGATCTCGTCCAGGACCTCCCGGGCCCCGCGGAGGACCTCTTCAGGACGGGCGAGGAGCACGCTCGGGTCCAGATTCCCCTGCAGCGCGATGCCGTCCCCCAGTTCCCGGCGGACCGCGGACAGGGGCAGGCGCCAGTCGACCCCCACCGCGGAGCTCCGGAGCTCTCGGATGCAGGGCAGCAGGTGCGAGGCCCCGGTACTGAAGTAGACGGTAGGGACGCCAAGCTGGTTCAGTCCCTCGAAGAGGTTCCTCAGGTGAGGAAGGACGGCCCGGTCGAACTCCTGGCGGGACAGCATCCCCGCCCACGTGTCGAAGACCTGGACCGCATGAGCGCCCGCCCGGACCTGGAAGCTCAGGAGGTCGAGCGCGGCCTCTGCAAGCTCTCGTTGCAGTAGTGCGAAGGCGCTCGGGTCGGTCCGGAGCATCCGCTTCGTTTCGAGCAGGTCCCGAGAGGGCCGGCCCTCGATCAGGTAGCTTCCGAGGGTGAACGGCGCACCGGCGAACCCCAGGATAGGGGTGTCGGGCCGCTGCTCTCGGAACTTCTGGATCGTGGTCCCCACAAAGGGGGCGTACCGGGCCGCTTCGATACGGTGCAGGGCTTCCACGTCCTCCTTCGTGCGGACCGGCCTCTCCACGACAGGTCCGATGCTGGGTTCGACCGAGAACCGTACCCCGAGCCCGAAGAAAGGGACCGTGAGGTCCGAGAAGACGATGGCCGCGTCCATCCCGTAGCGCTCGACCGGCTCCCGCGTGGCCTCGACCGCGAGATCCGGGCTGCGCACGATGTCGAGGAGGTCGTGGGACTCCCGGATCCGTCGGTAGCCCGGGAGGTGTCGACCGGCCTGTCGCATGAGCCAGATGGGGACACGCTCGACCGCCTCTCCTGAGAGAGCGCGGACGAGGAGGGACGTCACCCTGCCCTTCCCGCCACGACCGCCCGCATCCCGCGTTGGAAGGCGCGCTCCGCGAACGCGACATCCCTCAGCGAGACGGCGGCCGAGACGAACGTGGTCTCCAGGACGGCCGGGGGAAGGAAAGCTCCCGCGCCCAAGGCCCCCCAGAAGAACTTGCCGTACCTCTTCCGGTCGATCTCCAAGGCGCTAGGGAGGTCATGGGGAGGTCTGGGCCCGAAGTGCAGGCCGATCATGGACCCCGCCCTGGCGACGTGGAGGTCCTCCACGCCTTCTCGAGCCGCGGCTCCCAGCAACGCCCGTTCGATCCCGCGTCCGCGCTGCTCGAGCCGACCGTACACCTCAGGTCCGAGCGCGTCGAGCATGGCCGAGCCCGCCGCCATCGTCAGCGGATTGCCGGAGAGCGTCCCGGCCTGGTACACGGGACCGAGGGGAGACACTTGCTCCATGATCTCCTGCCTTCCTCCGTAGGCCCCCACGGGAAGGCCTCCGCCGACCACCTTCCCGAGCGTCACGAGGTCCGCCCGGAGCCCGTCGATCGTATGGATCGCCCCCTTCCGCAACCGGAACCCCGTGATCACCTCGTCGGCGATCCAGAGGGCCCCCGCGGCGCGACACGCACGTTGGATCGATGCCAGGAACCCCGACCGGGGCAGGACGAGCCCCATGTTCCCGGCCACGGGCTCGACGACGACCGCGGCGATCTCCTCACCCCACCGCTCGAAGGCGCTCCGAAGCGCATCGGGGTCGTTGTAGGGGAGGACCAGGGTCTCTCTCGCGACGCTCTGGGGGACCCCGGCCGAGTCCGCTCGGCCACCGGCGGCGGCTCCCGAGCCCGCACGGACGAGGAGGCCGTCCGAGTGACCGTGGTAACCTCCCGCGAACTTGACCACCTTGTCCCGCCCGGTGTACCCTCGCGCCACGCGGATGGCGGACATCACCGCCTCCGTTCCCGAGCTCACGAAGCGAAGGAGCTCCATGGAAGGGATCGCCCGGCGGACCCTCTCGGCGAGCTCGTGCTCGCGCGGGGAGGGGGCGCCGAAGGTCAGGCCCTCAAGCGCCGCCTCGCGGACCGCACGGACCACGGGGGGAGGCGCGTTCCCCAGGATGTTCGCGCCCCAGGAGCCGACCATGTCCAGGTAGCGATGACCATCCAGGTCCCAGAGGTAGGCGCCCTTCCCCCTCGTGAAGAAGAGGGGGGAGCCGCCCACGCCCCGGAACGAACGGACGGGGGAATCCACCCCTCCCACGAGCGATCGCTGGGCACGTTGGAACGCCCGAGCGGACCGGGGGCGGGAGGCGGGCGTCATCGTCTCACGGCACGATGCCGCTCCCAAGCTCGAGCATGCGCCGGGGCGGACAGGCCACGCACGTGAAGATCGGGGTCTCGATCTCCGTGTAGCGGCTCGCTTCCGAGGGGCGAAGGGCCTGGACGAGGTCGAGGAACGTGGCCGGGTCGTCGGCCCCGAAGGAGAGGATGAACTCGGGGTCGTCGAGGCCGAAGGAGTATCCGGTATGGATCTCCACCTCCGGGAACTGGTGTCCGATGCGGAAATGCTCGCCCATGATGCGCTGCCGTTCCTTGAACGGCAGTCCGTACCACGCGCGCTTCTTCACGAACGGATACACGAAGAGGTACGGCTTCGTGCCCATCGACACCCGTCCTCCCTCCTGGCCCCCGTGGTCGTGGCCTCCCAGGTACTCCGAGCGACGGCCCATGCCCAGGTAGGCGAACGGGACGTCGAGGACCGCGCCCATGCGCGTCCCACCGATGCGCGCCTCGAGCTCTTGGAGGGACTCGAGGCGAGGGCTCACCGTCCAGAGCATGGCGTCGACGCCCGCCTTCGTGCCCACGAGGGAGAAGGTGCGTAGCATGAGACCCGCCGGGGGCGCTTGCAAGACCTCTTGCAGCTCGTCGATGCCCGCGAGCCGCTCCTGCCGGGACCGCTGCCTCCAGGCCGGGCCCATGCGAAGGAACGTGTATCGGACGAAGTCCCGGACCTCGGTCTCCCCCGCGGCGGCCCGCGACGCGCCCTCGGCATCCACGGAGGTCATCGCACCCCCCTGCCCACCCTGCGTGCAAGGTCTCCCGCGAAGTAGGTCACGATGAGGTCGGCCCCGGCCCGGCGGATGGCCGTCAAGGACTCGTGGACCGCCGCACCCTCGTCGCACCACCCTTGGGACGCGGTGGCCTTGATCATCGCGTACTCCCCGCTCACCTGGTAGGCGGCCAGCGGGAGGTCGTGCTCTTCCCGGGCCCTGGCGAGGAGGTCGAGGCACGGGAGGGCGGGCTTGACCATGAGGGCGTCAGCGCCCTCCTCCGCATCCAGGCGGAGCTCCCGGAGGGCCTCCCGGGAGTTCCGGGGGTCCATCTGGTAGCTCCGACGGTCCCCGAAGGAGGGGGCGGACCCGGCAGCCTCCCGGAAGGGCGCGTAGAGCGAGGACGCGAACTTGGCCGCGTAGGCCAGGACCAAGGTGTCCTCTTGCCCCGCGTCGTGCAGGGCGCGGCGCAGCGCCGCGACCTGGTGGTCCATCATGGAGCTGGGAGCGACCACGTCGGCGCCCGCCCCCGCGTAGGCCACCGCGGCCTGGCCGAGCAGCGGCAGGGTCCGGTCGTTGTCGACCGCGCCGTCGGAGAGCACGCCACAGTGGCCATGGCTCGTGTACTCGCAGAGGCACACATCGGCCATCACGACCAGGTCCGGAAGTCGGGTCTTGAGCGCGCGGATCGCCGAAGGGACCGGGCCTTTGGGGTCGAACGCGGAGGTCCCCTGAGCGTCCTTGCGCGCGGGGATCCCGAAGAGGAGCACCGAGCGCACCCCCCGACGGAAGGCGTCCTCGGCCTCGCGCACCGTCCCCTCCACGTTCCGGCGGGCGAGCGCGGGCAGGCCCTCGGGACCCCGGAGGGCTCCTCCGGCGCTGACGAACAGGGGATAGACCAGGCGACGGAGCTCCGTATCCTGTTCTGCGATGACCTCCCGCAGCGCTGAGCTACGTCGCCATCGTCGAGGGCGCGCGATGGGGGCGGCCCCGGGTCCGTCGGGGCGGGACCCGCCCTTTCTTGCGCGACGCACCATCGGGGGGAGGGGCGGCAAGGAATCTTGGTAAGGCTTTCGACGAGGACAACGGGACGAGCCGGACCTGTCGGAACCCGAGCCGCCGGGCGGCCGAGGCGGTCGTGGGCCCCAGCACGAGGAGACGGGCGGTCGCGCGGATCTCTCGGAAGCGTCGCGCCCCCGCGCCCCGCCGCAACGCGGAGAGCACCGAGGGGCTCGAGGCCAAGAGCCAGGCGGCCCCTTGGATGTGGACGAGCTCGGATCCCGATGGCGTTCGGGCCCGGGTGGTGTAGACGATCCGGTCCGTGACCCGGGCCCCTCTGCGTCGAAGTTCCCGTGCGAGCCCGGGCCCCGCCACATCGGACCGGGGGTGAAGCACGTAGCTACCGCTCAGGCTGCCCATCGACCGGAGCATGGCGGCGCTGGTCGGGGAAGGTGGAATGTTCACGGACCGAATGCCGAGGGCCCTCAGATGGCCCGCGGTACGGGGGCCCACGGCCCAGATCTCGCCCCGGTGGCCCCACGTCGCCAGGACCGTGGGCCAGCGGGCGAGGAAGTGATCGACCGCCGCCGAGCTCGTCACGAGCAGGAGGTTGCGACGCTTCCCCGGTCTCGGGGCAGGAGGGGCCGCCGCATCGGGCCTTCCTACCTGTCGGACCATCACCACCCGTTGGACGGACGCCCCGACGGAGCGGAGTCGCCCCTCGAGGTCGGTCAAGGAATCCGGTCCCGAGAGCAGGACGATCGGGAGGCGTCGGGAGGTCCCCATCGCCCTCAGGCCCCCGCCGAAAGGAGGGCGTCAGCGCCCTTCTCCAGCAGCTCCCGCGCGAGGGCACGGCCCACGGACCCCGCCCGCTCGGGACGGCCTTTGCGGAGACCGCGGACGGTCCGCTGTCCATCAGCGGCGATCACCTCTCCTCGTAGCGTGAGGGTCCCGTCCTTCACGCGCGCGAGCGCGCCCAACGGCGTGTCGCAGTCCGCCCCGAGCTCGGCGGCGAACGCGCGCTCGGCTTGGGCACAGCGGCGCGAGGGCACGTGGTCGATCGCGCAGAGCAGCCGGTGGAGCTCTCGGTCCGACGGACGGGCCTCGACCGCGAGGGCGCCCTGCCCGGGCGGAGGCAGGAAGCTGGAGAGGGGAAGTCGCTGAGAGATGCAGTCGGCGAGACCCAGCCGCTCGAGCCCGGCCACCGCGAGCACGACCCCGTCCAGGTCCCAGGTACGGAGCTTCTCCAGACGGGTACCAACGTTGCCATGGATCTCCACCACTCGAAGGTCGGGGCGCGACCGCAAGAGCTGGGCGCGCCGTCGGCAGCTGCTGGAGCCCAGACGCGCCCCGGACGGCAGTCTCTGGAGGGAGGACCCGGGGCGCGCGACGAGGGCGTCGCGCGGGTCCGACCGGCGCGGGACCGCGACGATCTCGACCGACCGCTCGGGTCGGCTGGGAAGGTCCTTCGCGCTGTGGACCGCGAGGTCGATCTCGCCGCGCTCGAGCGACGCGTCGAGGCGGTCCGTGAAGTCCCATCTCCCTCCGCGGGACGGACCCTGGTCGCCGGCCGTGACGATCGGGACGACCTCGAAGGTCACCCCGAGGTTCCGCCGACGCAGGGGGGCGAGGACGAGCTCGGTCTGCCGGAGCGCGAGCGGGCTCTGACGGCTCCCTACCCGGAGCGTTCGGGTCACGGCGCTACGTCCGCTTCGTCGAAGAGCGCCAGGACCGCCGCGACCACCTCGGGCTTGAGGTCGCCCTCGGTGAGCGTCCGCAGACGTGCCGTCGGACCCGAGAGAAGACGTCGGACCAGACGCTCGGTGAGCTTGGAGAGGACCTCGCGCTCCTGGGAGCTCAGCTCGGGGGCGTGGAGCAGCGCCCCCTCAAGCTCCTCCTGGCGGATCCGTTCGGCCTTCCTCCAGAGTTCGGAGAGCACGGGCTCCCAGGCCCCCGACAAATAGAGGCGGAAGGCCAGGTCCGAGGCCACCCGAGCGGCCCGGTCCGCTGGGGTCGGACCGGGAGGGGTCGGGGCTTCGGAACGCAGCCCCGCGAGGTCGAAGAGCTCTACACGGGGGTCGTTGGCCAGGCTCGGGTCGACGTTGCGGGGAAGGCCAAGGTCGAAGATGAGCCGAAGCGGGCCGCGGGGCGCCCGAGGAAGATCGCTCGTCCGGATGGCGTATTCACCGCCCTTCGCCGCCGCGATGAGCACCTCGGTGTGGCGAAGCTCCTTTGGCACGTCGGCGAAGCGCACGGCGAGGCAACCCAAGTGCTCGAGGACCGCAGGATCCGGGGCCCGGCGATGGTAGGCGAGCGTCACGTGGGCCTTGCCCCGCAACAGGTCGGCCACCTTGCGCCCCACGGTGCCGGTTCCCAGCACGAGCACCCTCGTCGAGGGCTGGGGCGCCCGATCGAGGAGCTTGCGGACCACCAGGGCCGCGATGGAGGGAGGATCCCTGTCCCCGGGGGTCGCGCTGGTCCCCGCGGAGCGGACGGACGCATCCATCATGGACCTGAGGAGGGGTCTCCCATGCCGGCTCAACGTCGTCCGGGCGGCCTCCGCCACCTGGTGTCGCACTTCGTGCTCCCCCACGGCCATGGATTCGAGCCCGGCGGCGACCCGGAACAGGTGGTGGGCCGCGTCGCTCCCCTTTCGAAGCTCCCAGCGTCCGAGCGGCCCTGGGAGGGACCGGCGGAGCCTCTCTCCCGCCGAACCATCACGGATCACGGCGTAGACCTCCACCCGATGGCAGCTTCGCAGGCAAGAGAGCTCGGCGACCTCAGGGTGGGCGGAGAAGATAGAGCGCAGGCGGGGCGGGGTCAGCTTGCGGTAGGTCTGCTCGAGCTCCTCCATCGAGCGCGTGGACAGGGACTGACCGAGCTGGAGTAGGGTCATCGGGACCCGTACCCGTTCCGAGCGCGCGGCCGCCCCCCGCCCGAGCGTCCCCGCCGATAGGGACAGGCCCATCGAGGTCTCCGGCGTCGACGATGAACCGGCCACGCTGCCGCCACCCGGGGGTGCCCATTGCGCTTCGACTTGAAAAGGTGACACCCATCGGCTATGGCGGCCAGAGGCTGCCAGGCGTCCTGAGCGTGTTGACACAGTTACCATCCCTGCCCCGAGCGTCGCTCGAACAGGGTCTGGCGGTTTCCGGCCGCCATGGGCCGGGCCAGAACCCTGAACTTTCACGCACGGCATCTGGCCTGTTCACCTTGTCGACCACCTCTTGGGTTCGCAAGCAACTCGGCGTACCCAAGCCCTCGCCTAGTACTGCCGTTCGATCACGTACCAGCCGAAAGCCCTCAGCATCATCTTGGGGAGGCTGTCGGGGAGGACCGGCTGGACCGCGGCCCAGCTGTCCTCGATGAGCGAGCGCGCCTGCGTGAGGCAATCGTCGAGCGCATGTACCCTCTCGAGCGTGTCGACCATCCCCCGGAGCACCCGTGGGTCCTTCGTGTGCTCTCGCAGTAGCTGGACGAAGGAGGTTCGGGATTCCGCATCGAGCCGGCCCAAGGCCTTCGCGACCGGGAGCGTCGCCTTGCCTTCGGAGAGGTCCTCGCCCAGATTCTTGAGCTTCCCCTCGAAGCCCCGCAGGTTGAGCACGTCGTCCACGATCTGGAAGGCGATCCCCAAGCTCTCGAAGAAGTGGCCGAGCCCGTCCTCCTGCGGCTTCGTTCCCTTCCCCGCGATGACCCCCATGCGGGCGAGCCCCGCTACCGGAGCCCCGGTCTTCAACCGGTGGACCCCGAGAATATGAGCCTCGAGCCTCCGAGAGTCCCCGCTTCGGACGGTCTCGTCCACGAGGTCATCGCAGCCGGCGATGTCGAGCGCCTGCCCCGCGTGGGCGGCGCGCATCCCCTCGAAGTAGAGGTCGTAGACGCGAAGTTTCTCTTCTGGCGTGAACTCCCGCCGTTCGTCGTCGGTCCCGAGCCCCTGTCCCATGAAGTAGGCCGCGTTGGAGGAGTTGATGGCGAGCGCCGTGCCGAACATGGCGTGGGCCGCGGGCCCGCCCCGTCGGACCTCCGAGCGGTCCTCCACGTCATCGACGATGAGCGAAGCGGTGTGGAGGATCTCGAGCAGGCCCAACCACCGCGTCGCCCGGCGGGAGTCGCCCCCCACGACATCGCAGCAAGCCAGCGCCGCGTAGGAGCGCCAGGCCTTTCCTCCCCGCTTCGAGATCTCGCGGACCGGGTCGAAGACGTTGCGCGAGAGCCGGTCCGGTTCGAGTCCGTCCAGCATCCACGGGTGCTCCCGGCTCGCGAAGAGCTCGAGCGCCTGCTGGGGCGTGGGCCGCTCGGGGAGGAGGTCGAAGACCGAGCGCCGTACGATCCTCCCCACCGCGTTGAAGAAGTCCGGGAGGGTCTCCGTCGTCGAATACCCGCTGTGCTCGAAGTAGGCCATCCCCTGGACGGGGGTGTCGCCGATCCGACCGCGGACCGTCGCCTGGCCCTCCCAGAACGACGGCTTGGAGATCAGGGTCACGAACTCCTGGTCCTCGAAGGTTGACCATAGCTCCAGGTCGACCCCGAGCTTCGGGATCTTGAGGAACCCCTCGGCAGGATAGCGCTCGAAGGTCCGGACGCTCTGCCACCAGCGGGTGACCCCCTCGGAGACCTCGGGGGTCCGCGTGGAGGACCCGTCCTTCTCGACCAGGATCCCGATGCTGTCGAGGACCCGCCGCGTCGAGAGCTCCTCCAAGATGAACGCAGTCACTTCGCGGCCGTCGGTGAGCTGAACGGAGAACCAGTTCCAAGCCGTGTCGCGTTTCGCCGGGCGATAGCGCCGAGGGTCGGAGCGGTGCCCTCCGAACTCGTGGTCGTACCAGCCCTCCCCCGAGACCTTGACGGTCTTCCCCTCCAGCGTGACCTCTCCTTCGACCTCGTTCCGTGGGATGAAGTAGTAGAACATGTCGTCCCCGAGCGGGCCATAGAAGACGCCATCGCGTCCGTGGCGGATGGGGGGCTTCTTCGGGCGGAAGGTGAGGTCTCCGGTCGCCTTCTCCCCGAAGAGGTGGAGGTGGTACGATCCGTCCTCCCCTTTCGAGAGCGTCGAGCCTGAGAAGTCCAGGGCGAGACGGTCCTTTGCGACCTCGACCTTCCCGCCAAAGGCCCGGTCGGGAAGGGGGATGTTGCCACGCTGGAGGATCTCCTCCATCGACCGACGGAGCCTAGGGTCGGGGGTCCCCTCCCCCTTGCGCAGACGCTCCAGGCCCCACGCTCGGAACGCGGACTCGACACGCCCGTCGGAAAGGTAGCGTTTCGTGGTCGGGTCGCTCACAGCCCAGGTCAGGGCGTGGGCGTGGATCGGCTGCTGCGTGCGCTCGTCGACCTTGGGAACCAATCGAAAGAAGGAGGCGAAGACCCCGAACGGGCGCCCGTCCTCGGTCCGAAGATGGGTGTTGAAGTACCACCACTCGATGATCGAGGAGGCGTGGGGCAGGTCGTGGACGGCGAGGTCGAGCCCTTCCAGGGGCCAGTCCGCGGGACGGGGGATGGCGCTGGATTCCTCGGGAGAGGCTCCGATCGGAGGGCGCTCCTCCTCGGCCGGGGCGGACCTAAGCTCCTCCACCTTCAACTCCAGAGCCCAGGGCCTCTCCACCGCGAGATCCCGTCCCTCCGGCAGGGACCTGACGGTCCGGTAGGCAAGCGCACGACCAGATGTACATCCATCACAGGGCTATTTGAATGAGCCCGGCGCGCGGACGGACGCTTCGGGACCGCCGTGGAGCTCACGTCCCCGCGTCCCGCACCGCTCGACGGCGCAAGGTCATCAGGAAGTGGTCGCCAAGGTGGTCCAACGGCCAGTGCGCGCCCATTCGGCGGTCCCACGCATCCAGAAGGCCGAAATGGGAGGTGAAGCGCTCCGCATAGGAGGTGAGATCGGAGGGAGGGAGGAGGATCGGCACCCCTTCGAGGGCCTCCATCTCGAAGTAGGGAGCGAAGTCGCGGCGCAGGTCGGCAGGGGTCAGAGCGTAGACATCGACGCAGAAGCGAGAGGTCCCCACCGGCACAGGACGGTGTCGTCGACCGAGCGCACGGCTCCACTGCCCGGTGATCCCGTACCCGAGGATCTCGAAGAGGCACCAACGGTTGTAGACCCCGGCGAAAAGGCGGGACTCGGGCCGCAGCAAGCGGTGGAACGCCGAGGGGAGCGGGCGAAGGTCGGGTTCGCAGTTGAGAGCCCCGTACGTCGAGTAGGCTCCGTCGAAGCTTCCTTCCCCCAGCGACGGCACGAGGGTCGGGAGGTCGCGTGCCGGCGCTCGGACCGTCCGGAGTCGCTCTGCGACCCCCGCGGTGCGAGCCTTCCGACGGACCACCTCCAGCATCTGCTCGGAGATGTCGATGGCCGTGATCTCATGCCCTTCCTGGAGGAGCGGGAGCGTTTCCATCCCGCTGCCGCAACCGATCTCGAGAAGACACCTCGCGCCGCGGAAGAGCGTCCGCATGCGCCCCAGCGATCGGTCGCGGAGCAGCCGGTTCATCCGGTTCCCGGTGATATGGCGGTCGTAGTCCTCCGCCACGTTGTCGAACTCGCTCTGCAACCAGCCGTAGTAGCGATGCTCCTCTGGAACAGGGGCGGCCGGGGGCCCGAGCTGGACCTCGAGCACCCTCGCGGGATGTTCGTACCAGCGCCGGTAGCGCTCGCTCCCGTACTTGTCGCGGAAGAGCTCCAACACGTCTTCCTGTTCGGAACGGCCCACCACGAGCTGGACCTGCCCCTCGAGGTTCTCCGACGCGAGACGCAGGGTGGCCCGGCCTGCTCGCAGCAGCTCGACAGGCCATCTGGCGCTTCGCTCCCTGGCGACCAAGAAGACGGAAGTTCCCCGTCTCGCGAACCCTAGAGGGACCGGACCCTGGGGGCGCACGAGCTCGAGCGTCTCCCGGGCCGTCGCGCTCACGGGACGACCCCCATCGACCTCTCCTCACGGACCTGGGCTTCTCGATGCAAGGCCCGAACGATGTCGGGGATCTCGTAATCGAGGTTCTCGACGACCTTGTCGCCGACGGGGCGTCGCTGGAAGATGAGCCCTCGCCGGCTCAGGAGGAGGAGGTAGGAACGCTCCTTCATGTCCACGCCGAAGCAGACCCCGTGGTTGGAGAGCAGCCACTTGAGGAAGAGCCGTTCCGAGTAGAGCTTCATGGGGTCCCGTGTCGCTCGGACGTCACTTGGAACGGGCCGAGGACTCTTGAGCCTCGTCGCTCGCGGGCGGGCACCGAACCTCGGTCACCCCGCCGCCGGCAGGTCGAGCCGGGCGGCCGCCGCATGGCTGGAGAAGGACCCCGGCACGGCGCCCCCCTCCCCCACGAGGAGGTAGCTATGGGAGGAGAGGACCGGGGCCGCGCCCCCGAACTGGACCCAGCCCCCCGAGAAGACCCCCGGAAGGCACCGCGAGAGGTCAACGACGCTGGAGCCCGGCTGGACTCCTCCAAGTAGCTCGAGCTGAGGGGCATAGCCGCCCCCGGCCGCGTAGCTGCCCCCGGCCGCGATCCAGAGCCCCGACGCGTGGACCAGGGTGTTCACCCACCCACGGAAAGCGGGGGGCAGAACCGGGCCGGGAAGGAGGGAGCTGCCCTGTACCTGGACCACCGCGGTGGGGGATCCCGACGCCAGCCACTCGTGGCCGTCCCAGTCGAAGGCGTAGACCCCCCCCGGACCGAAGGGACTGCCCGGAAGGAGGTCCGTATAGCGGCCCTGGTAGAGCGCGCCGAAGACACCTCGTCCCCCGACCAGCCAACCGGTCCCGTTCCAGGCGATCATCTGGACCCAGTCGCCGGGGACGTTGTTCGGAAGGATCCCGGTCAAGTTCACCACCCGGCCGTTAGCGAGATAGGCAAGGGCGGCGCCGTGCGAGCTGTTCCCCCCCAGCAACCACCCGCTGCCGTCCCATCCCGCGATCCAGATCCCGAACCCCTCGAAGATGGGGCCGACCAGGCCCGTGAGGTTCGTGATGGCATCTCCTTGGAGCAGCACGGCCGCCCCCTCGGACTCGTTGTCGACGGTAGTCTGGCCGGCGATCAGCCACTCCTCTCCGTTCCACACGACCGGGAAGATCCCTCCCTCGAAGAAGTAGGGTGACAGACGAGCGGTCAGGTCGACGGAGGAGGGCCCGATGGAGGAGGGGCCTGGGGAAACCTCCTCCGCCGCGGGAAGGCTGTCGAAAGGCTCTCCGTTGCGATGGTAGTAGGAGACCCCTCCGAAGATGACCGAGGTCCGGTTCGCGCCAAAGGCCTGGACCGACCCCGTGGCGAGCGAGCTCCCGAGCACAGAAGTCTCGTTCTCCACGGTGAGGGGCCCCACGCTCGTCGTGGCGCATGCCCCGCCTTGCGGGCTGCGCGTGGAGATGAACCACCCCAGGCCGGCCCCGGCACCGACCAGGAGGGCCGAGGCGAGCACCGCCAAAGCGACCCGCTGAGGGACCTCCATCTCCGACCCCAGGGCTCAAGCGCAGGTGCGCATATCGACTATCGGTGTCCGTCCTCTAGCCCGTTGGTGAGGGATTCGCGGAACGAGAGCGCAGGAAGGATGGGGAGGACCAGGGAGACCCAGGAAGGCCCCACCCACCCCCGGGGGCTCCGCCGGGGACCTGAGCCCCCCCGTGGCCAGGCGGCTCCGCGGACATCCAGGGACTTTGGGGCGCTCGATCTCGAGCGCCTGTGGGCTGGTCGAGAGAAGGTCACTCAGGTCGAACGCGAGGTCCTCCGGCAAGCACTTCGGCAAGCGCCGTCGGGGCGATGGCTGGAGATCGGCCCGGGAGGAGGACGCCTCACGCCCGTCCTGATCGCCGGGAGCCCGAGCGTCGTGGTCCTCGACCTGACCCCAGGCTTCCTTCGCGCCCTTCCTCGCAGCATCTCGGACCCGGTGGCAAGGGTCGCCGGTGACGTGCTTCGCCTCCCCTTCGGCGACCGCACCTTCTCGACCGTTTCGATGGTCCGAGTCTACGGCTTCCTGCGCGACCCCGCCTCTGCCCTGCGCGAGATCGCGAGGGTGCTGGTTCCCGACGGGCTCCTCGTCCTTTCCTACGAGCCGAAACCCACGCTGCAGAGCCTCGTTGACGACCTGAAGATGGCGCTCTCCAGGGGACCTGGAGAGAAGGTCCGTCCTCGCACGTTCTCGAGGGCCCCGGTCTCGGAGGTCCATCCCAGCATCTACCCCGCCTGGGCACCTACCCGAGCGCGATTCGGGGAGGTGCTTGGCTCCTCGGGATTCGACCTGCGAGAAGAGGGGCCTACGGGTCTCGAGGACTACCGGTTCCTGCGGAAGCTGCCTACCGGGATGTTCGTAGGGCTCTCGCACGCCCTCTCGCGCATGGGAGGCTTCCCCTCCCGGTTCATCGTCGCGCGCCGAAGCCCACGCACGTCGCCCGCTTCCTACCCCTAGGTATCGAGCCGCTCGAGACGTCGGCCGCAGCGAGCGTCCGGCCCCTGCGCTGCTTACCTTTCGGTCACGAGGAGGAATATAACCAGGGGATACCTTTGCTTCCAGATGGTCCGCGAGCCCACGCGCTCCGCTCGCCGAAGGAAAGGAGCTCTCGTTCTCGGCATGCTCACCGGGATCCTCCTCGCCTTTCCTGGGGCCCTGGCCATGTCGACCGTCCCGATCCCGGGAGGGACCCTCGTCCGAAACGCGACCGGGACCACCACCGTCCACCTGAACGTGACCGATCAACTGAGCTTCGTTCCCTCGTCCATCACCGTTCCCACCCGTACAGTGACCTTCGTGGTCCAGGACCTGGGCAGCACGGCCCACACCTTCACCCTCTCCTCGAGGGTCAACACGTCAGCCCCCTCCGGTACCAGCACGAGCAACGCCACGGGGAGCTACTTCGCTTGGCCGAACCTTCTCGCCGACCGGACGCTGAACGCGACACAATCGATCGCGGTGACCGTGACGTTCCCCACGTGGGGGAGTTACCAGTTCATCTGCCGCTACCACTTCCCCAACATGCAGGGAACGGTCACGGTGGGAGGCTCGCCTGCGGCACCAGCGGCCAACAACCTGTGGATCGTCGAACTGGGCGTTCCGGTCATGTTGGTCGTGATCGTGGCGATCTTCCTCCTTCTTCGACGAAAGGCGAAGAACCCGCCCTCCGGGCCGGAACCTAAGGGACGGGACGAACGGCCGACCTCCTGACCGTAGGGTGGAGGCGGGCTCCAGCCTTGACCTTCGAAGACTCGAGGGGAAGGCATTCCGTGGCCGCACCGGTATATGGGGCGCGTGGCCTTCGAGCCTGGCCGATGGCCGATGTCGAAAGCGGCCGCTCCGGGGGAAGGGCACCGCATCGGGAGGCCTCCGGGCGGACCCGCGGCCTCGACGCCCAGTCCGTGAGGCTCAGCCTCCTCTTGCATATCGCACGACATTTCGGCACGCGGATCCCCCTGGAGGAGCTCCTATTGCTCCTGCCTCCTGGACCGCTGCGGACGGTGCCCGAGCTCAGGACCTTCCTTGAGAGCGGGCCGCTCACCCCCTGGCTTCAGGCGGCCCCTACGGAGGTGTCGCCCGACCTGCACCGACGCCGCGCCCTGGCATCGACGCGCTGGGAGGAGGCGCGGAACGAGCTTCCCGCTCTGCTGCGCTCGGTCCTTCCCCTGGTCCGGACGGTCGTCGTCACCGGCTCCGTCGCCTATGGCGCCGCCGAGGAGGGGGCCGACCTCGACTTCTTCGTCATCACTCGCGACGGAGCGCTCTGGCCGGTCTTGCTCTTCACTTTCCTTTCGCTTCGCATGGGACCTCGGGCGGACCGCTCGGTATGGTGCTTCAACCAAGTGATGGACGAGTCCACGGCGCGGAAGTACCTTAGCCGGTCGTCGGACCTCCTCGAGGCGAGGGAGCTTCTGGTGGCCCGACCCCTCGTGGGGGAATCCTACTACCGGGACGTGCTCCGCTCGACTTCTTGGGTGCGCGAGCTCCTTCCTCGGCTCTACGACCGATGGGAGATGGGACCTCGCTCGGGGCCGTTTCCCCCGACCGCCCCGGCCCCTTGCGCGGTCCGACTCCTCGGACTCTGCGCCTTCCCCGTGATCGCCGCGTATCTCCAGGTCAAGGGACTTCGGGACTGCCGTCGCCTTCGTGAAGGGGGTCGCCTGGCGGAGACGTTCCGGAGCGAGACCCGCCTCGGACGGTTCGCCCTGCTCACTCGGAAGTTCGAAGAGCTGCGAGCGGTCTACGCCGCCGCCTCTCTCCCAGAGGGCAGCCTCCCCCACCAAGGTCGAAGCTCGAGCCGGGGTCCCTCCCGGGACGAGCTTCCTTCGGCCCCCGGTCTCACGGCGACGGGGGAGCGGACGGGTCCGGGATAGCATCGCTCCCGGTAGGAGCTGCGTTCGGGTCGCCGCCAGGCTCATCGCTCGAAGGGAGCGGCGCATCCTTCGACCCAGGGAGGGGAGGGCCCTCGGGCACGACGAACGGCGGTGCCGGGGGCAGCTCTCCGGGAACGGAGGGCGGACCTTCCTCGACGGACGGTGCCCCGGGGGGCGGTCCCGCGTCGACCGCCGCGGGCGCTGGGGCGGCGAGGGCCGCGACGGGGGACGGCCCCGGCGGGGGTCTCCCGCTCGGCCCCTCGTCCTCGTCCTTGCCGGTACGCTCGCGAGCGTAGCGGTAGACCGCGATGAGGACGAAGTAGGCGATGAGCCCGACCAAGAACCCGACCAGGACCGTGACCAGGTCCGAGACGAGCTTGTCCTCGGGGACCCATCCGACGATGGGGACGAGGACGACAATGGGTAGGGCACGGATATGGATGACCTGGGTGGCCGAGGCGTTCTCGCCGGCGAAGTCCTGCACGTAGACGGTGACCGTCGTACCCGCGAAGGGAGAGGG
Organism: Thermoplasmata archaeon; assembly: GCA_028864975.1. Taxonomy (GTDB): domain Archaea; phylum Thermoplasmatota; class Thermoplasmata; order Lutacidiplasmatales; family UBA184; genus JAKAAX01. The sequence continues at coordinate 25,578 of JAGWLG010000026.1, read as the reverse complement.
CCCTGTGGGAGCGCAGGTGATCTGGGCGAGGTTCCCCCCGATGCAGCCGCCGGGGAGCCCGGACCAGGAGAAGAAGTAGGGGAAGAGACCGGACCCGTTCAAGATGGTCGCGTTGAACGCCACGTTGCGCTGCTCGAAAGGTTCCGAGTTGGGCAACACCTTGAGCCCCACGGAAAGAGGAACCACGGGGGCCACGGAAAGCGAGGAGAAGGCCTCTCCTCCCACCGCGTCGGTGACCGTGAGCGCCAGGTGGTAGGTCCCGGCAAGGAGGTAGGCATGGTGAGCGGGAAGCGACGTGCTGTCGTTGAACCGGTCGCCCCAGGAGAGGTCGACCTTGTAGGGGGCGAGGCCCTGGGTGATGGTGGCGTTGGCCACAGTGAAGAGGGGCGTGGGACCGGCCCATGGGGTGGCGGAGAGCACGGCCACCGGATCGGGATGCACCACGAGCGTGAACGAAGCGGTCCCCGTCACGTTGTGTGAATCGGTGACCGCGACCGAGACCGTGTAGGTCCCGGTGCTGGTCGGAGAGCACACCACCGAAGCGAGGTCGGCCGCATAGCAGCCGGGGGGAAGGCCGGACCAGCCGTAGCCGTAGATGCCGCTGCCTCCGAGGACGGACGCGGTGAGGACCGTGGAGTAGACCCCGGGCATGGGTACCACCGGACGTACGTCGACGCTCGAGGGGGCGGCGGAGATGCGCACAACCGGGCCCGTGTCGTAGACCGTGACGGTCCCTGCGGGGAAGGAGGCGGAGACCGGCGGAGGGGCGTTCGTGTACGGGAGGTAGTTCGCGGCGGAGATGCTTCCCGAGACCGGACCCGTGCAGGACGGGAAGAGCTGGGCCTGGCAGGCATCCACGGGGACCGGGACCCCCACGAAGGAACTGTTGAGCGCCGCGGTCGCCTCCACCGGGAAGGTCACGCCCCAGCTGTCGTTGAGGTACATCGCGTCCTCCGTCGCATTGTGGGGCCAGGCCCATCCGACCCCCCCGTTGGCGAGGCCCGTCGCGTTCGGGCTGCTCGGGCAGGGCCAAGGGAGCCCCGGGTTCGTAGGGGAGCGGTAGCACGAAGCCAGGGTATAGCTCGCGCCCCGGGGGATCGCGAATCCCGGTTCCGGGATGAACTGGAAGGTGTCGTTGGTGGTGACCCCGTTCGCGGTGGAGTTCGTCCAGCCCAGAGGGAACCGCACGTTGGTCAGGGCCGTTCCCAACAGGGGGTTGGAACTCCACGCGGTCGGAGGGTTCTGTTCGGACCCCGCCGGGATGAAACCGCCGGAGAGGTAGCCGCTCGCGCCGTTGCAGGAGAAGCCGACCGGCCCTGCCCAGGCACCCCCCGTCGCCGTCGCGAGGTCGCAGGCGGCCTTCACGATGTTCGTGGTGTCCTGGGTCGCGGCCGCGCTCGTGGGCTGCACATAGTCACCACCGGTCTGAAGCGTGGTCCCGGTATCCAGCACGACGGTGTTGATCAGGATCTTGGGGGTCTTGCTGAGCGCGAGGTCCGCGATCGAGTAGTTCGCGGTCGTCGGGGTGACCCAGCCCTCGCAATTCGGCGAGACCAGGCCGCTCACGATGTAGTTGAAGGAGGGCTCGCAGGTCGCCGACGTGCCCGTGTTCGCATCGGCGTCGAACGGCGTGTAGTCCACGGTGTAGCTCGGGTCGCGGGGTGCCGTTGACCCCATCCAGACGATGACCACATCGGCCTTCTTGTCGACCTGGATCCCGCTCCCCTGGAGCGCTCCGTAGAGCGAGGTGATGGAGGAGGAGTCCAGTGTGTTGTCGGAGAAGTCGCTGTCGCAGTACATCACCGGAGGCTGTGCCCCGGTCGTGCAGCTCGCGGCCCCGTTCCCTAGGGTGTAGTTGGCGAAATAGGGCGGCACCAGGGTACCGAACTTGGTGGCGTCGACGAAGTTCTTGAAGTCGACGTGGTACTGACACCCGTCGCCGTCGTCATGGTCCCCCGTGTACGACCCCCCGGTCGTACAGGAGGGGGGAGCGATGTTGCTTGTCGAGAAGTAATCGACCATGGCGAAGGTGACATTGCTCCCTGGGAAGTCCCCCGTGATGTCCTTCGCGATCGTCCCCGCGTTCGCGACGAAGAAGGGGACGGCGTTCGATTCCTTGCACGGTCCGTTGCACGAGGAGAGCCCGACGTCCCCCGCTGTCGGATCGTAGACGCCGTCGAAGAGGGTTGTCTCAATGTCGAAGATGACCTGGACCTTCGGGGGGTAGACGAGCTGAGAGTGCCCGGTCGCGTTCGCCCAGATCGTCACGTTGGTCCAACGAGGGACGCCCGCAGGGCAGGTGGTTCCGACCTGGCAGATGACGCTCGGAGCCACGCTGATCGCCGTCTGGAGGTGAGGACATGTGCCGCCCCGCCCAGAACTGCACGTGCCATCGGGGACCACCAGGTGGCCGAGCTGACTCGCGAGGTTCACAACCCCGGGAGAGGAGCTACCACCCCCACTGGAAAGAGCGGAACCGCCGCTCAGGACCGAGGGTGGGACCCCCAACGCGGGAGCGAGATTCGAGCTTCGTACCCCCGCGACCCCCTGCCCCGCTCCCAAGAGCATCGCCGCACACGCGACGAGGACGGCCACGCCGTGGAGGGGGTTGCGCCGCCGATACATGCCGAGGATTGGCACGCCAACGTACGCCTAGCCTAAAAGGGTATTGACGGCAAATCGGACGTCCGAAGACGAACGAACGCTTTGTGAGGGCCTCACCGCGGGGTCGGCGACCCTGGGGGGAGGGACCTCAATCCGAGGACGAGCTGCTGACCGAGTCTGAGTCCGCCTGAGGCGGGGCAGGCTTGGCCGCGGGGGGCTTCGGCTTGGGGGGAGCCGCCGGTGCCGCACGGGGGGCCGACGGAGCAGCGGGCTTCGGGGCCGGAGCCGGGGGCGCGGCGGCGGGCGCGGGCGAGGGCGAGGGCGCCGGGGAGGGAGGACGGGCGGCGCTGAACCCTGCACGCGGCGCGGGGGGAGCTGGTGGGTTGACATCCTCATCGTCCACGTTCTCCGCCTTGAGCTCCTCCTCGATCGCCTGCACTTCGGTGGCGAGCTCCTCCTGACGGGGGATGGGCCCCAGCACGTCGTCGGGGGTCCCCAGGGTCCTCTCGAGAGAGGAAAGGTCGTTGAGGGACCGCTCGGGGACCGTCCGACCCACGCCCAGGTACTCGGAAGCCCCCTCCATCAGCCGGGTGAACTCGAACGGGAAGAGGATCTTGGTCGCCTGGCCGGCGGCCATGCTGGTCGCGGTGTCGAGCGAGAGCACGGTCAGGGCCTTAGCGTCGAGAGCTGCCGCGCCCATGGACATGATCCGCAGGCGCTGGGCCTCTCCCTGGGCCTCGAGGATCGTGGCCATCCGCGTTCCCTCGGCCTCCAGGATCTTCGACTGCCGCACCCCTTCGGCCTGCAGGATCCGGGAGCGCTTCGACCCCTCGGAGACAAGGATGGCCGAGCGCTTCTCGCCGTCCGCTCGAAGCACGGCCGCGCGCCGCTGACGTTCGGCGGCCGTCTGCTCCTCCATCGCGGCCTTGACCGGCCCGACGGGGTCGACCTCCTTGATCTCGACCGCTTCGACGCGGACCCCCCACTTGTCGGTGGCCTCGTCGAGGATGTCCCGAAGCCGGGCATTGATCGTCTCACGGTTGTACAAGATCTCGTCCAGCTCCATGTCGCCGATGACGCTGCGCAGCGTCGTCTGGGCGAGGGCGACCGTCGCGAGCCGGTAGTCCTGGACGCGGAAGACCGCGGACGCTCCGTCCACGACCTTGATGTAAATGATGGCGTCGACGTTCGTGGGCGAGTTGTCCTTGGTGATGACCTCCTGGCGGGGCACCTCCAGGACCTGCGTCCTCAGGTCGACGCGGAAGACCTTGGCCACCGGGTTGACGACGTTGAACCCTGGGTTCAGGTAGCCCTTGTACGAACCAAGGACCGTGACCAGCGCGATCTCGTAGGGCTGGATCGAGTAGATCGCATGCAGGAGGATGACGAAGACGAGCAGGGCCACGAAGAACGCCAGGATCGCGAAGACGATCCCGCCCTGGATCAGGGTGAGCCCGATCCCCAACGCGATGAAGAGGACCATCATCGCGAGGAGCATCATCAGGATCTGGCCCGTGACCGCGTAGACGCCCACGGTCTTGCTGGCGTCCCATCCCATCACGCTCCCGCCGGAGGGTCCCGCGCTCCGCGGCGGGGACGAGGGGGGTGGTGGGGGGGCCGAGATCGCCGAGGTCGGTGTTCCAGGTTTGCCCGCCATGGTGTTCACTCCTTCTCCTGATGCATCTTGTGAATCTCTACGTCGATGAGGATGGGTCCGGGGCGTCCTTGACCGGCGGCGAGGCCCCATCTGAGGCCGGGGCCACGCGCAGGATGACTCCTTGCCCCCCGAGGATCTTGACCTCGGCGCCGACGGGTATCGCCACGTCGGACCGGGCGCTCCAGATCTCCCCCCGTACCCGGATCTTCCCTTTCATCGTCCCGGGTTCGACCGCGACGGTCACCTCGCCTGGGTAGTTCTGGAGCGTGTCGAACGTACTTGCCACGGGCGGGTGCGTGGGGGCGAGACGGCTGTAGAAGAGGATCGCGAGGATACCGGCCCCGATCAGGACCCCGGCGACGATGAAGGGACCCCCGACCGTCGTCAGGATGTCCAAGGAGCCGAAGGCGAGCAACAGCACGCCTGCCACTACGATGATCGTTCCGGGAATGACCACGAACGTCCCGGGGTGGATGAACTCCATGATGAGGAGGAGGACACCGATCAGGATCAGTCCGATGCCGAGGATGACCACGTCCGTTACCATGGCAGCGAGGGGAGCAGCGACTCCTCCATCTTAAACAGATTGGCGCCGGCTCGCGGAGGTGCAGGTGTAAGATACCCCACGGCTTGGAGAGCCCGTGCCCAGAGTCGAGGATGTGGTCTTCCCCCGTCGTGAGCGGACCGAGGACCGGAGGAAGGAGCGGTGGCACCGCGACGTCCTCGACGAGGTCTTCGACCGACCCACCCTGCTAGCGGTCAGCCGGATGGTGAGCTCGGGACATTTCTCCGAGGTCGACTTCTCGGTCTCCACGGGGAAGGAGGCGAACGTCTTCCGGGTCAGCGGGCCCAAAGGGTTCCGGGCCCTCAAGGTCTATCGGATCTCCAATTCGATCTTTCGCAACCTCCCCCCCTGGGCCCTCGCCGAGATCCGACGGGAGGTCGGCGGTGGGAGCTTCCCTCGCATGGTCGCCGCATGGGCGCACCGCGAGTTCACCTCGCTTGGGCGGTGCCACGACGCCGGGGTGCCGGTCCCTGAGCCGATGGCCCAGTTCAGGAACCTTCTGCTCATGGAGTTCGTGGGCGTAGAAGGGCTCCCCTCGCCACCGCTGGTCAAGGCGGTCATCGAAGAACCGGAGACCCTGAGGAGAGAGATCGCTCAGGCGTCGAGAACGATGGTCGAGAAAGCGAAGTTGGTCCATGGTGACCTCTCCCCCTTCAACGTGCTCTACCACCGAGACCACGCGGTCCTCATCGACGTGGGTCAGGTCCTCCGGGCGGACCACCCCCAGGCCAAGGAGATGCTCCGAAGGGACGCGGCGACCTTCGCGCGGTACTTCTCGCGTCAGGGCGTCGAGTGCGCGCCCGAAACCCTTTACGCCGAGATGGGCGGTGACCTCCTGCCATGACCGAGGTCTTCGTCCGCATCCCGGAAGAGCGGGTCGCCGTCCTGATCGGGACCGGCGGGGCGGTGAAGAAGGCCATCGAGCAGAAGAGCGGCGCCCACCTCGAGATCGACCGCGACGACAACTCGGTGCTGGTCACCTCGCCGCCCACCGAGGACCCCTGGGGCGCGATGAAGGCGCGCGACGTGGTTCTGGCCATCGGCCGAGGGTTCTCTCCCGAGCGCGCCTTCCGCCTCTTCCAGGGCGAGAGCTACCTTTCGGTCCTGGATATGAAGGAGATCTCGGGGAAGCGGACGAAGGACGCGATGCGTCGTCTCCGAGCTCGCCTCATCGGGGAACAGGGACGCGCTCGGGAGCGTGTCGAGGAGCTCTCCGGCTGCTCCGTTTCCGTCTACGGCGCGGCCGTGGCGCTCATCGGAACGGCGGAGCAGCTCGAGCGAGGAGAACGCGGGGTGAAGCTCCTGCTCCGCGGTAGCGAGCACGGGGCGGTCTACTCCTATCTCGAGCGGGCCCGGGTCCGCTCGATCACAGGACCCGAGGAACCCACCTTCGCCCGACGGCCCGAACGAGAGGAAGAGCAAGGGCGCCCAGAGAGCGTCTGAACGTTCCACCTCGGAGTGGTCGCGGAGGATCCTTGGGTAAGACCGTCGCGCTGGAAGGGCCCTCGCTGGAGTTCGCTCAGAAGTTCTTCCTCGAACACTACAAGTTCCACCCTCCCGCCCCACCTTCGCGCGCCTCGGAGCGGGAGTTCGCCTACGCTCCGTTCTCCGGTGGAGGGATGCGGCGCCACCTCGCGATCCCCTCGGCAGAGGCCTTCCGGGAAATGTTCGTCCGGGAGGTGCCGAGGCATGCCTACTACTCGAGCGCCTACTACAGCGACCCGGCCCATCCCATCATGATCTCGAAGAAGTGGGAAGGCGCCGACCTCATCTTCGACCTCGACGCCGACCATCTCCAGGACGCGGGAGGGCTCTCCTATCCGGCCCAGCTCGAGCTCGTCCGCAAGAAGTTCCGGATCCTCGTGGAGGACTATCTCCTCAAGGACTTCGGGCTCGGAGAAGAGGACCTGACCCTGGCCTTCTCGGGCGGACGGGGATACCACGCCCACGTGCACAAGGACTCCTTCCTTTCGCTGAGCTCGGCGGCCCGTCGGGAACTGGTCGAGTACCTCGGCGGCAGTGGGGTCGACCTCAGCAAGTACCTCTTCCCCCTGGAGAAGGCGAAGGTCCACCTTCCGAAGGGCACCTCACGCGGGCCGAAGGCGCCCTCTTCGGGGGCCGCCGCCGAACCCGCTGGCTCTCGGTCCAGATCAAGGGCCCCCTCGACCACGCTCCAGGGCATCCCGAAGCTTCCCCCACCGGACGCTCCGGGCTGGGAAGGGCGCTTCACGCGCGCATTCTTCCTCCTCTTGGACTCCTGGGAGGGCAAGAGCGTCGCCGAGGTCACGAACGACATCCTTGAGCGCGGGAAGCGCCACGGCATCGCCCACCTTCGGAGCGACCAGGCGTTCATCGTCGCACGCTCCCTCTTCGCCGAGGGCAAGGCGAAGAAGGCCCGCGAGAAGCTCGTGTTGGACGTTGGGGGAAAGGAGAAGGGGGAGGCGAAGGGCGTCCCCATTCCCTTCGTGGAGGTCGTGTTGGCCGAGGGAAGAGTGCTCTTCCAGGGTGAGACCGACGCCCCGGTCACCACCGACATCCATCGGTTGATCCGTCTCCCCGACTCCCTGCACGGAGGCACCGGCTTTCGGGTGCGGCCGCTCCGCCTCGACGAGCTTGCCTCTTTCTCTCCTCTACGGGACGCCGTTCTGCCCGTGGTGCCCGGGGCCGCTCCGGTTCGCGTCAGGCTGGTTGGCGCAGTGGACTATCCCTTGGGTGAGGACCACGTGCTCGGTGAGGAGGGAGAGGTGCTCGAGCTCCCAGGGCCCCACGCGCTCTTCCTCGTGCTACGAGGGGAGGCGACAGTGGACTCAGCGTCCTGACGGACGCTCTCAGTTCGCGCTCAACCGATCTTCGCCCCGCAGGAGTGGCAGAACTTCCCCTCCCCCGCGAGGGGCTTGCCGCAGGCGGGGCAACTACCGGTGGGGGCGGGGCTCCCCCCCGATGGGAGAGGAGCCGCGGCGGGGGTTGCCGCGGGGGCTGAGGTCGCGGGGGCCGGAGCTGCTGCGGCCGGTGCGGAGGCGACCGGGGTGGCCTCGGGAGGAGGGGGAAGCGGCGCGACCGTGTTCGCGGCGGGAGCCACATGCATCTGTGCGGTCAGGTAGTTCCAGAAGGCCCATCGCTCGTTCTCGAAGTCGGTCTCGTACTGGTGCCAGCTGATGGCGCCGCCGACGACCGCGACCGGGAAGAGGATGACGGCGGCCACGACCCCTCCTACGGCCCCCGCCTCGCTCACGTCGGCGCGATAACGGAACTGCACCATCGCGCCGGTCCCCGCCGGAACCACGGTCACGTCCACGACGCGGTAGAGGCCGAGACGCGAGTAGAACGAACGTCCCTGGAAGCTCGCCGGACCTGTGGACATGAGCCGGTAGCCGCGCTGCGACCAGAAGTTCCACGAGGCCGTGAAGAGCTCCGGCGGACCCGGCGAGACGAGCGTCCAGCTTTCGAACTTCTCGAACATGAGGCTCGCCGCCGTTCGTTGCGTCAGGCGGCCGCGGGGGTGGGCTTGGCCGCGACCTTCTCGGGGGCGAGGACGTTCTTGAGCGTACCTACGCGGTCGATGGTCCCTTCGATGACATCGCTCGCCTTGAGGATCCGCTCCGGTTTCCCGAACTCGAACCCGGGGGTGCCACCGAGGCTCCCCATGGCGATGAGGTCGCCCGCCTCGAGCGTGATCCCTTGCGAGAGGTGGGCGATCACCTCGGGCACCTTGAACACGTAGTCATCGGTGCTCCCCTCCTGGCGTTTGACCCCGTTGACCGTGAGGGTCATCTTGAGCCCCTGCGCGTCAGGAACCTCATCGCGCGCGACGATCATCGGACCGACCGCGAGGGACATGTCGAGCCCTTTGCCCATCACCCAGTCGGGGTGGGCGCCCGGCTCGGGGTACTGGAGGTCCCGGTAGCCCAGGTCGTGCACGACCGTGAAACCGGCGACATGGTCCAGGGCCTGCTCCTTGGGGATCCTCCGACCGGTCTTCCCGATCACGACCCCAAGCTCGAGCTCGACATCCGGCTTCTGTCCAACCGGTTGGAAGAGCAGGGGTTGCTCGTGGCCGACGAGCGTGTTCGTGAAGCGGGCGAAGGCGAAGGGGCGCTTCGGCGGCTCGCGCCCGGACTCCTTCGCGTGCGAGTAGGAGTTGACCCCCATGCAGAAGATCTTCGCCCCAGGGAGGATCGGGGGCAGGTAGCGCACACCCTCCTCCGCCTTGAACAGGAAGCGGGCTCCCGTCGCCGCCCGGGGGGTCCACCCCTCCTTCCTGCGGGACTGGATGTAGTCCTGGATCGTGTTCGCGAGCTTGACCGAGTCTGCACCGCCCTCGAGGAAGGAGGTCAGGCTACGGAAGCGCGAGGGGTTCGCTCCCTTCACCGGTCTCGTCGCAAAGTAGTCCCTGCACGCGATGTCCAGGTCGAGGAACCCGTCGGGCACCCGCGCGCCGAAGTGCCGGTCGTCGTCCAGGAGGAAGTAGCCGAGCTTCATGCCTATCCCCGGCCGGCGGACAGCGGGGAGGCTTATGCCTTTCCGAAACGGCGCCCCCGAGCCTCAGGGGGCAGCGCTCGGGGGGAGCGGGGTCGGCACGACGGGCTCCGGGGCATCGAGCATGACCTCCTCGGGGAGCGGCGACTCGAACCCGAGCTCGTGGTAGATCGCTCGGGCCTCTTCCTGGCGCACTCGACCCTGCCCCCGTTCGCCGGCCCGGTCCAGGTGCCACGCGATGCCGAGGAGCGTCCAGGCCTCCTGGACCCGGTTCCCGCTGCTCCGGGCGGCCTCGAGCGCGCGGTCGAGCTCCTCCCCCGCCTCCTTCCGGCGACCGACCAAGTGCAGGAGGTTCGCCCGAACCCTGTGGAGATCGGAGAGATGGGTAGGGTCGCGGGCACCCCCGCTCGCTCCCAACGCCTCGACCAACGCGGTCGCGCCCGTGAGGTCTCCCTGTCCGGCGAGAACCTGGGCTCGCAGGAGGTCGATCTCCAACGTGTGCTCGTCGCTGTGGACCTCTCGCTCGAGCTCGCCGGCCCGCTGCACCTCCTTCCGGGCCTCGTCGAAGCGCCGCTGGCAGACCAGGAGCCCCGCGAGGCCTACCCGCGAGTCGAGCTCTTGGCTCGTGTACTGGAACCGGGTCGTTGTCACGAGCGTCTTGCGGTAGAGGTCCTCGGCGCGAGCGACCTCCCCCACGTCGTAGAGGACCCCCGCGAGGTTCGCCTCGTAGACGACCCCGCTTCGGAAGTTCCCCGTGGCCTCCGAGACGACGATGCACCGCTCAAGGTCCTCGAGGACCTCCCGAAGATGTCCCTCGTGCAAGCCGAGCCAGGCGTGGGTGTTCGACAACGAGGCGGTGGTGTCGACGAGGCCTCTCGCCTCGGCGACGTCCATCCCCGCTTCCAGGACCTTGCGGGCCTCGGCGAACCGTCCGAGCTGGACGAGGCACCACCCGGCAGAGCTCGCCCCGCTCGCCCGCCATCGATCCTCCTCCGCCCCAGCAGGGAGGGACAGAACGTCCTGGGCGGACGAGAGTCCTCCTTCCCAGTCCCCGTGCTTGATCCGCAGGACCGATTCCGCGGCGCCTAACCTAGCGGCCAGTACCTCCCTACGTTCAGCGCGGCAGAGCGGTAACTCGCGCCTCGTCGCCTCGATCCAGCCCCCCGCGCCCTCACGGTCGAAGTCCGGCATGGTCCAGCAGCGCGCGGCGCGGACCTCGACACGGGCGGCCGAAGGAAGCTCCTCGGCGGAGAGGGACGCGAGCAGCTGGTCGGCGAGACGCGGGCCACCGCGGAAGTCGAGGCGGAGCGCGGCCTGGACCTCCTCCTGCACTTCGGTCTCGACGAGGCCCACCTCGGGCCAGGAGGCTTCGCGGGCCCGGCGGCAGGCCCCCAGCCAGCGAATGTACGTCGCGGAAAGCTCCGGCGCCCGGGCCTCGAGCGCGCGGTCGAGTGCCCGATGGAACCAGGGTCTGGACTCGGAAGGATGGCCTGCTTCGTGAAAGAGCCGGGCCACGGTGTCGACCTCCTCGGGACGCGCGAGGACCCACCACGAGGCAAGTCCCTTCGCGAGCTGGGCGCGGCGCTCGGCGGTGCTTTCTTGGAGGGTCACCTCCCACGCCATCGGGTGGACGAAGGCCCATCGTTCCTCCCCGTCGGGCGTCCTTCGTCGCTCCAGCAGACGACGGCGGTCGCAGAGCTCCCGAGCGCTCGTCCGCAGGTCCGTCTCCGACCGGCCCAGGAGCGGAACGATCGGCGTGAGGTCGAACTCGCTGCCGACGATGGCCCCGACCTCGAGCAACTCCCGGTCCCGGGGGTGGAGCGCCTCGAGCCGTCGCAGCAGGAGTCGTCGCAGGCTCGGAGGGATGCCTCTCGCGCCGTCGGCCCCGATAGGTCCTCCCGCGGCCTGGGGAGCGCGACGGAGCTCTGTCCGTCCCCCCTCATGGACCACGAGCTGTTCCTCCTCGAGCTGTCTCGCGCATTCGGCCAAGAAGTAGGGATTCCCCTGGGCCCGCTCCAAGAGCTCTTCCACGGCCGCGGACCCTCGGGGATTCTCCAGCGAGCCCCCGAGCGTGCGCTCCAGCAGGCGCACGGCATCGCCTTCGGCAAGCCCGCGCAGGTCGAGCCGCTCCAGCAGCCCCTCCTGTTCCAGGGCTGTAAGCATCTCGGGGAGGGAGGTCCCTTCTTCGGTGACGACAGGCTCCTCATCATCGCGAAGGGCGCAGAGGAGCAGGACCGGAAGGGCGCGGAGGTTGCGCGCGAGGAAGCCGAGCGCCACCACCGACCGCGGGTCTGCCCACTGCAGGTCGTCCAGGATGAGCAACTGGGGTCCCTCCAACGCGAAGCGCTCGAGGCGGGACAGGAGACGTAGCAGGGTCTCGGCGCTGGTGGAGCCGAGGGCAGCCCCCTCGGTCCCCGCCCCTTCGTCCCCCGGGGTCGCTCCCCGGTGTCCTGCGCGGCGGACCTCGCCTTCGGTCTCGAGAGCACTGAGCTCGCGGAGCGTGAGCGCACCGGGTCGGATGGAAAGCAGGAGCCTGCCGGTGGTCTCAGCGGCGACATCTCGAAGGAACTGGACCAGCCGCAGGACGTTCGCGAAGCCGTTCTGGCTGGTGAGGTACTCGACGCCTTCGAGCGCCACCACCGAGCCCCACCGAGCGCGGAGCGAACGCTCCAGCCGCTCAGCCAACAGTTCTAGGGGACTGGGGGGGATGCGCCCCTCGCCCTCGACCCGAGAGAGCCACAAGTGCTCCTGGAGCGAACGGAGACCGGGGTAGCGCTCGCGCAGGCTCGAGGCGCGTTCGCGGCCGACGAGGAGCGCGGGTCGTTCCGCCGCGAGGAGCGAGAGCGTCTCGTAGAAGGCACCGGGTCGTTCCTCCTCGAACAGGAGGACGGTCCCGTCCTCCACCGCTCCTGCCGGCGAGGGCCTGGAGCTCCGGTCGGAGGGCGGAGAGCCCTCGCGGGGCTCGGACCCGGAGGTACGAAAGAGCTGTTGAAAGGGGAAGAAGGGGGACAAGGTCTCGCGAAGACCATAGCCCCAGCGGACGGCGAACCCCTCGCTCCTTGCTCGCGAGGCGGCCCACTGAAGCAGGCAGGTCTTCCCGATGCCTCCGGGGCCTGAGAGCACGAGGCTCCCCCCGTGTCCCTCACGGCTGCTGAGAAGCGCCTGCTCGATCGCCCGAATCTCTCGCTCCCGCCCGATCGGGAGGGAGCCTGCGGCCGCGTGAGGCACTCCGAGCGCCGCGGGGGTGGCCACGGTCCCCTGACCGTGAGGGCGCGTTAAACATTGCTTCGCGCCGGCTCGATCAGCGTGGCGGCGGCGAGTTCCCGCCGGAGGGGCCTGTCGTCCCCCTGGGCTCCCACGTGAGGAGGACACCCTCGCCAAGGGGGTCGGCCGAGACGAACCGCAACGAGACTTCCATCTCCGGCCCCTCCGTCTCCGTACCCGAGACCATCGGCGGCGCCATGCGCCCTCCGATGACCCTGGGGGCGAAGTAGATGGTGAGGCGGTCGACGAGCCCCTCGCGAAGGAACGACGCGATGACCTCCGATCCGCCCTCCACCATGAGGGCGCGGACCCCGCGCTTCTGCCTCAACCAACGAAGCGCGGGGCGGAGCGCCACACGGTCCCTCCCGAACGCCTCCGTGGTGACGGACAAGGGGAAGTGCCGTCGAGCACGTTCGGACACGAGCAGCACGGTGGGCTGCTGGCCGTCGAGGACCTTGGCGCCCTCAGGCGTGCGGCCCTGGGAGTCCAGCACGACACGGAGCGGGCCGCTCCGAGGGCCATCGTGCGTGGCGCCGGGCTCCTCTCCGAGCAACTCCCGGTGGACCCGAAGGGAGGGGTCGTCGGCAAGGATCGTCCCCACGCCCACCAGGATCGCATCGACACGGAGGCGGAGCTCCTGGACCCGCACCATGTCCTCCGGAGAAGAGAGACGGGCTCGCTTTCCCCCGGCATAGGCGAGCCGACCGTCGAGGCTCGTCGCGCAGTTGACCCAGATGTAAGGGCGGTCCGTCCCTGGCTCCATCGGGGGGAATGCCGCGCCACCGGGAGGGGCGGCCCTCATGTCGACTTCCCGAGCTTCGCAAGCCTCTGGGCGATGTCCTCGGCGGGGGCACCCGCTTCCCGAAGCGACGCCAGGTTGATCTCGGCGTTGGCGACCGCTCCGGCCTTCCCGGCGTGCAGGAGCTCTTCCGCCGTCACGACGTCGGAGAGGAAGATCGGCTTGACGCGGGAACGGACCGACGAGAGGAGCTGCTCGGCCTTCGCGCAAGCCTCGGCCGTCTCCAGCGGAACGACCGCCGACGCATGGAGCGCGTCCAAGTAGCTCTGGACCTTGGACCGGTCCTCGGGGGCCGCCTTCTTAGCCGAGCGGGCCGTGCGAACCGCCTCGTACGAGCGCGCGTCCTCATCGACCCCCCTCAGAAGCGCATCCCGCAACGTCGCGATCTCCCCCACCACGCCCTTCAAGTCGCTCGCGAGGGCATCGGCAGGAGCCGTGTATCGGAGCACCATCTCGGCAAGACCACATCCCATGGCCCCCGCCACGGCGGAAGCGCTACCTCCTCCGGGCGTGGGGGTGCGGGTCGAGAGCGCCTTCGCGAAGCCTTCGACGCTGCCCGAAGCCAGGGGACCTAGCGAGGAGGTGGAGGAGGAGCCGAGCCCCTTCGCCGCGAGCTTCTCCCGCACCCTCCGCTCGAGAACAAGGTGTCGGTCGAACCGGTTCAGCTTCAGGTAGTGGTCGGCGGCGTCCAACAAGGCGTCCTCGGGCACCAGCCCGACGATCTCCGATTCCTCGAGCCCCACCCCGTAGCGGTCCGCCTCGGTGCGGATGAACTCGAAAGCCCGGTGGAGGGGCGTTCGGCGCACGTCGGTCATGTTCATCGAGACCTGGGCCCGCGTGCGGTCCTTCTCCTTGATCTCGAAGCCCAGCGCCCGCACCTCCGCGAGCCCGCCGTCCCGCCCGCGGATCGCCTTTGCGATCTTCTTCGCGGTGGCAACATCCGGAGTGGTCAGATAGACGTTGTAGGCGACGAGGATCGGGCGCGCTCCCACCGCCATCGCCCCGGCGGTGGGATGTACCGCGCGCTCCCCTTCGTCGGGGGCCCTCTTCGGGTCCGTCGCGATGGCTTCGCGGATCCCCTCGAACTGGCCCTCGCGGACGTTGGGCAGATCGGCGCGCTCCGGTCGGGTCGCGGCTCCCCCGTAGTAAAAGACGGGGACGTGCAGTTCCTTCGCCACCCGAGCCCCGAACCGACGGGCGATGGCGACCGCGTCCTCCATCGTCGCCTCGCCCAGAGGGATGAAGGGAACGACGTCCATCGCACCCATCCTTGGATGCTCTCCCTTGTGGTGATTGAGGTCGATCTTCTCCACCGCGACCCGGCTCGCGTGGAAGGCCGCCTCGGCGACGGGGCCGGCCTCTCCGACGAACGTCAGGACGGAACGGTTGTGGCTTGTATCGGACTCCAGATCAAGGATCGCGATCCCCTCGACCGATTCCGCGGCCGCCACGATGGCTCGGATGACCTCAGGGCGCTGTCCGTCGGAGAAATTGGGAACGCACTCGAAGAGCTTCATCGTCGCTTCCTCCCCCAAGGGGCTCGCGCGGGTCGTTGAGCCCCCCTCCATTATCCTGCTTTCGGAGGCCCTCACGGCCCCGCTCGCGGAGCCTCAGCACCCCTGCCGACCGCAGGGCCGGTTTCAGCATCCCCGGCGGGTTTATGCGGCGACGTTCCGACGGGAGGGCCACCCCCCGCCAAGCGGGGGGTCTTCCCATGTCCGAGCCGGCGATCCTGGTCCAGCAGGTCCGCCGCGTCTACCAGTCGCGGAAGGGCTTCCTCTTTCAGGAGAAGGTCCGGACCGAAGCGCTCAAGGGGGTGGACCTCGAGGTCGCCCCGGGGGAGCTTTTCGGACTTCTAGGCCCCAACGGGGCCGGGAAGACCACCCTCGTGAAAATCCTCTCGACACTCCTACTCCCGACCTCGGGTACGGCGAAGGTCCTGGGAGTCGATGTCGCGAAGGAACCCCGACGGCTTCGCCCCCGGATAGGCCTGGTCCTGGGGGGAGAGCGAGGCCTCTACAACCGGATCAGCGCCCGAGAGAACCTCCGCTACTTCGCCGACCTCTACGGGGTGCCCGCGGGACGTCAGGCGGAAAGGATCCGATCGGTCCTGGACACGGTGGGCCTTGCGGAAGCGGCGGACCGACGGGTCGAAGAGTTCTCCCGAGGGATGAAGCAGAAGCTGCATCTCGCACGCGGGATCCTCCACGAGCCGGAGCTCCTCTTTCTGGATGAGCCGACGATCGGGCTCGACCCGAAGAGCGCTCGGGACATGCGCCAGCTCATCCGTGAGCAAGTGGCCGGCGGGGTCACGGTCCTGCTCACCTCCCACTACATGTTCGAGGCCGAGGAGCTCTGCCACCGCATCGCCGTTCTTTCCAAGGGAAAGATCGTCGCTCGAGACACTGTGGCGGGACTGCGTCGCCTCGTGGGGGGGGACCGGACCCTGGAGGTCGAGGGGTACGGTTTTGAGGACCTCGAGCTGGAGAAGCTCCGTCGTCTCTCCGGGGTCTCCCGGATCGTTACGGAGGAGTTCGGACCCAAGCAGCGCCTCACGCTTCGGGTCCCAACGGGAGACCTTGCGCTCGAGGAGGTCCGGTCAGCGCTGGGGAGTCGGGCGGAGCTCGAGATCCGGGAGAGGCGTACCACGCTCGAGGACGTCTACCTCGACCTGGTCGAGGAGGAGGCGAGTTGACCGTCGTGCGCTCCGTCGTGGGGCCCCGGGTCTTTCTCGCGTCCCTGAGGATCACGGTCCTGCAGTTCCTGGCCGACCCCCAGTGGATCATCGGCTCCGCGGCTGCTCCGGTCGTCTTCGCGCTCACGGCCTTCGAGATCTACCGCTTCTCGAGCCCAACGCTCGTCCTCTTCTCGATCCTCGGAGGGGGGATGATGAGCATGTGGGCCCAGACGCTCTACGGAAGCGGCTGGGCGACCTCGCAGGACCGGTTCCTGGGGACGCTCGAGCCCACGCTGGGCGCTCCCGTGGGGTACGTTTGGGTCGTCGCCGGACGCGTGGTATGGAACACGATCTCGGGTCTGCTCGGGGGCGCTCTGGTCTTTGGCGTCGTAGCGCTCGCCTACGGTCGACCGCTGCCGGTCAAGGATCCGGCGCTCTTCGCCGTGCTCTTCGTCGTGGTGATGCTAGCCCTCTCCACCGTGGGGCTACTGTTCACCGCCCTCTTCGTCTTCTCCCGCTACGCAGGGTTCGTCCAGAACATCGGGGAGTTCACCTTCTACGTTATCACCGGCTGCATGTTCCCGATCCTGATCCTGCCCTTCTGGACGCTCCCCTTCTCCCTGGCCTTCCCCGCGACCTGGGCGCTGGAAGCCCTGCGGGCGGCGACCTTCCCGTCGTACGGGGGGCTCTCCTGGGGCGTCGCGGGCGATCTTGTTGGGACCCTGGCGCTCTCGCTCGCCTACGTCGTGGCTTCTTGGGGACTCTACCGCTGGGTCGTGCGCTACCTCTCGGACAAGGGAGGGGGGACGGCGGATGACTACTGAGCCTCTCGCCAGGCCCGCGCTTCGTCCTTCGTTCTGGAGAACGTTCTGGGTGAACGCGCTCTTCGCGCCCCGGACCAGCCTTTCGTTCATGCGGATCGATTTCATCGTGGGACAGGTCTTCATCCTCTCCTTCACCCAGATGCTCTTCTTTGCCTACGTGGCGGAGCTCGCGAAGAACCCGACGACCCCCGTCTCCTACGTGGTCATTGGGAACGCGGTGGCCACGATGACCTACGCCACGGTCTTTGCGATCTGCGGTACGACGGATAGCGAGAAGAACGCCGGGACCATGGAGCACCTCCTCGTCTCCCCTGCGAACCGGATCGCTCTCTACCTCGGGAGGGGGGTCGTTCCTCTGCTGATCGCACTCGCGACGGTCACCGTCTCGATGGTCTATGCTGTGGACGTCTTCCACGCCCCGTTCGCGATCTCGGCGACCTTCCCCGTCGCGGTGAGCCTGGTCCTCACCGTGGTCGCGATGGTCGGGTTCGGGCTGCTGCTCGCGGGTGTCGCGCTCTGGCTGCGGAGCTCGAACCAGATCGCGAACATCTTCCTGTTCATCGGGTTCGTTCTCGCGGGAGCGAACTTCCCGTTGAGCTACCTCCCGGTCCCGCTCCAGTGGGCGGGCGAGCTCCTTCCCCTGACCTGGGGGATCGCTTCTCTCCGCGCTGCCCTGGCGGGGGCCTCCGGGTCTACCGTGCTCTTCCTCTGGGGCATGACCGCACTGGAAGGCGGCGTCGCGTACGCAATGGCGCTGGGACTCTGGCAGGTCTTCGAGCGGCAAGCGACCCGTACTGGGAGCATCGTCCGATTCTGACCCGTGAGCTATCCGAAGGCCTCGAGCGACGTCTGGACCCCCGAAGAGGGCGCGCTCTTCGGCAACCGGTCAAGCACTTTCTGGACCCGATCGGCACCGAAGCCGTGGCCGGTCACCAGCAGCTCCAGGACTTTCGCCGTGTCGGGCGCCTTCCATTGCAGGTGGTAGTCTTCGGTCGTGGCGGGATGTAGGAAGAGGTCGCGGACGGGGTCAAGCCCCGTCGGGTCGACACCCGCCTTCTGGAGCGTGGCCTCCCACCCCTGGTGCTCGGCAACCAGCTTCATCGCCTTCTTGGGCCCGATGCCGGGGACCCCCTCGTTGAAGTCCGTCCCAATGAGGACCCCGATGAGGATGAGCTCCTCCCGAGAGATCCCCAGCTCCTGGGTCACCTTGCCCACTTCCAAGAACTCCACCTCGGCATCGTCACCCCTGCTCGCGCTGCGGGCCGAACCCAGTCCCCGAAGGAGCCGTGGCGCGCCAAAGAGCAAGGTGTCGTAGTCCTCGCTGGCGGCGGCCCACACGTCCCCCTTCTCGGCCATGAAGGCCGCCTGGGCCTCCCCTTCCGACGGGGCTTGGACCCACGGGGTGCCCATCGCCGAGAGGACGGCCTGGGCATCAGCGACCATTTCCCGGGTAAGGCGGCTCGTTTGGGCCGCTTTCTTCCGGGCCGTCTCGAGGTCCCCCGCCGCGAGCGCCTCGTTCCACGCCCGCTGCGCCTTCTCCTTCACCATGGCGCGGGCGCGAAGGGTCGACGACTTGAGGTCGGAGGGCTTCCCATCGAAAACCCAGACCGGAAGGACCCCCCGCTCGAGCATCGAGGCCGTGCGATAGAGGACCCCCACCAGATGGCTCGTGACCCGACCCTCAGCGTCGGTGAAGGGATGGCCATCCGCTTGACGGATCGTGGCCAAGAACTGGTAGAGCATGTTGTAGGCGTCGAGCGCGACCCGCCTCCCCTTGAGCTCGGAGAGGTGGAGCTTGCCCGGATGCACAAGGTCGCGCAGCTTGACGCCCACGGCCTCCAGCATCGGAGCGACCACAAAGCCCTTGGGCCCGGGACCGAACGCCGTCGCGCCTCCCCCGGAGCTCGAACCTTGTGAACGGAAACGTTGACCCCCTGCAGGGCTTCCCCCGGACGGATGAGCGCGCACGACCTGGTCCTGGGAGCCTCTTCGACGATGCCGGTGATCGTCGACGAACCGACCGCGGATGGACCTGGCCCCGGGACACCGCTGCTCGTCTGCTTCCCGAGCGCGGGGCTGGCCAGCACGATCGTCGGGCACCACGCGATCCGGCACCTGAAGCTTCCTCGCATCGCGACGGTCCGCTGCCGCTACCTTCCCTCCGCGGCCGTCATCTTCGACAAGCGGCCCAACCCCCCGGTCCGCATCCATGGTAACAAGACCCTCGCCGTCGCGGTGTCGGAGTTCCCGGCCCCCTCCGCCCTCATGCTCCCCCTCGCCGAAGCGCTCATCCTCTGGGCCCGAAAGAAGGAGCTCGGCCCGACCATCGTGGTGGAAGGAGTGCTCGGCCGGGCGCCCGACGGCGCACCCCAGGACGGGCCCGAGCAAGGCTCCCCCGGCGTGGGTCCCGGCGGTCCCGAGACCTGGGGGAAGGAGGATGTGATGGGGATCGCGGCCACTCCCGCCTCGGAGCCTCTCTTGGACAAGGCAAAGGTCCCGGTCCTCGTCGAGGGGATCGTGGGTGGGCTCACCGCCGAGCTGCTGAACCTGGCCTCGATCATCGAGCGTGACCTGAGCGTGGTCTTCGTCCGGACGGTCCAGCCAGGCTACCCGGACTACCACGCGGCCGCCCGCCTCGTCGAGATCTTGGACCGTGTCGTCCCGGGGCTTGCGCTCGACCCCAAGCCGATGCTAGAGCAGGCGGAAGTCTTGGAGCGGATGCTCAAGGAAGCGATGAAGATGGGCAAGACGGTGCCAACGCCCCCCGACGCCGGGTCCGAGATAGGCCCCAGTTCGGAGCCCTCCATGTATGGCTGACGCCTCATCGCCGCCCCCGGCTTCGTCCCCTCCCCCCGGCCCGTCGGGACAGGGCGCCGCCGCCCATCTTCGCTATCGGATGGGCGTGCCCGCGGTCCTGCTCATCTGGCCGGATGGGACCTTGCTCGACGCCGCGGTCCCTCCCGGGGTCCACGCCGAGAACTTGAGCTCGATGTACGCGACCGCGCTCGGGTTCGCGACGAAAGCGCTGGAGGGGATCCGCCGAGCGGTCCCCTTCCGAATGAGGATCGAGGACAGCGGGGGCAGGACCGAGGTGGTGCGCTCCCCCGCGGGGATCATCATGGCGATCTATCTCGACGAATCGGGCCACGATCCCAAGGTCGAACAGGCGCTGGCGGAGGCGGTCCGCAACTGGGGGGGAGGCTGAGCTCCGCGGGTCCCCCGGCACGCCCCTGGGGTCTTACGTGGGGGCTCGACGCTTGACCGCCGATCGGCCCGCGCGTGCCCCTCGGGGAGCGGTCTCCTTGACCATCTCCTCGACCGCCGCATCGAAAGCGGCGGGCGCGGTCAGGTTCAGCAGATGATCGGCCCCGGGCACGATGCGAAGACGGGCCCCCTCGACGTGCTCGGTGAGGTACCTCGCCACGTGCGGCATCGCAGGGTTGTCGTGGTCCCCGACGAGCACGAGCACCGGCAGACGGATGGACGAGAGCTGTGAGGCCGCCTTGACCTTCGGGGGCCGTTCCTTCTGGCCTGTGGTCTCCCCCAGGACCTCGGAGGCGTTCTCCCTCACCATCTGCTGGAATCGTTCGAGCTCTTTTCCGGTGAGGGCGGAGCCCCAAAGAACCCGGAGGTGCCCCAAGGCCTCCTCCAGATTCCCCGCGGACCATGCGCCGGCCGCGGCTTTCGACTCCGTCTCGTCCCTGTCGAAGACCCCCGGTGGGAACATCGGGTAGTCCATCCCCGAGAACCCGGGGGCGATGAGAAGGAGCCCGCCCGCCACGCCCGGGTGGGCGATCACGAAGTCCAGGCAGATGCGGCCCCCGACGCTCGGACCCACCAGAAGGGGATGGTGCAGGGAGAGATGGTCAAGGAGCGCCTTGAGGTCGTCGACGTGGGAGAACTCCGAGGTCGAGGGTCCCGAGGACCCGAAGCCCCGAAGGTCGTAGCGTACGACGCGGTGGTGGGTGGCCAGCTGTGCGAACTCCCGGTCCCACATGCGTCGATCGGCGATCCCCTCGTGCAACAGGACGATGGGTACGCCCTTGCCGGCTTCCTCGTAGGCGAGTTTACCGCCGGGGACGCTCAGCATGCGAGAGGGGTTCTCACTTGTCATACAAGTCCGGGAGGGCCCTCGCCTATTGAACCTCCAGGGAGATGCTGAAACGGTGCGCCGGAAGGCGCATGACGAGAGGAGAAGAGCCGTTCACTCGTGTTCTTGGTAGGAGAGAAGATAGGTCCCACCACCGATCATCGCTGTGATCGTGGCGATCACGGCGAGCGGGTTCGACGAGAAGAAGACGATAGCGACCCCGAGCAGAACCGCGGGCACTCCGATCCCGACCAGGGCGGCCAGGACCTTCCCCTTCGCGCTCATCGGACGGACGGTCCGCCACCCTGACATGACTATATGACTTTCATGCGGGGGCGCCGGGCGGGCTCACGGGGTGAAGGGCTCTCTCCGCTCCGCTGCGGGAGCTGCCATTCGACGGCATCGACCATACGGTCGCGGTCCAGCGAAGAACACCCCCCGCGCGGTGAAGAGGCTGGGGGGACCAGGGGGGCCCCCGTGCGAGGCCCATGAGTCGTTTCAGGCGAGATGCGGCGAGGGAGATCGAGACCCCCCAGGCGTGAAAGGACTATATGCACGGAATTCCTTACTCACTCGAAAGGAAATGTCGACGGAGGTCGCCGTAGGCTCCCTGACGAGCAAGGGCCAGATCACGCTCCCGAAAGAGATCCGGGAGGCCCTGCACCTCCAGGAGGGGGACAAGGTCGTCTTCGAGGTCGAAGGGGACAAGTTCACTGGGAGAAAGGCGGCCAGGGGAGGCATCGTCGAGGCCCTCCTGTCCTCCCGACCCTGGAAGGAGTCCTCTCTCGAGTTCCAAAGGAGGGTCCGCCGTGAGTGGGATCGTCGCGGTGCTCGACACGAACATCTTCCTTAACGTCCTCAATCGCGAGGAGGTGTTCCTGGAGGCCTCATCGGAGGTTCTGCGGCGTGTCGACGCCGCGGAGTTCGACGGGATCACCTCGGTCGTGACCGTCGCCGAGCTCTGCGCAGGGTACGATGCGACGAACGACGGGCTGGCCCGGGACAGCCTCCTCCGAAGACTCTACGGCTCCCGCGGGCTCAGAGTCCTGGACGTCGACCGGAGGACCGCGGAGCTTGCCGGGAGTTTGCGGGCCGAGTTCGGGCTCGCCCTTCCCGATGCCATCGTCGCGGCCACCGGCATCACCCATGGGGCGACCCACGTCATCACTCATGACGACGGACTGGCCCCGGCAAGACCGCGCATCCGTCCGGTGACAGCCTCTTCCTTCCTCCGAATGCTCCGCCCGTGAGCGTGGTCGATGGCCGCAACCGACGAGGAGCCGGGGGGAGAGAGCGGCCGCGCCCGTTTCGAGCCTCCCTCCGGCCTTTCCGCCGCGCTTCGTCTCACACGAGATGAGGGCGCGGAGGGGACGCGGGCGCGTCGGCGCCGATCTCGAAGTGGATCTCCAGCTCGGGGCCCGACGAGATCTCGTGGGTGGGCTCGAGACGCGCGACCACGGGGATGGCCGGGAGCGCCTCGGGCATGGGGGAGAGCCCGGCCGGGATCGGGGGGAGCGGCGTCGGCGGGACCGGGCCCTCGGGCGGGCGGTTGATCGGCGCCAGCACCTCGCGCGAGAGCTGGTATTCTTCCAACGCCGACTCGGCGGGGAGGACGTAGCGCTCGTGGACGTGCGAGGCGATCACGTCGCCCCAGAGCTGGCAGAGCTGGTTGAACGGCCTTCGCGCCTGGGTCCGGTAGGCGGACTCGTTGTCGAGGACCCGAAGCGTCACGTTGCTCGCGGTCACGCGGTGGGCGAACTCCCCCTGGGCCTTCACGGCCTCGAGAGCGTGCTCGGCCCTAAGGCGGCGCTCCTCCTCGCAGGCGAACGGCTTCATCAGGAAGACCGAGAGGAAGGGCGCGTGGCGCGCGGCCGCGTCAAGGACGGAGGGAAGGACCTCTGTCCCCGCTTCTCCGCCGAGGCTTGCGACGATCGTGACGAAGGTGGAACCCTCGAAGATGCGGTCCAGGTCGCCCTGGAGATGCGGGAGAGGTTGGCAAAGCGGGAGCCCGGCGTCGTCGACCGACCCGTCCTGGGGGAGGGCGACGCGCACGCGGCGGTGGAAGTCGATCGCCTCGACGACCCGGTCGTCCCCGTTGATGGCGACGGTCTCCACATAACGCATCCCCTGGCGGGCCGCGGAGCGGACGACGCGGATCGCGCCCCCGCCCACGGCGACCAGGAGGAACCGTGCTTCACGGCCTAGGCGGAAGTCGGCGGATGCCGCCTCCGGCGGGCTCGTGCGCACGCTACCGGCGATCTGTCGCTCTTGGACCTCGGACTCCTTCATTCGGGCCACCCCACTCCGGACGTGCGCTCGACATCGCCCCCTCCTTCCTCCTCGCTACGGACCCAGGTATCCCTGACGCTCGAGCTCCTGCGAGGTTCGCCCGGCGTTCTCCACCTTGGTCCGTCGTTCGGCCGAGTCGCGCACGAGCGCCCGCTGCTCGGCGACCACCGTCCGGACCTTCTCCATCGGGATCCCCTGCCGCACGATGGCGGCAAGGGCGTCCCCTACGGAGGCACCGTTCAGCACGAGCTCCGCGTACTCGGTCAGCAGCTCGAGCTCCTCCGGTCGGAAGGAGCCCGCCGCGTTCCCCTGTACGGGGGCCGTGTGGGTCCGGGGTTGGGTGGTCGCCGGGGCTTCGGGTACTTCGCGGGCGCGGCGGGCGAGGAAGTCCTTGAGCGCCTCTCGGATCAGCTCCGAGCGCGTCCGGAACTCCCCGCTGACCACGAAAGAGTCGAGGAATTGGAGCTCGCGTCGGGAGCACCGTACCCCGACCCGTTCCTCTTCCTTCGCCGCCTCCATCGCTTTCCTCGGTTGTCGAACAAACCCAGTGAGGGTTTGTCGAACACGTCCGACACGGTTTAGAGCGAAAGTCCTATTTAAGTCCCGCGCTGAAAAAGCGCACGTATAACACGCCCTCGCGCGCCCCTCCGACGTCCATCCCGATGGGAGACGCGCGCGCCCTCCGGGTGAAGCTTTCGTTCCACTCGCGACCTCCGCGTGCGAAGGACGACCCGCGCGGGAAACTTCCGCGAAAGCAAGCCGTATGTACGAGGCACCGCCACAACGGAGCCCCGGGAGCCCTGACGTGAGCTTCGTCCACAACGCCGGCTCGTTCATCGACCTGGCGACGCTGAGGCGCACCCGCGCGCTTCTGCGAACGCCCCGAGGCCGCGTCCTCGCCGCCGCGATCGCCGGGGTCTACGCCATCGTCTCGATGCTGGTCGGGGAGATGCTCGAGTTCTACGGTAGCGGGACCCAGGCGTCGTGGACCTTCGCGGTGATCAACCAGCCGAGCGGACCGGCCTGGGACTACCCCGCCCTGATCGTCCAGTGGCCCTCAGGGATCCTCGTCCTCCCCTATCTCCCGGCGATCACGATGGTCGTGGTCTCGATCGGCGTGGGCATCGGTGCCGCGGCCGCGCTGCTGCTCTTCCTCCCGCTCCTCTCGAGCCGGTTCGCGTCTCGCCATGTGGCCGCGGCGTCGACCGCGGCGGGAGTCAGCCCGGCGATCACGGGCGTCGCGACGCTCGGCGCCTGCTGCTGCACCGGTTGCGTCGGGACCGCCGGCCTCGCCGTCGTCGCGGCCGCGAGCGGGTCGAACCTCAGCACTCTTGTCCTCAACAGCTGGTACGTCGACCTGTTCGAGCTCGTCGTTGTTTGGATCAGCCTCATGGTGCAGGAGCGAGGGCTCACGCCCCGGCCCGGGTCAAGGTACGCGCCTCCCCCGCCCATGGACGCGCGGTTCCTCCTGGGCACCCTGTTGAGGATCGCGCTCCTCATCGCCGGCATCACGTGGTCCCTTTCCATGTTCGTGGAGTGGACCACCACGTCGCCCCTAACGGCGTCTTCAGCCCTGTGGTACCACTGGATCTTCGAGCATCAGCTCCTGGCCCTTCTCGCGATCGGGGCCGGGCTCTTTCCTCAAGAGCTCTTCCTCGACGGAGCCCGAAGCCTCCGTGCGTGGATTGGCAGGTGGGGGACCGGGGGCGCCCGCATCCTCCTGCTGGCCGCAGGTATCACGTGGGGGATCGGTGTGCCGCCTGCCCTCGTGCACCTTGGCCTTGGAGGGTTCGTGAACGAGCTCTTGGGCTACCTCGGATCGGGTTCTCCCTGGGCCGAATCGCCGGACGCGCCGCTGGGAGCGGCATTGCTCTTCCACTGGGGGCTCCAGCACTTTCTCCTCGCGGCCTTCGCGGTCACCGTTGCGGCCCGCCCCTCGCTCGCTTTGCTCCCGCTCACGTGGACGGTCTCTTCAGAGGGTCGAGCTGACACCCCGTCGGGTCGACCCTCAGGTCCTTCCGATCCGTCAGGTCGTGCGGAACGAGATCGTCCGCGGACGACCTCGGGCTCGCTCACGGACTGCGTCCCGAGCCGCCCGCCTGCGGACTCAGGTGTCTGGAAGGTCCCCTCCTCGGAGGATTGAAATAGCGGCCCATACCTTTCTTGTTTAGCAAGGACCGCGTAGGCCAGTTTTGCCGGTCCTTGACGACAAGCAGAGGACATGCTATGCAGTTGACGGAGCCCAAGACGAGCGCCCGAACCCCCGAACGCTCCCACCCCCGGGCCTTCTCCTCCCCACGTCGGCTCTCTCGCGGCGGCCGCCGCGCCGTCTC
>JAGWLG010000025.1 GCA_028864975.1 Thermoplasmata archaeon | reverse complement strand
AGGACGGCGAAAGAGTGATGGCCCGCAAGTCTCTCGCCCTGACCATCCGCCGGGCGATGGCCAAGGTTGCCCCCGACGGGACCCACTGGCACACCCACACGCTGCGAGCGTGGTTCTCGACGCAAATGGAGGCGGCCTAGGCTCGTGGCCTGGTGAGCCGCTCCCGACGCGAGCTCTTCATGGGCCATGCGGGGCGAGGGGTGGACTTCGACTACAACCTCGACCGGCCGATGAGCACAGAGAGGATCGAGGACCTGCGAGACTCGTACCGTCGCTGCGACTCCTACCTCTCGGTCAGCCCGGGCCGACCCGAGCACGAGACCGAGGCCAAGATGGCCAAGCTCATGCTGATGGGAGCGGGCTACACCCAGGAGGAGCTCGCCCAAGTGGACCTCCTCAACCTCGACATGCCGACGCTGCAGACGCTCCCAAGACGGAAGCAGGCGCCGGCCCCTACCCAGCCGAGACAACGACTTGTCACCACGGAGGAACTGGCGTCGTACCTCGACCACGGCTGGACGGTGGTCACGACCATTGGGGTTGACAGGATTGTGATCACACCGCCAATTGCTTAGAGATGCCGGAGCGGGACGGGCGACCCATCCCCCCGGGAAGATGGTCGAGGGGCTGTCGGATGTCCTCGAAGCGTGGGAGGACGCCCCTAACCTGAGCTCACTCATGACGTAGAGTGACAGGGGGTGGATTCGTGTTCCCGGTTGTAGGCATCCTTAATACGCTCCCTCCCCGATACTTTCTTCGGGAGACATGGCGAAGCCCCTACCCGTGCCAGTACTGAAAGGTCGGGACGCTGACGAGTTCCACGAGCGTACACGCAAGCCCCGCGCACCCCGATCGGTGAAGGAGCTTTACCGCGGTGCGATGGCCGAGCTGGCGCAGGCAGAGGCTGAGGGTCGCTCCGAGCCTCAATCGTAACGATGGCCTCGCCGACCTTCGGGTCATCGGTCCGCGTCGACCGCTCAAAGTTCCGGTACGAGCAACGCAAGGACCGGGGCCAGCTACCCGACACCTTCTCGTGCGGGGAGCCAGAACTCGATGAGTTCCTCCTGAAGGCCGAGGCGGTCGACTACTTTGAGGACGGCGAGGGCAACACCGCTCTCGTCTACCTCGGGAAGGACCTGGTCGCGTACTATACAATCAGTTCGGACAGCCTGCGGTCCGAGTACGTCGATATGAGGAAGGTCTCCGGCTCTCACGCCAAACGAGAGATCCTCCAACTCGAGACGTACCCCGCGATGAAGATCGGTCGCCTGGCCGTGCAGAAACACTGGCAGGGCCAGGGTGTCGGAAGACTGCTCGTCCGGAGGATCGTGGCGCTTGCCGTTCGGAGCCCCGGCGCGGTTCGCTTCATCACTCTGAACGCCAAGCCGCGGGCCGCGTCCTTCTACGAGAAGTGCGGATTCCACTTGACACGTGAGGTGCTCCGCGAGAGGAACCGGATCAACCGCACCATGTACATGGACATCCTCCCCCTTCGAGAAGCCATCCTCGACGGCGGGGAGTACGCCCAAGGCCCCTAGATTCCTCGATGCACCCGGGGCCACGATTCAGTCCTCCCCAGCTGGGGTTGATCGGCTCCAGCGACACGCGCACCCGCTCGGAACCCCGAGCCGCTGTCAAGCTACGGGGTGGCCCGCAACAACCGGAACCATCCCGGGAGCTTGGCGTAGTACTCCTCGCTTGGAATCACCTCGGGCTCGCTCGCCAGGAGGAATCGGAGGGTGTGGACGGGGCGAACTCCCCGACGGTCTGCTTCAGAGGTCATGAGTTCACCGTTGGAGGAGGACCCGAGACACATCGCACTGGACCGGGAGCCGAGACCGCTCGGACCCTTCGCCTTGCCTTTTGCCGCTCCCGATGCATGGCCCCGAGCAGGGCCGCGGAGCCCGACATCACGAGAGAGACTACTCTGCAACGAGAGGGCGGTTCGGTCGCCGTTCCGGCTCTCTTTCGGCGACAATCGCCAGGACGCGCTCCAGCCCGCCCTCCTTTATGTTCGCCTCGACCCTCGCTTCGCCGCTGACCCAGGGGTCCAACAGGAACTCCATCCCGGCCACCAGGGCGGAGTGGTGGCCCAGGTCGTAGAGGAGGATTGCGGCACGCTCCAGGTCCGGTAGCGGGCGGTGCTGGAGCTCCTCTTCGAGGCGTTCTTCGAAGAGCGAGGTCCAATAGACCGACTGGAGCTCGATGCCGCCACCCTGCGCGTTCCGGGCGACCTCCTCGAAGAGCGACCATCGGCGCGCAGCGTCGATGGAGCGTGTGGCCCGTTCAGCGGCCTCGGGGGCCCATTCGCCGGGCAGGAAGAGTGCTTCGACGAGGGCCTGGTTCCGGAGGGGCGTGCTCGGCATCTCGGCCAGCAGTTCCACCGCTAGGATGCCCGCCCAGCCTTCGGTGGTCATGGCACCTGCGAGATAAGGCACGGCCCGTTCCCCGGCGTCGCGGAAGACGCCGAGCGGGGCTGCGAGCGACGCGCGTCGTTGTTCGAACCCGGCGTCGGCCACCTTCCGATATTTCGGAAGGTCCGCCTCGGCAAGGTGCGCCACCGCACCTACGAGGGCGCGGTCGGGCTCGATGCGGGAGAGCCACTGGGCGTGGAGGTGCGATTCCCACCTCACTTGCTCGTCCTCCTCCTCCTCGCCGAGGAGCCGGTCGCCGCAACGTCGGAGGAGCATCTCGTCGGCGGTGCGGAGCTTCTCCCAGAGCGCGGGGTCCACCCCGGGAGGCGGCGCGACCTGGTCGCGGGGAGGACGCCACGGTTCCACGAGGTCGTTGAAGGGCGAATCCTCCTTGTCGGAAGCGGTGGTAGGAATCGAGAGAGACGGAGTCGGTGGCTTGGCCCGCTTTGCCCGCTCCTCGTCCTTCGCCTTGAGCGCATCACGCTCTACGGGGGAAAGTTCGCGGGGGTGGACCCGCTCCCTGTGCGAGAGGATCAGGTCCTTGCGGACCTTTGCTCCGCAGAGTCTGCAGAGCGCGAGGCGTCGGCTAGGCACGGGGGTAGGATGGGTCCGGTCATAATCGCGTTTCGGTCTCGACAACCCCGGGCCCGAATCGACGGGGGTCGTTGCTCGGAGCGGACTCCCGCGTGTACTGCGGGCTTGCAAGTGAGTCGCGCCCACCGAGCTTGGACCCCTGGGTTGAGCAGGAGACCGCGACCCCTCCGAACGGACGGGGGGGGAAGACCTAGGGACGCCGCCTGCATCGGAACGAACGGGGTCCGGAGAGGACATCTACCCCTCCCTCCGTGGGGATAGGCTGTGCCGTCATCCCCCCGAGGAAGGGCCCCAGCGAGGCCTCCGCCTCCGCCGACCCGGTCGGTGCACAGGCTTCGTGTCGCATTGTTGGAGGTCCGGCCCGAGGTCTGGAGGGAGGTCTCGGTACCGAGCGACTATACGCTGGCCGATCTACACGATATACTCCAGCTCGCCATCGGCTGGACCAACTCCCATCTCCACGTGTTCAGTTCGGGGCTTGTCCGCTACCTTCCTCCAGACCCCGACGACGAGCTCGCCGAGTCCCACCCGTCTATGGACTCCGCTTCGGTTCGGCTCTTTGAGGTTCTCCCTCAGCCCGGATCGAGGATACAGTACGAGTACGACTTCGGGGATGGATGGGAGCACTCGATCGTGGTCAAGGACATCCTTCCCGCGGGCCAGCAGGAGGGCGGTCCACAGTGCTCCGCTGGCGCGCGGGCCTGCCCACCAGAGGACTGCGGAGGGTACTCGGGTTACGCCTCCCTCCTTCAGGCGATCCGGGACCCCGCGGACCCCGAGCACGAAGAGATGCTCACATGGTGCGGAGGGTGGTTCGATCCGGAGGGATTCGACCTGGCCCGGGTCAATCGACTCCTCTCCACCTACGCCGCGCGAAGGAGAGCTTGGTCACGAGGTCCGGTCCCAAGGGACACGGCAAGCGACCAGTATCGAGAGCAGCGGATCGACTTACTGGCACGGATCCTCGAAGCCCGGGATCGCGAAATGGACAAGGAGCACAAATCGGAGGGGCGAAAGCGGTCCCGGGGGTGGGTCCCGACGAACACCGCCTTTGCCCCGTAGAGAGGGCGACGCGTTCCGATGGACCCTCGAACGAACCCCCGGTTACCACCGGCGCCTGAGCATGAGATGACAGCCGTTCAAGAGGCGGGGCAGGAAGAGTGATGGAACCCGCCCACGTCCTGTTCCCTAAGGTAGGGCATCGCGAGACCCGCAGGGTACGGGAGGTCCGAGAGAGGGACCGGATCCCGAAGGGGAAGTACGGCCTCGTGGAAGCCTACTGCACGGAGCCTGAGTGAGACTGCGAGGACCTTGACGGTGATCGACGCTTTCCCACTCCCCACCCCCTACCTCGCCGCCTACGCCGCGGTGGCCGCGGGAATGGTGGCGTTCAACATCTGGGTCTTTCTGCAGTTCTTTCCCCGAAAGGGAGGGACCCCGACCCTTTCCCACGCCATCCTCGTGGCCTTCCTCCTGTTCTCCTCCTTGGTCCTTTGGATCACCGTCCTCTACGATGTGTTGAGCGGGGACACCAGCGTGGGGTTCACCGCGGCCCTCTTCGGGATCCAGATCATGATGACCGCCCCCTTCGTCTGGGCGTTCGTCACCATCCTGCGCGGCCACGAACGCCGGGTCGAGACCGGCAGCTGGGCCTGGGCAATTTTCCTCGGGCTGATCATGCTGGGGAACGAGCTCCTCATGGGGGCCGTCTACACCCTGGCTCTGGGGACCCCGATCTCCCTCAACGGGCCGAACGGGCTCCTCAACGGATTCGCCTACTCTGCTGGCTCCGTCTGGTTCTTTTGGGCCATGTTCACCAACATGGTCCTGCTGCTCTGCTGGGTCCCTCTGCCTCGGGAGGAGCGGCTCCCGCTCCTCGGCCTTGCCGCCTCCGCGCTCGTAGGGCCCTGGGTCGTCTCCTCTCCGGTCCTCGGTTCGGTCCTGATGGCCGTGGTCATGACGGGGACCTTCATCGTCCTCTTCGAGGAGCTCGGTCGACGCCCGGCGGTGAGTTCCTCTCATCTCGGACTCGTTCTCGGGGTCTCGTTCGCGTTCCTGGTCATGACGGTCGGGGAGCTCTGGCTGCTGGCCCACCCGTCGGACCCCTGGGGCCCCGTGCCGTTCCAAGTAGGGATGCTCGTCGTCATGCTCGCGGAGATGTCCTACGTCGCCCACCGGCTCCTGGGTCGGCCCACCTCGGGGCCGGTCGAAGCCGAGCCCACCGTTCTCTGGATCGAGCGACCTGCTGCGACCACGGCCTTTCTCGCCCTCGGATTCGCCTCCGAGTGGGCCATGGCGGCCACCCTCTCGCTCGCGTTCTTCGGCCCCTCTTGGCACCTCCCCTCGGCCTCAGGAGGGATCGGGGCGGTGCTGGTGTCGGGTCTCCTGTTCGTTGCCCAAGTGACGGCAGGCCCCTTCTTCCTGGGCATCATGGGGGTCGAGATGGGGGCTCTGGTGGCCGTCCGACTCCGGCGCGTGGCTCAACGCGAAACGCGGAACCGGCTCACGTTCGCGCTGGGGGCCTATGGGCTCTATACGGTGCTTGGGCCCGCCCTCGTTCGCGGATGGTCCGAAGCCCCGACGTGGCCGAACGTCGGGGCCTTCGGGGGCGTGGGCCCTGCCACCGTGATCGCGCTCGGCGCGTCGTACGCGACGCTGGGGGTCCTGGCGTTGCTCTTCGGTCGGAGGGCCTACTGCTCCACGCTCTGCCCTTCGGCGGTGATGTACGGAGGCACGTTCTCGCAGCGGCTGATCCCCACGATCGCCGAGCGACCCTGGCCCCGCCATCAGGTCCTGGGCGGCGGATGGAAGGGCATTCCTCGAGCCCTCGCCATCGGGGCCTGGGCCCTCATGGGAGTCGTGGTCGCCGTCTCGGCGTTCGACGAGTTCGCCGGAGGGCACATCACGCTCTCCGGAGCGGACGTGTCGGTGGTCTACGCGGCCGCGGTCTGGGACGTGCTTTGGTACGGTTTCTTCATTGCGATCCCGTACGTAGGCATGAGCCCCTGCCGCAGCTGGGGGTTCTGCTCCACAGGGACCTTCTTGGGGGTCGTGAGCCGCCTCGGAGCCTTCCACAAGGAGGCGCTTGACCCTGCGGTATGCCGGACCTGCCCGACCCACGACTGCGGGAAGGCCTGCGAGGTAGGGCTTGTGGAGATGCCTGTGGTACTAGCGAAGACGGGGCAGTACCGCTCGACGAAGTGCGTGGGTTCCTCCGATTGTGAGATGGCCTGTCCGTACGGCAATCTGGTCACCCGGGATGTCCGAGATATCCTTCGGCGGCGCCTGGGTCTTCCGGACCGATTCCAGGAGCGGTTGGGGCCGCATGCACGCCCCGTTCCCATGGCTCGACCCACGACCACGAGCCTTGAGACCAGCGACCGCCCGCCGGCATGAACCGGTGCCCGTCGGGGGGCGAGCGCACGGCGTGGGGCCCGCCATCGGGGCATACGAAGGCCCCACATTTACTTCGGAGCCGTAATATATGGTCCCGAACCTGACAGGGCCATGCCCTCGCTGGCCGCTCGGCTTCGCGCTCCCGTCGGGGAAGGGACCACCGCCCTGGCCAAGCCCTGGGGTCCCTTCGATGACTACCGGGTGGCGCACCGGGCCTTGCGACGGGCCCTGGGGCCGGTGCTCGAGCCTTTCGGTCTGGTCGTCACCGACTACGCGGCCCTGCGCCTCGCGAGCTTGGGACCCACGCGCCCCTCCCGACTCAGCCTTCACCTCGGGATCTCCCCCGCGGCTACGACCGAGCTGATGGACCGCCTTGAGCGACGTGAGCTGGTCCGACGCGAACGAGACCCCGAGGACCGGCGTGCGACCGTCCTCTCCCTCTCCAAGACCGGCGAGAAGCTCTACCGGGCGGCCGCCCTCGCGCACCAGCAGTACCTGGAGCAGTTGGCCCGCGAGATGAGCCCCGAGGGTCTCGCGGCCCTTCAGAAGGGCTCGCGGGAGCTCAAAAGGGTCCTCGAACGGCGTGAGCGGACTCGCGGTCCAGGGTCTTCCGAGGGCTGATGGTCGCGTACAAGTGGACCGTCCTCAGCAACACCACGCTCGGCGCCTTGTTGGCGGCGCTCGATGGGACGATCGTGCTGATCTCGCTCCCAGTGATCTTCCATGGCTTGGGCGTGGACCCGTTCGCGCCCTCGAGCTTCCCGTTGTTGATCTGGTTGCTCCTGGGCTACGGGGTGGTCACCGGCACCCTCCTGGTCACGATGGGGCGCCTCTCGGACATGTGGGGGCGCGCCCGCATGTACAACTTCGGGTTCGCGATCTTCTCTACCGGTTCGATCTTCCTCTTCCTCGCGCCGAACAGCGGGACGACCGGCGCGCTGGAGCTCATTCTGTTCCGGTTGGTCCAGGCCGTGGGAGCGTCCTTCCTCTTCGCCAACTCGGCCGCCCTCCTGACCGATGCCTTCCCCCCCAGCGAGCGAGGAAAGGCGCTCGGCGTCAACCAGGTCGCGTTCCTCGGCGGTTCGCTCTTCGGGCTGATCCTTGGAGGGATCCTGGCGTCGATCCCCGACATCCACCTGGGCCCGATCGTCATCCCCACGTGGAGGATCATCTTCCTCGTCAGCGTGCCCGTGGGGGTCTTCGGAACCCTCTGGGCCTACGCCAAGCTCCGAGAGATCTCTGTGCGTACGACGCACCAGCGGATCGACTACGTGGGGAACGTCACGTTCGCCGCGGGGCTCGTGCTCCTCCTGGTGGGGACCACGTATGGTCTGCTCCCGTACGGGAGCTCGCCGACGGGATGGGGCAACCCATGGGTCTGGGCCGGTCTGGTCGCGGGCACCGCGCTTCTGCTCCTCTTCCTGTACGTCGAGACGAAGGTCCCCGATCCGATGTTCCGGCTGGAGTTCTTCTCTCGTCGCTCCTTTGCCGCCGGCATCTCCTCCGCGTTCCTGGGTTCGGTCGCGCGTGGGGGCATGATGCTCCTCTTGGTGCTCTGGTTCCAGGGGATCTGGCTGCCTTTGCACGGCTACTCGTTCTCGCAGACCCCGCTCTGGGCGGGGATCCTCATGTCCCCGATGATGGCCGGGTTCGTGGTCGCGGGCCCGCTCAGCGGGTGGCTCTCGGACCGCCGAGGGGCCCGCTCCTTCGCCACGGCCGGGATGGCGTTGGGGTCCGCGACCTTCTTCGCGCTCGCGTTCCTCCCCACGAACTTCCCTTACTGGGAGATGGGCCTGATCATCTTCCTGCAGGGATGCGGGATGGGGATGTTCGCCTCTCCGAACGCGGCCGCGATCATGAACTCGGTGCCCGCCGAGAACCGAGGGGCCGCCTCCGGCATGCTCGCCACGCTTCAGAACATCGGGCAGCAGGCCTCCATGGCGCTCTTCTTCACGATCGTCATCTTGGGGCTCTCGCACGACCTCTCGGGCTCGGTCTCGGGGGCCCTCGCCGGGAACCAAGTAGGGCCCCCTGACCAGCAGATCTTGACGGGGATGATCGCGCAGAACCCCACGGGGGCGCTTTTCGGGGCCTTTCTGGGTCAGAACCCCATGACCGGACCAAATGGTGTCCTCCACGCTGCGAGCAGTGTCCCCGGCTGGCAACAACTGCCGGCCTCCACCGTCGCCGCGCTCTCGGCCCCCCACTTCTTCGCGACCGCCATCTCCGCGGGTTTCACGTCGGCCCTCTCCGAGGCCTTCCTGTTCGCCGGAGGCGTCACGGCGGTGAGCGCGGTCATCTCGGCGCTCCGGGGCGGCCGCTACGTCTATGGCGAGGAGACGCCCGCTCCGTCGCTCGTTCAACAGGAAGCTCGGCCCGAGTCGAGGGAGGGCCTCGGCCTCGGGGGGTTCTTCCGCGACCCGTCAGGATGGCTTCGGCGATTCCGCTGAGTTGTGAAGGTCCCACGCTCAAGAACCGCCGCGAAGCGGAGGGCGGTCCCCGAGTTCCCTCACCATGGACGGAGCCAATCGACCCGGCTCGTCCCGGACCCCGTGAGGGTCGAGGGTAGGGAAGAGCTGTGTCGCTCAGGTCGAAGCTCGGGGCGCAGGGGCCGGAGCCCTCTCGCCCTTGGGCCCGCCCTTGCCACGTGCCGGCTTCTCGGGCTTGGGGGCTGGGGCCGTGTCCGCTTCCGAGTAGCCACACTTCCCGCAGGAACGGCGGGGGGATGGGGAAGCGTGGGCCGCGAGGACCACGCCCGGACCGCACTTCGGACAGAACGCGTGGGTGCGGGTCAGGGCATCGCCCTTGACGCTGTAGAACGCGGTTCGAGCCTTCCCCATCGGTCGGTTCACTCCTTCTTTTCGGCCTTCGGCTTCGCTTCAGGCTTGGCCTCGGCCTTGCTCTCGGTCTTGGGCTTGCTCTCCGCTTTGGTCTCGCCCTTGGCCTCGGGCTTGGCAGCGGGCGTCTCGGCGGCGGCAGCGCCGCCGGGGCCCTTCTGCGGCTTCTCCTTGAGACCGTTGCGGATCAGGATGTGCTGGCGGACGACCTTGTTGACGAGCTCCTTCGTGTCGTAGGCATGTGCGCTCCCGCGGGAACGCTGGACGCCGAACCGGGCACGCATCCATTCCAGGATGAGCCGGTCCTTGGGGACCTTCAGGACCTCGGCAAGCGACTTGCGGACGTCGTCACGCTTGGGGGTGGGGCCGCCTTCGTGCCCGACCTCGAAGAGGTACTCCTTCCGCCCAAGGAGCGGGTTCTGCTTCTCAGAGATGACCTTGATGTCCATGGCCTGTGGGTCGTGCCTCCATGCCTTCTAGGATCGTCCGGACGCGTTCCTTCGTCGCGTCATCCACGGCGAGGAAGCAGACGCCCGCACCTGGCTGACCGTATATAACGGTGCTACCGAGAGGAAGCTCACGGACGAGCGGAAGGACCGCGAGGTCCTCCTCGCCCTCGACGACGAGCAGGCCGCCCCCCCCTGAGACCAGCTCGCGGACGGCTCGCTGGAGCTCTTCCGTGACCTGTCCGGCTGGGTTCTTTGTCCAGATCTCTCTCTTGGCCCCGAGGGGCCCCAGCTCCGTGATCTCCGTCGTGGTCTCGCGTAGGGTGTGTCCATCCACGACCGCCGCGAAAGGGGTGAATCCCCACTTCATCGCGTTGACGCTGACCACATCCCCGCACGCGACGAAGTTGGTCGTTCTCGCAAGGCGCGCTCGGGCCTCGTCGGTGGGGAGCACGGGACCCAAGGGGCGAGCGAGCAGAGCGCGTTGCTCGGGACGAAGGTAGAGGTCCATCGGACCGGGCCCGTCACTTCACGCGCAGAGCGTAGCGACCGCTGCCTTTGATGCCCATCTTCCGGGCGATCTCGGACTTCTCCGGGTCGACGACGATGAGGTACCCCTGCCATTCCTTGCTGGTCTCGCCACCGCACTTGGGGCACTTCATCTGGTCGGAGATGGAGTGGCAGTTCCGGCACGCCCGTTGGGATATCGCCATCGAACGAACTCCTCACGCGGCCTTGGGTTTGGGGGCTGGCGCCGCGGGGGCCTTCCTACCGCCGCCGCGCTCGCCTCCGCCCCCGCTCGCCTTCTCGGCCTTCTTGTGGGCCTCGACGATCCACTCGAGCCGGCCCAGTCCCGGTTGGCGCATCGTGAGACCGATACGGCTGTCGCGCGGGGAGATCTCCGAGAGGGAGAGGGAGACGATGCGGGCCCGGACCTTGTAACCCACCCGCAGGTCGCGCTTGGTCTCGACCCCGACCAGGCGCTGGTTGTGCTCATCGATGTTGACCCGGTCGTCCATGATCTGGCTCACGTGGAGCAGTCCGTCCAGGGGGCCGAAGCGGACGAAGGCCCCGAACTTCCGGACCTCGACGACCTGACCTTCGACAACCTCCTGCAGCTCGGGCCGGAAGAGCAGGGCGGTGTACTCCACGTCCTGGTAGACGCCGCCGTCCCCGTGGATGATCCTTCCCTCCCCGATGAGCTTGACGTTCATGATCAGGACGGTCAGGCTCTGGCCGTCCAGGAGCTTCCCCTCGAACTGCTGCTGGGCGAGCTCCGAGATGACATCGCCAATGTTCGGGGAGAGCCGCGACGGAGGAATGCGGACGACGTCCCGACGTGTTTCGAGATAGTACATCAGGCTCGGGCCGCGACAAGGACGCTCTATTTAAAGGGGAGTGGGAACCCGTGATGGCCACGGGCGCTCCCGCGAGCGTGCTCGCCCCCGTTACGTCGCCACGCGAGCGATCCCGAGCGCGTGGTCCGTCCGCTCGATGCTCTTGAGCGGGTCGCTCTCGAGCTGGAACATGGCCCGAAGGACGTCAACGTTCTCCGGGACGACGATGGACTCCTGGTGGATGGCCTGGAAGAAGTAGAGGTCCTCCCCGTCGAGCTTGAGCCCCTCTTCCCACAGCACGTTCTCCATCACGTCGTTGCGCGGACGCCCCAGGTCCCTCGCCCACTCGATGACCTGAGGGGTGCCTTCCAAGTGGTCCGAACCTCGGAAGAGCACGAAACGAGGGGTGGAGCGGAACGCCTCCAGGACCTTCCCCCCGTCAGAGGGGGGCCGGGCGAGGCGGACGTGGTTGACATGGACGTGCATGAGGGTGGTCGGGACGACGACCGCCGTCGTGGCGATCGGCAGGTCCGGGAAGATGGTCCTCACATCGGGTCCGTGGTGGGAGGGCAGCGACATCGTCGGGAGGATCCCGTTGATGGGGCCCCGCTTGGTCTCCCCCGGGTCCGCGGCACGTCGCACGAGCGTCGCTTCCCAGTGCTGGACCCCGAAGTCCCTGCGCAGGACGGAGGCGGCACGGGCGAGGCCGGTGGTGTTGCAAGAGACCACGCGGACCTTCTTTGCGCCGAAGCACTCCGGGTAGTTCGCGAGGGCGTTGAAGGAGTGCTCGGCGACCGAGGCCTTCTCGCCGCCCTGCCAGACCGCGGCGATCTTGGCCTCGTCGTAGACGGGCTTGTTCGCGGCTCCGACCTTCTCGGGCGTGGCGTCGATGACCACGTCCGACTGCTGCAAGAGGTCGAGCAGGTTCCCCGCGACCGAGATCCCCGCCCTCTCGAACTCCTCTTTCGTCCCATCTCCGGCGACGAAGAGCTTGAACCCCTTCTCCACGGCACGTCGTCCCTCGAATCCCGGGCGGGTCTTGGCGACGCCCACGAGCGTCATGTCCTTCTGGAGGTGGATGGCGTCCGCCACACGCTTCCCGATCGTCCCGTAGCCGTTCACGGCCACTTTGAGCGCCATCGGGAGGGGGGAGCGCTCCACAGGTAAAGGGGTTCGGTCGCCCCGGTGTCGCCTCGGGCCGAAGCCCGAGTGCTCCCGGCGGAGCTATATCCCAGGACCTCGCTCCTCCTATCGAACGATGCAGGGGATGCGACCGCAGGTCCCGGAGTCCCACGCCCATGGGGTCCTGGGGCTCATCCTGCTGCTGTTCGGCGCGGGGTTGGGCTACGTCTTCACGCCCGCCCTCTCGGGGCTCCTCGCCCTCGTCACGCTCTACTGCGGCTACAAGTTCGTCAAGTGGCGTGTCGACCCTCTGGACATGTTCTTTTGGATGAAGAGTAAGCCGAGCTGGGCGGCGACCGGCATGACGTGGCTCTGCGGCCTGCTGCTGCTCGGCATCACGTACTTCCTCTACAAGTACGTCGACCACGGTTTCCTGGGCCCTTACCTGGCGAACAGGATCTGACGGCGGCCGAGCCGACCCCGGTTGGGGGCCTTGCCTTAAGTGGGCGGTCCCCTCCGCCCCGAGAGGATGGCCATGGACTTCCGCTTGACCCCTGAGGAAGAGGCGTTCCAGTCCACGTTGCGGCGTTTTGGCGACGAGGTGCTACGGAAGAACGAGAAGGAGATCGACGAGACGGGGACCATCCCTCCGAAGGTCCTGAACGAGATGGCCCGGCTCGGGCTGTTCGCGATGCCGGTGCCCGAGGAGTACGGCGGCATGGGAGCCACCGCCGTCCAAACGGAGATCGCGGCCGAAGAGATCGGACGGGGCGACTTCTCCATGGCCACCGCGGTCTACTTCCTGCTCGAAGCCGGCTGGGGCTACCTTCTCGCTCGGCACGGGACCGAGGAGGCGAAGAAGGAGATCCTCCCGTCCGTCTGCTCTGGGAAGGCGTTCCTGGGCATTGCCACGACGGAGCCAGGGGGTGGGAGCGACCTGGCGAGCATGCGGACGCGCTCGTGGAGGGTGGGGAAGGATCTCGTGGTCGACGGGGAGAAGACCTTCCTCTCCGGGGTGATGGAGGCGCGAGCGAACGGTGGCGGGCACGTCACGTTGACGCGTCAGAAGGATGGCAACGGGTTCAACTTCCTCTACGTGCCCGCGAACGCGAAAGGGACCACGGCCCAGAAGCTCGTCAACATGGGCCGGATGGGGATCTCGACCTGCATGCTCCACTACGACGAGGTCCATGTCCCCGAGAGGTACCTCCTCGGCAAGGAGGGGAAGGGGTTCAGCCTCGCGATGCAGGGGTTCCAAGTGGCCCGGACCTTCGTCGCGGCGGCCTGCGTCGGCGCGGCCGAGCGGGCGATCGAGACCGGCATCGCCTACATCAAGGAACGACAGGTCTTCGGACAGCCGCTCGGGAAGTACGAGGGGATCCAGTTCGAGCTCGCCGACCTGTGGGCCCAGAGCGAAGCTGTGAAGTGGCAGGTCCGACGCGCGGCGTGGCTCCTCGACCAGTACACGTTCAAGGGCGACACTTCCCACCGGGGGGAGGTCGACCGCGTCGTCGCGGCCGTGAAGCTCACCGCGCCCCAGCTCGCGTTCGACGCGGTGAAGAAGGTCATGATGTGGTTCGGGGCGAGCGGCTACACGAAGGAGGTCGGGCTCGAGCTCGGGCTCCGCGGGATCATGAGCTACATGGTCGGGGCGGAGGGCGGGCTCAACGTCATGCGGATCATCCTGGGCCGGGAGCTTCTCGGGAAGGAGTTCCTCCCCTATGCGCCGCCGGCTGGCGGTTGAACGGGAGCGGGGCGAGCGCGCATGCTGAAACGCCCGCGCAAGGTAGGGTCCCCGCGCTCCCCCCCGTCGGGCACCCTCGAGGAGGTCACCGAAGCGGGGTTGCATGAGTGGATCGCCAAGACGCTGCCCGCGGGACGCATGGGTCTCCTACCCCTGGGCGACGACTGTGCTGCGATCCCGACCGGAGGAAGGAACGTTCACCTCCTCACCACCGACGCGGTGATGGAGGAGACCCACTTCCCCGCGACCGCGGACCCTCGGGCGGTGGGGCGGTTCGCCGCGAACGTGAACTTCTCGGACCTCGCGGCCAAGGGCGGGCGACCGGTCGCGCTGCTGGGGGCCCTCCTGCTCCCCCCGGACACCCCCGCACGCTGGGCCCAACAGGTGATCCTCGGACTGGAGGAAGCGTCGCGCCTCGTCGGGACCCATCTCCTGGGTGGGGACAGCAAGCGCAGCGAGCGGCGGGGGATCGTGCCCATCGCCGTGGGAGAGGCGAACGCCAACAACCTGATGCCGATCTCCGGGGCCTTCCCGGGGGACCTGATCGCGACCACGGGAACCACGGGGAGAGGGAGCTCCGCCTACCTCGCATGGAAGGAGGGGTCGCTGACCGAGAAGGACGCGATGGGCGTGGTCCTGGGGGTCCGACCCCGTCTACGTGAGGGACTCGCCCTCGCGCCCACAGCGACCGCCACCACCGATACTTCGGACGGGCTTCTGGCCGCGGCACGGCACCTCTGCGAGGCCTCCGGCGTCTCGGTGCACCTCCGAGAGGACTGGGTCCCGTATGACCCGCTCGCCGTGAAGGTCGCGAAAGCGCTCCGGCTGCCCGTCGAGGAGGTCTCCTTCCTAGGTGGGGACTACGAGCTCCTGACCTGCTTCCCCCGTTCGAGCTTCGACGCGACGCTCAAGAACGTCGTTCGTGCCGGAGGTCGGGTCTGCGTCATCGGCTCGGTCCACGAGAAGGGCCCCTCGTTCTTCGAGGACAAGGAAGGGAACACCCGCCCCTTCCCTAAGGTCGGATGGGACTCGTTCGCGCGCTCCTGAGCGCGCCGCTCCCCCCCTCAGCTCTCGAGCCGCTCGAACCGAAGGAAGGACCATCCCAGGGCCACGGCTCCCACCACGAGCAATACCTCGGGGAAGAGGAGCGAGATCTGGTGGAGGTAGGTGAAGTAGAACGCCGCGGCCGCGGTCACGACCCCCGCGAGCACCCCCGCCA
Source organism: Thermoplasmata archaeon (assembly GCA_028864975.1). Taxonomy (GTDB): domain Archaea; phylum Thermoplasmatota; class Thermoplasmata; order Lutacidiplasmatales; family UBA184; genus JAKAAX01. Next base: position 37,113 of record JAGWLG010000025.1, on the reverse strand, counting down.
CCAGGGCCTCCGAGGAGCTCTTGGTGATGATGGAGGCGTTCAGGGTCACCGCTCCGAGGAAGAAAAGGAGCGAGAGCATGGCCAGGAAGAGGTGGGTGGCGTCGTAGAGCGGATGGGGGTCGCTGGGAAGCGCCGGGACGATGGCACCTGCGATCGGCCAGACCCCGAGAGCGCCTACGGAGAAGACCCCGAGCGTGGCGCCGAAAACCACGAGGAGCCGGCCCAACAGAACGCTCGAACGCGACTGCGGTAGCGCGAAGGCGATCACGTGCGAGCGGCGGGCGAGGTCCTCCCCGGCCGAGAGGGCGGAGAGGTCGAGCATGACCATGCCCGCGAGTCCCCCGGTCACGAACAGCCCGAGCATGAGGGCGGTGCCGTGGGTCAGGACCGCTCCGTTCGGCTCCATCTTCCCGAAATAGAAGAACGCGAGAGCGCTACCGATCGGTCCTGCGATGACCGGGATCACGAGCAGGAAGATCCGTCGTGACCGCAGGAGCCTAAGGAGCTCCCACCGGGCGTTCGCGAGCACGGCGTTCACGTGGCCTCCTCCCGGCCCACCTTCTGCATGTAGAGCGACGAGAGGTCCGAACCCACGGGCTGGGCACGAGAGACCGGGACCCCTCCCGCGATGAGCGCTCGGAGCAGCTCGCTCTGTCTCCGCTCGTCCCCCCGGAAGGTCAGCAGGAACTCGGTCCCGGGCTCCGACTCCTCGATCCCGACCTCGGGCCCCGCAGCCCGTCCGACGCGCTCCCGCGCGGTCGTGTCCGAGGTGCGGACCAAGAGGGTGCGTGGCCCCACCGAGCTGGGGGCCTGCCCATCGGGGGAGACCGGGGCCTCGCCCATGAGACGGCCGGCCCGCAGGAAGAGGACCCGCTCGCAGACCTCCTCCACATCCTCCAGCAGGTGGGTCGAGAGGAAGATCGTCCGACCCTCCTTCTTGAGACCCCGTAGGATGTTTCGTAGGTCGTTCCGCGCGGCGGGGTCGAGGCCCATCGTGGGCTCATCGAGGACGAGCACCTTCGGGTCGCCGATCAGGGCCCCAGCCAGAAGGACGCGACGCAGAAGCCCGGTGCTGAGCGAGCCTAGGAGCCGCTCGGAAGGCTCCGCGACGTCCAGGGTCTTCGTCGCGTGGAGGACCGCCGCTCCTCGTTCGTTCAATGGCACGCCCTTGACCTCGGCGATGTGCTCGAGCAGGTCCCGCCCTCGAACGTAGGGCAGCACCCCCGGGGTCTCTACCAGGACCCCGACCGAAGAGAGTGCCCTACGTCGGTCCTTGGTCGGTTCGACGCCGTCGAGCCGGAGCGTTCCCGAGGTGGGGCGGGTGAGGCCCGAGAGGAGCTTCAGCGTGGTCGTCTTCCCTGCACCGTTCGGGCCAAGATACCCGACGGCCTCTCCCTGGCGTACGGAGAAGGTGACCTCCGAGAGGGCGTGGAGGCTCCCATAGTCCTTGGAGACCTTCTCCAACGAGAACGCTTCGCCCGAGGGCACGTGAGGTGGATGGGAAGAGAGGAATATCATGTCGCCGACGCGGGGGCCCCAAAATACCGTGCTCGCATCCGTCCATCATGCCCCGGAGGCGGACCTCGAAGAGCGCGACGGCGCGTCGAGACCAGGACCTGGTGGACCCGGAATGGGTCGCGAAGCTCTCCGACCGCAGCCTCGAAGAGGCTCGGGGCGCCGTGGAGGAGGCGCAGAAGGACACCCCGTTCGTGCGGACCATCGATCTCGCCCACCAGCAAGCGGGTCGCGATTTCTATGCCCAGATCCGCGCGCCGTTCGAGCTCTACGCTCTCGTGCGCCTCCTGCGACCGAAGCATGTCGTGGAAGCGGGGGTCTCCTCGGGCGTTTCCTCTGCGTACTTCCTGAAAGCCCTGAACCAGAACCACTTCGGCACCCTTCACTCCATCGACCTCCCCACGCGCCAGAAGGGCGCGACCTTCAGGGAGAAGGAGGACTCTCCGGTCGCCCTTCCCCCCGGCAAGAGCTCAGGATGGGCTGTCCCGCCCCACCTCCGCGCCGGCTGGGACCTTCGGATCGGACCCAGCCAGGAGCTCCTCCCTTCGCTGGTGAGCGAGCTCGACCAGGTGGACCTCTTCCTGCACGACAGCCTGCACACCTTCGAGCACGCGACCTTCGAGTTCACCACCGTGGACCCCAAGATGCCCTCCCACGGGGTGCTTCTCGCGGACAACACGGCATGGCTGGGCGGCGCTCTGGACCGCTTTGCAGCGTCCAAGGGCGTGCGAGCGCTCTACCGTCGAGGGATGGACCTCGGCGGTTTCCGTAAGCCGTGAACCGCGTTCCGGCGTCGTTCAGGGCTCGTGCGGGGAAGAACGGCCTGCTCCGCCGTCGGAGTGTCGGTCCGGCATCGTATTTGTGACCTCGACCCGACAGGAAGGGGGCCGGAGTTATGTATCCACTCGCTGTGGTCGCCTTCCCCGATAGGGGATGGTGCGTCGATGGCCAATAACGGTGGAGCTGTGAATCCGTTCGAGACCGCCCAGCGACAAGTGGACATTTGCGCCAAGTACCTCAACCTGGACGCAGGGGTCACCGAGATCCTCAAGCACCCGAAGCGAGAGCTGACGGTCAACTTCCCGGTCCGGATGGACAACGGGAGCTACCGCGTCTACACGGGCTATCGGGTGCAGTACAACATGGCCCGCGGGCCGACCAAGGGAGGCATCCGTTACCACCCCCAGGTCACTCTGGACGAGGTCCGAGCGCTCGCGGCGTGGATGACGTGGAAGTGCGCCGTGGTGAACCTGCCGTACGGCGGGGCGAAGGGCGGCATCATCTGCGACCCTAAGGCGATGAGCAAGGGGGAGCTCGAGCGGATGACCCGGCGCTTCGCAAGCGAGATCGCCCCGATCATCGGGCCCGAGATGGATGTGCCCGCGCCCGATGTGTACACGGACAGCCAGACCATGGCCTGGATCATGGACACGTACTCGATGCAGAAGGGGTACTCCGTCCCCGGGGTCGTGACGGGCAAGCCGCTCTCCATCGGAGGTTCCGAGGGACGCGGGGAAGCGACCGGTCGCGGGTGCATGTACGTCATCCGCGAGGCCGCGAAGGACCAGGGCCTCAAGACCAAGGGGGCCACCGTCGCCGTTCAGGGCTTCGGGAACGCGGGGAGCATCGCCGCGAACCTTGTGTCGAAGGAGCTTGGCTCCAAGGTCATCGCCGTGTCCGACTCCAAGGGCGGGATCCTCAACAAGAGCGGGCTCGACATCGCCGCCGTGGAGAAGTACAAGCAGGAGAGGGGGAGCGTCGTCGGGTTCCCCGGGTCCCAGAAGGTCTCGAACAGCGAGCTCTTGGGGCTCGAATGCGACGTGCTCATCCCGGCCGCGCTCGAGAACCAGATCACGAAGGAGAACGCCAAGGACGTGAGAGCGAAGATCGTCGCGGAGGCCGCGAACGGCCCCACGACCCCTGAGGCGGACGAGATCCTGCACAAGAACAAGGTCACCGTCCTCCCCGACGTCCTCGCGAACGCGGGCGGTGTCACCGTGAGCTACTTCGAGTGGGTCCAGGACCTGCAGGGGTACTTCTGGGACGTGAACGACGTCAACTCCCGCCTTGAGCGGGTGATGTCGGCCTCCTACCGCTCCGTGGCGGACGTCGCCAAGAAGAACAACGTCCACAACCGCACGGCGGCCTACATCGTCGCGGTCGGACGCGTTGTCGAAGCGATGCGGGTCCGCGGCATCTACCCCTAGGGGGCAGCACCGAAACCCGGGGGGAGCGCACCGTTCCCCCCGGCCATTCCTTTCTCGTCCTCTTCATGGTGGAGACACGGTCCCAGGGGAGCAGAGCCCCCCGTGGGGCCCGGTAATCTTCAAGATGTGGCTCGACCCCACGGACCCGTGGAGCTCCCCCCCTGCCGTCTCGTGACCTGGGCCGATATCGACCGCTGGTCCGAGGTCTTGACCCAGAAGATCCGTGAGGCGAAATGGACCCCGGAGGTCATCGTGGGCCTCACCCGCGGCGGTTGGGTGCCCTCCCGGATGCTCGCCGACCGGCTCGGGACGAAGCACCTCGCCGCCCTAAGGGCCCAGCACTGGGGGGTCACCGCGACCCCTTCGGGGAAGGCCGAGATCACCGAGGGGCTCTCGGGCCGTCTGGATGGGAAGAGGGTGCTCGTCGTCGACGATATCACCGACACGGGCCAGAGCCTCCAGCTAGCGGTCCGCCACGTGGCGGAGCGCGGTCCCTCCCAGGTCGAGAGCGCGACCTACCTGCACATCGCCCACTCCACCTACGTGCCCACGTACTTCGCCGAAGAGGTCCCGCGCGACGCCTGGCGATGGTTCGTCTTCCCCTGGAACTATTGGGAGGACCTTCGCGCACTCGCGCGGCAGGCCGCGGGGACCAACGGGTCGAGCGCGTCGACCGCACGCCAGGTGCTTCACGACCGCTGCCAGCTCGACGTCCCCCTCAAGCACGTCCGGCAGGCCCTGGAGCCGGTCTAGAGGTGCAGCGGGCGTGGTTCGGCTCCTACCGGTCCGGGCCTTCCACCCCGACCCAGACCGGGCCGACGCCTCCCGGCTGGTCGCTCCGGTCTACGATACCCTGAGCCTCGAGGACCACCGACGTTTCGATGCCCTCCCGCACAACGCGGCCTCCTTCACCTCTCGAAGGACCGACCTCTCGACCCCCGCCTTCCTGGACCTGGCGAGTCAGCGCCTTTCCGCGGCCCTAGAGGCGGAAGCGTTCGTTCAGGACGGGTCGCCCGCGCTCTACGTCTACGCCATCCGGTACCACCCCGCGCCCGAGATCGTCGAGGCCCTGCCGCCCGAGCGGCGGAAGCCCGATTACCTCCTGCTCGGCTTGGTGGGAGCGCTCCCCGAGGACTCCGGGACCTCCTCCCGGGTCGCGCTCCACGAGCGGACCTTCACGGATCGGGTGGAGGAGCGGGTCGCGCTCACGGAGCGGACCGGGATGCACTTCGCCCCCATCATGGCAGGCTACACTCCCAAGTCGCATGCCATCAACGACCTGATCGAGAACTACCTCGGGATCGACCGACGGCAACTGTCGTTCAAGGGGTCGCGCACCCCGCTCGTTGAGGCGACCCTCGATGGGGCGACCCACCGCCTCTGGCGCCTCGAGGACCCTCAGGTCGCGGCGGAGATCGGGACCTTGCTCGACCACGAGCGGATCCTCATTCTGGACGGCCACCACCGGTTCACGGCGGCGTCACGGCTCCAGTCGCGAGGAGTGCCCGTGCGTCCGCTGACCATGCTGGTGGAGGCGCACGACAAGGCGCTCCTGCTCCTGCCCTGGCACCGGGTCCTCGCGCCGAGCCAGCTGACCTACGACGGATTCCTCTCGAAGGGAAGGAGTACCTTCGCCTCGGTGGACGAACTTCCCCCGGAAGGTGGACTTCCCGAGGCGATCGCGTCCGTGCGCGAGCTCCGCGCCAAGGGTCATCGGGGGTTCCTCGCGATCGGACCTCGTCGGATGGCACTCGTCCGCGGGAACGACGTCCCGGGGGAGGGGCAGGACTACGAGCTCCTTCATCGCTTCCTGGAGGGCGATCTGGGGCTCGACCCCTCTCGGTTCAGCTTCGTCCGCTCCCCCCGACAAGCCCTGCTCCAGGTCCGTGGAGAGGGGGGGGTCGCTTTCCTGCTGCCCCCCTTGTCGTTCCCCGGGATCGAACAGGAGGCCTTCGCGCATCACGTGATGGCCCAGAAGTCGACGATGTTCCTTCCCAAGGTCGCCGAGGGCGTGATCTTTGCCCCCGCGCTCGCGGAGCGAGCCGGGCGCCGCGTGGCGGCGCGGTAAGCTTCAGCTCGTCGTGGTCGGGAGCGCGGGCTTGGGCACCCCGGCGGAGGACGAACGGAGGTACTGACGGAGGGTCTCCGCGAGTCCGCCGGTCAAGATCCCCAGGCCCACGCCCACCAGCGAGACCACGAGGACGGTCTCCGGGTACCCGAGGAGGATCACCCGGAAGAGGTAGATCAGCGAGTATCCCTCGATCCCTGCCGCGGTGAAGGAGACGAGGGCGACCCACACCGAGCCCGGGATCCGGCTCTTCGAGAGGAGCCAGCGGATCGCGCGCCCACCTTCGAACGCCACGGCCGACCCGATCCACCAGATGAGCGCGGTGCTCAGGAAGTCGAGGACCTTCGCCAGCACGTTCGGACTGCTCTCGGACGTGTACGACTGGCTGCCGAGCAGGATCCCGAGGAGGAGGAGGGCGGTCGAGAGGATCCCGAAGGTGACCGCGGCGGAGCCGCGCCGCAGGTCGCTCCCGAACGCCTGGACCTGATCGACGATCCACTCGTCGACCTCGAACGTCCACAGGATCAGGTAGAACCCGAGGAGGAAGGTCAGCAGGATGACCCCGTACCCCCAGAGCTGGACCTGGAAGAAGGCCTGGAGGGAGAGCACGATCCCGAGGAAGATCAGGAAGGAGGCGAGCGGGAGGACGGTCTTCGTCCGCAGCTTCTGGTCCTTGAGCGCCCGGACCAGGGTCATGTAGGTACCCTGGAGCGTTGCGCTCTGCCGGATGTAGACCCGGCGCACCGAATCGACCTTGGCGCGCGATTGGATGATCGGGTAGAGGAACTCGTCCTCCGCGCCGTCCGAGACCAGGTGGACGGCGGTGACCTTGAGCTTGGAGAGCACATCGTCGAACTGCTGGGCCACCTTGCGGTCGGAGATCGTCCCGACGCGCCCATCCCCGGTCAGCACGAGCGCATCCACGTCCTCGCCCGAGGCACGGAGCTCGTCGAGCAGGTTCACCGCCGCGAGCATCGCGTTCGTGTCGGAGTCCTCCGGGTCCGCGATCCCGAGCTTCATCGCGGCGTCGAGGACGGCCTCACGGCCCAGGACGGGACCGCGTATGCCCGCCTTTCGACCGAGATCGTCGTCCCGGTCAACGCAGATGACCAGGCGCATGGGCAAGAAGGAACCACGGGTGGCGCACCAGATATACTCTCGTACGAGTGGGGAGCGACAATAGTTACCGACGGCATTTACCCACGTTCCAGCGCGCAAAACTCGGCCGCTCACGAAGAGCCCGCGACGAGCTCACGGGTTCCAAGCAATCGTTATCCTCATGGAACCTGGCCCGTGGGACCACGACCATGTCCGAGCTCCCGAAGAAGGAGGGGAACTTCTTCGAGTGGTACAACGAGGTGCTCGAGCGCTCCCAGGTGACGGACAAGCGCTACCCGGTCAAGGGGCTCAACGTCTGGCCCCCTTTCGGGCTCAGCATCCGCTCCCTCTTCGACCAGACCCTGCGCAACGCGGTCGGGCCGATCGGGTACCAGGAGGTCTCGTTCCCGACCCTGATCCCTGAGACGGAGCTCAAGAAGGAGTCCGAGCACATCAAGGGCTTCGAGGCGGAGGTCTACTGGGTCACCCGGGGCGGCAACACCCCGCTCGACATCAACCTCTGTCTGCGCCCGACGAGCGAGACGGCGATGTACCCGATGTTCGCGCTGTGGGTGCGCTCCCACAAGGACCTGCCGTTGCGGACCTTCCAGATCTGTAACGTCTTCCGGTACGAGACCAAGTCCACGCGCCCGCTGCTCCGCATCCGGGAGATCCACTTCTACGAAGGGCACACCGTCCACCCCACGGAGGAGAGCGCGACCCGCCAGGTCCAGGAGGACCTGGGCTCGTTCGAGCAGGTCGCGCGGAGCTTTGCCCTCCCGTACCTCATCAACAAGCGCCCGGAGTGGGACAAGTTCCCGGGCGCGCACTACTCGCTCGGGCTCGACATCCCCTTCGGCGACGCTCGGACGCTGCAGGTCGGCACGGTCCATCATTACCGCGACAACTTCGCCAAGCCCTACGGGATCCAGTACGAGACCGAGGACGGGAAGACGGCCTTCGGCCACCAGACCACCTACGGTATCTCCGAGCGGCTCATCGGGGGCGTGGTCGGGGTCCACGGCGACGAGAAAGGCCTGGTGCTCCCCCCTGCGCTCGCCCCGGTGCAGGTGGCCATCGTTCCCGTCCCCGGCAAGGGGTCCAAGGAGGCCGTCGAAGGAGCTGCGAGGGCGCTCGGCTCCACGCTCTCGGCCGGCGGGCTCCGCGTCAAGGTCGACCTGTCGGAGGACCGCCCAGGAGCCAAGTACTACGCTTGGGAGAGCCGGGGGGTGCCGTTGCGGATCGAGCTCGGACCTCGGGAGGTCGAGGAGAAGGCCGCGACGCTCGCGGACCGGTTCGGGAAGAAGCGAAAGGTCCCCCAGGCCGAGCTGCTCTCGGAGGTTCGCGCGGAGCTCGAGAGCTTCCTCACAACACTGGCCGACCGCGCGCAGGCTCGTTTCCGCGACGCGATCGCACGTGCGAAGGAGCTCTCCGACCTCAAGGGACCCAAAGCGGTCTACCTGATCGGCTGGTGCGGGAAGGAGGCGTGTGGCCACAAGGTCGAGGAGGTCGTGGAGGGCGGCCTCTTGGGGACGATCGAGGGAGGCTCACCAGCGGACATCGTCCAAGGCGAAGCCCCGCCGTGCATCGTCTGCGGCTCGGGTCCCAGCCGGTGGGCCGCCGCCGGTCGGCCGATATAGGACCCGGGCGGCCGTCCTTCGTTCCGCGACCCTCTCTGCCCAGGGTCCCTCGGGGGACCGTCCAAGGGTCGAGCGGGGCTCACGCTGGAGCGACGTTCGAACGAGGACGTGGAGGAAGGGTGAGCCACATGCCCGCCAGGCCGAACGCCACAAGGGTCGAGACGATCGCATAGACCCCGTTGTCGATCCAATGCCCGAAGGCCACACCCCACCACACGTAGAACGCGGCCGCGAGGGCGACGAGCAGGCCGAACAGACCGAAACCCACCTGACGCGCGGTAGGTAGAGGGATCCGGCGGCGAGCCCCCGCGGGGCTCCGCTTCGACCGTCCCTTGCGGTCGGTGCCGGTCTTCCCAGGATCTTCTTCGGCCATGGGGGGCGAGGGCGACTCCCGTGGCTCTTCTTAAGCTTGGGGGAGGCGCCGCGATCCTCGCTGGCGGGCCTGGCCACGAGCCCGCGAAGCTCCGCCGAGGAGGTTTCTTGAGGGGGAAGAGGATGGTTCTTCCTGTGTCGGCCCCGGCTCCGAGAACCCCCACCTGGGAGCGGGCGAACCTTCCTCTGGAGCGGCTCTCGGACGAAGAGAAGAGGGTGCTGGCCTACGCCAGCGCCATCGGGAAGGAGTTCGATTTCGCGCTCCTGCGTACCGCGACGGGACTTTCCGAAGAGCCTCTGGCCGAGCTGCTCGAGCGGCTGGTCCACCAGGGACTCCTTCGGGAGCGACCGGGGGGCGAGCGCTTCAGCTTCGTCCAGGAGGACGTTCGGATGCGACTCTACCGCGAGATGACGGAGAGCCGGGTCCGTGTGATCCACCGGAAGATCGGCGAGGCGTACGAACAGCTGTATCCGGACCCCCCCGCGGAGGTCCTGCCAGAGCTGGGTCGGCACTACTTCCTGGGCCGTGTCCACGACCGTTCCTATCGGTACAACCGCCGTTCCGCGGGCCTGGCCCGGGAGGCCCTGGCCCCCGAGATCTCCGCCCACCACCTGGAGCGCGCCCGGGCCGACCTGAGGGAGCTCCAAGGAGACCACCGCGAGGAGGAAGCCGGCCTGCTGCTCGAGCTCGGCGAGCTCTACGGCCTCATGAACGACGACTTGAAGGCCGACCGACTGTACGTGGAGGCGCTCGAGCTGGTCCCTCCTCAGAAGTCCGTGCTCCGGGCGCTCATCCTCCTCGCCCGGGCCGAAGTGGCCCGCAACCAAGCCCAGGGGGATCGCGGCCGGGAGCTCTGCGCTGACGCCCTGCAGCTCCTCGAGAAGGAAGGGCACCGCCGGGGACTTGCTCGCGTCCACCGCCTGATGGGACGTATCGCATCGCTCGAGGGGAACAATCACTTGGCCATCGACGAAGGGCAACGGTCGTTGGAACTGCTCGACCCCACCGCGGACGCAAAAGAGATCGCCCGCTGCTACGTCGACCTCGGGAACGCCTACTCGAATGCGGGGAAAGAGGGCGATGTCCTCAAGGCCGTGGAATACTACCGACGGGCCCTCCAGATGGTGGAGCGGGCAGGGGACTGGCACGAAGCCTCTCGGGCCTGCAACAACCTCGCGGTGGCGGTGGGACCCACGGACCCCGCCGAGGGCGTGAAGTGGCTCGAGCGAGGGCACCAGTTCGCCGAGCGTGCCCACGATCGGCGGATGGCCGGATGGACCCTCTTCAACGCCGTCGAGTTCCGATTGACCCTGGGTCAGCTGGACGAGGCCGAGCGCGACAACCGCGAGGCCCGTCGGATCCTCGAGCGTTTGCAGGACCCCATCGCCCTGCAGCAGATCGCGATGAACGATGGCCTTCTGGCCATCCGCCGCGGAAGGTACGGTGAGGCGGAGGCCTCCTTCCAACGCTCCCTTCGAATGGCGGAGGAGATGGGCTATCCCCCGCAGATCTCCGAGATGCACCTTCGCCTCGCCCTCCTCTACCAGCTCTGGGGCGACCCGGAGCGGGCGCGCACCGAACTTGAACGGGCGGAAGGGATGGACGTGGACGCCTATGCGACGGCGCTCATTCCCCAGCACCGTGAGCTAAGGGAGAAGCTAGGCCTACCGACCGGGGGGGAAGCTCGCGGACCGCCGGAGGTCCCTTCGACCCCGGAGGGCCCTGGCGCGGAGAGCCCCCCGCGTCCGACCCCCTGACGGCGGGCCGGTGCGCGGGACCCGTCGACCCGCTCGACGGTCCGCAAGATATACCGACGCATGCCTTGGCCGTCCGTGGCCCTCGCGCGTCCCCCCTCCGCCACAACGGCGGCCCACCCCTTCGTCGGGAGGGGCGAGCTCCTGGACGCGCTCTTCGTCTGGCTCGAGCGCGCGCGCGATGGGAAGGGCGCGGCGGTGCTCTTGGTGGGAGAGACCGGCATCGGCAAAAGCGCCGTCGCAGGCACGCTCTCCGAGGAGGCCCGCCGAGGGGGGTTCGTGGTGCTCGAGGGACGGGCGCAGCCGCGCGAGATCCCCCAGCCGTTCGAGACGATCAAGGAGGCCCTCCGTGGCCTTACCCCGGGACAGCTCCGAGGGAGCGAAGGCCCGGACGGGGCGCTCCGTTCGATCTGGACCCCGGAACGTCATGCCCCCACCAGCTTGCTTCCGCTGGGGCTCATGGCCTGGAGAGGGCCCGAAGGGCCCGCGACGGAACCGAGCTCCTCGGAGGAGGGCCCCGACCGTGTTTGGGCGTCCCTCGACCGTGCCGGAGCCGGGGTGGAGGAGGACCGCTTGGCCCTCTTCGACCGACTCTTCCAGACCCTCGCGAACGTCGCCCATCGTCAACCGCTCCTCCTCGTCCTGGAGGATGTCCACTTCGCGGACAGCACGACGCTCGAGTTCGCGAAGTTCCTGATCCGCCATGCCCCTGGCCTGCCCCTGGGAGTAATGCTCACCTCCCTCCCTCTCGAGGAACTGGCGGCTCCCTCCCGAGAGGTCCTCGAGTCGTTGGGGAGGGAAGGGGGCCTGGAGGTCCATTCGGTGCGCCCGTTCAACATGGACGAGGTCCGCGACTACCTCCGCTGGCTCAACGCCGACCAACCACCGGACCCTGACACGGTGACACGCCTCTTTGCCGAAAGCGAGGGGAACCCGCTCTTCCTGGAACGGCTCGCGCGGGGCGAGCGGGGCCGCGCGGTCCGCGGGGGAGGAAGTGGAGAGAGTGCGTCCCCTACCGAGGGCCCTCGTGCCGACCGCGTCCGAGAGGAACCTTCGAGGTCGTCGAGGAACCGGGGAAAGGTCAGCGAGCTCGCCGAGAAGCTCCTCGCGTATGGCGCGCTGCTCGGCGACGAGTTCCCCTTTGCGGCCCTGGCCAAGGTCGCCGAGGGTGATGAGGAGGAGGTCGCCCGGTCGCTCGAGCGGCTCGTCCGCTCGGGTGTGCTCGAGGAGCTCCCGGACGAGCGCTATCGGTTCCGAGAGGAGGAGGAGCGGCAGCGTCTCCTGTCGATGCTGACCGAGACGCGGCGGCGCCGGATGCATCGACGATTGGCCGAGGTGATGGAGGTCCTGGGTCCAGGCCCTCGGGGAGAGGAGGCATGGGTCCGCGACCTCTCGGTCCATTTCCATCTGGGACGGCACGACCTGCGATCGTTCGAGTACAACACCCGCCTCTTCCATGTCGCGCGACACGCCGGGCGGGTGTCGGAGGCGCGCGAGGCGCTGGAGCGGGCGCTCGAATCGGTGCAGAGGCTTCCTCCCACGGAGAAGGAGCATCGCGAACAGGAGCGCGAGGTCCTATTGCGCCTGGGGGAGGTGCTCGCGGAAGCCGGGGAGCTACGCCGTTCGGAGGAGCGGTTGATGGACGCGTTCACGATGTTCCTGCCGGCCGAGCCTCACGAAGCGGTCCAGCTGGCGCTCGCGCGCACCCACCTCCATCAGGGGAAGTACACCGAGGCCCGCCGTCGGGTCCAGGGGCTCCTGCCGGCGCCGCACGAGACGCGACCCTCCATCACGCAGATCGAGGCCTCAGGGCTCCTGGCCGAGGCCGCGCTCGCTCTGGGCGACTTGGACGAGGCCTTGGCGCGAGCGGACGGGGCCCTGCGGTTCGCCGAGGGGCAGCCGGACCTCGTCCTCCTTGGCGACGCCTGCCGCCGGCTGGGAGACTACTACCTCGAAGAGCACGAAGAGACCGACCGGGCCCGCGCGCTCTACGCCCGTGCCCTGCGGGTCTTCGAGGACGGCGGGGACGAGCTTCGGAAGGTCCGGTTGGGGATCCCGCTGGCGGAGCTCGACTTCCTCCGGAAGCGGACCGAAGAGGGGTTCCGCAGGCTGCAGAACGTCTCGACCTGGGGGGAAGAGCACGGAGCTCGGTTGGTCCACGCCGAGGCCCTGCTTCGAGAGAGCCATCACGCGCTCAACGAGGGGGCGCTGGACCGGTCGGAGAGCGCGATGGAAAGCGCACGGCAGCTGGTCCCTCCGGTCGAGGGGCCCCGCTTCGAGCTCCCCCAGGCGATCCTCGCGGGGAGGCATGCCCACCACCGAGGAGACCACGAGAAGGCGCGTTCCCACCTTGCCCATGCGGAGGAACTTGCGAGGGTCCACGCCCTGCCCCGCTACCTCTTCGAGGTCCTCCTCGCCCGCGCCGAGGGTGAGATCGCAAGAGGAGAGCGGACTGCGGCCCGCGCGACGCTCGAAGAGGCCCAGCACCTGGGGGTCCGGCGTTCCGACCTTCAGCGTCGATGGAGAGAGCTCCACCAGTCGCTGGGGTCAGACCCCGCGTGAGGTCCGGGGCCTCCTCACGAGCTTTAGGGCGGGGGAGTCTCCCTCACCCCGCGCGCACCCATGACCGAAGGGGTTCTCCTCGCCGCCGATGGGTCCCCGCATCCCCAGAGGGGCGCGGAACGGTTCGACCGTGATGTCCGGGCGATGTTCACGCGCATCGCCGGCCAGTACACCTTCTTCGACCATCTGGCGACCTTCGGGCAGGACCTCGTCTGGCGGCCACGTGCTCTATGGGACCTCGACCGGGTCCTGGAGCGGCCTCCCGAGCGGGTGCTGGACCTGGGCTGTGGACCGGGCGATCTGACCTACCTCCTGGCCGACCACTATCCTCAGGCGACGGTGGTGGCCGCGGACTTCACCCCGGCCATGGTGCGGAGGGCGGAGCGGCTTCGGGCCGAGGTGGGGGCGCGGGGAGCGCGCGTCCGCTTCGGCATCGCGGACGTCCTTCGGCTCCCTTTCGCCCCGCGGGCCTTCGACATGGTCACGAGCGCCTTCCTCATCCGGAACCTCCCCCAACTCGAGATGGGCCTCGCGGAGATGTGCCGGGTCCTCCGCCCGGGTGGTGTGGCGCTCGCCTTGGAGATCACCGAACCGGCGCCGGTGTGGTTCCGTGCGTGGTTCCACACGTACTTCGACCGGGTGATGCCGAAACTGGGCGCTCTCTTCGGCACCGAAGGCCCCTACCGCTACCTCTCGGAATCGCTCCGGGCGTTCCCTTCTCGAGAGGGGGTCATGGAAGCGTTCCGACGCGCAGGGTTCCGGTCGGTCGAGGCTCGGCTGCAATCCGCTGGGAGCGTGACGACCTTCCTTGCGAGAGCCTGAAGCGCGGAGGACCTTGCCTTCGCGAGAGCGCAAGCTTTAGACCGTCAGGGGCTCGCGCGCTCCGATGACGACGGTCGCGCCCCCTCTCGATGTGTTCCGCTACGCCCACGACCACTTCCACGAGATCGTCTGGATGAGCCAGAACACGAACCACCTCTTCCCTTCGGGGCCCGTGGAGGAGGCCATCGCCAAGGCGGTGAAGGAGAAGCGCTACCAGAGCTACCCGTACGCTCCGGGGGACCCCACGCTCAAGGAGCTGGTGCGCAAGGACTTCGGGCTCACCGACTGCGAGGTCGGCATCGCGTCCGGCGGGACCGAGGCGCTTTACATGCTCACCCGGGGCCTCTTGTCCGCCCAGGACGAGGTCATCGCCAGCGACCCGAGCTACCTCATCATCCACAAGTTCATCGAGCTCTCGGGCGCGCGAACGGTCAATCTTCCGATCTACGCCCCACCCTACCGGCTGACGCCGGACCGGGTGAACGAGGCCGTCACCCCGAAGACGCGGATGATCCTGCTCATCGACCCCCTGAACCCTCTGGGAAGTGGGTACCCGAAGGAGGACGTGCGGGCCATCGCCGAGATCGCCAAGGACCACAAGCTCCTCCTGCTCAACGACACGACCTACCGCGACTTCGCGGACGCGCACACGCTTGCCCACCCCTTCTATCCGGAAGGCACGGTCACCGTCTGGTCGGTCTCCAAGAACTGCGGGCTCGCGGGTGTCCGATTGGGGGGCCTTCTCGCCCGCAAGGAGCTCTACGACCGGATCTGGAAGTACAACACCAACGACCTTGGGGTGAACGTCCTCTCCCAGGCGGCGGCGGTGGCGGCTCTCCAGGCGAAGCCGAAGGCCTTCCCCGCGGTCGCTCGTCAGACCCGGGAGAACCAGAAGCGGATCCACGATGCCGCGAAGGGCTGGAAGGGCGTGTCGCTCCCGGTCTACCCGTCCCAGGGGAACATGTTCGTGCTCGACGTCGCGGAACGGGGGGTCGATCCCGAGGCGTTGCAGCGCGAGCTGCTCTTGAACCACGGGGTCTTCCTTCGCGCCGGGAACTACCTCTCCCCCACGTCCGGGAAGCGCTTCATCCGCGCTTCGTTCTCGAACGTGCCCGCCGACATCGACCGGTTCCTCAAGGCCTTCCCGCTCGCGCTGGAAACCTTGAGCCGTCCTCCGCCCAAGGTCGCCGCGGCCGTGGCAGGCCGCTAAGGGCTCATTCCGAAGGTGGAGGGGCCCACGCCCCCCGGTCGGCCCCTTCGTCACCCGTCGCGGGCCTCAGGTCCCGTCGGGCCTTCCTTCGGTAGCCATAGACCCCCAGGGCGAGGAGCGCACCCCCGAGGGCCGCGACGAGGAGGTAGACGGTAGGAGCGGAGAGCAGAACACCGAGAGGGGTTGGCGCGGCCCCGGTGGGCGTGGAGGACGGGGGCGAGGAGGACCCACCTGGAGAACGGAGGGTAAGGTCAAGCGAGGTGTGCACGGTGGTTCCTAGGGCATCTGCAACGGTCGCGGTCACGACCAGCGTTCCCGAGGTGGTGTAGGTGTGGGTCGCGCTCGTCGAAGCGCCAGCGATCGGGGAGAGACCCGTGGAGGTCCCGTCTCCGTAGTCCCACGCCACGCGGTAGGGCGATCGTCCCCCCGAAATGGAGAGGGAGAGGGTGGCGGAGAACGGGACTGCTCCGGAGGTCGCGCTGGCCCCGAGGGAGAGGGAGATCGGCGTGGGAGGTCCCGAGGGCGACGACACCGCGACCTGAACCGCAGTGCTCGTCGCGTGGGTCACACCATCGTCGACGGTCACCGTGGCGGAGAAGGTGCCCGAGCTGGTGTAGGTGTGCGTGACCGTGCTCGCGCTCGTTGTCTGGGTGTTCCCGTCGCCGAAGGACCAGGAGAAGGTCGAGTACACCCCCGATCCGCCGGAAGGGTTGGCGGTGAAGGGGACCGCGAGCGGGAACGGTCCGCTCGTTGTCGCCGCTGTGAGCGAGACCGAGAGCGGGGGAGGTGCCGTCGAGTTCACAAGGATGACGACGGCAGAGGAGGTGGCCGGGGCCCCCGAGGAGTCGACGACCTTGACCGTGGCGGAGAAGCTTCCCGCCCCGCCGTAAGTGTGGGAGGCTGTCGAGGTGGTGGTCGACGTGGTCGACCCGTCCCCGAAGGTCCAGGCGAAGGACGCGTAGGCTCCGCTCCCCCCCTGGGGTGTGGCCGTGAAGGCGACCGCGAGGGGCGCATTCCCATGGGTGAAGTTCGCGGAGAGGCCGACCGAGAGCGGGGGAGGGCCGCCGCCCTGCGCGGTGGCGGTCTGGTTCGCGGACCAGCCGGTCGCGCCTAGGGAATCCGTGACCTCGACATCAGCGGAGTACGTGCCGACCGCGGTGTAGGTGTGGGAGGCGGAGGGGGAAGAGGACGTGGTCGACGTCCCGTCACCCCAGAGGAACTTGTAGGAGGCATAGACCGTCGAGCCGCCGGTCGCTGTCACAGACGCGGTCACCGCGAGAGGGGCTGGGCCCGACGACGGGGAGAGCGTCAGCCCGACCGATGGGTGGTCGATGCCGCTGCCCCCGGAGCTCGTGCCCAGGATGTGGACGTAGCGGGCCGCGTAGAAGCCCCCGAGGGTCCAGTTCGTCCCGAAATGGGAGTTCGTGTGCGCGGTGACGGTTCCGTTCCCGAGGTAGACCGCGATGTGGTCCCAGGTGGTGGAGGAGCTCGTCCACTCGTAGTTGATGAGGTCCCCCATCTCCATGCTCTGGACCCCGTTCACCTGAACGGCCCAGCCATTGCTCAGCAGGATGTCCCCCAGACGCCCTGCGCCCGGCTCGCCGTAGGTCGGGGGCACACGCGAGGGAATGTTGAGCCCTCCTCCCGCCTGATGGGGCTCGTTCCCGATGACCTGGCTCGAGTAGTGCGCGCAGTCGTCCCCAGACTTTCCCAGCACGCTGGTGCCTTGAGGGTAGGAGACGTAGCTTCCGCTGCTGTCCCAGAAGTAGCCATCGCTCGCGACGGTCCACCAGTAGGTCGAAGCGTAGGCCCCGGCCGCGGCTCGGTCGTACGCGACCGTCTTCCCGGTGAGGTTCGCCAGCCATGCCGTTCCGTTGTTCCCTTCCGCGGACCAGCCTGCGAAGTTGTTGTCCCATGAGACCTCCCACCAGACGTACCCGTCCGCGAGCACGCTCCCCGCGACGATCACGCCCTGCTCGAACTGGGGCTCGACGGAGTAGATCTGCGCGGCGGTGTTGGGAGCCTGGCGGCAGTTCACGCTGGCCGAGGCGACATCGACCTGGTCGCCAACCCCGAGTCCGAACGCGGAGCCCGTAGGGGTGAGCCCGGCGCTCGTGGCTGAAGGAGCCAGGGCCGAGCGAGGGAGCGAAGCATGGGCCGGTGCCGCCGGACCGAACGAAGGTGTCTGGACCAGAAACAGCAGGACGACCGCGAGAGCGAGCACGCCGACGACCGGGCCGTGGCGGTTCATGGACATGGACTCCCACATTCTAGGGAAGGTTCGCGAGAGAGAACTCCCCCTCTTTCGGTCATATAAGTTCGGGTCGACCGAACGCCCGGCGCCCGGTCTTCTCCTCGAAGTTCCTATCGGGACAGAACCTCCGGGACACCCCTTTATTACCCAGCCACAGGTGTGCGCGGGCCATGCTTCCGCGCGTCGCCGGCTGGCTGAAACAACATTACCGAACCGCGGCGCTGCTCCTGCTCGTCGCGCTCGTCGCCGTCCCCGGGTCGCCCGTGGGGGGCGCGCAGGCACTCGCCGTGCCGCCGCATGCCGCCCCTCACCTGCTCACCCCGGGAACGCTCCAAGTGGCCACGCCCGGAACCTCGCTCGTCCCCGCGATCTACGGGAACACCGCCATCACCACGACCGACTCCAACGTCGGGGGCAATACCGCCATGAACTTCTCCGCGCGCTTCTCGACCGCGATCTCTCTGAGCGCCGGCGAGAACGTGAACGTCACGCTAAACGAGCTCATCGGGTTCAACATCGCCGCTCGAGACGCCGAGGTGGCGGCGATCGGGTTCTGGGTCCACTACGATCCCACCAGCTCGACCACGGTGGTGTGGCCGAGGGCGGTCTTCTCGAACCGGAGCATCACGCACGACGTCGTCGACACCGCCATCTCGCTCCCCAACCCTGGCACCTGGGTCTTCCGGATGACCCACCTCCATGGGTACTGGTGGACGTTCTCGACCATTGGTGGTCAGCCCATCGGGTCGGGCGTACCTGCCTGGCAGAACGGCACGTATCTTCTGAACTACACCTCGGCAGTCGGGACCAACTCGTTCGCGGGCATCGCCCCGACACTCTACGTCAACGAATCGGGGGCTTCCCTTCCGTTCCCGAGCTCCGCCTTCCAAGGGATCTTCGACCCCGCGATGCAATTCAATACGACCACCGCGGGATACCAACCCGCGAACGGTGAGTACCGAACGCCGTCGACCGCCAGCTACGCGGTCCCGATGGCAGGTTTCACCCAGTGTTTCGGGGTGCCCAGCTGCCCGTGGGCCGTGGGGAACGACACGGTGTTGGTCAACTATCCCGCTCCGCTGCCTTCCACCACCACGGACAAGACCTTCCTTTGGGGGGTCGCTCCACCTCCCCCGGTCAGCTTCCACACCTACCTGGGGAGCGAGACCGTTGACTCGACCCTGAGCAATGTCTCCGGCGTCCAGCTGACGATCCACAATATCCCGTCGGTCATCCCGCCCAATGGAAAGGTGGCCACGCACGAATCGATCCTTCCCCTCAATTCGTCCTCCGAGATCTACCTGGGTTTCGCCGACATCAACATCTCCTTCACGGGGATCGGCAACTACCAGGGATTCTTCCCATTCTACGCGGTTGTGAACAAGTGGACCGGCAACGCTTCGTTCGGAGTGGAGACCTCTCCGCTTTCGCCGGGATCCCACACGATCACCATGCAGAACGTCCACGGATGGTGGTGGGAGACGACCGTGGACAATTCTAGCGGGATATGGACCGTCTGTTTCTCCACCACCGGATGCACGGGGAACGGCACCCTCCTGCTCAACGAGTCCACGGCCTGGGGGGAGACCAACACTCCGTTCTACGCTCAGCCCGGAGGACGTGTCGGGATCGCGGGGTTCGCCTTCCCCTACGTGAACTCCACCCAACCGATGATCACCTACTTCGGCAACATGTCGAAGTACTCGGTGAAGACCGGCATCCAGATGCTCTCGAGCGCCGGGAGCTGGACGACCCCGTACGCGGGATACGCGTGGAGCTGGGACATCAAGAACTCGAACGACGTGCTCGTGGGGAGCACGCAGCAGCCCTGGGCGATCCCGGCCGGAGTGGTCCTCGTGGAGAACCTCACTGGGCAGCAGGCGGTGCCTCTCAGCAACACGACCGCGGGGAGCCCCACCGCGGTATGGCTCGGGACGCTGGTCACGGCGATCGCGACCCCCTCCACCCTCGCCTCAGGACATGGCCTGACCAACATCACCGCGACGGTGCTCTCCGGTGGTGCTCCCTTCCTCGGAGCCGTGGTCACCCTTTCCGACCCGAAGGAAAGCGTCACCTACGGTGGATACTCGACCTCGCTCCGATCCTATGGCCCCGGGTCCGACACCTATTCGGGAACATACTGGGCCAACGCGACGCTGACCGCGGACACCTGGGACAACCTGACCATCACCGCGTCCGGCACCGGTCACTCGACCGGGACCGTTTCCGTGAAGGTCCTCATCACGCCACCCCTGAGCGTAGCGGCTCGGCTGGTGGGCATGGCGAACGGCGCCTCGGTCAAGGCCGGGGCCACGGTGAGCGTCGGGGTATGGACGAACATCTCCAATGTGGGTGTGGCGAACGCGTGGCCGGCCGTCAGCGTGAGCCCGGCGGGCGAAGGCACGACCGGAGCGAACTCGACCGTTTCGACAGGGTACTATACGGTGCCCATCACCATCTCGGCGACGCCCCGACAGACGACCGCGACCATCTCCGTCGCAGCGGTGGGCCTCTTCGGGACGGGATACAACCTCAGCACCGTCGGACCCAGCTTCACCTTGACGGTACAGGAGTCCCCGCTGACCCTCTCCCCGATCACCGTTTCGGCCTCGAGCCCGAGCTCGGTCAGTGAGGGAGCGACCGTGACCTTCACCGTCACCGTCTCCGGCCCGACGGGCCCGGTCAGTGGCGCAACCGTCACAATCACCTCCTCACCTGCGATCGCCACGAGCTGTGGCAGCCCGGGTGGAACGCCGTGCACCACCTCGAGCTCCGGGGTCGCCACGTGGACCGTGACGGCCCCGTCGAGCCTCACGGCGGCCACCACCTACACCTTCTCCGCCACGGCGACCGCCCAAGGGTACGCCCCTCCTGCGTCCCCCGCCACCACCTCCATCACCGTGGTCCTTCCGGCTCCGAACAACAACGGGAACGGCAACGCGTTGAGCGGTACGCTGCTCTATGCCATCATCGGGGCCGTCGTGGCGGTGGTCGTCGTGCTCGCGCTGGTCATGATGATGCGGAAGAAGAAGGGCGCGCCCCCCATGGCACCCATGGCAGGCCCGCCGCCAGGGACCTCGATGGAGCCCCCGCCCGAGGGCGGCGTCGGGGGTTGAGACCGGGGCGGTCGCACCTCAGGGTCGGACGCGAGCATCCACCACGACGTGGCTCCGTGCCGGCCCATAGGACTTGACCCGACGAGGGGTCGCGTCTAGGAGCGCTCCGCCGGCGGCCTCCACGGCCTGAGAAACGCTCGCGCAGGAGGACTCGCGCCATTGCGGAGCGGACGTCGTTAGGTGGAGGTGGAGCCACCCCCCCGCCTTGTTGAGGAGGTCGAGCGCCCGCGGAACGAAAGGAACGGCGGTGGGGAGCAGCCCCAGGAAGATCCTATCGAAGGCGTGCAGCGGCAGGTCCACTTCCCGGTTGTCTCCGAGGTGCGGGACGACCCGCTCCACGACGTGGTTCTCGCGCACGTTCTCGAGCAGGTAGGCGTACGACCGCGGGTTCACTTCGACAGCGTGCACCACCTTCGGGTCGCCGAACTTGGCCGCAGGGAGGGTAAAGTATCCGATCCCCGCGAACAGGTCCGCGATACGCTCGCCCGGCCGGACCAAGGCGCCGGCCCTTCGCCGCTCCGACCGGTTCCCCGCGGCGAAGAGCACCTCCGAAGGGTCGAGATGCCAACGGAGGCCCTCCTCGACGTGAAGGACCGGACCTCCGGGTCCCGCGAGCCGCCTTAGCGAGGGACGTCGGTGCTCCCCCTGGGCCACACCGTCAAAGGCCAGGACCGTGGCGACCCCCATCTCCTCCTGAAAGTATCGCCCGACCTCATGCTCGAACGGGGTGAGGGAAGAAGGAAGGTGAAGGAGCAGAGTGTTCCCGAGCCGCTGGTAGCCTCGTGGTAGGGCGGCGGCCGAGGGACCTGCGATCTGGGCGAGCCGTTCACGCACCCGCTGTACGGGGGGCGGGGACCGTAGCCTCGGCACGTTCGAGCATGATGTCGAGGAATTGTTTGAGGTGTTCGGCCAGGATCGGGTTGTCGGTGAAACCGCAGGCCTCCAGACCGGGCGAGGCGAGAAGGGCGTGTTCTCCGTCGACGAGAAGGTCCGTGGCCAGGATGTGCTGCCGAGGAACGTGGCGACACCCCTCGGGGATCTTTTGCGCCGGGGCGGTGATGAAAGTGATCTCGACCCCGCGTTTCACAGCATTCGCGATACGCTTGCCCAGCTCCTCCCTCAGGTCCGCGATCTGGGGCGTGGTCACGATGATGGTCCTGGTGGAGCGGTCGATGAACTCGCCCACCTTGGTCAGGACCTTCTGCCGACCGTACAGGAGGTAGACGAGCTGAGGCTCCCCCTGCTCCCCCACCATCCGATGGAGCTCCTGGAGCCGTCCGAAGACCTCCTGGACATCGGACCGGAGGTGGTTCGCGACCTCTTCGGGTGGGTGGGGTTTGAAGAGCGTGGGCTTGCCCCCGGACGAGTAGGCATACCCTTTCTGGCATAGCGCCTCGAGGACCTTGTAGGCGCTCGTGCGGGGGATCTGCGCGGCGTTCGCGAGCGATGCGGCGTCCCCGTAGCCTCGCGTCACCAGGGCGATGTAGGCCCGGGCCTCGTAGCGGGTGAGGCCCACGCGCTCCAGGACCTCGACCGCCCTGCGGTACTCGGCCGTCTGGTCATTGCCCAGCGATGCAACGAGCTCGTCAGGACCCGGCATTCGCCGGAGTCAAATAGGGGAGGCCTAAATCGTCTACCGCTCCCGACCGAACCACCTCGCGAGGCCGATTTATCCTCCGAGGTCTTCTCGTGGGCGATGGGTGGGGAGCTCTTCCGCCCCGGTCCGCCCCTTCCCCAGAGGCGGAGCGATTTCGCTGTGGCCTCGACGGAGAGCTCGATCGTGATCACGGGGGGATGCACGGTCCCCCGCCAGCCCGTCCGCGAGACGTGGGTCCTCGACCTCTCGACCGAGAAATGGAGGGAAGGACCTCCGATCCCGCTTCCGCGCGAAGGCGTGGCCGAAGTGCGCGACGGCGACTGGCTGGTGACGGCAGGGGGGTACCTTCCGACGTCGGACACTTCACCCACGGTCGAGGCGCTTCACCTCCGAGAGCTCAAGTGGGAGGCTCGGGCCCCGCTCCCCCGTCCAACGGCTTGGGCTCGGGGAGCGCGCTGCGGGAACGCCTTCCACGTCGCGGGAGGCTTCCGCATCGACCCTCGCAGTGCTGACGCCGCGATCAACGACCACATGCAAGGGTCGAGCGAGCAAGCGCGCACCGGGGCCTGGGGGGAGGCCTCTCCCTTGCCGATGGGGGTCGCGGACGGGGCGTTCGCCCCCCTTCCGGGAGGCGAGAAGCTGGTGTGGACCGGCGGGGCGCTAGGGGTCGGGGCCTGGAAGCGGGAGCACCTCTTCTCGCAACCCGTCACGAGCGCGACGTTCGCCTACGACACGTTCCACCAGACCTGGCAACGCCTCCAGGAGCTCCCCGGGGCTCGCCGCGCCCACCGGGCGCTTCCTGTGAAGGAAGGGCTGGTCGTCGCGGGGGGCGTCGACAGCGAGACCGCTCCGCTCTCCACGGCGTACCTTCTCGCTCCGGACGGCATCTGGTCCGAGCTCGAGCCCCTCCCTCAGGCGCGCTACCACTTCGGCCTCGTCGAGGTGGGGGATGAGATCTGGGTCCTGGGGGGGAACTACACCGAAAGGGAGCCGCCTCCCACGTTGCGGGTGGCCAAGCGGGACTGGCTCCGCGCGTGAGGATCGACCCGCTCACTCCACGGGGTGGGTCATCTTGATCAGCGCCTGGAGGCCGAGGAGCTCTTCCCCTTCCTTCGCGCTCAGGATCCCTTCCTTGACCAGGTAGTCCCTCGGGTTCATGCCGCTGGCGGCGGCCTTCTTGATCACCTCGGCGACCTTCAGAT
Organism: Thermoplasmata archaeon; assembly: GCA_028864975.1. GTDB lineage: Archaea > Thermoplasmatota > Thermoplasmata > Lutacidiplasmatales > UBA184 > JAKAAX01. The sequence continues at coordinate 13,695 of JAGWLG010000025.1, read as the reverse complement.
AGCCCAGCCGAGGGGTGAGCACCGTCGCCAGCGCGTGGGAGGAGAGGAGAAACTGCTCCATCTTGGTGGGGTTCGCACTGAGGCCGTCGATGCACTTCTCCGCGAAGGCGGGGAGGAAGTTCGAGAGGATCCGTGAGGAGAAGAGCACCTCGTAGGCCATGACCGGCATCATCACGTTGATCTCGAGCTGGCCCGCTTGGGAGGCGAGCGAGGTGGCGAGATCGCTCCCGATGACATGGAAACAGACCTGGTTCAGGCACTCGGCCATCGACGGGTTGACCTTGCCTGGCATGATCGATGACCCCGGCTGAACCTCCGGGAGACGGACCTCGTCCATCCCGGTGGTGGGGCCCGAGGAGAGCAGCCGAAGGTCGTTCGCGATCCGGGTGAGCTCGACCGCGAGCGCCCGGAGCCACGCCGAGGCCTCGGAGGCCGCACGCCGGCTCTGCATGGTCTCGAACGGGTCGCGAGCCACTTTGAGCGGGAGCTTCGTGTGGACGGCCAGGCGGGAAACGGCGAGCTTGCGGAAACCGACCGCGGTGTTGACCCCGCTGCCCACCGCGCTCCCGCCGAGGGCGATCTCGCACAGGTCGTCGCGGACGCGGGGAAGGGCTTCGAGGACCCGTCGAAGGGTCGACGCGTAGGCCTGGAGTTCGCCCCCCAGCGTGACCGGCATGGCGTCCTTGAGATGGGTCCGCCCCGCCTTGGGCAGCCCCCCGAACTCCTTCGCCTTGCGCTCGAGAGATCCGACCAGACGGAGTACCGATGCCTCAACGGCTTCGAGGGCGAAGAGGATGGACACGTTGAGCGCGGTGGGGAAGGTATCGTTCGTCGACTGGCCCCGGTTCACGTGGTCGTTGGGAGAGAGAAAGGCGTAGTCTCCTCGGGGATGACCCAGGATCTCCAGGGCGCGGTTCGCCAACACCTCGTTCGTATTCATGTTGGTCGAGGTCCCGGCCCCCGCTTGGAAGACATCGACGATGAACTGGTCGCGAAGCTTTCCGTCGGCCACTTCCCGCGCCGCCTGGGCGATCGCTTTGGACTTCGTCGGCTCGACCGTCCCGAGCTTCTCGTTCGCCTCCACGCAGGCGAGCTTCACGAGGGCGTAAGCTCGGACGAGATCGGGGGGGAGCGGGAGACCGCTCACCGGAAAGTTCTCCTTCGCCCGAAGGGCCTGGACCCCGTAGTACGCGTCGCCGGGGACCTCTTTGGGTCCAAGGGAGTCCTTCTCGGTGCGGGCGGGATGCTTCTCCGCGAACATGGCCGGTCCAAGGTCAGACCGAACGCGGGAAAAAGCCCGAGGGTCATCCGCGTTCGACCTTCGAAACCTCCAAGAACGCTCGAGGGGTCGTTCTCGCGAGGGCCCGCCCCCCCTCCCCCATCCCGATGGTCGACAATCTCCAACTGGCGTTCGATACGGTCGGGGGGGTCATCGGCGTCACCCTCCCGGTCCTGATCTATGTCCCGCTCTTCCTCCTGGGTTGGGAGAAAGGGCTCGAGGGGGACCGCATCGGGTTCGGCAAACGAACGTTCCTCCTCCTGCTCGTCGGAGGGATCGTCGGATTCCTCGCGAACCTCCCGCTCTTCGGGTGGAACGGTTCGGTCATCATGGTGAACGTCGGGGGGGCGCTCCTCCCCGTCGCGATTGCGATCGTGCTGCTCGACCGACGAATCCTTCCAGGAAGAACACGCGACACGATGCTCTTCGGCGCCTGCTTCGCCGCTTCCATCGGTCTCACCGTCGCGCTGCTGGCGAAGTTCCCACCTATCCCGTCCCATCTCCGCCTGGACTCGCTCGCCTTCCTGCTCGTCTTCGGGGCGGGGGGCGCCGCGTACGTTCTGCTCCGACCCGGTCTCCTGGGAGCGGACGCGGGGAGGTCGCTGGACCCCGCCGGGGCGTTCGTGCTGGTCAGTATGGCTGTCTGGGCCACGTTCCTGACGACCGCTGTCGACCCGAACGTCGGCATCGTCTCGAGCTTCCCGGACTATCTCCTCGCCCCAGCGGTCGTCGGGATCGCGGCGGTGCTCCTGCGCTGGCCCCGACGCGACGCTCCGGCGCTCGCCTTCGCGACCGCGACGTTGGGCGTGCTCGTCGGCGCGGATGTGCTCCATCAGCCGGAGCTCTTCCGTACCCCCTCCTTCCTGGGCTCGATCGGGGGCGCGGGCCCCTTCGACCTGGTCTTCCTCTCGGGACCTTTCGCGCTGGGCGTTGCGCTCGGTCTTGACCTCCTTCTGAGGAGGGTCTCGCCCCCCGCCACGGTCGTGGAGCCCTCCGCGGTTCCATTCGGACCTTTGCGCGGCACCGAGGCGAGGTTCCACCCTGGGCTCGAGGCGTACGCCGCCGGACGCCATCCTGAGGTGGCCGCGAGGGTCCTGGAGACCCTGGACCGGGACCTGGTGCAGGTCCGGGCCGCGCTCGGACTTCCCGCGGAACACTCCCGGCGCTTGCTCGACCCCGTACCGGTCCATCCGTTGCTCGCGGCGGACCTGGCCAACCTTCGGGAGCTCGGAGCGCGCGGGTCACAGGACCCCGAGGATGCCCGACGTGCGCTGGTGGTCGGGCTGCTGGTCCAGCGTGGCCTCCTCGACCTCTTGGGTCGTCGACTGGCCCGTGTGGGCGACCGCGTGAAGGCCTTCGGGGTCGACCTCATGGTCGCCCTCCTGCCCGCCGTGCCGCTGTTCTACCTGGTCCTGGTATACGACCCTCTGGATGCGACGGGACTGAACTTCTCCATCCCCTATCTTGCCGCGATCAGCGCGCTCGGCGGCTGGCCCTTCCTGCTCTACGCCGGGTTGGAGTGGCGATGGGGGACGACCCTAGGGAAGCACTGGATGGGGCTGATCGTGGTCGGGCCGGAAGGGCATCGCCCGACGCTCCTCGCCGCGCTCGCGCGCAACGTCCCGAAGCTCCTCCCACTTGCGGCGCTCTCGCTAGCACTAGGCCTGGGGATGGGGTACGGCTACTTCTCCACCCCCGCAAGCGTGGGAGCCCTGATCGCGGGGCTGGCGCTGATGGGAGGGGTCTTCGTCACCGCCCTGGTGGGCCTCTTCAGCGTTTGGGCGATCCGCGTGAGCCCTCGACGTCAGAGGCTGGGCGATGTGCTCGGCGGGACGATGGTCTGGACCCGGGCCCCGCCCTTCTTCCCCGGCATCAACGCGACGGGGACGCCGACGGGGGAGGCGAGTCGGCCGCTCGCTCCGCCGCAGGCTCCGCCCCCGCCTCCGCCCCCGCTGCCCCCTTCCCCGGGACAGCCGCTGTCGGGAGGTTGGAGCCTCCCGCCGCCCCTCCCGCCCGCGTGAGGACGATCTCGATCGACGAGACGTTGGCGTCCTTACCATCGCGGTTCGTGAGGCGCTCGGTCCCGATTCGGACGTGGTGGACCTGGACGGCGCCTTCCGTGAGCTTGTGACGGCGTACGATCTCCGCCACGTCCACGGCACGGGAGATGGCCTTCCCACGCGCCTTGACCTTGACCTCGGGGGCGCCGCTCAGGAGCTGGCCCACGACCTCGAAGACGTAGGTCATGGTGGGCTTGTCGCCCACGAAGACGATAGGCTCGGTCCTCACCCTGGGCATCGGGGGCCGAGAGGGTCGATCCTGGCGGGGAGGCCGGTCTCCCCCATGACGTCGCTCTCCCCGAGGACGCCCCTGGGGTGGGGTTCCCCCCGAGGGCGCCGGGAGTGCCGAAGGTGGCGGGCTCGCCGGGGGGGAGGGGGTTGGCGCGGGAGCGGGGCCTTCAGCCATGGCCCGCGCAGGGACCCACCTCCATAAGACCTCGGGGGCGGACCGAAGCGCGCACCCGGCTCCGAACGGACGAAAAAGGGTTATTCGGGGAAGAGGTTGGGAACTCGAGGAGGAATGGAGGGCGGGCAGGGGTGGCCCAGCTTGGTCAAAGGCGCCAGGTTGAGGTCCTGGTCTCGTAGGAGTTCGTGAGTTCAAATCTCACCCCCTGCATCTAGCTCCCTTCCAGGTCACGGTGACAGACTCCCACCGAAAGTGCCCCATCTGCGGGGCGGACGTCGCGGCCGGTGTCACCACCTGCCCGATGTGCAGCACCCCCCTGACCTCCGAGGGGAAGATCACCTCAACGCCCAACCCGGCGGAGGCCCCCACGGTCCCACGGTCCTCGGCGGCCCCCACAGCGGACGACGACCACCAGCTGCTGAACGAGCACCTTTCCCGGACCCGCAGCGGCGGCGGTCGGGGCAGGACACGGGGTCCTTCGGCCAGCCTTACGCAGCGGATGCAACGGCTCCAGTCCTGGCAGGAGAAGGCGAGGGGACTGCGGGTGGTCGTCCCCACCCTTCCCGGATGGGTCGAAGGGATGGGATCCTCCGCGGCGGAAGAGGAGCGGTGGGAAGAGGGGGTACGGGGGCTCGAGCGCGCGGCGTACAAGGAGCTCTCGGCGGCCCTCGAGGCCTGGCAGCGGGAGAGCACGGGGCGGCTGAACCGCCTGGAGGCCTACGGCCTGCCCAGTCCCACCGAACGGCGAAGCCTAGAGGAGATCCAACGGGAGCTCAAGGGCGGGAACCTCGACCGGGCGCTGGAGCTCTACCAGAAGGTCGCCAACGTCGTCATCATGAAGGAGCGTAACCTGGACGATGCCATCGACGCGGTGGAGGCCGTGAAGGTCCTCGCCTCGGACATGGAGGCGTTGGGGATCCCCACGCCGTGGAAGGACCTCGGCGCGGCCCCGCGCCTCGAGAGCGAGCTGCGCGCGGGGAAGGTGTCGGAGGCCCACGAGGAGGCGAACGACCTGCGCAAGAGCGCGGGCGAGGTCCTCTCTCAGGTGTTGCCGCCCAAGGTGAACGAAGCGGCGGACCGGGTGGCGCAGGACAAGGGCAAGGGCCAGGAGGTCGCCACGGAAGCCGCCCTCCTGGCAAGGGCGGCCCGAGCGCTCCGACAGGGAAGGTCCGAGGACGCGCTTCGCGAGATGGTCCGGTTCCAGAGCCGCAAGACCCTCGACCCGTTCGCGATGGTCGAGGAGTCGCTTCGGGGCGGTGGCTGACCTCGAGCCACCGTCGGGTACCGGGTGCGGGTCCGAATCTTCGAGGGCTCCGCATGGACGTTCAACTTCGAGCGTTGCTCGAGTCGGACCTTCCGATCCTCTACGAGCATCAACGCGACCCAGAGGCCATCCGGATGGCCGCCTTCACCCCAGAGGGCTTCGAGGACCGCGCCAAGTTCCTCGCGAGGTGGGCGAAGATGCTCCTCGGACCCCAGGTCTTGGCGCGTGCCATCGAGGTGGATGGCAAGCTGTCCGGGTACGTGGTCCACTTCGAGATGTTCGGCGACCCTGCGGTCGCCTACTGGATCGCGCGAGAGGCCTGGGGTCAGGGGGTCGCGACCCGGGCCCTTCAGGGGTTCCTCCTCGAGATCCCTCGGCGCCCGCTGTTCGCGCGGGTCGCCGCCGACAACATCGCCTCCCAGCGCGTGCTGGAGAAGTGCGGCTTCGTGCGGTACGGCCGCGAGCGGGCTTACGCGAACGGCCGAAAGGCCGAGATCGAGGAACTGCTCTATCGTCGGGATGCCCCGTGTGCTCCTACGGCGGCTCCGCTAGCTATTCGTGATGGGCCGCTCCTCTCCTCTCGGAGCCCCCATGCCGACCTCCTCCCTTCGCTACCGGTTCCGCCAGGCCTTCCGAGTACCCGCCAAGGATGCCTTCACGTGGTGCACCGATTTTGTCCCGGAGGACCGGAGGCTCCTCCGACCAAATGTGCGGCGGTCCGTCCGACGGATCTCCTCGGACGCGCTCATCCTGACCGACCAGCGCACGGTGGCCGGACGGCGCCAACGGATCTCCCGCCTCGTCCGCATCGACCCGGGGTCGATGTCGTGGACGAACACCCACCTCAACGGGCCGTTCGTCCACTCTCAATACTGGTACCGGATCGTCCCTGACGGACCGCGTCGTTCCCATCTGGAGTTCGAAGGGTTCCGACTGCTCCATCACGAGCGCACCTTCTCCCCTCGGGAGGTGGACCGCCTCGCGGAACAGGAGCAACGCTCCGACGCGCAGCTATGGAGGGACACGCTCGCGCCGGCCTTGGAACGCGACCTCAGACCCGCACCACGACGTTGAGCTCGACCAAGCCACCCCCGCACGGTCCGCGAGGACCGGGGGCGCTCAGATCACCTTTTCGAAGATGTGGACGTCCTGCTTCCAGAAGTGCCGGTGCAGTTCCCCGCAGGGTTGGAACCCGAGCTTCTGGAAAAGGTGGATCGCGCCGCTGAAGACCTCGAGCGTCTCGACCCACACAGAGTTGGCGCTCGAGCGCCTCGACCACTCGATCGCGGCGTTCACGAGCGAGGTGCCGACGTCCTGACGGCGGTTCTCCGGGTCGACGGCCAGGTGCTCGATTTGGACCGCGCCGTCGTTCGGCGTGCAGGCGACGATCCCGACGAGCTTCTTCTCGCGGCGCGCCGCGAAGTAGGTCACGCCCTCCATCCAGCTCGTGAACTCCAGAGGAGAGGGCTCCCACGTCTTGAGGAGCTCCTCCGGGAGCTTCCCCTTGTACTCGTCCCACACGCGCTTGAAGAGCGCACAGATGTCCGAGATATCGTTGTGCGTGGCCTGCGTCACCATCACCACCGACGGAGTCACCGTCGGAGTAGGCGCGGCGGCCGCCTTGACGCTCGCTTTGTCCCCGGCCAAGTTCGTTTCTTTCCCGGTCGTGGAAGATGTTCCCCGAGCGTCCGTCCTGCTGATCCCGGCCATTTCTCTCGATTTCGGATCTGTCCGACGTGTTGAACCGTCTTGGTCGTGCTCGGGCGGTCTTACTCTTCCGGGGTATTCTTCTCGGAGTTCTTGAGCGTTTCCTTTTCCGCCCGGCGTCGGGCGAAATAGTCGCCGAGCCTCCCGCCGGTGCCCTCCGGCTCCTCTTCGGGCGCCTCGGGCTGAGGTTCTGGAGGAGCGGCGGGCGCCTCTTCGGCGTAGCCGGGCTCTGGAAGGGCGGGCGCTTCCTCTCCCTCGGCGGGCGTTGCGGGCTGCAGGATCGCCCGTGCTCGACTCTCGGAGATCCCTCCCTCGCCGCCGCCCTCCTCCTCTTCCTCGGGCTCGGCGATCGCCCGTAGCCGTCGATACCGGGTCCCGATCACGAGCAGCCCGAGAATGATCGCGACGACCGCGACGGCGCTGATGACGGCGATCTGCAGCGTCGAGAGCGAGAACGGGTTCCTGGGGGCGACCGTGAGGTTGACGTAGACGACGGTCGTCTTCGCGCTCGAAACGGTCACGGCCTTGTCGAAGATCTGGTAGCCTGACGCGCTCGCGTTGACCCAGTAGGTGCCCGGCAGGTACGGGGAGCTCGCGGTGCCATTCCCCACCGGGACGGTGACCGCAACCCCCTGGACCGTGAGGTGGATGTTCGGGCGCACCGACGCGGGGTTCACCACGAGCGTCAGCACACCTGGAGCGAGGTAGGGAGCGCCCTCGACCACTCCCGAATAGTTTCCCCGGTTCCAGGAGTTCACCGCAGCCACTTGGGCGAACACCTCGACCCCGTCGGGGATCCCCGTCTGGGTCCAAGAGGTCGCGGTGGCGGAGAGGGTCGTGTTGTGGTGCTGCCACTTCGAGGCGTTCCACCAGTGGACGACGTAACTAGTCACGGCGAAGCCGCCGTTCTCCGCTGGAGGGCTCCAGAGGAGGCTGAAGGAATCCTGGGCCAGCACGTCCTTGACGCCCTGGGGGGGCCACGGAACAGAACCCGGAGTGGCCACCAGGCTCGCTTCCGTGCTAGGTCCTTGGCCGTTCACGGCCTCGACGATCACGACATAGGGCAGCCCATCGGTCAAGCCCGTGATCAGGTGGGAGAGCGTTGTGTTCGAAACGGTTGTGGACAAGAGCTGGCCGGAGGGGGAAACGCCCCAGGAGATCGCGTATTGGCTCAGGGCTTGCCCGCCATCGGAGGCCGGTGGCGACCAAGAGAGGTCCAGGCTCGTGTTCGCCGGAGTGACCGCCAGGTTCCTTGGCGCGGAGGGTGGGTCAATGCCCACGGCGAGGACGGTCCCGTCGTTCGCTCCCAGGTAGACCGCCGTGTTCGTGATGGCGAGACCCGCATCGACCGACCCGTTCACGATGCTGATATGGGATAGCGTGTGCCCATCGACCGTCGAGAGCTCGAAGAGCTGGCTCCCCCCCGACCCGCAGGAGGAAGAGCCAGGAATGTCGACCAGGAGCGCATTGTTCGCAACGAGCGGGCTCGCGCATATCTCGTTCGTGTTCCCGGCCCAGGGATGGACCTCCCACAGATACGATCCGTTCGAGGGATTGACGGCATAGACTGTCCCCAGCTCCGTGGCCATCAAGAGCGCGTTCGATGAGAGCACGGGCGCCGCCGAGGAGACCCCGAAGCCCAGGAAGTCCTCGAAACGGGGATGCTTCATGAACAAGGAACCATTGAGGGTCTCGTTGAACGCCGCAAGGTCGCCGCCGGACGTTGAGGCTTGGCTCGCAAAAGCATAGACCAGCTCACGGGAGGGCGAGATGACCGGGCTCGAGGTAATCGGCAGCGTAGGTCCGAAGGAATAGTTCCAGGCCACCTTGCCGGTCGAGAACGACATGCCGAGAACCCCACCGGAGGTGTTCGAGACGTAGACCATGTCCAGGACCGGGTCGATGGAGGGCGAGGAAAGGAAGCTGCCAACGCTCTGGTTCCAGACCTCGGTCCCTGAAGGTAGGGAGAACTTGCAGAGCGAGTTGTGTCGGTTGGCCAGGCAAGGAGCAAGGACGGCCGAGCCGACCGGGAGTGGGCTCGCCCCGTTGTCGGGGAGCCCGAGGGGGATCACGACGATCTGGCCGCCCGTCGTGGAGTTCAGCACGTACAGCTTCCCCGCCTGGTCGGCGAAGATCAGCATCCCTTGGTCGAGCGCGGGGGCGGCAGCCACGGATCCATTGGTCGCGTAGCTCCAGAGGATCGCGCCGGTGGTGCCGTTCAACGCCACGACGGCGCGGCTCGAGCTCGGGACGTAGACGACCCCTCCTGAAGTGACGATTCCCCCAGAGATGGTCGTGGTCCCTGCGGGCGGCGTCGGAAGGTGCGCCGACCATGCGAGCTGCGTCGTCTGAGGGGGCGAGTCTGCGCTCCACCCATCACGAAGCCCGCCTCCCTGGTAGAGCAGCCACCCGTCGCTCGGAGGCTGGATGGTCGGCCGAGCGGTGCTCGGCAGCGATATCACCGGCTCTGGGGACGACACGGGACGGATGACGTGGGACGAGCCCGACGCGGCCACCCCGCCCGGGTAGACCGGCTGAGCAAGGGTGCTGTGCGAGGGAGAGAGCCCACCCGGGGGGAGAAGGAGCATGCCGACCAACAGGAAGAGGAGCGGCAGCCACCGCGAGAAGCCGCCGCTGGTGGGCGGGAGACCCTTCTGCCTTGCCTTCAACGTTGAGCCTCGTCGGGCAGGATGCCACAGGCTCAAAGGCTTACCGCTCCCGGCAACGCCCTACGGCAGCAGTCGGGAGGGGGTCCGGGGGAACGGCGTGGTGTCGCGGATGTGCTCACGACGAGTGACCCACCGCACGATGCGTTCGATCCCCATCCCGAACCCCGCGTGAGGGACGCTGCCGAAACGTCGAAGATCGAGGTACCACTCGTAGGGCGCCCTGGGGACGTTCATGGCCTCGAGGCGGGCGACGGTCTTCGTGATGTCCGTTTCACGGCAGGACCCGCCGATGATCTCCCCGTACCCCTCGGGGGCCAGCAGGTCCGCGCCCTGGACCGTCCGAGGGTCCTCCGGGTCCTCGAGCATGTAGAACGCCTTGAGCTCCTTCGGGAAGTGGGTCACGAAGACGGGGGCGGTCCGCTCCAGCGTGAGCGCGCGTTCCTCGGCGGTCGCGAGGTCGCTCCCCCATGGAAGGTCGAACCCCTTCCCCTGAAGCAGCTCCAGGGCCTTCGCGTACCGGATGCGCTCGAACGGAGGCTCGATGGCCTTCAGCTCCTTCGGGTCGCGGCCGAGGAGCGAGAGCTCCTCCGGGCGGCGCTCCGCGATGCGGTGGAGGATCGCGGCGACGAGCCGCTCCTGGGCCTCCAAGTTCTCGGCCATGCCGGCCCAGCCGAGCTCGGCTTCGAGATGGGTGTACTCGCACAGGTGCCGGGGCGTCCGGCTCTTCTCCGCACGGAAGGACGGCGTGACCGCGTAGACCTTCTCCAGCGGGTAGATCAACGCTTCGAGGTAGAGCTGAGCGGTCTGGGCCAGGTAGGCCTTCTCTCCGAAGTACTCGAGCTCGAAGGCCTCGGCACCGCCTTCCGCCGCATTCCCTGAGAGGATCGGTGGAGTGACCTCCCAGTACCCCTCTCCGTCCAGGAAGGCCCGTGCTGCCCGTAGTGCCTCGGCCTTGACCTTCATCGTCGCGACCATCTCCCGCGTGCGGATCGCGAGATGGCGGTGATCGAGGAGGAAGTCCTCGGTCTGTCCGGTGAAGATCGGGAAGTTATCGGCCGCGTGCACGACCTCGACCTTCTCGGCCCGTAGCTCGTGGCCACCGGGGGCGCGCTTGTCCGAGGCGACGGCGCCCTCCACGATGAGCGCGCTTTCGACGAGCGCCTTCTCCACCCGGGAGAAGGTCTCGGGCCCCAGCACGTCCTTCTTGGCGGTCACCTGGACCTGTCCGGTCGCGTCGCGGAGCACGAGGAAGCAGATCCCGCCCGAGCTTCGCGTCCGATGGACCCACCCGTGGACCCGGAGCCTTTGACCGACCGCGACATCGGTGTTCGCCTGGGCTATGGGCACCCACCGGGGGGAGGAGGCGTGCGTGGCCAGGGAAGGAACGGCGGACATGCCTACCGTAGGGAGCTACTGGTACTCCCTCCACTTGTTCCCGCACTTGGTGCACTCGAAGATCCTGGTCTCCGGCTCGTCCGCGCCACGGGTTTGGCGCAGGACCCAGTAGGCGGTGTCGTTCCCGCATTTGGGGCATTCCTCCTTCGCCGTCGGATTGGTCGCGGGCTTCTCCGAGATCACGGTGATCTCCCGGTGCTTAGGCTCGCTGTGAGGGACCATATCGCCACCGCCGCTCATCTTCACTTTGGCCCCGCAGGCCCGGCAGACCCACTGCTTGCTCCCTTTGTCCGGGAGCATGAGCTTCTTGCATTTCGGGCAGAACATCGCTCTCGCGACAGGTCAGACCTATTTGACCAATCCTAACGGTGATGGGGACGTTCGGTCCCCGCGGCGTGGCGCCCGGGGCGTCCGCTGGCGGCGCCCCTCTCGGCCGCCTTGCGCCGAGCGAGGACAAGCCCAACTGGCGGGTGGTCGGTCCCGAACCGCTCGCCCATCTCCCGCGCCTTCTCCCACCGCACGAGCAAGCGCTCGCGCTTAGGACGGTCGGAGATGGAAGAGAGCGCATCTCGAGGAAGGTAGGCGAGGGCATGGGGAAGGTCCACCTCGAGCGTTTCGGCCCGTTCGACCTCCCCGCCCGCCTTCCGAACCAGCCCCTCCAGGGTCTCGAGAGGCAGGTAGTGGAGGTCGTCCTTGCGCCCGGTCGCCGCCTCGAAGATCTCCTCCCGAAGGTTGTACGTTTCCAGATGGGCGCGCTGGGCGTCGTTCTGTGCGAGGGGAAGGGACTCCGCGACGAGCACCCGCGGCGCGACCCGAAGCATCTCCCGGAAGACGGCCACCATGTTCTCGAGGCTCTCCAGCGATCTGATGCCGTGGGCGCACACCGCGAGATCGTGCGAATCGTGTCGGAGGGGGAGGGCGAGCGCATCGGCCTTCAACGGCCGAACCCTCTCCGCCAACCCGCTTGCGTCGACAACGTCTTGGAAGATCCCCCACCGGGAACGCTCGACCGCCACGACCTTGCCCTCGGAGCCCACTTCCAGGGCCAAGGGAACCGTCGTGATGGCGTGACCTCCCGACCCTACCTCGAGAACGCGGAGCCCTCGCGAGAGACCCGCATGACGGAGCACCTGGTGGCGCTCGAGCATCTCGCAGCGAAGCCACTCAGCGGCGAGCGGCGGCCTGGGCAGGAGCGGGACCCGTTCCAGGGTCTGGGCGAGCAAGGAGTCGGCGCGGGAGAGCTGTTCGACGTAGCGGCGCACGGCTCATCTCCTGATGGGGCCCGCTCTCGGCGGGTCTCCCTCAGAGGAAGACGGGAGGGGGCGAAGGCCCGCTCCGCGTGGGATTCCGGGTGGGGTCGAAGGCTGCCGCTCCGACCAGGGCCGACATGTGGTCCACTCGGGACTTGACGTCGGGAACGGTGCCGATGTCGTGTCGAACGTAAAAGTCTCCGTGCACGTGCTTGAGCGCGAGCTCGACCCTGGCCTCCGCGTCCTTGCGGGCGCTGCTCTCCCCCACGAGAGCGATGGCGCGGGAGCTCCCGGTCAGGACCTCGCCAGGATGCGGCCCTGGGGTCACCGAACCATAGTAGACCGTGACGCCGAGGTCCTGGATCGCCTGGGTGTCGAGCTGCAAGGGCACCCCTTTCCTGGGGTTCTCGGGGTAACCGATGGGCACCACGTACTTGCAGACCGTCGCCCGAAGACGGAAGCTGACGTGGGCGGGGTCGATCCGAGAAGTGGCCACCTGGAACATCAGGTCCGCGAAATCCGTCCCGTCGAAGAGGGTGAGCAGGTTCATGCCTTCGGGGTCGCCGAAGCGGGCATTGAACTCGACCACTTGGGGCCCTTTGGCGGTCAGCATGAACCCTCCGTAGAGGACCCCACGATACTCGATGCCCTCCTCACGCAGAGCCCCGACGACCGAGCGAAGGATCCCGACGGCCGCGTCCCGGTCCTTCCGCGGGAGGAAGGGCAGAAGATGGTCCCGTTCGGAGTAGGAGCCCATGCCCCCGGTGTTCGGGCCTTGGTTCCCCTCCTTCGCGCGCTTATAGTCCTGGACCACGGGCATCGGGAAGACCGACGTTCCGTCCACGAGGGCGAGCAGACTGAACTCTTCTCCCTCGAGCTTCTCCTCAAGGACTACCTTCTTCTCCCGACCCTCGGGCGGGAGAAGGCGCTTCGTGAGGGCGCCACCCTCCGCGGGGGTCTGGAAGTCGGCCCCTTGGACCCATACGCCCTTCCCCGCGGCAAGTCCGCTCGCCTTCACGACGAACGGCCCATGGAAGGCACCTATGGCCGTATCGACCTCCGCGGCCGAAGAGACGGTCCGGAACGTCGGCAGCCCCGGAACCCCACGCCGCTGCATTAGGTCCCGGGCGAACGCCTTCGAGGACTCGATGCGCCCTGCCGCCGCGGAGGGCCCGACGGTCGGGACCTTCGCCCTGCGCAGTTCGTCGGCTACTCCCGCGGCGATGGCCGCCTCGGGACCGATGACCGCGAGCTCCGCACCCCGCTCGACGGCCCACCGTGCGATCTTCGCGCCGTCCTCGACGGCACTGATGAGGTAGCTCTGAGCGAGCGCACGGAGCCCGGGGTTCTCGTGAGGGGCGGCGACGAGGAGCGGAGCCTCGCTTCGGACGAGCGCGGCACCAATGGCATGCTCACGCCCGCCTCCCCCAACAACGAGGGTCCTCGGCCTTCGCACGGGGATGCCCAAGGACCGTCGTCTAAACCCTTTGCGCGCGCGCGCCCGCACGGGGGCACATCTCGTCCGAACCTCGGCCGCGTGGGGTAGTGTGACGAAACCTGTTGATGTCGCCCCTGTCAGGAACGTGTTTGGGTAGTCTCCTGACCTCAAGTATTCTACGGCCCCCTCGCGGGGCCTCGCGGAGGTCCGCCTGAGCTCGCTACCGC
>JAGWLG010000024.1 GCA_028864975.1 Thermoplasmata archaeon | reverse complement strand
CGAGACGGAGCGATTCCTCGGGGGCTGGTCCCGCCTCCTGTAGGGCCGACCCCCCTCTCTCGAGTGTAGGAAAACTTTCGGGGGGTTTGGCCCCCTCGGCCGGCTATCGGAGAATCGCCCTACCTACGTGTCGAACCTGGGTCCGAGATGAGAATCGCCTCTCCCCCTCCAGATTCTGAGACCTCGAGGTCCGGACCAGGGTTCCCTATACCCGGGTGCGGCGGCCGGTGCACTGCTTGTTACACGTGTTTTGCGACGGCAGTTCTGCCGGGCTCCGTCGTCCATCCCCCAACCGCGTTGCCCGAGCCTGGTTAGCCCCCTGGACCCCCTCCTCCAGTCGCCTCTTCCTCGTCGAACCCTCCCCGCCCTCGGTGTGCAGTTCTACGGGGGTACGGAGCAGCACCACCTCACCTCAACTCAACTTGGACAGCCGACGAGGTTTCTGGCGCGAAATGTGTAGCACACATCTCCGGCGTACTTCTTTCGAGCTGACGTACGTCGCCACGAGATTCCAGGGCGGTCGATTGGTACGTCGTGATGAGGTTTACCGACTTTTCGCCGTGAGGGGGGCTCCCGGACCGATAGAAGGGGCGTACATGGGCTACGCGCTTCACGTCCGGAAAGCGGGTGCCATGTGTAGGTCGAGCTCACCTGGACCGACGCTTAGGGTCCACCAATTCTCTGACGATGACGGGGTCGAGGTCAGAAAGTCGGGACGGTGGCCGTCGCCGACCAGGTCCGCCCTTGGCGGGTCGTACGCCAGGCGGATGCTATCTCAGTAGGAAACGACCATCACGCCGGGAATCCGGGAGAAGTCAGGGTCTCGCGTGAGTACGGCACATCTGTGGCGTATCGCGGTGGCTGCGATGACAAGATTCATGGCTCCAACGGTGGACCCACGTTTGAGACACTCGCCGCCAAGTCGTGCCGCGCTCATGCCGATCTCCTCGTCCACCTCTAGCATCTCACACCGGGAGACGAGGTCAAGGGCCTCCCGAAGTCTCTCACCCCCCTGGGCTGACGGCATGACCAGGAATTCGACGATCGAGGCGGATACTAACGCGAGCCTCTCTCCTGAAGCGTCGAGCTCGTCGGTCTTGGACTTGGCCTCCGCCCTCCCCCGGAGATGGTCGATGCAGAAGGTCGTGTCGAGGACCAGCACGGCCTATTCCCACGCTCTCCGGATGAGCTCGGCCCTTCGCCGATCCCCTTCGGCGAGCGCCGCCTGCAGCCGGGACATCTGCTTGGTCTCAGCAGGGGTCGCGTTCGCCCACGCGCCCCAAAGGTCCCCGATCCCCTTTCGCGGCTTGGCCAGACGTTTCACGGTCTCACTGAAACTCTCATCTGGGCGCCGAGCAGCTCGGAGCAGAGCGTAGGATTCCTCGTCAAGAGCGACGGTTCTGGCGGCCATCCAGCTGGTGACTGTATAGAATCTATATGTCGATTATGTAGTCCACCGAGTCGGCCGAGTCCGAACGCTCACCCCGGGTAAGTGTCCCTGGCGTCGCACGGCCGACCTCCTGGTCGTGTTCATATACAATGACCAATTCATGAATAATGGAAAATGAAACTTGTTCAGGCCCAGATCCCGGAGGCGGAGTACCAGCTTTTGAAACGCCGCGCTCACGAGACCTCTCGTACGCTCCAGGAGGTCATTCGAGAGGCGATCCGTGAGCACGTCCTCCCGGACCGGGTCGATCCGCAGGACCCCCTGCTTCGTGCGTGGCCCACCGTGGCTCCCACCGGAAAGCGCGAGCGAGGCTCGGTGGACCATGACCGCGTCCTCTACGGGAAGCGAACGTGATCTTCGTCGACACTGGGGCCTTCTTCGCCCTGACCGTACCGGACGACGTCCATCACGCCGAGGCCGAGCGAATGCGTCGGGAGATCCTCGCCGGTCGGCACGGGCGGATGCTGACCTCCGACCAGGTGCTGGGGGAGTCGTACACCATCCTCCGGTTCCGCCGAGGTGTCGGGGCCGTCCGAGCGCTGGTGGAGGGGATCCGGAGCTCGCGGAGTCTCGAGGTGGTGCATCTGTCGGAGGCCGATCACCAAGCCTCCCTGGACCTCATGCTCGGGCACCCTGACAAGGAGTGGAGCTTCGTGGACTGCACATCATTCGTTCTCATGCGGGCGCTCAAGGTGAGCTCAGCGTTCACTTTCGACCGGAACTTCCGAGAGGCCGGCTTCCAGATGCTCCCGGAAGCTTGAGCTACCGAGGCCCCCGGCCCACTGGACAGGCGAGGGGCCCGGATGCTCAGCTGCCCGACGAGCGCTCGCGATCCCGGGGGGAACGCCGCGGGGCCTTTTGCTGGCGCTCGGTCGCCTCAGGGGGGTCGGCCGCACTGGAGCTGCTACGAGTCTTCAGCAGTTGGCGCTCGTAGGCGGCGAGACCGGCAGCTGGGCCGTCCCGGTCGTGGTGGTCCCGCCGAACGAATAGCTCGCGGAGACCGTGATGTCTCCTCCCGCCGGGTCGTTGGCGGGGACGGTCCCATGAAGGGAGGTCCAGATCGCGTCGCCCGGCCCGCCCCCCGGTGAGGATCCGGTCACCTCCGTGCTGGACGGAAGGGCGTAGACCGACACCCCGACGGACGTCAGGTCGATCGAGACGCCGCTGAGCGGATTCCCGTTCCGGTCTTGCACCGAGATGAGGAGGGCGACCCCCGAGTGGGGGTTGACCGTGAACGAGCAGCTCCCGTCGACGTTGGGCGTGAAGCACGCCGGGTCTCCTCCCACTCCGCTGTTGCAGGTGGGGTAGTCCGGCTGCGACAACGCCGCGGCCCCGCCTCCCCCGACGCCGTAGCTCAAGGCTCCGATGGCCGGTTCGTTCGCTCCAGGGCAGGACTGCGTCGTGTTGGACCAGCCAAGTACCGCCCCGGTGGTCGCGTTCAACGAGACCGCGAAGTCCGGGTACGCCCCCCGGGGCCCCAGCGCCTGGACCGGACAGACACCAAGCTCCACGTACCAGAACCGAGAAAACCCTTGGTACGTCGAGGCGTCGGCCAGCAGGTAGTTCGCGCTGGCGTTGGGGTGGGCGCGAAGGTAGCTCGACCCACCATCCGCGAGCGCGTCGGAAGCGGCCACTTCGCTGTCCATGATCCCGCTCGGCGCGAGAGGTCCGAGGAACGTCGTGTCCCCCGCGCAGGAGGCGGGGAGGGTATGGACGGTCGACCCCTCCACCAGGACGTCCAAGTGGACGGCTCCGCCCCCGGACCCGTTGGGCTTGGCGTAGCCGAAGAACCACATCGGGGCGGTCCCCGTGCCAAGGTTGCCGCCGTTGGAGACGAGCGCCAGTCCCGAGGGACAGCTCCACGCACCGGGTTGGAACGCCTGGGTCAACGAGAGACCGCTCACGATGTACAGGTCCCAGGCACCCCCGCCCTGAGCAGCCGCGTAGGGGTCGGCCATCGCCCTCGCTTGAGAGTAGGTCTGGCCCACGGGTGTTCCGTTCGCGCGATGTGCGAGCCCGAGGGGGTCGCCCAGGGGGGTCTCACCGAGAAGCGGACCCACGACGAGCAGCCCGATTAGAAGGAAGACCACGAACAGGACGACCGACACACCGATCCGACGACGCCTCCGGGGGGTGGGCTGAGGGGAGGACTGGTCGGCGGGGATGTGGGGGCTGAGAAACCCACAGTGGATGCACGGTCTCCCGAGGCTCCCGGACGGGAGCGGCGCACCACACCCAGAGCAAGCCGGAAGTTCGGAAGGAGGTGACAGCGCCATCTCGTCGAGAGCTCAGCCCGAAGTGGGCCTCCGCAGGCTAAGAACGCAGTGCCGCCGCCCCGGCGAGGGTGTCACGGCGGGGCCGCCCTTCGCGCGGGGAAGGTGTGAAATGGCGCCGGTCCATTGCCTCCTTCCCGCGCATGACAGAGAGGGAGGTCATCGAGCGGACGGGAGAGCTCCCGGTCACCCGTGCCCGGCTCGTCGCGGACCTGCTCCGTCTGGGGGTTCGCCCCGGGATGGACGTTCTCGTCCACTCCTCCATGAGCGCGCTCGGTTGGGTCGTGGGCGGGGCGCAGACCGTCTTGGAGGCCCTCGAGGAGGCGGTGGGTCCGGCCGGGACCCTCATGATGCCCGCCTACTCCTACAGCCTGCCCGAGCCTTCGCGATGGACGGACCCTCCCGTGCCCGAGTCCTGGTGGGACCCCATCCGTAGGAACGTTCCGCCCTTCGACCCGGAGCTCTCGCCCACGCGGGGCGTGGGCGTCGTGGCCGAGCTCTTCCGGACCCAGCCGGGGACGCAGCGAAGCCATCACCCGAACGTCTCCTTCAGCGCACGAGGTCCTAACGCGCTCCACCTGCTGGGCCACCATTCCCTGGACTTCGGTATGGGCGAACGCTCGCCGCTCAGCCACTTCTATGACCTCAACGGGAAGGTCCTCCTCCTCGGGGTGGACCACCGGGCCAACAGTTCGATCCACCTGGCCGAGTTCCGCTCCCGGTGGAAGGGACGCGACACGGTCGTGCCGTTCGAGGGGAGGATGGTCCGGGGGCACCGCGTGGTCCGGGTGAGGTTCCGCGACCTGGACGGTACCAGCGAGGATTTCGCCGAACTCGGGCGGGACTTCGAGCAGGCGACGCACGCGGTCACGACCGGACGGGTGGGGTGTGGGGAGGCTCGCCTGATGGACCAGCGGGAGGTCGTCGACTACGCCTACGAGTGGATCCCTCGGCATCGAGGGGCCGAAGAGCGCGCCACCTCCTCGACCGACGAGCGGTCGCAGAAGAGCGCTCCCACCTACCTCATGAAACCCCCGCCCTTACCGGGCTTCTCGGACGACCAGAAGTGGATCGCGGCACGGCGGCGTAACCAGGCGCAGAGGTTCCGAAGGACCTGAGGGGCGCCCGACCGGTAAGGTCAAGAGCCTCCGAGGCTTCATCCTACCACTCGAACCCGCCTTTTGAGGGTCCTTCATGGGTGCATCCGTCCGATTACCGCGAGAGCTGCGAGAGTTCCTCGAGCTGCGAGGGCCGCAGTCCCTCCTGTTGCGGGGCCCTCCGGGCGCGGGGAAGACGACCCTGGCGCTCGCCCTCCTGGAGAGCTTCGGAGGTCGGCGGGTCCTGGTGACCAGCCGCGTCGCTCCTGACGAACTTCACCGGGAGTTCCCCTGGTTGGGGGAGGAGGGCTCGAAGTCCATCGACGTGGTCGCGACGGCAGGGTCCACCGATGGGGTCCGAGGTGCCGCGCGGTCCGTCGGGAAGCTCTCCGAGCTGCTCGCTCCAGGCCCGGAAGGGTCGGTGGACGCGCTGAAGGCCTTCCTCTGGCTCCCCGAAGCCCTGCAAGAGGCCTGGTCGCGGCTGGGGGCGGAGGGGCCCTCGCTCCTGGTCGTCGATTCCTGGGACGCGCTGGTCGAGGGGTACCTGGGGCACCCCGGGAAGGACCGGTCGGACCTTCCCGACCGGGAGGAGGTCGAGCGGATCCTCCTCTCCAGGATGGCCTCCGCTCCGGTCCACCTCGTCCTCGTGGTCGAGCGCGAGGCCCAGACGCAGCTCGACTACCTCGTGAACGGCGTCGTCCACGTGGGGAACGAGTTCAAGGACGAACGGCTTGAGCGCTGGCTCCTGGTCCGCAAGCTCCGGGGCGTTCGGATCGCCCATGGGATGTATCCCTTCACGCTGGAAGGGGGGCGGTTCGAATGCATCGAGCCGCTCCAACCGTACGAGGACATGCCCACGGGCCGGGCGGAGCCTCAGCCCGACGTCATGCCGGAATATCTCTGGCCAGGTTCGATCAGCTTTGCCGAGAGCTTCGGTCGCCTGCCGGTGGGAGGGCTCACGTTGTTCGAGCTCGACCCCGCCGTGCCCCAGCTCGTCCCGTACGTGCTCCTTGCCCCCATCGTGGCGGAGACCGCGGGAAAGGGGGGGCCGGTCGTCATCCTCCCGGACACCCGGGCCACACCGGAACTTCTCTGGAAGCGCGTCAAGTTCAGCCTTCCCCAGAAGATGTACTTCGAGAAGGTCCGGTTCCTCTGGGTGCCGACCCGGCGGGAGGACGAGCCCGACTCGCACGACGAGTTCCACCGCACCATCCTCCCGCTCGAAGCGCCGAAGGGCGACGGGTCAGCCTCTTCCAACTGGCAGGTCGAAGAGTTCCTGCGCGCGGGGGAGGGGGCCGGGGCGACCTCCCTCGGCGTGGTCCACGTCAACGGGATCTATGCCATCGCGAACGCCTTCAAGGTCCCGCTCGGGAACGAGACCGCCGGCGCCTTCCCCGCGACCCTCCAGGCGTTCATGTCCGGAAGGGCGACCCACACGGTCGTGATCGGGCGCGTCGGGGACCGCTTCCTGGAAGCCGTCCGACCCCTCGCGAGCCTCCGTATTCAGATCCGGATGCGGCAGGGCCGCATCATGCTGAGCGGCGTCTCTCCCTGGACCCCCAACTTCCTCCTGGTGGCGGGCCAGGCCCACGAGCCCTACCAGCTGGCGCGGGTCGTCTGAGGCCGTGGTCGCTTCGCTCCGGTGCGGGCGCTCCTGGGGCGCCCAGAGGGGCTAACGTTCGGAGAGCTTCTTCTCGAGCGCCTCGAGCTGGTGGACGTTCCCTGTGCCCAAGGACTTGACCATCCCCTCGTGATGGAGACGGCGGACGAGCCTTCGCGCCCCCGCGAGGTCGCCGCTCCGCTCCAGGAGCAGGGCTTGTTGGAGCACGGCCTGCCCGGCGAAGTAGCGGATGCCGCTCTTCTCGGCCGTAGCGATCAACTGGTCGAGCTTCCGCATCGCGGGACGGACCTCTCCCTTCGCGCCCGAGATCATCGACTCGACCAGGAGGAGCTGGAAGGAGCTGTCGTCGGTCTCGGGCGTCGAGTACCTCTCGCAGAGCCGGCGCATCTCGATGGCCATCTCCTCGGCCCGCTTCCAGTTCCCGGCCGCACACGCGTACTCAGCGGAGTTGCCCAGCGTCCCCACGAGGCTGGTCCGGGAGCCGCGGCGACGCGCCTCCTGGAGCGCCTCCTCTCCCATGCGGTTCGCTTCGGCGAAGTTCCCCCGGTTGAGCTCGATCAGGGCGAGCTGGTCGTAGGCGTCCACGAGGACGGTCTCCTCGGGGTCCCCCTCGATCTTCTCCCGCATCTCGAGGACCCGGAGCAGGTGCTGGCGCGGGCGCTCCAGGTCCCGACCGCCGAAGAGGTAGCAGGTCGCGGCGGTGATGCGCGTGCGCGCGGCCAGGACCACGTCGTTCCCCTTCTCCGCGAGCGAAGCGGCCTTCTCGGCGGCCTCGATGGCCTCCTCCGGGCGCCCTCGGGCGAGGAGGTAGGAGGCGAGCGCCCGCAGGAGGATCGCCTCCACGCCCGGGTGGAGGCCCCGCACCTTCTCGAGCGTGGTCCGGAGCTCCGGCTCGGGGTCCTCCCCGAGCCGCACGCGCGCGTTGGCGAGGCGAGCGACGTAGCTCCCCCACACGCGCACCGAGGTACCTCGGGCTTGGGAAAGCTCGAGGGCCTTGCGGAGGGCGGTCACCGTTCCCACCGGGTCCTCGGCCCGGTAGCGCACGGACCCCAGTTGCGAGAGGACCGCTTCCTCGAGCTCCCTCCCCCGGGCGCCCGGTTCCCGTTGGGCGAGGAGGAGGGCCCTCTGGAGCCGCAGGGTGGCGAGCTCGGGGGCTCCCCAGACCTCGCACTCGGAGGCCCCCTCCCGGAGCAACGGGACGGCCTTTTCGAGGGCCCCTGCCGCCGTCCAATGGTCCGCCAAATGGAGACGGTTGATCCCGTGGGCCTGAGGGAATCGCCTCTCGAGCCCGCGCGCGATCCCGCGGTGGATCTCAGGGGAGGCGGAGGCCCCAAGTTCGACCAGTCCCTCCTCGACGAGCGCTGGCTCCACCGGGCTCCAGGTCCCATCGTGCTCGTCGAGCCACCCCTTCGATCTCAGGGAGTCCAGCTGCTGGCGCACCACGCCTTCCGTGAGGGAGAGGGCCTCGGCGATCAAGGAGGGGTCCGCGTCGTTCCCTGAGAGGAGCGTCGCGAGGAGCAACCGGCGCGACTCGAGCGGGAGGCCCTGCACGGACGGTTGGTGGGTCTCGGGGGGAGGGGGCGGGAGACGATGCCACAGAGGAGCGCTTCGAGGGTGTCCTCCCGCCTCGGACCACTCCGTCAGCTCGGGACCTTCGTGGTCGAAGGTGAACGCCAGGAGGAGCGGCACCCGCTCGATCACCAGGACGAGCCGGTGGAGCCACTCCCGGCTCTGGGGGTCCAGGAGTTCCGCGTGCTCGAGCGCGACGAAGGTCGGCTGCGCCTTGGCAGCGCCCGAGACGAGCTCCAGGAGCTCGAGCCGTACGTCCTCGGGTTCGACCGCGGGCCGGGCCGCGTCATGGCCCAAGGACGACACTGACGGGGCGGCGGCCAGGGAGGTCGGGGCGCTCGCCGCGCCTCCCGGGGCGAAGAGCCCGACCAGGGCGACCATCGGCAAGGGCGCTTCCCGCCTCTCGGGCGATGCCCGACCCGTCGTTTGCGGGGCTCTCGCCGCCCTCGACTCGCCCACGGTGGAGCGTTCCCCCACCCATCGGGAGAGCCAGGGGAGGAGAGCGCCGTAGGGGACCTCCCGGTCGCGCGAGGAGGCGACCAGCCGCTCCGTTCGTATCCCCCGGGCTCGGAAGGTGCCCTCGATCGCGCGCAAGTGGGAGCGACGCGTGGCCGCATTCCCTCCCGAGACCAGCAGGAGGGCCCCTCCTCCCAGCTCCAGGAGGGAGAGCATGCCGAGGACATCGGGCGAGAGGTCGCCCCCGGGGACCGAGGACCCGGCCGTCGCTGGCACGAAGCAGGGACGCGCCGCGGGGGGATATTCCTTTGTCCTGGGTCGAGGCACCTCGTAGGCGCACGCCTGCGTGGCACTCCTCGAAGATGTGTTGATCTCGCCAGGGCTTAGCGACTGTGAAGAGTTCTGGAGGCCGTGTGCAAGGCCACCAGAGGACCACGCGCGGCCCGCCTGGGGCGACGGCGAGGCGTCCCCGTCGGTGTGCGCCGCCACCGAGCCTGGCAGGGCGAGGGGCAGGGGCGGGGGGGGACCTTCGGTGGTGCCGGGGGCTCAAGGCCGCGGCACGGACCTCGACGCGAGCACGCTCGCGGGGACGAACGCGGGGGCGCGCCCAGTCCCGCAGTCCGTGGGTGTGGGCTGGGCCGTCGGCCCGTTCCCGCGGTAGGTGCCACCCTTCGGACTGTGCCTGGGATCCAAATCTTGCTGGGGTGGGAGTCGGGGGCCGCCGCCATCTTGACGGCCGGGCTCGGCTGGACGACGGCGCCGCAGCCGTCGGCACCCTTGGACGGCCATGGGGACCCGTGAGGGTCCTCGGCTTAATCTCCTCCCTGGTGGTCGTCGTGGTCGTCGCATGGCGCTCTTGGATAGGCTGATCGCGCGTCTTCACAGCTCAAGATATTAGGTGAGAAAATCGCGCTGCCGGGAGGGTCAGCCTATATCCCCCGCCGGGACCTCCGGAGGGCGTGGAAGCCGTTCCCCGTCCCGCCAGTCTCTCTCCCCGGGTCACTCCTCCCTCGACCGGGAGGACACCCCCCCTGGTCGAGTGGACCGCCGTCCAGCGTGCCCTCTTGGAGGAGGTCCGAGCCCGGCTGCGGTTGCAACACGCCGTCTGCCAGGCCCTCGCCTAGCGAGCGAAGCTTTCCCTGACCCAGGCGATGGCCTGCTCCCGGGTGACCGCGCGATTGACCATCCCCCGCAGGAAGTCGACGATGTGGTCCTCGCTCCGCACGAGCCGGTAGCCCGCCCGGGCCATCAGGGCTTGGACCAGGAACCACCCGGTGCGGTGATTGCAGTCGCCGAACGGCTGCTCGTCGACGAACCGGAAGAGAACCGTCCCGCAGGCCTCCCACGGGGGGACGCGAAGGGCCTCGTTCTGAAGGTAGTTCGAGATCTTCGCAAGGACGGTGGGGTATTTGACTTCCCGGGAGAAGTGCCCACTCCCCTCATCGATCGTGCTCTGCCAGATGGCGATGAGGAGGTCCGGCGTGATGGCCCGGAGCGCATCGGTGTACGGCTCCGGCCGCTCCGGCGAGGACTCGTCCGACAAGGCTCCTCCTCACCTGGGGAAGGAGTAGCGGTCTCCTTACCAGCCGAGCCGCTGGAGGTCCCGGTCCTTCTTCGTGGCCTTCTTCCAGGCCCGGTAGTGCTCGCGGCAGAGATGGGCGCGACGCTCCCCGTCCGGGAGCTTCTCGAAGGCCTTCTTCGCTTCCGCAAGGGCGATCGAGCGGACCGATTCCGCCGAGCACTCTGGGACCGAGCACTTCGGGGCGGCGGCGGGAGCGTGCGGGCTCCGCCTTGGAGCCTCCGAGGTCTCCCCGGGTCCCCCCTTCATGCCTTCCCCTTCTCTTTGAGCGCTCGCTTCACGAGCCCTGGGACGTCGTAAGGGAACTTCGCGACCTTCGCGCCCGCCTTCTCGAGCGCCGCGACCTTGCTCTCAGCGGTCCCGCGTCCCTGCGCGATGATCGCCCCCGCGTGCCCCATCCGCTTGCCAGGGGGCGCGGAGCGGCCAGCGATGTAGCTCACGACGGGCTTCCCGAAGCCCTTGCCGATGTACTCGGCCGCCTCTTCTTCGGCGACGCCCCCGATCTCCCCCACCATGACGACGAGGTCCGTCTGGGGATCATTGTGGAAGAGCTCGAGCGCGTCGATGAAGGTCGTGCCGTTCACCGGGTCCCCGCCCAGGCCGACACAGGTGGTCTGTCCGAAGCCCGCCTCGGTCAGGCCCGCGACCATCTCGTAGGTCAGCGTTCCGCTGCGCGAGACGACGCCCACGCGGCCGGGCTTGAAGACGACGTTGGGGATGATCCCGACCTTCGAGCCGCCGGGGGTCGCGACCCCCGGGCAGTTCGGGCCGATGATGCGGGTCCCGTGCAGCTTCCCGTAGTAGAGCATCTTCAGCATGTCGTGGAACGGCACGTGCTCGGTGATGATGACCGCGAGCGGGATGCCTGCGTCCACGGCCTCGTAGAAGGCGTCGCGCGTGTAGGGCGCCGGGACGAAGATGCAGGTCGCGTTCGGTTTCGTTGCCTTCACGGCCTCCTTGACCGTGTCGAAGACCGGGACCCCCTCGACCTGGGTCCCGCCCTTGCCGGGGGTGACCCCGGCGACGACGTTGGACCCGAAGGCCTTCATCCCTTTGGTGTGGTTCGTCCCCTGATGGCCGGTGATCCCCTGGACCATCACGCGGGTGTGGCCGTCGACCAGGATGCTCATCGCGCACCTCCCGCGACGATGGCGGGGGGAGGAGGCGCCTTCGCCTTCCCCTGCTCCAGGGCCACGACGTTCCTGGCCGCCTCCGCGAGGTCGGCGTAGGAGCCGATTCCCGCCGCCCGGAGGATCTGGATCCCCTCCTTCTCGTTGTTCCCTCGGATACGGGCTACGAGGGGGAAGTCGGGCTTGGCCTGCTTCAACGCCTCGACGAGCCCGCTCGCGACCGTGTCGCAGCGGGTGACCCCCCCGAAGATGTTGATGAACACGACCTTCGGCTTGGCCTCGGTCATCATCAGGAAGGCCTCGACGACCTTCTTCGGGTCGTCCGTGCCTCCGAGGTCCAGGAATATCCCGGGCTTGCCTCCCTCTTGGTAGAGGACGTCCAGGGTGGCCATGGTGAGGCCGGCGCCGTTCGCCAGCACCCCGATGTCGCCGCCGATCTCGACGAAGGCGATCCCTTTGTCGTGGGCCTTTTGTTCCAGGGGGGAGAGCTCCCCGTGTTCCTTCTGGAAGTCCGGGTGGCGGAACATCGCGTCATCCTCGAGGATGACCTTCGCGTCCAGGGCCTGAAGGTGGTCGCCCACCAGGGCGAGAGGATTGATCTCGACGAGCTCCGCATCCTCCTTCTCGAAGATCGTCCACAGGGCGTCGAGGATCCTGTCCAGGTCGCGGGTGGCGTCGGGGGGGAGGCCGAACTCCTTGGCGACGGCCCTCTTCTCGTAAGCGACGAGCCCCGTTAGGGGATGGATGGGGAGTTTCAGGAGCTTTTCGGCGGGGAGCGCCTCGACCTCCATGCCCCCCTGGGCCGAGGCCATGAGGAGAGCTTTGCGGGAGGACCGGTCGACCGTGACCGACAAGTAGAGCTCTCGGGCAATCGCGGCCTTGGGGTCCAGGAGAACCTCCCGGACCTTCTCTCCTTTGAACTCCTTCCCGATCATCGCGTCCACGGCCGCGACGGCCTCGAGCGCCGTGTTCGCGACCTTGACGAACCCGCCCTTCCCCCTTCCTCCGGAGAGCACCTGGGCCTTGACGACGCACGGCACGGGGGCCGACCTGTCGGTGAATGCCGCCGCCGCCTCCGCTCCGCTGTGGACCACCTTCCCGGAGGGGACCGGGACGCCGTACTTTCGAAGGATCTCCTTGCCTCGGTACTCTCGCAGCAGCACCATCGTTTCGACCCGGGCGCGCCATTTCGGAGGGAGGTATAAGGTGCGCGTCGCGGGGTCGGCCGCCGCGCGGGTTTCTCGAGAGGAAAACGGGCCTACCCTCGAGGGTGCGCCGCGCACGTACTTATACCCCAGGAGGCTTGCGACGCCCACGCAACCTATGGTCTACCACGCCCAAGGTTCTCGCCTCGTTCTGGGCTTGACCTTGGGGTTTCTCTTGAGCGCCCTGGTGCTCACGGGGGGCGCTCAAGGCTCGTTCCTCGTCGGAGCGCATGGGACCTCGGAGATGGCCAAGGGAACCGGGACCTCGCTCATCGACCGGACGGCCCTCAGTCCTTCGATCATGTCCCTCGCCGGAGCGGTTCCTGTCTCCCATGCGGCCCGCGCACTCCAGGTCGCTCCTGCCCGTGCGCTGATACCCCCCTCGATGCCTCCGAATGACTCGGCCTCCCGCGCCCTCCCTTCCCTGACGGTCTTTGGTAATTCCGTCCATGTTTCGACAACCACCATCACCGACCAGAACGGCGGCCCGGTGTTCGCCTGGTCCAACAATCCCTCCACCGTGACCGATTCGTCCGGCTACGTCTGGACGGTCTGGTCGGCGAACGTGACGGGCCGGTGGACGATCTGGTTCGCCTACAGCAGCAACGACGGCACGAGCTTCTCCACCCCGGTCCAATTGGACGGGTCGTACGCGACGCAGGACACCTCGCCCGACCTCTCGGTGTTCGGGAGCGGCGCTTCGGCGCACCTGGGGGTGGTCTGGGAGAACCGCACGCGTACCACGATCAACCCCGCAACCTCCGACGGCTACACGGTGGACGTCTCGACCAACGGAGGAACCTCCTGGGCTGCGACGGGGGGACAGTCGTGGATCCGGGCGAACGGGTACGGCCCGGAGAATACGTTCGAGGGGACCGCGGGCTCCTGGGACTCCGCCGGGAACTTCCTCGTGACCTTCTGGAGCGACTTTGTGGACTGCGGGACGTGGACGACCTGGCCGTCCTGCACCGTCGTCGGGGTCGACGGATTCGCCGGGGGGACGACCTACTGCGTCACCACCTCATGCGATGGCGGGTGGCGGCTCGAGGCCATCACCGCGAGCGGGGCCGAATACTGGCCGGACCTGGGGATGTCCTGCAGCTCGACCACGCCTGACTGCTCGGTGCTGGCCTCATGGACCAACGGGGCGTTGACGACCCAGTACGCTCGAGCGTTCTATTCGACGGAGAACTACAACACCCTCTACACCAGTGGGGCGGGTTCGCCTCAGGGACCCGCGACCATCACCAGCTCCGCGTTCGCAGGGTCCTACACGGTCATCGTCACCGGACCTGATCAGATCACCTATTCGGGGGGCAACAACAGCTACCTCGCCTTCGAGCTCAACGCCGCCACCGCGAGCGCTCCGAGCTACGATGTCGCCTACTGGTACCACACCGGAGCCTCCGGGAACACGTACACCCGGGGTGGCTACCCCACGGGCTCCGCGACCACCACGGGGACCGTGAGCGCCTCGATCGCCGTGGACGGGACCTCGGGTGGACCGTTCGTGTCCTGGTACGACTCGAGCAGCAGCGTCGTGGACGCGAGCTGGGCGCCTTCCATCTCGGGGACCTTCCTCACCACGGTGGCGGGCGTCGCCGCCGGGGGCCCGTACTCGGCGACCTCGATCGGGGTCACGACCAACGCGGGGGCCTCGCCCTTCCGTGTCGACGTCGTGTACATCGATTCGGGGAACCCCGCCGCCCAGGTCTACTACGGGAACTTCTTCGCGTTGTATGGCGCGGCCTCGGCCTCCCCGACGACGGTCGACCTCTGGCAGAACGTCCAGTTCAACTCGACCCCCGCGGCCGGCGCGCCCGCGTACTCCTACAGTTGGAACTTCGGCGGGGCCTGTTCGCCCAGCTGTCCCACGACGGCGAGGAACCCGCTCGTGAACTACACGAACTCTGGCACGTACACCACCTCCGTCCAGATCACCGACATGCTCGGAGAGATCGTGACCGCGAGTGCGGGAACGATCACGGTGTACCCTCGTCTCCTCGTGTCCATCTCCCCCTCCTCGGGAGCGGTCGACGTGGGACAGAGCCTCACCTTCACCGCGACCCCGAGCGGGGGGTCAGGAACCTACGGCGCCAACGCCTACTCCTGGCAGGTGAACGGTGCCGCGCAGGCCGGGGCCACGACGTCCAGCTTCCCCTACACGTTCAGCGCGGTCGGAACCACGACGGTCGCCGCGTCGGTGACCGATTCCCTCGGGATGACCTCCACCTGGGCGACCGCCACGGTCACGGTCAGTTCGGCGCTATCGGTCACGAACTTGGTCTCCTCGCCCCGCCCGGCGTTGGTCGGGCAGACCGTCTGGTTCAATGCCACCGTGGCTGGGGGGACCCCCACCTTGGCGTGGGTCTGGAGCTTGGGCTTCGGGCAGTCCTCCACGCTGACGAACCCTTCGGGCAAGTATCCCAGCTCCGGGAACTTCACGGTCTACCTCAACGTGACCGACTCCGCGAACCCGAAGGTCACCGCCGGGACCACCGGCTATGTCCTGGTCGACAGTCCGATGACGGTGGCCGCGGCCTCGGCACCTGCCTCCCCGGTGGCGGGCCAGACCGTCTTCCTGAACGCGACCGTGACGGGCGGGAGCCCCGCTTACACCTACTCGTGGAACCCCGGCGACGGGACCGGGGCCCTCTCGGGGGCGAAGGCGACCCACGCGTACAGCTCGGCGGGGTGGTACAACGCGACCGTCACTGTGGTCGACAGTTTGGGCTTCTCTGCGAAGGCCACGACCGCGATCCACGTCCTCGCCCCCCTCTCGATCCTGAGCGCGACAGGCTCGCCGAACCCCTCCAACACCACCACCATGGTGACCTTCTCCTCCGCGGCGACGGGAGGGCTCGCCCCCTACACGTTCAGCTGGAACTACGGGGACGGCTCTGCGGTGGGGCTGGGCGCCTGGCAGCACCACAACTACACTACGGCCAACAGCAACCCCGGCTACTCGGTGACGCTCTCGGTCCTGGACTCCGCGGGGCACTCCGCGAGCCAGCCCTTCAACGAGATCGTGAACCCCGCGGGGACGGGATGCGGCAGCGCCTGCACGCTCGCGGTGACGTTGAGCTACAGCCCGACCTCACCCGTGGCAGGTCTTCCTGTGACGTTCACCGCCGGGGTGAACGGAGGCACGGCCCCCTACGTCGCCTACGCCTGGACCTTCGGCGACGGGCACACGGCGAACAGCCCGACGAACACGGCCACCAACACCTACGCGGCACCCGGGCCCTACACCGCGTCCGTCGTGGTCACGGACTCCAAGGGGAACACCGGGAACGCCCAGAAGTCCCTCACGGTCGCTGCCGCGGGGCAGTTCACCGCGGTGGTCTCGGCCAGCCCCTCAACGGCGGACGTGGGCGAGGCGATCTCCTTCGCCGGGTCCGTGACGGGCGGTTCGGGGACCTATGCCTCTTACACGTTCGACTTCGGCGACGGTTCGACGCCCGTCACGCTCACGACGGCGCCCGCCCAAGTGACCCACGCCTATGCGGCGAGCGGGACGTTCTCGGCGACCCTCAAGGTGGTCGACAGCAAGGGGGCCACGACGACCTCCGCGCCCACGAGCGTCCTCATCAACCCCGCCGTTTTGGTCGTCCTGACCGCCACCACCACCTCCGTCGACGTCAACGTGAACGACATCTTCACGGCCTCGCCCTCCGGAGGGTCGGGGAGCTTCCTCACCTCCTCCGTCAGCTGGACCTTCGGCACAGGGGCCGCCGCCCAGTCGGGTTCGACGCAGCTCGGCCACCCGTTCTCGACCGCCGGCACCTACGAGGTCCGCGCGACGGTTACGGACAGCGTGGGGGGCACGGGCAACGGGTTCCTGAACGTGAGCGTCTACCCTGCCATCTCCGTATCGGTCACGAGCAGCCAGTTCAACGACCCCGCGCCTGTGAACATGACGATCACCGCCACCATCACGGGCGGGCATGGAACCTACACGCTCCTTTGGGACTTCGGCGACGGTTCGGCCGCGGTCAGCACGACCACGACCTCCTCCACCTCGAGCGTGGCGCATCTCTACACGAAGGCCAGCGGGTACCCGGTGGTGGTCAAGGTCACCGACACCTCGGGGGGTTCCGGGACCGGGAACTACACCGCCACGGTCGCGGTGCCCCAGAGCCAGGGGATCTTCAACGGTGGTACCATCGCGGGTATTCCATGGTGGATCCTCCTGGTGGTCGCGGCGATCGCCGCGGCCGCGATCGTCCTGGCGGTCGCGATGCGTCGCCGCCGCCCCCGTGAGGAGTACTCCCCGGACATGGAGGCCTTTGCCCCTGCCGTCGCGGTGGGCGCCCCGATGGTCGCCGGTGGCGCGGCGATGAACCCCGACATGATCGCCCCGATGGTCCCGGTGGGGGCCTCGGACCAGTCCCCCGACGACCTAGGTGGCGCGGTCCCCTTTGGGCCAGCGTCGCTCCCTCCGGGGACTCGCGTGAGCGAGGTGGGCGCGGTCTTGGCGACCGCGGCCTCGGGGCCGCCGTCCGTCCCGTCCGCTCCGGCTGCGCCTACCGCCTCGGGACCGCTCTGCCCGAGATGCGGGTCGGGCCTCCTGGGGGAGGGCATCCCCTGCCCCACCTGTCAGTTCGTGGCGAGCCCGGATGCGGCCGCCGTAGGACCGGCGGTCCCCACCGAGGTCATGGCTCCAAGCCCGATCTCTCCGCCGGCGGTGCCGGCTTCCACGCCACCACCCATCGTGGAGAAGCTCACCCACTGCCCGCAGTGCTCCGGTCCGCTCTCCCCCCAGAGCGAGTGTCCGGTCTGCCAGGTGCGGTGGGAACCTACCCAGGGGGACGACGCGGGAGGGATCGGCCACGGAGCTCCTCAGACCCTCACCGGGTCGATGCCTCCGACGGCCCCTCTGCCCCCTCCCCCTCCTGCCCCCGTGATCCCCGCCGACCTCACCCACTGCCCCCAGTGCGGCGGCCCCCTCGCGCCGGGCCGGGTCTGCAACATCTGTCAGGTCTCGTGGGAGCCGAACGCGCCTGAGCCCACGGCCTTCACGGACCGTGTCGAGAGCGCGCCGGAGCCCCAGAAGCTGCCTCCCACCTCTTCGCTCGCTCACCCGCCCCCACCAGAGGAGCCGGCAGCGCCCCTGGTCCCTCCGCCGCCGATCGTGCGGGAGATCCCCCGGGAGCCTGCGGCTCCCGCGACCTCGCGATCGCCTCCTCCGATCCCTCCTCCGTCGACCGTGTCGTCAGCGCCTGAAGCGGTCGCTCCCCCGCCGGCGCCTCCCTTCCCTGCATCGCCGCCCGCCTCCACGACCCCCGCGGAGCCTCTCGTGGCGGGCCCTGGTCGCTGCTTCATCTGCAGCGGACCCCTCGAGAACGGCTACTGCTCCCGCTGCAACATGAGCTGGGAGAACGAAGGCGGTTAGACCTCCCGCTCTCCGCCCCCCTTTCCTTTATCCTTGGCGACCCTAGCTCCCCCCGTGGTGGCCCAGGGCACTCCTGTACCCGAGATGTTCGTGTACTGCCCCTGGTGCGGGGGCGACCTCAAGCGGGACCGGACCTGCCGCAGCTGTCTCGTCACCTGGAACGGCCTCACGCCGACGACGCTCATCCCCGGGCGAGAGCCTCGACCGCCGAGGCGCAAGAAGGAGAGAACGAAGAAGTCGAGCGAACCCTCTCCTCCGAGACCTGCTGAGGCCGTGAGCGCATCCTCTACGGGGAGTGCCGCTGCCCCGGTCCCCCCTTCGCCACCGGTGAGCAGCGAGAAGGAAGCTCCGCGAAGCACGCGCAATCTCCTCCCCTTGGGGCTTCTGCCGGCCTTGACGCTGAACGACGACAAGTACGATGCGCTGTCGAAAGCGGGGGAGTCGGCGCTCCCGCCCAGCATCCCTGCGAACCCGCCGGCGAGGCCTGCGGCCAAGGACCCCGTTCTTCCCTCCAGCCCTCCGGTGGTATCGACCCCACTCCCCGCTCCTGCCGCGGTCCGTCCGGCGTCCCCCTCGTTGGGTACCGTCGCCCCCTCGGAGAATGTGGTGGCCAAGCCCGCGGCAACCCCCAGCCCTCCTTCGCCAGCTCCGACCAGGACCTCTCCCCCCGTCTCGGAACCTCCGGCACCGCCTTCCAAAGCGACACAGGGCCCGGACCTGTTCGCCGTCCCGGCGCCACCACCGCCGATGCCCTCGAGCTCTCCCCCTCCGACCCCCACCCCCGAGGCGCCCCGGAAGACGGGGGCTCTCTCTGAGCGACCTGCGCCGCCCCCCACCACACCTCCGTCCATCCGTTCCCAAGCCCCGATGAAGATCTCCTCGTTCGGGTCGGTCTCGCTGCAGTCGGTCCGTGAGTGCCCGATGTGCGGGAGCCCGCTCCCTTCGAGCCGTGTCTGCAGCAACTGCGGCATCCAGTGGGGCGATGCGTCCGCCTCTCCTTCGCACCCGTGACCGAAGCAGAGCTCGGCTTCCTCCTCGCCGCGGCGGCGAGCATCTTCGCGACCGTCGACCCGATCGGGACCCTCCCGTTCTTCGTCGCGCTCAGCGAGGGGTTCGACGAGGCGGACAAACGCGTGATCCTCAAGAGGGCCGTCGCGACGTGCGGGGTCACCCTCGTGGTCTTCCTCGTCGCGGGGCGCTTCCTCTTCGCGGCGTTCGGGTTCACCCTCTGGGCGATGGAGATCTCGGGAGGGATCCTCCTCTTCCTGATCGCCTACGACATGCTGCACGGGGAGGTCGGGAAGAAGATCCCCCCGGCGGACCGGGAGGACGCCATCCGGCGCCGCGACGAGCTCGCGATCGCCCCCCTCGGGATCCCGCTCCTCGCGGGACCGGGGGCCATCGCGATGGTCATGGTCCTCGTCGGGAACAGCGGCGGGGATGTCATCGACCTCGCGGGGCTCTTCGTCGCGGTGATCGCAGTCACCCTCGCATCCTGGGCGATCCTCCACTTCGGGCAGGGGATCTTCCGCTACCTGGGACGGGTCGGGATCACCGCCATCATCCGGGTGATGGGATTGCTCCTCGCCGCGGTCGGGGTGCAGTTCATCATCAACGGTGTGGTGGGCGCGGCCGGGCACTTCTAGGTCGCATCGGCCCCGGGGGAGGCCGGAGCGGCTCCCGGAGGCTGCCCTCGTCCCGTGCGGGGCCTTGGGCATTGTGGGACCTGTGTCACACTTTATTATCAGTAACGGATACTATCCTATTGAGATATCATGATGGCGACGGGACTGGCCTCCGTCTTCGGCAGCGAGGCTCGAGCCAGGATCCTCGTCGTCCTTGCCAGCGCCCGACGTGACCTGAGTGGCTATCGGATCGCCAAGCTCTCGGACGTGCAGCCCATCAAGGTGTCCATGGAGCTCGATCGTCTGGCCAGGGCGGGCTTGGTGGAGCCACGAGCTCTCGAAAGGAAGGGGCGAGGCTGGCGACTCCGAGATGAGGATCTCAGGTCGTTCCTCTCGAAACGCGCTCGTGTGAGTTGGAGCGAGGATTGGCTGGACCGAGGCGTCAACGGCATCGACGTCACACAGGAGCTGAGAGAGCGCATCCGCGACCTGCCCCCTCCCAATCTATCCAAGCTCTCTTGGAGGCGGGGGCCCCCACCGATCCTGAGGGACTTTGAACGGCCGCCCGAGAAGGACCGAGCCCTTCGTGCCGTGGGATTGGCGACGTCCTTACGAGGGCACCCCACCCCAAGGAGGCTACGCCGGCGCGAACGATGACCGGCATGGAGGAGGCCCACAAGCTCCTGGATGGGACCTCATCTCCCGCCCAGAGGACGCTCTACTTCTGCGCCCTCTTGGGTCGAGAAGCAGGCCTCAAGGACGGCCTCATCGTGGTCGGGGGTTCGGCGATAGAGATCTACTCTGGGGGGGCGTATGTTTCGGGGGACCTCGACGTCGTCGGGCGGAGGGAGGCGCTGGAGCACGTGCTCCGCGCCTGGGGCTTCCACAAGGACGGGCGCATCTGGTGGTCCGAGGGCTGGAAGATCGCGCTCGACATCGTCAGCTCGCAAGACTACCACGGACGAACCTCCCTGCTTCGGACCATCGACACCCCGTTCGGGAGGGTTCGGGTGGCCGCGGTCGAGGACCTCATCATCGGACGCCTGGCCTCCACCAAGCATTGGAAGCTTCCCGAGGAACTGAACCAAGCGATCCTCCTGGTCGCCGAGTTCGGTGCCTCCCTGGATCGGGAGTACCTTGAGCTCCGAGCGAAGAAAGAGGATGTCGGCGACCTGCTTCCCGAGCTCCTCGCGAGAGCGGCCCGCGTTTCGAAGACTGAGAGGACTCCCTAGCGGGCTGCCGCTAACTGATGCGAGAGTATCCGGTCCTCGAGGTCGTCTCGGCAGGGCTTTCGGCGGGCCATGCCCGGAGGTTCGTCGTGGGGCAGGAGTAGCGTGACCTTGATCGACCCTCCTTCCTCCTGAGGGGGGCTGCCCACCCCGGGGTAGTGGAGGGAATCCCCAAGAGCCAGCCGACATGGCCAGCGACCGAAGAGTCGTGGGGTCGAGGATGAGGTCAACGGTCGAGGCCGCGACAGGAGCTCGGGTCCCTCTCTGGGGGAATCGGAACTTCGCCCTCCTGTGCTCCGGGTCCATTGGCTCCTCGCTGGGGAATGCGGTGGGCTACGTCGTCCTCACGTGGCTCGTGTACAGCGCCACCCGTTCCCCCCTGGCGATCGCCCTCCTCGGGGTGGTCGAGTTCCTCCCCTCCGCCCTCTTTGGGATCCTCGGGGGTGCCCTCGTCGACCGGTTCGACCGGCGTCGGCTCATGGTCGCCTGCGACCTCGGCCGCTTCGCGATCCTGGGGGCATTGGCCGCCGACGTGCTCGTCCGGGGCAGCAACGTGGTCCTGGTGCTTGCGGCGGCCTTCGCGGTCTCCGGCTTGGGAACGCTGTTCCGGCCCGCGCGAAACGCCCTGCTCCCCAGGCTGGTGCGTTCCGAACGGCTCACCGACGCAACCGGGCTCCTAGAGAGCAGCGGCACCGCGTCGAGCTTCGTGGGGAGCCCGCTGGGCGGGGCCTTGGTCGTACTTCTGGGAGCTCTGCTGGGTCTCGCACTGCTGCTGAACGCGCTCACGTTCCTCGTTTCCGCCGCCCTTCTGACGTGGATGGTCCTGCCGCGTCGAAGGGAGGCCCCCGCCTCCCCGCCCGAAATGCGTGCGAGCCTGCTCGCCGAGGCCCGCGAGGGGCTACGATTCCTGCGGTCCCAGACCGCGCTCCTGGCGATCACGATCAGCGCCCTGGTCGCGAACTTCTTCCTCGCGATGTACAACGGCTTCGAGATCTTCTACGTGACGCAGCAGCTCCACCTCACGGTGGCGGTGTTCGGGGTGCTCCTGGCCGCGAACACCGCGGGGTTCGCGATCGGTCCGCTGCTCCCTGGTCGCGTCGGCACGGACCGCGCCCCGGGGGTATGGTTCGCCGTGGCGACGGGATGCGCGGGGCTGAGCGTGGTGGTGCTGGGACTGACCGCCTACCTTCCCCTGGCGGTCGCGTTGGCCCTTCTCTTCGCCATCCTCCAGTCGTTCGCCGGGACCTGTGCCCTCTCGGCCGAGCAACGGACCGTCCCCGAGAAGGTGATGGGGAGATACTTCGCGACGAGCGAGGCGGGGGCCTTCGCGATGATCCCCGTGGGCCAGATCGCGGGGGGGTTCGCGGTCCTTCTCCTGGGGGTAGGACACACGTACGTTCTTGCCGGCGTGGGGGGTGCGTTCGCGAGCTTCGCGCTTCTTGCGATCCCCTCGGTCAGGAACTGGGCCCGCCTTCCTGCACCGGGTCCTGCGCGCGTGTCGAAAGCTTGAGAGCAGGACACCGTGCCACCCCTACTCCCTGGAAGCGGGGGCGATCTCCTCGAGTGGTCCCGGGGGCCAACCGGTACGCCTCCGACCTGGAGCGCCCCTCCGTGGTGGGCCCGCGAGCGTTCCTCCGGGGAGGTGCGGTACATCCCAGCGAAGAGCGTACGAGGGCATGGCGGTCCGCGGCCCATTCGAGACCTTCCGGGCCCAACGGTGGTAGAGAGCCTTGCCACCATGCATGTGGGTTGCAGGCGGCCCACTCCTGCCTTCCACACCAGATCGGTGCTCGCTTCCTCCGGCGGTAGGGCTCCTGCCGCCCGCCTGCACCCCACCGCCACGCACGGCGGCCCGCATGGGACGCAATGCGGCTCGCTGAGGGTAGGGCAACGACCAAGGGGTACCCCTGGGGATGTAAAGTTCTATAGCCTCCACAGATATGTGTTCTCCATGAGCGCATCTGCTCGCTCCGCCCCCCATGCGCCGGATGTGAACCTTTCAACGGTGGAACTCGTGGAATCGTTGCTCCGGAGGGCTGGGGTCCCGGTGAGCCGGAACTGGCTCTTGGACGAACTTGAGCGGAGGGGACACTCCACGACGAGACCTCGCCTCAACCGGGCGCTCGGCTACTTCTTCCGCCTCGGGATGGCCGTCGAGGGGTCCAAAGGGGTCCAGTGGACGCACGCGGACAGCGAGTCCCTTCGCCGCGCCGTCGCTCTGGGCCGTCGGTTCTGAAGAGGAGCCGTGCCGTTCCGCCCTCGAAGCGTCGTGGCCCACGGTGCACTCACCGGGGAGTATGCGCGGTGGGAGGCTGACGCCCGAGCTGGCCGACAACCGGCCCCCGCCATCTGGAAGGGGCTTCAGACCGCCATTCTGAGGCTCAAGTTGGACGGACAGTGGGGCGAGGTCATCCCGCCCCGGCACATCCCGGCCCACTTTCGCTCCCGCTACGGGGTCGAGAACTTGTACTGCGTGGACCTGGCCTCCTTCCATCGCCTCTTCTATACGATCTTGGACAGGGACGTGATCCTGCTCGATATCGTGGACCACGCGACGTACGACGAGTGGTTCCCCGGCTCACGTCGATGAGTTCGGGGGCCCCTCCGCGCTGCGGCCCTCGAAGCGATTGGCCAGCTCGATGTGCCCTCTGACAACCGGACAGGGGCGGTCCCCGCCCTGCGGACCGCCACCGTTGGGGCGCGTCGACCCCACGCGGACACATTCAGTGCTTGTGGGCGAGCCGCGAGGTGATTCGGAGCGCGCCTTGGAGATCGCGGATGAGATCGCCCGGGTCCTCGAGGCCGATGGAGAGACGGACCATGGACTCGGAGATCCCGTGTCGCTCCCGCTCCTCCCGGGGCACGTCGCTGTGCGTCATGCTCGCGGGATGCTCCGCGAGCGTGTGGGTCCCGCCAAGGCTCACGGCCACCTTGACCAGCTCGAGCGCGTTCAGGAAGCGGAAGGCCCCCCGTTCGCCCCCTCGGACCTCGAAGGAGATGAGCGAGCCCGGGCCCCGGCACTGGCGGCGGGCGAGGCGCCGCTGCTGGGCGTCCTCTGGGAGGCCCGGGTAGAGCACGCGGGAGACCTGCGGCTGACGGACGAGCCATCTGGAGACCCGCTTCGCCGTCTCGCTCTGCCGTTTCATGCGGACGGTGAGGGTGTCCAGGCTGCGGAGCACGAGGAACCCGTCGAAGGGGTTCGCCATGGTCCCGAGGATCGTCCGGTAGACGGCGATCCGGTCGATGAGCTCCCGGCGGCCGAGCGCCGCCCCGGAGACGAGGTCGCTGTGGCCGCCGATGAACTTCGTCGCCGAGTAGAGGACGAGGTCCGCGTGATGGCGCAGCGGGCTCTGCCACAAGGGCCCCAGGAACGTGTTGTCGACGAGCACCCAGGGACGCTGCGCTCCTCGTCCGACCTCCCGGGCCGCCGCGACACAACCCGCAATGTCGGTCATGACGTTCGTCGGGTTGGCCGGGGTCTCGACGAAGATCGCGGCGGGGCGCGACCCGCTCGCCTTGAGCTCGTTCAGGACCCTCACGAGCTCCTTTCGGTCGACCCCCGATGGCACGAACCGGACCTTGACCCTGTACTTCGGGAGGATCGTGCGGAAGAGGTAGTCCGTCCCGCCATAGACGGGCTCCGTCGACACGACCGCGTCCCCGGGAGCGAGGAGCGCCAGGAACGAGGTCGTGATCGCAGCCATGCCGCTCGCGAAGAGGAGCCCGGCCTCGGCGCCTTGTTCGAGCAAGGTGAGCCGTTCCTCGGGGATCTGGAGGTCCGGGTTGTTCAGTCGGGAGTAGATCAGTCCCAGCTTCTCCCCGCGTCGGCGCGGACGGAGGTTGTAGGCGATCTCGAAGAACCTCTTGCCTTCCTCCGCGGTCGGGAAGACGAAGGTCGAGGAGAGGAAGATGGGCGGGATGAGCGCCCCCTCGCTCCGCGACGGGTCGTACCCGTGGCTTAGGACCAAGCTCTCCGGTCGGCAGACCTTCGCGAGCCGGTCCTGGACCTTGTGGTAGCCCTCTTTGGCTCTGGATCCCCGTGATCGGACCGGCATGCCCCAGCACCCCGGGTGCCCGACGGCACCCAGGGTAATGAGGGCGGCGCCTCACGGGGAGGGGAGCAGGGTCGAACGCTTCGGAGGGGACGGGCTCACGAAGGAGGGCGGGGCTCAGGGGCGACGATCCCTGACGCCCGGTCGCGCTCCTCCCACGGGAGTCGCTCGGGGCCCTTCGGGCGTCGGCGCCAACGTATCAGCAAGACCGCCAGGCCCAACGCGGCCCCGCCTCCCAGGAGCCCCATGACCGTCCACCCCTCTGGCTGGCCCCAAAAGGAGGGTGCCGCGGGGGGAGGTCGGAACGTGACGTTCAGGTAGGTCGGAGTCCCGCGGACCGTGAGGGTGCCATGGTCCGAGTCGGAAGCGTATCCGCTGGGTGGGGTCAGCAGCCAGTCGAACGTGCCGTTCGTCAGGGGGAACGTACATGTGGCGCTGCACGTGAACGCGCCCAAGCCGACGACCTGGAGGGACCAGGAGGCGCCGGTGGGGAGGCCGGAGGCGCCGACGAGGACCGGGTAGGTGTTCTCCACGAACGGAACCGTGAGGTTCAGCGGTCCCCCAAGGACCTCGACCGTGAACGAGCGATTGGAGGGATGGAAATCTCCAGCGTTCGAGACCCATGCAGCGTAGGAGCCGTTCGCAAGGGCGGCCACCACCGTCCCGACCGAAGCGTTCCAACGCGCTCCGTTGAGGAGGAGGAACCAGGTCGCGCCCCCGGGGAGACCGACCGATTGCCATCGCACCGAGTAGGTGGCGACCACCGGGGCGAAGACGATGGAGACCGACACCGGCCCACCGTTGACGGTCAACGTGGAGGGGGCCGAAGAGAGGGTGTAGCCTGTAGGGGTCCCCACCTGGAGGGCGAAGGTTCCGTTCGCCTCGAGCACGACAAGAGAGGAGGAGGTCGACGAGCTCGTTGCCCCGCCGATGGAAAGGCTCCAAGGGGTGCCGGTCGCGAGCCCTGTCTCTGAGACGGTGACGGGGAAACCGTGGAGGAACAAGGCCGTCTCCTGGATCGCACCCTTCACGACCAGGGTCGCCTGGGAGGAGAGCCCCGTGTAGGAACCGGTTCCGACGCCTGTCCACCCTCCGGGAACGAACCCCGACGCGGGAACCTCGTCTAGCGTGACCACGCTGCTCGCGTTCGCCCACCCGACAGGCGGTGTTGTCCAGCCCGAGCCAGGGGGACCGACGGAGGTCGAGATGTTCCATTGGGTGGCGAAGGGAACCAGGAAGTCCTGGGTCGTGGACCCCACGGTCACCGAGGAGGGCGGGAACGGCTCCATCCGCTCAAGGGGGTTCGGACGGAAGCTCCCGAATGGCAGTGGGAGGGCGATCGGTGCGACCGAGGCAGTTCCGGTGGGCAGGATGACCGTCAGGTTCGTCCCCGGCGTCTCCTCGGTCCTTCCGTTGAGCGAGAGATACCAGCGCTCGGCCGAGGGAAGACCGGTCTCGTTGAACGAGACCCCGGCACCGGCGCTCGGATAGGACTCGAACTCCGCGATCGTCTGGGGAGGGAGCGTCCAGCTGGAGGGAAGGCCACCGGGAAGTACCGAGACCACGGGAGCCGCGGTGAGCGGCGCGACCCACCAGGTAGAGTTGAGAGGACCGTAGACCGCACGCGCGCTCCACTCTCGAAGGAGAACCCGGGGGGTGGCGGAAATGCCGGGGAGGGCGGGCGCAAGCGAGACGTTCGTGGTCGTGTTCTGGTTCACGAGGAGGAGGTCGGAGCGACCGTGGTCGCTGGGGTCCTCGGTCGCCACGGCGTAGAGGTTCGCACCGAGGGAGGTGTTCATACCGGTGTACGGCGGACCGCTGGGGGGGGTCAGCGTCGCGGGGAAGACGTCGCTCCCCAGGCCCGAGAGGAACTGGGCATAGACCGCGAAGTCCGGCCGCGGCGTCCCGTTCAAGGCGAACCAAGCGTTGGAGGTGTTGAAGACGGAGGCAAAGACGTCGAGCGTGGGGAGGTCGAGGTCCATCCCCTCCGCCTCGCTCGCCGCCATGGAAAGCCCCCCGGCGAAACCCCGGCTCAAGTTCGCGAAGAAGAAGTGCGAGAGCGCGGAGCCGAGCTCGGTCAGGAAGACGGGTGGGGTGGGACATCCTGGGCAGGTCGCGTTGATCTCGTTGGAGATGCTCGAGCGGGCGTCCGAGACCCTTCCGAAGACGCTGTACGGTCCGGTGTCGAAGGCGTAGAACTGGCCCAGCGTGTGGGCGCCGTAGACCCCGGCCGTGTAGACGTGGAAGGCGATGCCCGAGAGGTTCGCGCCGTTGACCGCCACCGTGGCGTTGATCCATGCCGATAGCGGCGTGAGCACGGGGGGTTGGGGTCGGCCCGTGCCGGCGATCCCCAGGATGCGGAGGTTCGGGTCCGCGGTGCGGAGGACCGCGGTATAGTTGTGGACCATCCAGGCATACTCGCCCGGGGTGATGATGGCCGAGCCGTTCTGGGGCGGGACGTTCCAGGAGCTCCAGGGGACCTTCCAGTACCGCCAGAGCTCCGGCTCGTTCCCGATCTCCCAGTAGGCCGGGGTGAACCCTAGGGTCTTTTCGGTGTAGTTGACAACGGCGGCCGCCAACGAGGGGTCGTCGATCTCCCCCGGCACCTGGAGGATGGCCTCGCAGGAGATCGCTCGGCAGAGGTGGATGAACTGGGTCTCGTTGGTGGGGGGCGCCTTCCAGATCAGGCTCGTCCCGTTCTGCGTGATGATCGTATCGTTGAGCATGTTGACGCGGTCGCCGGCGTTCGCCCCGGTCCAGACCAGAACGTGCGAGCGTGTCGCGTTCAGCATCGCGGCCTCGTCCGGTAGTAGACGGGCCTCGGCCGAGACGGTCGTGCCCCAGAACGATGGCGGGAGCGTGTAGCTCGAGGACGAGACGGCGAGGGTTGCAGGAACCGCACCGGAGGACACCTCGAGGGTCGGGGGGAGAGGGGGAGGCGACCCCTGGCCCGAGGCCGAGACCGCGGGCCATGGGAGGGCCAAGAGAAAGAGGGTGACCCAGGCCAGGAGAGGCGTAGGTCGCCCGGACGAGAGGAGCATGGTCGGATGCCGGAGTGCTGAGGGCGGTGACGTATGCCGATTGCTCTCCCTGCTACGAGGATCTGCGCCCCGTCCTCGACGACACGGGAGACGGCCCGGGCCGCTACTTCGGCGGAAGGCTCTCCCCGAGGTCATCGAGAAGGCGGCCGGCGACCACATCCTTTGGACCGGAGTAGGGGTGCACCTTCCCCTCGGGACGGACCAGGTAGACCTCGGCCGCCGTCCCCCCCATGCTCTCGCGGTTGTTCGCGACGAGCGCATCGCATCCGGTCGCCTGAAGATAGACCCAGGCCCGCTCCTGAAGCGCGCGCGGAGAGAGGCCCGCCTCGAGCTTGAACCCCACGAGCAAGGAGGGGGCGCGGACCAGGTGTCGAAGTTCCGGAAGGACCTTCTCGGCCTTCGTCAGTTCGAGGATGAGCTTCTCCTGGAGCGAGGGGATCTTCCCGGCCTGCTTCTTGAGCGTGAAGTCGGAGAGCGCGGCCGGGACCATGACCGCGTCGGCCTCCTTCAAGGACTTGGACTCCGTTTTGATCAGCTCGCGCAGGTCCGAGAGGGTCGTGAACCGCTTAGGTGCCAGGAAAGGCGGGACCGGGACCCGGAGCTGGCCCAGCCACGCCTCGACCTCGGCCCCGCGATAGAAAGCCTGGGTGACCAGGGAGAGGGCCACTCGCCCGCTCCCCTCGTTCGTGAGGGAGCGGACCTCGTCCAAGGGCTCGGAGGTGGACCCGCCGATGACGACAACCTTCCGTCCCTTCCAGGGCCCTCGGGCGAGCAGGTGCAACACGTGGGCGGCGACCGTCTCGGGAGCGGCGAGCTTCGCTTCGCCTTCCTCCATCGCGGGCGGGACGAAGTGGACGCCCATCTGCTCAAGTCGCTGCAGGTTCTCTCTCACCGCGGGGTTCCGTGTCATGTCCTCGTGCATAGCGGGGGCCACGAGGACCGGGACGCCCCCTCCGAGCGCGATGGAAGCAAAGGTCGTGACCGGGGTGTCGTCGATCCCATGCGCGATCTTCGAGAGCGTGTTCGCCGTCGCGGGGGCGAGCAGAAGGAGGTCCGCTCGGCCGGGTCCTCGCCCCAGGTGGCGGACGTGCTCGACATCTCCCGTGATCTCGGTCATGGGAGGGGAGCCTGTCGCGAAACGGAGCGCTTCGGCAGTGATGATGCCCAGAGCGTCCTTGGTCATGACCGCCTCCACGTGGGCCCCATGACGGACGAGCTCCCGGACGATCCGGGGGGTCTCGGTGGCCGCGATGGAACCCGAGATCCCGATCACGATGCGACGGCCGGTCAGGAGTTCGGACCGCCGGCCGCGTATGGCCTCTGAAGGATGCACGTGGAACGGACCTCTCAGAATTATATGTAACCTCGACCCACCACTCCCCCATGTCCTCCCAAAAGGACCCGCCGAAAGGCGGGCGCCTCCCCCCCACTTCCCCTCGGGGGGTCCTGGCCTTCGACCTGGACGGGACGTTGCTCGACAGCATGCGGCCGATCGGGACGACAGCGTCCCAGGTGCTCCACGAGGTCTTTGGGACCTCGAGGGAGGAGGCGGCGCGGCAGTACTACCGTACCACCGGGAAGCCTTTCGAGCTCCAGCTCCGGGAGCTCTACCCCGAGGCCACCCCGTTCGAGCTTCAGAACGCCGCGAACAAGTTCCATGAGCTGAAGGTGAAGAACGCCTACGCTCACGCGAGCTTCTTTCCGGAGGTGCCGAAGCTGCTCAAACGCCTGGACCAGGCGGGGTGGAAGCTGGTCATCTCCACGGGGGCCGAGCGCGAGATGGCCGAAGTGCTGCTCGAGCGGGAGGGGCTCGGGTTCTTCTTCGAGGAGGTACGTGGAGCGAAGCAAGGCACCAAGGACGCCCATCTCCGCGCCTTCCACGAGAAGTGGCCGCACGTCCCGCTGGTGCTCGTCGGAGACTCCCAGTTCGATATGGAGACCGGTCGCAAGGTCAAGGGAGTGACCCTGCTGGGGCGCGCCTGCCTCCTTCCTTCCTGGTCGATCTCCCCGGCGGACCTGCGCCGATGGGGCGCGACGTGGGCGGACTACCATCTCGACCGGGTGCCGGAGGTCTTGGAGGAGCTCTTCCCCCGTGCGACCGCACCGGGCACGAGGGTCCCCAAGGTCCTGACCGGGCGGGGGCCCGGCAGGAACCTAAGGGTCTACGAGGGAGGGGCCACAACCTACGTCGGGAAGAAGAAGTGCAACGTCGCGAGCTGCCGGCACCGCGCGACCTGGCACTGGAAGAACACGCTGCTCTGCGACGACCACCTTCGAGAGGAGGCGCGGTCGGCTCGCCACCGCAACGACTTCCTGAAGGAGGCGAGAGCGGCGGCTCGTCCTCGCAAGCGCGAAGAAGATCCGAGCGCAGCCGCGGAGAGCTGAACCCGCGACCGGTCCGGCCTCATCCACTCGGGGGAGCCGGGGGCGGGCCGGGTTCCACAGGAACCTCCTGCGGGACGGA
The DNA here is from genome assembly GCA_028864975.1 of Thermoplasmata archaeon. Lineage (GTDB taxonomy): Archaea > Thermoplasmatota > Thermoplasmata > Lutacidiplasmatales > UBA184 > JAKAAX01. The sequence continues at coordinate 22,784 of JAGWLG010000024.1, read as the reverse complement.
GGCCCATGTGGTTCCCTCGGATCCCGGCGGCGCTGAAGGTCGAGAGCCCGCTGTCGCAGGTAGGGAGGAGGCCGGCGGAGCTCCCGAGGCGTTCCCCTCGCGGCGGCGACGCCCGAGCAGGAACCCCACGAGCAGCATCGTTACGGCAACCGCGACGAGGAGGGCCCACGCCCACAGCGGAAGCCCCACCTCCTGGGTGGCGACGTTCGAAGCGGGCGCAGGGGGGATGGGCTGCACGACCAGCGTGGCATTGGTCTCGACCGAGTGGCCGGCCATGTCGATCACCGCGACCGAGACCGTGGTGCTCCCAGAGGCGGTCGGCGTGCAGATGACGAAGCTGCTGTTGGCCGAGGAGCACCCTTGGGGAAGGCCTTGGTACGAGATCCGGAGGGGGGTGGAGCCTCCGAGGGTCTCCAACGCGAACTGGACCGTGTTTCCGAGGACCACCGTCGATGGGGTAGGCCCGAAGCTCACCACCTTCAACGGGGCCGCGATCGAGAAGCTCACGGTCGCGGACGCGGCGCCTCCTCCGGGGTCCGTGGCGGAGACGGTGACGTTGAACGAGCCGTAGGTGCTCGGGGTGCAGCTCAAGGTGGACGCGTTGGAGGAGAGGCAGCCCGGTGGGAGGCCGGAGTACGCGAAGGAGAAGGGAGCCGTCCCGCCGTAGGTGGAGACGAGCAGCCCGAGGACGTCGCCCTGGTCCAAGGGAAGACGGAGGGGACGGAACGCGCCGATCTCGAGCGCACGGTGGACGGTCAGAAGAAGCGACGAAGAGGAGGGATCTCCCCGTAGGTCGGTCGCGTTGCCGAAGACGGTGAAGTTCCCGCTCGCCGAAGGAGTACAGGGATCGGTCGACAGGTTCCGCGAGGAACAGCCGGGTGGGAGCCCGCCGTACGTGTACGAGATGGGTGCGACCCCGCCCGAGGTCGACTCGCGGAACACCACGGTCGCACCGACATCGACCACCACGGGGGAGGCCGAGAACGCGGTCATGGAGAGGTCGGGCCCGACCGTGAGGTTCAGGAACCCGTACGCGGATCGAGCGAAGATGTCCGTCGCGTTCACCTGCACGGCGAAGGTCCCCGTGGCGACCGGAGCGCAGGTGAGGGACGCGGAGTTCCGGGGGGAGCAGCCCGCCGGGAGCCCTAGGTAGGTGTAGTGCATCGGTCCGGTGCCCCCCGAGGTCGTGGTGGTGAGGTTCACGACAAGGCCCAGGTCCTGTGGAGAAGGGGTCGCGATGAACGCGACGATGGACGGGAGAGGATCCACCGACCAGGTCAGCGAACCCACGGCCACCTTCCCTTGCGCATCGGCCGCGGTCACTCCCACGCTGAAGGTGCCCGGGGCTGTTGGCGTGCAGGGGAGCGAGAACGCGTTCGACGAAGCACATCCGGCCGGGAGCCCGGTATAGGTGTAGCGGAAGGGCGGGGAGCCACCGGAGACGGCGACGGTGAGGTTCGCGGGGACCGAGACCTCGCCCGGAGCGGGGGATGCGCTGAACGAGCCGATGCTGGGGAGCGGGTCCACAGAGAGCTGGAGAGCTCCTTGGACCGAGTTCCCCACGGTATCGTTGACCCAGACGGAGACCGAGTAGGTCCCGGCCACCGAGGGCGCGCAAGAGAGGCTCGCGGAGTTGCGAGAGGTACAGCCTGGGGGAAGCCCCGCGTAGGCGTAGGAGTAGCTGGGGGACCCTCCCGAGGCGCTGACATTGATCCAAGTCGTGCCGGTGACGTCGACCGGGTCGGGCGTGGCCGTGAGCGAGTTGAGGAGCAGGGGGTTGGGAGCGGTCCAGAGCCACGTGTCGTTGTCGATCGGGCCGGAGATCGAAGGGGTGCCGCCATAGAGCATCAGGTACCCGTCCCGCGCGTCGAACGTCTCGGCGACCTCCGCCCTGGCCGAGGGGGAGGCGGAAGGGGACTGCGGCGTCCACGTGCTGCCGGAGAGCGTCCAAGTGGTCGCGACGGGTCCGGAGTTGCTCCCTCCCCCGAAGAGCAGGTCGTAGCGGTAGACGGGGTCGTAGGCGAGGCCCGCACAGCAGACCCCCGTGGGACCGGTCGGGCCGGAGGTCCAGCTCCCCCCCGAGAAGAACCAGCTATCGGCGAGCGCGCCCCTGTTCCCGCCGCCGAAGATCACCCCGTGGCCGCCGGCGGTGTCCATCGCCCCCTGGACGCAGCACCGGACCGGGACTGTCGCGGAAAGGGGGGCCCAGGTCCCCCCGTGGAACTCCCACGTGTCTCCCAGATTGCCCACGTTGCTCCCGCCACAGCACAGCACCGCGTACCCGTCCACCGTGTCGTTGAAGAGCGCGAACTCCGACCGTCCCGTGGGGGGCGTACCGGCGGTCGCGGTGACGTTGGTCCACTTTCCCCCCAAGAACGTCCAGGTGTCCGCGTAGGACCCCGCGGTGCCGGCCCCGCCGAAGAGGAGCCCGTAGCCGTCGGAGGTGTCCCAGGTGAAGCCCGCCCCCCACCGGGGCGAGGGAGCAGGAAGCTTCTCCGAGAGGTTGGTCCAGACCCCACCTTGGTACCTCCAGGTGTCGTTCGCAGGAGCGACGCAATTGTTCGCCACCAGCGCCTTGCATCCTCCAAACAGGACGACGTATCCGTCGACCGGGTCGTAGGTCACCCCCGAGTACTCGAGGGGAGGAGGGGAGACCCGGGTGACGTGCTGGACCCAGGTCGGTGCGGCGAAGGGGACAGAAGGGGACCGCGAAGAGACGGAAGGATGCGCGGTCGGCGCGCGTACGGTCGGGGTAGGGGCCCCGATGCCACCACCGGAGGAGAGGAGGAGCAGCACCAGGAGAGAAAGAGCAGCGGCCGATCGACAGGCGGCGGGGCGCCGAGGACGTGGGGCGGGTCGTCCGAGCATCGCTGCGCTCATGAGCGAGGGCCATCGCGTCCACCCTCCATTAATGTGCCCACGACCCGGGACATCTGTGGCGCGGATCGGTTCTCGCCCGCCCACGAGGGGGGCAGGGCGGAGCGCCGCGGGGCGCGTCGAGCCAATCCGGGCGAGCGAGCAGAGCGCGCGCGACTGAGCTGCGGTGGAGGGGCCCATGAGCCCGGCACTCTCGTTCTGGGCCATTCAAATACCCCTTCCGAGGCTTTTCACGCACACGGTGCGCACGTATGTCGGGCACCCTCGCTCCGTCCAGCCCTCTCCCGTCCTCCGTGCCTCCCCCGATGTGTTCAGGTGGGGTGCCGCCCCAAGCTCGCTCGCGACTGGACCGGCTCCGCTCCTGGGCCCACGAGAACCGTGCCCAGCTGACCCTCGTCACCCTGGCGGTAACCATCCCCGAGCTCCTCACCGGCTCGACCCCGGTGTGGAACCTCATCAACCCCGTCGCGGTGCTCGGCCTTCTGGGATTCTACGGTGCGGGGTCGCTCCTCATCCGAGACCTCGCCCTCCGGTGGAAGAACGGCTGGGCGGGGGTGCTCCCGCTGGGGATCGCCTACGGCATCGCCGAGGAGGGGATCGCCACCAAGACGATGGTGTATCCCCACAGCAGCGCCGCGGGCTACCTCGCCACGTACGGCCATTTTCTCGGGGTCAGCTGGGTCTTTGCGGTAGTGATCGCACTCTTCCATGCGCTCTTCAGCATCGCCCTGCCGATCCTTCTGGTGGAGCTCCTCTACCCCGAGACCCGGGGCCACCGGTTCCTGACGGATCGAGGGCTCCTGTGGGCCCTGGGGGCCCTGACGTTCGCCGTGATCTGGGGCTTCTTCGGGTTCGTCCCGAACTACTTCGAAGGCTACCTGATCCTCGGGTTCCTCCTGGGAGTGATGGCGCTCTTCGTGATCGCTGCGCGGTTCGCGAAGGGGGACTGGCTCTACCCCCGATCCCTTCTGCCTCGGCGCTCGCCCCGGTGGTTCCTGGGGCTGGGCATCGCGTTCGGTTCCGCCTGGTTGCTGTTCTATCTCGTGGCCCCCCACCTCCTCTCCTTCCCTCTCCTCGTCATTGCCGGAGAGCTCGGTAGCGCACTTGTGGCGCTCTTCCTCGTCGTCCGCGAGGCAGGGAGGAGCGGGAACTCCCTTCACAAGGTGTACTTCGCCTTCGGTCTTCTCTCCTGGCTCGTTCCGTGGGACTTCGTCGTGACCTTCGCCCTCCAGGACTATTTGGTGGGGGCAGTTCTCGCAGCGGCCTTCCTCGTCCTCTTCCGACTGAGGAAGAGGTACTTGCCTTCCTCCCAGCCCGCGTTCCCTCCCTCCCCAATGCCGGCACCGACAGCCCCTGCAGGGGCTTCAGGTCCTTCGCCGTAGGGCCGGCATCCGTGTCATAGATCGGTTGGGAGACTCGGGCCCCAAGGTACGTCCCGACCAGAAGGGAGGTCCCCCCTCGACTCGGCCCCCCGCGAGTGGGGGAGAAGGGCCGGGACCGAGAGTCTCCGACGGCGGGGGTGGTCCCCGCTGTCCTTTGAACCCGGGTCGAGGGATCCACAGTCCCCCAGGATAGGCCAGACTACCCTATCCCGGCCGCTTCGTGGTAAGCCATGATGGCGCCGTTAAAAGGCCTTGGTCCCAGGAAGGACCCCTCCGCCCCCTAAATCCCCGCGGCCGCGGGGGGACGCAGGAAGTTGCCGCCGACGAACTGTACCTTCCCCGACTCCGCCTCGACCCGAACGCGGACGCCCGGAGCTCGCCCCAGCATCGCGAACTCGATCGAGTACCAGACCACTTCGAAGAAAGCTCCCTTCCGCTCGGCCTCGCCGAAGTGATAGCTCGAGTGCAGGAAGCCGTTCTTCTGCATCGCAGGAGCGTAGCTGCGGTTCAATGCCTCCTGCGGGGTCAGGACCGGGCCGGTCCCTCGGGGCGACTTCGCGACGTCGACGGTCCGCTCCGGCATCGTGTATCCCTTCCCAAGGACGTACCGACGGTAGCGGAGGTGGTACCTCTCGGGAGTGATCGTTTCGTCCACAAGGAACCACACGACGGGATTGCCCGTAGGGATCACGGCCGAGTAGCCCCCGCTCGCCCTCGCTTCTCCCGCCCGCCATCGACCGAGCCCGCGGGCCACGAGGTAGCCGCCGTAGATCACCACGAGGACCCACGCCGTCTCGATCCAGAGCGAGACGGGAACGACCGAGGGGTTTCGGTTCTCCCAGATCAAGGTCACCAGCGTCGCGACCGTCAGGGCGGTCATGCCGAGATTGATCGCCCGGTCGGCGTGCAGCGCGAACTCGCGGTGAGAGAAAGGAGCGAGCGGGGGCACGGAGAAGTGGGTGAAGCCGTCCAGGAAGACGTGCGAGAGACCGCCCAGGAGCATCGCGACGAAGAAGCGGAGCGTGGTCCCCGCGGCGAGGTCCGTGGGAGTCCCGGGGATGAAGGGCGCTAGGATGTACGGGACGATGACCGAGCCCGCTCCCGCGACCGCGGTGGCCCCCAGGATGGAGTGGGTGATGCCGTGGTGCCGCAGGAGCGGGAACCGCTTGGCCAGCGGATAGAACAGCACGTCCGAATCCGGTAGCCCTCCGGCCATCGCTCCCGCGGCAATGTACCACGGGGTCGCCGGGCCCCACAGGACGAAGGAGAGGAGGTAGGCGAAGATCACGTGGGTGAAGAGGTCCAAGGCGCTCCCGCTCCCTGAGGGGGCACGACAGGGACAGCCCACAAGAAGAACACGCAAGGACCGCGGCCATGGGTCTCAGCTGCCGAGAGTAGGTTTACCCGTTGGACAAGACCCTGGCGCAGGTCGCGACTGGCCATGCGCTCCTCGTGCCCCCCACGGGCTGGCTGAGCGAGAGCGCGTCTCGAGGTGCAGAGCTCAGAGGGGACGCCTCCGGCAGGGTCTTCGGCGGCCTCTGCGCAAGCCGAAAGTGCGCCAGCAGGTACGAACCGCGTCCCATGCCCGTTCCCGCCGTTCGGGAATCGCGCGGGTGCCCTGCAGAGGATGGCGGTAGGTGAGGGGCAGTTTCCGTGCTTCCACGTCCCCCGTCGGGAACCCGTTCAGGAATCCCTTTCTCGCGCGACTCGGAGCCGAGGTCCCCACCCACCTTGAGGCTGCGGTCCCGCTCGATGGTCCGACCGCACCGGTCGACGCACCTTCGCGGGCCACAAGGTGCCCGTCACGGTGCGCGGCCTCGTGGGGATGCCTCTTCGGTTGTCTCGGGGCGGCTGCCCTGTTCTGGCGGGGATCGCACGTCTTTGTTCCTGGCGAAGGGAGGAACGAACGGTGCGCAGGACTCAGGTCGGCGCTTCTTGGAGAACGAATTCTCGCCGGTACTCGTACAGGAACAGGGCATAGTGCTGGAAGAACGGCTTCCGCCCGAGGAGTGCCACGGGGGTGTCCCTCCCCTTCGCAGTGACCGAGACCGGGTTCAGAGGGAACGACAGCACGGTGCGTTCGGAGCCGGGCGCGAGGACCTGGAGGTGAACTCGGGAGGTCCTGGCGGGAACGGGACCACCGACCGCAGCACGCTCCACGGTGGATTCCCCCAGCTCCAGGTCGAGGATCTCGCTACCTCGGAAGGAAGGGCAGAGAATGTCGAGCCGGTGCCCAAGACCATCCTGGTCTCGAGCTTTGCGCGTCCCCAGGTCAACCTCACGTCGAGGGCGGGGGCCATCTCCCGACGCTTCCCATAGATTACCTCCTGATAGGGGAAGACGAGGGTCTTCCCCCAACTCCGACGGGAGTCTGTCGGCAGGCCGACCCCCCCTAGAGCAAGAGGGAGTCCTGCTCGAGAACGTGGAACATGAAGGGCTCGTGGCGAGGGGAGGCCTTCCTGCCCGCCTGGAGGACACGCTTCAGGTCCTTCCCTGCGGCGACGACCTTTCGGTCCACGATGGCCACCCACTCTCCGCGGTGCCGCTTCATCTCCCGCTCGGGAGGCATGCGAGAAATGGATTCGTCATGGGCAAGGCGCTTCGGCATCGGGCTCCTCGTCCATCCCATCGCCCCCCCGCTCATATGGGTTCGCTCGACCACCTCACAAAGCGAGGAGGGGGAGCCCCACCGGGCCCCCCCGGTCCTCGAGGGCGACGCGTACGGGCCGGAAGGAGGCACGGAGCCCCGGGCACCGTCCGCACCAGGTCCCCGTCGGTACGGACCCCGCGACGCATGCAGCGACGCACGTGGTCATGGGCGGTGGGGGCCCTGAGGGAGTCCTTCGACCATCGGATCCCGCCGGGCGCCCCAGGGGCCCCCTCTTCGGAGATGCCTTGGAACGGGACCCTACAAGGAAGGCCTGTAATGGCCTGCACCGGGCGCGGGCCTAAAGCACGGGCCACCCGAAGTTTCAAGTGGACGCGCGTTGCTGGGAACGGCGATGATTCCTGGAGTCAAGGAACATGTCGGTGATCGAAGCCCAGGCTCTGGGCAAGACCTACCCGGGGGGGACCCGGGCGCTCCAGGACGTCTCGCTTAGCGTACGCGAGGGCGAGATCTACTGCCTTCTCGGCCGCAACGGCGCCGGGAAGACCACGCTGCTGAGGATCCTCGCGACGCAGCTCGCTCCCAACGAAGGGACGGCCCGGGTCATGGGCCACGACGTTGTGCGCGACCCCTGGGCGATCCGCGACCACATCGCGGTCGTGCCCCAAGGCGCCATCCCCCACGGCTGGAACACCCCCGACGAGGCGGTCTACCGCATCGCGCGCATCCGGGGAGTGGCGCGCGAAGAAGCGCGTCGCAGGACCGACGAGGTGCTTCGCGACCTGGACCTGTGGGAGCATCGGCACAAGATGATCTTCGACCTTTCGGGAGGGACGAAGCAGCGGGTGGTCATCGCCTACGCCTTCGTCGTCCGCCCGGAGCTGCTCTTCCTGGACGAGCCTACGATCGGGCTCGACCCGATCGCCCGGCGGGGCATCTGGAGGATCTTGCGTCGGCTCAAGCGCGATGGCTGCACCTTCCTGCTGACCTCCCATTACCTGGACGAGGTCGAGGCGCTCGCCGACCGGCTCGCGATCATCGACAGGGGGCGCGTCCTCTTCGAGGGGACGGTGCACGAGGCCATCACCGGCTCGGGCTCCTCCACGATGGTCGACCTGGCACCTCCTTCCTCCCTTCAAGGGGCGAACGGACACGCCGAGACGATCGCCGTCCGCAACGACGAGGAGCTCCTCGCCGTGGTGCAGCGAGGGCAGCGGGAGGGCCGGAAGGTCTCGGTCCGCCCCCCCAGCCTGGAGGACGCGTTCATGCGCCGGGTCGGAGGTCCCCTTGACGAACCGGATGGGTGAGACGGTCCACTTCGCGCTCTTTCACATCCACCAGGATGCGAAGGACCCGACGGGGCTCCTCTTCACGGTCATCATCTCGTTCCTGCCGGTGATGTTCCTTTTGATCTTCATCGGGACCGCGGGCGCGATCGCCGCCCTTCCCGGCGTGCTGGTCTTCGCCTTGACGGGCGCGGGGATCGCGGGTGCGCCCATCGTATACTGGAACCGGGTCCACCACCACATCCAGGACTTCCTGGTCTCCTCCCCCATGCGCCCGGCTTCCTTCGCCGTGGGGACCGCGCTCTATGCGACGTTCCTGAGCTCCCCCTCGCTCGTGATGGCCGCGGTCGCCCTCGCCATCTTCGTGCCGCTCTCCGTCCAGGGGGTCCTCTTGGCGATGGCGGCGCTGCTCCTGCTGTGGACAGGGATGCTCTTCGTGGGGTTCAGCGCCGGGCTCGCGGCGAAGAGCGTGACCCGGGTGAACCAGGTGGGGAATCTGGTCGGCCTTGCCCTAGGCCTGCTTCCTCCCGTGTACTATCCGCTGGACCGGCTTCCTCCCTTCTGGAGACCGATCGCCCTGCTGGCGCCAACCACGGACGCCGCCCAGGTCGCCCGGGCCGCTCTGGGGTTCGGGCCGATCCCGCTCTCCCAGGAGATCTTCGCGTTCGGGTACCTGGGGGCCTTCGCGGGGTTGGCCGCGCTCCTCTCGCTCCGGTACGCCCACTGGGTCGAGCCCTAGCCCGGGCCGGAGCGGGTCCCACGCTGGGGGGCCTTTCTTCTCGTCGTCGGCGGGGGGAGGGAAGGGAGCGCGATGCGCTCGGGGACCCTCGAGGCTCGGAAGCGGAGCGCGGGGATCGCGTTCTGGACGAGGTGGAACTGTCCCTTCCGGACATGCTCGCCGAAGGTCGAACGCGAGAGACGGAGGCGGTCGGAGACCTCCCCCCAGCGCGCCCTTGCCGGGACGTGGAAGAGCCCCCCATCCCATGCAGCGACCAGGGAACGTACCTGGGGGTCGGACATGCCCTCGAACAGATGGGCCGCGATCCCTGAGGGGTCCATCAAGGCGGCGATGTCGCCTCTCGAAGTGACCGCCAGGAGCTCCACAGGCCCGCTCCGCCTCAGGCCGTCGGTGAAACCGCGCAGCGCCCGTGGGTCCCGGGCGACCACGCGGCAGCTCTCTTGACCTTCCTGGATGGTGATGGGGGGCACGATCCAAACACCCGTTCGACCGGCCGACCCTTCGAGGGAGCGAGGGTCCGTCCAGCCCAGATCGGGCACGACCGCCACCGCCTCGAGCCCCTCTCTCGCGAGACAAGAGGCCCGGAACACCTCGCGGACCCCCTTGAGCAGCCGTTCAAGCCCTCGAGAGGTGCGATTCGAGAGGAGGAGGACGTTACGACCGAGGTCGAACCAGCGAAGCAACGTCGAACCGGGAGCCTCCAGGCAGACCTCGGTGTACGCGCAGGGGTGGCGAGCGCGCACCTGGGCGTCGACGAGGGGCACGCTACGATGGACGCGATGAGGCTATTTGAGTAGGACCGCCCACGGGCGGCTCCAGGGCTATCTCCTCTGAGACAGTGTGGAGCTCGGGGTCGATCCCCACGGAGGTCGCAACATGGTCGTGGATTTCGTCTTGAGCCGGTCGCCGAGCTATCGCGTCGCGTCGATCGTCCGCGTCGGGCCTTGGAAGGAGGACAACCTTCGCACCGAGTTCGAGGAGCTCGAGCACTGGGCCGAGCGCCAAGGGGTACGACGGGGGCGATACGTGTTCCTCGAACGCGGTGGGAACCGCTGGGAGGCCTGCCTCGAGTACCGGGGGAGAGCGAGGGCCGAGGGACGGGTCCGCCTGAAGACCCTCCCCCCGGCCCACGTCGCCAAGGTCGCCTTCGATCCGGAGAAGCTCTCGTCGCGGATCGTCTACCACGGCCTGAGCGACTGGGTACGGTGGCGGAAGAAGTACGGCGAGATCAAGAGCGTGGAGTGGCCGCGCGAGGTCTATCCGGGGAACCCGTGGAAGGACAAGCGGGCCTGGGCCGACTGCGAGGTGCAGTTCGTCGTTCGCAAGTGACCCACGCGGAACGGTGGGCCGCACCGGCGACGGATGGGCCCCCTAGCTTTCCGGGGGGATTCTCGGGTTCTTCGACCCCTGTGTCCATGAGAGACCACGCTCTCCTGCCTGCGGCCCCCCCGGGGTCGAGCCCTGACCGAAGGCTGTCCGATCGCTGGGGACGGAGCCCCGTCAAGCACGCTGCGGTGGGACTCGGCAGGGGTGCGGTCGATTCGACTTGCAAGGGTGCACCAGGAGGTCCTTGCCCAGGGCGTTGAGCACGCCCTCACGGCTAACGGCCTCCCCCACGTGTACGCGGGGGCCACGGGTTCCCGCGGGAGGGCGCCGCGAACCGATGAGGGTCCGTCTTCCCATGGATCCGCGCATATCCCGAGATTGGACGTGCCCTTCGCTGTCGCGTTGCACCTGTCGGAGCGTGAGATCGCGGCCACCTGGGCCCGAGGGCACCGATCACACGAGCGCATGACCATCGCGTTCATGACCTCTCGCTCGCCCTCCTGCCTCCGCGAGGAGGCCGGACGAGTCCATGGACCCGAGGAAGAAGTGCCTGATCGAACCTATCCTCGGACACCCCCTCGAGATGCTCTTCGACCGGGGGCTGGCCTGGACGGACGTCGAGCGGATGGTGCGGGAGGGGATCTGGGTGGCCGAGGGTGGACCCGCTTACGACATCGTGTATCGTGAATGGCACATCAAGGTGAAACTCCTCCAGTGTCTTATTAGGGTCAAGACCGCATTCCCGGGAGTGAGACGATGACGACCCGTAAGCCCATCCGACTATGCCCCGAGTGCGGGGACCGCGTCCGCCCGGGGAAGAAGGAGGTCATCGTCCATGGGGTCTCACTGGGCCTGTTCCCAGTTCACGAGTGCCCCCGTTGCGGGGAGACCTCCTTGACGCCCCGAGGTTGGGCATCGGCCGAAAAGGCGGCGAAGGCCAAGGGGCTGTTCGGCCTGGGGAACGAAGTGGGCGCCACCCACATTCCCCCGGCTAATGGTAAGGCCCACGCGTAGCGCCGTCGGCTGCTGGGCCAGGGCCGACCGACTCCGCTCGGATCACGATAACCGCTCTCAGGTTCGGGGGCGCGTCCCTGTCCTCGAAGCTCGCCTTCGGATGCCTTGGCGCCCCGCGCCTCTCGATAGGGCTCGCCGACTGGGTCGAGACCTGACCGAAGTCGAACCCCTTCGGATCCAGGGGGCAAGAGGGTCGTGAGACCGCGCTCGCCCCCGCCCGGTCAAGTTCCGTGGGTGCTCCTCGGCGGGCGGGACCCCTGGGCCATGTTCCGCATCGCCACCATACGTCGCTGCTTCACTCTCGTCCCGACCCCCATGACCGACATGGCACCCACCCAGCCGGCGGTGACGAGCCCGGTCGACAGCGGCTGGGCCATCACGTTCACGGTGAGCGAGAGGGTATTGATGATATTCCCCACGGGGCTCGTCACGGGCGAGAGGAGCGGGGAGGTGAGCGGGTTGGCGAGAGGGAGGTTGACCGGATTGAGGACCGGCATGCCCGGCGGGGGGGGTGCGGGAGGAGGGGGAGGAGGGGGTGGCGGCGGTGGAGGGGGGAACGCGAGGTACGTGGTCACGGTGAGGAACCCCGGCGGGAACGACTGGTGGATCGCGGCCAATCCGTCGAAACGCGTGTAGTTCTCCTGGGCGAAGGTGCCCGAGACCGGGCCCAGGCACCCGCGCCAGGGGTTCGGGGGTCCGTTCACGCACGCGTCCACGGGGAGGGTGTGGCCCAGGAGCGCACTGGGGAACCCCCCGGCCGTGACGAGGTTGAACGAGCCGACCCAGCTGTCTCCGAGGTCCATTGTGCTGTACGGCCAGGACCAGCTCACACCTCCGCCGGCGAGCCCGGTCGCGAAGGGCGTGGAAGAGCACGGTGGCGCGGGGCCTCCCGGGTGGAAGCAGGCCACCGAATAGCCCGGCGTCCCGATGGCCCCTCCTCCGGGAGTGGAGTCGACCGCGAAGTACGAGCTCGGAGTGAACTGGAAGACCCCGCCCTGAGTGTTCCGTGCCGCGAGATTGGAGTGGAGGAACGGGAACTGGATGTTCGAGATCGCCCAGCCGAGGGCGGGGTCGGAGCTCCAGGAGGTCGGGGGTGCGTGGTTCTGCCCTTGAGGGATGCATCCGATGACCTGGCCCGAGCAGCTGATCGTCAGGTTCCCCAGCCCGCCGCTCCCAGGGGGCGCGGCCCCGCAGGGGAACCCCTGCGGCCCCTCCCACATGCCACCGGTCGCCACGGCCATGTCGCACCCGGCCGACAGGATGGCCTGCACGTCGTTCGACGCTTCCCCCGAGAGGGCCGGGTTTCCGAGGTTGTAGTCGCCCGAGTTGACGACCGTTGCCCCGTCGGGCAGGTCGATCACGTTCACCGTCGCGTTCGCGGCCTTGGCCAGGGCCGCGATGGAGGAGCCGACCCCGGTCCCGGTCCAGCTCATGCACGGCGGGGAGGTGAGCCCGCCGGGGAACGTGTAGGCAGGCTCGCAGGTGACGCTCGGGCCCTGGTTCCACCAGGTCGAGTAGGTAGGAGCGTACTGCACTTGATAGCCGGGGTCCCGGGGGGCGGTCGAGGTCAACAGCACGATGGCGTGGTCCGCGTTCGGGTCCCAGGCGAGCCCGCTCCCTTGCAGTGCGCCGTAGAGGGCCGTGATGGAGGAGGAGTCGAGGAGATTGTCGGAGAAATCGGAGTCGCAGTTGACCCAGGCGCCGTTCCCGTCGTAGCAGCCGGGGTTGTTGAACTGCCCGCCGAAGAGGGACCCACTGACCATCATGGTGTTGACCGTCGTCCCGAAGGTCGTCGCCGGGACGAAGCTCGAGACATCGACGTTGTACTCGCTCCCGTCCGCGTCGTTCTGGTTGTCGCCCGCGCACTGCACCGGCGGGGAGTTGACACAGTCGGCGAAGTAGTCCACCAGGGAAAAGCATACGGAGTTCAACCCCGGGCCCGGCGTACAGGAGTTGGACGAGGCCCCGTACTTCGCCGCGATGTTCGAGGCGATGGTCCCCGCATTGGCGGCGAAGAAGGGGACCCCGTTCGACTCCACGCAGGGCGCGCTGCAGGGATCATCTGGGCCCCCGGTGGCGAAGCTCCCGGGAGAGGAACCTCCGTAGTCCATCGAGCCGGGATCGTAGACGCCGTCGAAGGGGGTCGTCTCGACCACGAAGACCACCTGGACGTTGGGAGGATAGGTGAGCGGGGTCCCCTTGGCCGTGACGTTCAGGGTCACTCTGGCATCGAAGGGGTTGCCGTTGCAGGTCCTCCAACGAAGGCAGATCGCCGACGGCGAGACCTGGATGGAGGGGACGAGCTGCGGGCAGGTGCCGTTCCACCCGGACGAGCAGGGCTGGGTGCCGCTGACCGAGAACGTGCCGAACGGAGAGGAGGCACTGGAGCGGGCTGCCCCTCCCCCCGGAGAGAGCGAAGGCGCGGGCGCCTGAGGCAAGGCAGCGGGAGAAAGGCCACCCCCGCCGGGGGTGGCCACCGCGACCACGAAGGTCAGAGCGATCGCTGCGCCCGCGAGGACGAGCGCGCGGACTAGCGAGAGCGGCCGGGGTCGCGTGACCTCCCCCATGCTACATCATGACATGCAAGCTCGTTCCTTCCATTTAAACGTGGGGAAGCGGGGCGCGCCACCTTTTCAGGCGTCGTCCTCGACGCTCTCGTCGGCCTCGTTGACGGGATCCGCTGGTGCGGATTCCTGGGAAGCGCCATCCTTGGTCGGAGGGTCCTTCGAACTCTTCCTCGGGGGTGGCTCAGGTTTCGGCCAGATGGTCATCAGGTTCTGCGAGGTGAGGTTGCAGTTCGAGCACTCCTGGTCGAGCCGAGTTAGGGGCATCCCGCAGGTCGGGCAAAGCGCGAACCCTCTGCGCTCCGGAGGCGGTGGGGGGATCGCGAGCGGGGGAACCACGGGCTCGGGCCCGACCCCCTCCGGCGCAGGGGGAGGTGGAGGGACGACGGGCTCGGGTGAAGAGGGGGGAGGAGCCTCCAGAGGCGGTCCCACCGGCCCTTCGCGGGACCGCTTGAGCCGGAGGTAGCGCAGGAGCGTTCGCTCCTCAGGGGAGAGGGGCCGGGGTTGGGCGAGCAGGCTCACGGAGGCCCCGCACGAGGGACAGTTCGCCCCCGTCGCCACCGGAACTCCGCAGGACGGACAGAGGAGACCTTCGGCCGCGGCGGAGGGCGGGGGACCGGGAGCGACGACCTCGACAGGTTCCGCGGGCTGTCCTGGGCCGCCGACCTCCAGGAATGAGGAGGAGGGGACCGCGCTCGGCTCGGCCGCGCGAATGTCGTGGGGGAGCTCGTCTTCGTCGTGCTCGGCGGGCTCCGTGCCCTTCCCTGTCTCCCCTCCCGAGGGCGGGCTCCCGGAGGGCGCGGGAACGACCTTCGAGGGCGGACCCATGCCCTCGCTTCCCCCGCGATCGATCCCTTCCGGTTCGTCCAGACTTTCGCGTGGAGGACGGAGCACCAAGGCCACGAGAAGTGCCAGCAGAACGGCCGCCAGCACCGGGACCCACCACCAGATCTGGAACGTGTTGAGGAGCGTGGGCGTCGGAGGTGGAGGCGGTGGAGGGACCACGTGGACCACGACCGAGGCGGTGGCGTTGGTCTGGGTCGCGTCGGTCACGTTGACCTCGAGGGTGAAGTGTCCACCCGCGTTGGCGTCGCAGGACAGGGTGGCGTTGGTGGAAGAGGCGCACCCGAGTCCCACGGGATAGGCCCAGGAGAACGCATACGGCGAGCTCCCCCCGGAGACCTGGACCCGCGCCTCGAAGGACCCGGGCGCGTCGACGGTCCAGGGAGCATAGAGCACGAGCTCGAGCGGGGGGTTGACCGAGACCGTCCGGAGGGCCGTGACCGTGACCCCTGCGCGGTCCGTGACCTGGACCTTGAGCGTGTAGTTCCCTCTCACGGTCGGGGTGCATGACAGGCTCTTGTTCGTCGAGGGGACGCATCCCATCTGCGGGGGTGAGGTCCAGGCGTAGACGTACGGAGCCGTACCCTGCGCCGGCACCGCGGTGTAGGCCACCGGGGTGTTCACGTCGGTGGTGTTCGACCCCGTCAGGGTGACCGAGGGGAGAGCGTTCACGGTCACCGTGAATGCGACGGTGTCGGTCTCGCCGACGCGGTCGGTCAAGACCACGTCGACCGCGTCCACGCCCGCCGCCGTGGGAACGCAGGTGAGGTTCTTGGTCAAGGAGGGGGCGCAGCCCAGGGCACCGGGAGCTCCCCACCGGAAGTAGTACGGGGAGGTTCCCCCCGACCCGTTCGCGGAGAGCACTACGACCCGACCTAGGTCCGTGGCGCTCGGACCGCTAAGACGGACCATGGGGTCCGAGTTCACCGTCACGCTCTGCGAGGCGGCGACCCGCTTGCCAGCAGCATCGTGAACCACCACGGTGACGCCGAGCGTTCCGTTCTGGACGGGAGTACAGTTGAGCGCGCTCCCCGTGGAGGGGGCGCAGCCTAACCCCGTTACCGGGCTCCAGTAGTACGAGTAGGGAGGGGAGCCGAACCCTGCGTAGACACGGAACGACACCGACTGGCCCAGGTCCAGCACGCTCACGGTCGAGCCCAGGGAGATGGCGAGCGTGCTGTTGACGGTGAAGGAGAGGGCTGGACTCGTGACGGAGACCCCGTTCGCGTCCGTCGCGGTGTCGGTGATGCTGAAGGTCCCTCCGCTCGCCGGGGTGCAGGAGTCCACAGGACCGCTCGAGCTGGTACAGCTCGCCGGCAATCCGGACCAGCTGTACCGGAAGGGGGCGAGGCCACCCCCCGGCGCGGCAGAGGAGAAGTTCACGGTCTGCCCGGCGTCGATGATCGGGGGGGAGGCCGTGGGCGCTCCCAGCGTCGGGTCCGCGTAAACGACGAAGGACCCCGAGGGGGTGGGCGAGGCGGTGCACGACCCGGGGGTCCCGGAGCTGCAGGAGTTCGTGTCGGTCACCGAGACGCCGACCGTGTAGGTCCCCGCTGCGGTCGGAGTGCAGGTGATGTTGTTCGAGCTCCCGAGGACGCATCCCAAGCCCGGCGACGATGGGGTCCACGAGAAGGCGGGGTAGCTTCCCGTGCCCCCCCTGGCCGTGGTGTTGAAGACCACCGATTGGTTCACGTCGGCCGAAACGGGCGTGGCCCTGGGAGGGCTCACCATGGGGTCGGGGTAGACGTGGAAGGTCAGGGCCCCGCTCGTCGTGGTCGCGCCCGTTGAGTCCGTGATCGAGACCGACACGTGGGAGGTCCCGGTGGCGCTCGGGGTGCAAGAGAGCGACGGCGTGCTGGAGGAGAGGCAGCCCGAGGGGAGACCGTTCCATACGTAGGTGTAGGGGGGCACCCCACCGCCCGGGCTGGTCGTGAACGTGGTGGACTGGGAGAGGTCCACGCTCGCCGGGGCGGCCGAAGGGACCGAGGAGACGGGGTTCGAGGTGGAGATGACGCTCACCGTGTTGGACCCGGAGTTCGCGACGTAGAGGTCGCCGTTGACGGGGTCGTAGGCGATGCCGCAGGGGTTCGTCCCCACCGGGATCGAGGTGAGGTAGCTGTTGGTCGAGCCGTTGATGACGTAGACGGCGGCCGAGGCGATGTAGCAGCCCGCCGTGGCGTAGGCATCGTTGTTCCCGCTGTCGTAGGCCATCTCGATCGTCGGTGAGGGCATGGGGATGGTGGCGACGAGCGCATTGGTATAGCCCGAGACCACCCAGACGGTCGCGGTGGCGGAGTCCGCCACATAGACGTCCCCGCTCTTGGCCCCGTAGGCGACCCAGTAGGGGAACCAGCCGGAGAAGTAGAGGGTCCCGACCACGCTGTTGGTCGCCCCGGAGATGATGGAGAGGGTGTGCGTGCCGCTGTTCGCCGTGTAGACGTAGCCGTTCTCGCCGTCGTAGGTGACCCCGTCAGGGCTGCTCCCCACGTTGATGCCGCCGACGAGGCTCAGCCCCGCGACCGCCTTGACCGTGTTCCCCGCCCCGTCGTTGGCCACGTACACCTCGCTGTTGCGGTCATCGTAGGCGATCCCCCAGGGGAAGTACCCCCCGGGGAGCGTCGCCAGGACGGAGTTCGTGGCGGCGTCGACGACACTGATGGTCCCCGACCCGGGATTGGCCGTGTAGACGTACCCATTGGAGGTGTCGTAGGCGACACCCTCCGCATCGTTGCCGCTTCCCAGCGCGATGGTGGCGACGACCGACTGGCTCGCGGCCGAGATCACGCTCAACGAGTCCCCGCAAGAGTTCCCGACGAAGACCTCCCCCAGGGCGGGGTCGTAGTCCGCGCCGAAAGGACCGCACCCGACCGGGATCGTCGCGATCACGGTACCAGCCCCGTCGGGATGATGCGGCCGAAGCTGGGGGGCGGAGCCACAGGGATGTGCTGTCGTCCCTGGCGCGACACAGGGAGGGCCGCCGCCACCCGGGACCGTCCGGTCCGAGAGACCGGAGGGCAGACCCCATGGAGGGTACGTCCTCGCCGCCGCCCCGCTCGCGCCGTCGATGCCTTGGGCGAGGGCCGCGAGGAGGGGGAGGCCCAGCACCAAGAGGATGACCAGACGGCCGAGCAATGCCGCCCGGGGGGCCGCCCGTCTTGGGAAGGGTGGAGCGGCTCTGAGCCGGCCGGTCCGTTCCGGTGCCACGCCCGAGGAACCGCCGGGGCGCCTATATCTTCGCATCCCGGCCGCGATCGGTGCCGTCCGTGGCCGCGCTTCGGTCGGCAGGGGCCCTCGCCGCGCACGGCGCCCACCCTATTGGGTCGGCAGCCGGAGGTGGCGGGCGTGCCGCTGGGCGGACGGGCCCGGGCCCGACCGGGCCATCGACCTTCCCTCGGGGAAGGCGTGTCCAGGGGGGAGAAGTGCGGCGCGACTGTGGAGCCAGCCCTTTGCGTTGCGATCGAGCGCGGGCGACGGGAGTGCCCAGGCCGCGTTCCGAGGGGCGAACGTCCGAAGACGACGCTTTGGCGCCAGCGCTCAAGCGCCGGAGGGCTGACGTCCCCTTCGGCGGTGAGGACTGGACCGCGCGGATGAGGGGGGCCGAGTCCCGGCCTCCAGAAGTTCTCGCTTCAACCGGGCGAACTCGTCTGGATGAGTTTCCCGCCACTCCGCCCCCTGCCGAAGGGCCTCTTGGGCCGCCTTGTGGGTCCCCGCAATCCGCTCCTCCGTAGTCTGCGTCGACCATAGGCGCGCGGACTCCCGCCGGGCCTTCAGAAGCCACTCCGGGAAGTTTGGCCCACACTCGTCCGTCATGGGATTTGCTCCGGGGTCAGGATCTCGATACGAGGAAGGCCTCTCTCCGTATTGAGCTTGTTCACGGCCGTGATCGCCCTGAAGTTCGCCATGTGCTTGAGGTTCCAAGTCGCGACGACGTCCACTCGATGGAGGACCGCGAGCGCAACGTGAACAGCGTCCTCGGGCTCATCAACCGGGATGATGCGAGCGTTGATGTAGGCTTGAGCGAGCTCGTCCGTTTCACGGGACTCAGGGAGAATGGCGAGGCCAAGGGCGGCGATCAGAGCCTCGAGACGGACTGCAAGGTCGGGAGCCGAACGTCGGATCTCGGCGACTGTCGTCTCGGAGGTGACCGCATCGAGTTCTCTCCTCGCCACGCGCCCGAAGAAGGCTCGGGTGGGGTCTCGACGGACCGGGTCCTCGTCGTCGTAGTACCGACTCAACGCCGACGTCTCGATGTAGACCTTGGTCATGCTCAGCCTCGGTAGCGGGGGTCGAGCATGGACCTTTCGGCGGTGCTCACGCCCACACCTCGGACCCGCGGAGGACCCCCACGCCCGAACACGTCCGCGACTTCTTTCCCCCTGAAGACCACCTTCACGTGGGCCGGGTTTGACCTGTACTGGCGGAGCAAGAGCGTCCCAGCGCCTCCTGGCGCTACGTGCGGGTGACGCGGTGGCTTAATTCGGAAGAAGGGCTCGTCCGCATCACGCATGAGCTTGCGGCGCGCTGTGCAGAGGAGCCGGCCCCTTCCCCGTCGCCGGTCGGCGCCCCCCGGCATCGCGCCGGGCCTTGCTTTCCTGCTGGCGGCCGTCATGTTCGCCCCCGGGGTGGCCACGCGCGAGGCCGGGGCGACCCAGCTCCTCGCGGCGGAAGCGCCGGTGCCCTCCCCAACCCTCGCCGCGACCCTGACGGGCGCGCCATCTCCCTACCCGTCACCGTCGTCGTCCGCCCCGACGCCCTCGGCGGGACCTGCGACCCCCCGTCCGGACGGGGGAAACCAGGTGACGAGCACCTTGGTCCTCTCCAACGGCTCCCTCCTACCGGGGAACTTCCTGCCGGCGAACGGCCTCGCCCCCCAATCGGTCGCTGTCGACCCCAGGGACGGCAAGGTCTTCGTGGTCGACTCCGGAAGCGACCTGATCTCGGTGTTGAACGCGACATCCCTTCAGGTCCTCGACACGGTCCCCGTGGGGGCGTCTCCAGGCACGATCCTGTACGACCGTCTGAACCATCTCGTGTATGCCGCTATCGGTTCCACCGACGTCGTGAGCATCCTCAACGCCTCCACGGACCTTCTCGTCGGACAGGTCCAGGTGGGGAGCTCCCCTTGGGGGCTGGCCCTCGACTCCCGGAACGGGGAGATCTTCGTCACCAACTGGCACTCGGCCAACGTCAGCGTCATCAACGGCACGACTGACCGCCTCATGGGGTCCATCTCCGGGCTTCTCGACCCCTTTGGGATCGGGTTCGACACCACGACCGGGGCCATCTACGTGAGCTCGCTCTACTCGGGGAACCTGACCGCCATCAATGGGACGACCTGGTTGACCGGGCCCGCGGTGCCGCTGGGCCCGCTCTCCTACCCGTACGCCATCGCCTTCGACGTGGCGAACGGCGACCTGTACGTCACCGATTCCTACGGGAACGCGGTCAGCGTGGTGAACGGCGCCACGAACTCGGTGGTCGCGACCATCCTCGTCGGGGGAGGGCTCAACGCCTATCCCACGGGGATCGCCTACGACCCGGCGAACGGGAACGTCTACGCCACCAGCGAGGGACTGATCAACGTCAGCGTCATCGATACTTCGACGAACACCGTGCAGGGGAACGTGGCCACGGGGCTCTTCCCTGCGGACGTGGCCTTCGACAGCCGCAACGCGGAGCTCTACGCCGTCAACTTCGGGTCGAACAACGTGACAGCGATCGACGGGACCCGCGAGACCGCCGTGGGCAACACGACCCTTGGCACGACCCCGGACCTCATGGCCTTCGACCTTCGCTCGGGGAGCCTCGCCGTGACCAACTCCCAGGGGAACGACCTTTGCCTGATCGATGGGAGGACGCATCACCTCGTGGGGAACGTTTCGCTGGGCTGGGATCCCATCGGAGGGAACCCCTACGGGATCGCCTTCGACCCCGCGACCGGCCTCTTCTACGCGACCCAGTACAGCGTCCTGTACGGCGGGAACAACCTCGTGGTGGTCGACCCGACCCTCCGGCGCGAGGTGAGCCACGTACCCGTGGGTCTGGGACCTCGAGGGGTCACCTACGACGGGCGGAACGGGCTCCTCTACGTGGCGGACACCGGATCGAACAACGTCAGCGTCCTCGACCCTTCCACCCTCGGACAGCTGCGTCCCATCAACACCTCCTTTGGGCCCAACGCCATCGCCCTCGACAACTCGACAGGGTACCTCTACGTGACCGACTGGAACTCGAACGACCTGACGGTGATCAACGGGACCACGGACCGCGTCGTGGGATCCATTGGGGTCGGGAACGTGCCGTACGACGCCGCGGTGGACCCCTTGAACGGCCGGATCTACGTCGCGAACGAGGGGTCGGACAATGTGACCATCCTCAACGGCTCGACCGGGAGCCCGCTGGGGTCCATCCCCGTCGGGCATCAGCCGGACAGCGTCGCGATCGACCCGGTGACCGGGGAGGTCTACGTCGCGAACTCCGGGTCGGACAACGTGAGCGTCATCGTGGGCAACGACGGGAGGCCGTCCATCTCCATCCCCGTCGGGTCGGATCCCACCGACGTCGCATGGGACCCCGTGAACGGCGAGATCGTCGTCGCGAACCAGATGTCCGGGTCGGTCACCTTCATCGCACCGGCGACGCCGGCGCTCTATCCCGTGGTGTTCGACCGCACCGGGCTCGCCGCCGGGACGAACTGGACGGTGACGCTCGGCGCCACCTCGATCACCACGTCCCTGAGCTCGCTCACCTTCTACGAGCCCAACGGCACGTATGTCTACACGGTGATGCCGGTGCGGGGGACGACGGTCAGCCCCGCCGCCGGGACCCTCAACGTCCAGGGGCTCACGATCGACACCAACATCACCTTCTCTCTCCTCCGCCTGACCGTCGCCTTCGTGGAGACCGGACTTCCTGCGGGAGAGCTGTGGTGGGTCTCGGTGAACGGGGCGTCTCATAACGGAACCACGAACACCCTCACCTTCCTGGAACCCCAAGGGTCCTACACCTTCTCCGTCGCGACGTCGATCGCCGTGGGATGGGGCTCCCTTTACGAGGTGAACGTTTCGTCCGGTTCGTTCGCCCTCGGGAACGGGAACTTGACGGTCCCGCTGGTCTACATCCCCTCGTATCTGCTGACGGTGAACGCCAAGGCCGCCGGGGCTTCGGTCGTGTCACCTGGAGGGGGGTGGTACGTTTGGGGGTCCATCGTGCCCCTGTCCGCTCTCGCGAAGGGAGACCGCGTCTTCGTCGCTTGGAGCGGCCTCGGGCCTGGAAGCTACACGGGGTCCGCCGATACCGGGCGGGCCACGATGGAGGGACCGGTCAACGAGACGGCCATCTTCGAGCTCACCTACACCCTATCCGTCACCGAGACCGGACTTCCTTCCGGCGTCCGCTGGTCGGTCACCGTGAACGGAGTGACGAACTCCACGATGGGCAGCTCGATGACGTTCCAGGAGCTCAACGGAACGTACGACGGGGAGGTCGTGAACGTCACGGGGTATTCCGCTACCCCCTCCTCGTTCACGAAGAGCGTGAACGGGACCTCCGCTGCTCAGATGATCTCCTTTGCTCCGCTCCCCCCGACCGGGCGACAAGGAGGCGGCGGGTCCCCTGGGCTCGCGACGTGGGAGATCGCCCTACTGGCGAGCGTAGGCGCCCTGGTGCCACTATTGCTGGCGTGGGCGATCTACGAACGGCGGAGGAGGAAGCGGGAGACTCCGAAGGTGGGGCCCGAGGCCGGGGAACCCTCCCCGAAGGGCTCGGGCTCCGCTCCAGGACCCACGTCCGAAGCTGGACCCTCCAGCTCGGAGACGAAAGGCGATCCCGTGACCACCTCCCTCGCGAAGGAGGACGGCGAGGTCGAGCCCGAGTAGTTCCGCTCGGACACGATCCCAGCACTCTCGGACGGACCATCTAACCGGTTGTCGGTCACGGCGGCCTGCTGGCGGACGATGCACCGGGTCTCGTACCGGTTGCGCGCCACCGTTCGCATCCTCGTGGGGAGGCCTCGACGGTAGGGTAGGGCAGTGGCGCGCTCGGCGTTCTTCGCGTTGTTGCGTAGTTCTCCGACATGGGAGTCCTCGGCGACCGAGGGACTCCCATGCTGCGTCTCCACTGCCCCCCCGTCGAACGGAGCAGGCG
>JAGWLG010000023.1 GCA_028864975.1 Thermoplasmata archaeon | reverse complement strand
GTGGGCCCCCCCCCCGGGAGGTGAGTGGGAGGGGATTGTTAGGGGAGCAGGAACGGGTCGTCCTCATGCCCGGTCGGCTCTGCGCGGACATTCTTGACCGAGCGCGGAGGCGGGCACCGAACTCGCCCTTGACGGGTTACACAAACCAAGTGCACACGGGATAGCGAAGAGCACATGTCTCGGCTCCGCCTTCACTCTCCGCGGAAGAGGGGAGCCGACTGTGCATGCCAGACCAAACCCAGACTACGCAGTCGCCGAGCCAGCCTGCCGGTCACCCAGACGCGAAGAAGATCCTTGAGCAGATTCGGCGAGAGCGACCCGATCCGGATGAGTTTCGGAACCGACTTCGTGCCCTGATGGGAAGAACGCCCCCCCATCTCCGCCAGGAGAGGCTCGACATTGTAAGGGCGTGGCTCGAAAGGAAGCCCGCTCTGCCCCAACTGAAGATGTGGGAGATGCTGGAGGCGGGGAGGAGCCGGGAGGAAGTTTATCAGGCGTGGCTCGTGCTTTCCACTAAGTCGAAGATGCCCCCGAAGGGAAGGGTGAGGGCCCCAGACTGCGGAGCAGACTGGGACGACCACGACTGGACTGGCGCGACGACCTGGGTCTACGGTCGCGGGGACCTCGCTGGTGGACGGGTCAAGGGGACGATAGCCGACCATCAGTGCAAGCGATGTGGTCGCCAGGGGTACGACGTCCCTGGAGTCGGGAGGGTCATGGACATCCCAGGAACCCCGCCCCAGCCGTATTGAAATGCTTGATCCCGCCATCGGAGCCACCCTCGATCCCCCGTATCTCACAGGGGAAGATCGTAGATCCTCCGAGAGCGCCCGCGACCCTTACGAACCTGACTCGCGCGAGGACTCGCCGGCCTGGCAGCCGCAAGGTGGCACGATGCCGAACCGGTAATGGGGGGCCGCAATCGCGTGCATCCACACGCGTACTCCGGCTCACGTCGCGACGTGGCCGGAGCTGCCCTCTTCTCTCGCGCCGGAGCCTATTTCTACGA
Organism: Thermoplasmata archaeon; assembly: GCA_028864975.1. Classification (GTDB taxonomy): domain Archaea; phylum Thermoplasmatota; class Thermoplasmata; order Lutacidiplasmatales; family UBA184; genus JAKAAX01. Next base: position 52,510 of record JAGWLG010000023.1, on the reverse strand, counting down.
CGGCCAGGCATCTGGCCAGCACGGCCAGAAGGCCGTGAAGTGAGCTATGCCCATCGACGTGAAGGCCCTCCGCGAGCACGCGCCTGCGACGACCGAGCTCCCCAACGCACAGCGCGAGATCCTGAACCTCCTGCGCGACGCGCCGGGGAAGGCCTACACCTTCAACGAGATCGCGGACGAGCTTGTCACGGTCCGCGGCACGCAGGCCATCCTGCCTTGGAACCCGCTGCTAGTGGGCTATCGCACCTTCAACCTGGCCACCTCTCTCGAGGAGCTGAACCGCTCTGGGCTTGTGATCCGGACGCGGAACGCCGAGAACAAGCTCTACTACCACCTCCCGAACGGCTCGCGGTAGGCGGGCCGACCCCGCTCGCTTCGAGCTTGGCGGGGCCGGGCGCCGCTCCTGCCGGGCGCGACTCCGGAGGTCCGAGGGAGCGCGCTCGGGGAGGGCCCGCACCGATTATATGCACGAATGCGCATCACTTCCTTGTGGTGGTCATCGCACAGGTCCGGAGGGCAGCCCCTGAGACGGGGCCGGTACCCAGGCCCACCCTCCAGAACGCTGTGGACCGAGCGACGACTTGGTCTACGGTCAAGGAGCGGTTGCGCAACCACTTGAAGGACAGAGAGCGGCTGCACAGGGAACAGGCCGCATAGGGCCTGCGATCTGCTCGGCGACAGGCCATGGGGTTCAACGCCCGGACTGGATTTCCCTCCTCCCGTCGTGACTGACCAGAATCGTCTCGATTCCCGCCTTCCGGGCCCTCGCGACCATGTCGGCGGTCCCGCGTGAGGTGTTCAGACCGTCTGTGAAGGCGAGGACCAGGTCCGGCTTCCCCTCGTCGAGCATCTGCTGGTTGCGGATGGGTCCCGCCGCGCGACCGTGGCTCCCCCAGTCGGCGGGGAAAGGGAGGACGGGGATTCCCATCTGCTCGGCGGCCTTCCGCGCAAACGTGTCTGCCCCGGGGGCCTCGCCCTCGATGACCACGTCCACGCCCTGAAGCGCTGCGAGCTCGGTGAGGATTATCTCGCCGTCGGCCCAGTCTCGGGAGCCGCAGACCAAGAGCCGCATCGTGAGCCTCGGACACGCAAGCTCACGAGGCGGTCTTCCCCGCCGCGTCCGCCCGTTCCCAGGTGAGCATCATGCGGACCATGAGGACCTCTTCGTTGATGTCCCGGTCCCTGTGTGGGCATCCCTGGTGTGAGGCGCGGATCCTCTCCTCCGTGGCCCGGAGCTCCTCGCTCGTCCACCCATCCGCGAAGGCCTTCGCTTGAGATTGGGGCCACTCCTTGAGCATGAACCGCCAGAACTCGTCCTGGAACGTGCCCGGACCCCGCTCTGGCTTGCCTTGGTGCGAGGCCCAGCGCTCGTAGATCCGCTGGAACAAGGCCGCCGTCGCGGGCGTAAGGTGCAGCTCGTACGTTGCGCCCTGAACCCCGCAGGGTCGTCTTGGTCGCCTGGCCACGGCGGGAGGGAGGATGAGGGCCCATTTCAGGACCTCCCCTGCGAGACGAACCTCTCCGGGCCCGTCTTGAGGTCGATGCGGTACCCGAACGAGCCATCTTGCTCCCTGTGCGCGAAGGAGGGGAGACGTAGCCTTGCGGTCTGGGCGGTCGTGGGGGGTCAATGGCCCCTCGCCGAGGGGGAGACGGAACTACCGTTCCAGCGAGAGCGGCGACTTCAGGGGACCGTGATGGCGCACCTCTGCAATCGACACAAGGCGGAGTGGACAGACAGCTGGGGACTCAGGGTGAAGAAGTTGGATTGGCTCTCTGCCCGCTGATCGAGGGTCGAGAGACGGAAGGTGGTCGCGCGACCCGCGTCGCCGTCAAGCCCCAGTCCTCGAGCTCCTCGAAGGTGCGTCTGATCGAGGCCTCCAGCAGGCCCCACTGGCGGGCCGTCCCGGGGACCTCCTTCGCGTGGTAGGCTCTCCACGCGACACGGGCGACGTACTTCGCGTTCGACTTGCCTGCGTCTGTGTAGAGACGCCGCCCGAGGTGGTCGGGGTCACCACGGGCCAAGTCGCGGAAGTGATCGCCAGCCTGGCGAGTGGCCGAGGGGAATCTCACCCCTCGGCTCTCTCAGAACCGGACGTGAACGTCTCCGTTCATCCGGCTCCCACCGTCCGACCATCGGGTCGAGCGCCAGCCTTCCAGTGGGCGAAGAGGTCTGGTTGACGGCGGTACACGCCCACCAGCCACCTTGCAGCCCGCCGATAGTGCCGGCGCAGCCGTTTGTACTTCCGTGTCGCCCATCTCACCAGCGTGTCATTCAGTTGCCTCAGGATCAACACCAACCACGAGGGGTAGAACCGCCCGTAGTAGTTCACCCACCCCTGCACGACGGGATTGACCAGCCGCGCAAGGCCCGAGAGGTCCTTGTCACTCCGACGAACGAGATGCCATGACCGGATTTCCGACCCGATGGCCTGCCGTGCCGCGTTCGAGACTGCCGGCAGGAAGCTCACAAAGTACCTCCCTTGTCGGTCTTTCGCGAGTCGAGGGCGGTACGTGTACCCTAGGAAGTCGAACTGCTGGTTCTCGTAGGAGCCCCCGCGGTCCACGTCCTTACAGTACACGATACGGGTCTTTTCCCGGTTCAGTTCCAGGCCAGTCCTCGCCATTCGACGGGAGACTGCCTCGAGGACGTACCAGGCTTGCTTCTCGCTCTTGCAGTGGGCCACACAATCGTCCGCATATCGCTCGAACGGGATGTGGGGGTATTCCTGCGCCATCCACTGGTCGAGCGCGTAGTGGAGGTACAGGTTCGCCAGGAGCGGCGAAATCGCCGAGCCCTGTGGAGTCCCTCGGTCCCTGGGCACCAACGTCCCATCCTCCTGTTGGAGTGGGGCCTTGAGCCACCGCTCCACGTAGAGGAGGACCCACCGCAGGTCCGTGTGCTTTGACACCCACTCCAGGAGGAGGTCGTGCCGCACGCTGTCGAAGAAAGACCGGATGTCGAGATCGATTACCCAGTCATACCTCCAACAGCGCTGACGGCATGTCGCCACCGCATCCAGCGCGGACCGCCCCGGCCGGTACCCGTACGAGTCCGCGTGGAACAGGGGTTCCACCCGGGGCTCCAGGTACATGCGCGCCACGGTCTGCGCAATCCTGTCGGCGACGGTAGGCACGCCCAGCACGCGCACCCCACCCGACTTCTTGGGTATCTCTACCGCACGGACCGGCGGCGGGAAGTAGGTCCCCGAGGACATTCGGTTCCACAGCTTGTAGAGGTTCCCGTCAAGGTCCCTCTCGAACTGTTCGATCGACTCCTCGTCCACTCCTGCCGCTCCCCGATTGGCCTTGACCTTCTCGTAGGCTTCTCTGACGACCTTCTGTGAGATGTCAAACGGCTTCCCCTTGGGCCTTGGTTCGCCCTTCAGCTCTTCCCGCCCAAAGGACGGTTGACCGCCTGGCGAACCCGGACAGCTCGCCCCCTTCGCTCCAGCCGGGTTACCGGCCTTCGACACTACTACGGGGCGATCCGCCCCAGGCCTCCGCATCACTACTCTCCCCCTCGCGGTTTCTGCCGTTCAGGGTTCTCGCTTTCGCCGATCAACAGGTCGGTCGATATCGGAGGTCTGGTTCCCACGTTCCACGCCTGAGCCCAAGCCAGGTTCACGCCACCTATACGCCGGACACCATCGGGACAGTCAGCCGGCTCCCTCCCGACTTCTTCGCGGGGTTGGAAAGATCCCCCGGTTTCGATGTCGTCTGTACGCTTTCGACGCGTCTTCGGTTGGTTCACTTTCGTTCGTCTCCCTGGCTCTCACCTGACCGGCTGATAGCCGGCCTTTTCCCGCAACGCTCACCACCTCGGCTTTTGGCCGACGCAGCTTGGGGCGGTTTGGAACCTCTCCCGGCAGAGTGGCTCCGAGGGGTCTACCCTCATCTCAGGCGCAGTTGCGCGCCGTCGGTCTCAGTCTTACCTGACACCTCCTTGCGCTCGTGGCGCACCCTTCCAGGCGTAGCCGCCTGGAGGCGCGGCCCGCAAGGTCTTCATGCGGTTCGCGGTGCGATCCTCCGAGGGGAGCGCCCTAATCCCAGGGGTCGCGCGGAGCTCGCGGGTCACGAACTTGGGGTCGCCCGCGGTCATTGAGGCGGCTCCATGACCGGGTGCTCGCACGTCACGATGGCATGAAGCGTTCGGACACAGAGCTCGCAGACCCGCGCGAGGCGCTTCGGGGGGGAAGGCGGCCCGGCGTAGACCCCCACGAACCTGGTCCCCCTTGGTATCCTCTCGCCGCAGATGCGGCACGTTCGGCGACCGTCGGCAGTGGCGTGGACGTAGAATCGGCGGGTCATGGACCGAGTTCCTCACGGAGGAAGGAACGAGGGCACCAGGGCTACCCTGGGATCAGCCGTGCCCACACCTGCCTCTGAAACCGCGCGAACCCCCTCGGGTCGTGGGGGGACTTCGTGTGAGGGCAGGCCTCCACAACCTCCCAAGTCACCTCACGGGAGAACCCCTTGCGGTTGAGGAACCCCGCGAGCCAGAACTCCGTGAGGGAGCGGTCGACCGCTCCATCGGGGTGCCGCTTCCCGTCTTTGAAGACACTCGCGGCCTCCGCGTCCTCGCGGACGGCCGCAAGGGCACGCGCGACCTCGCGGGGATTGGCCGCGGGCCCCTCGGGCCGTGCGACCGTGGTCCCAGCCCGCTCAGGGCGGGCGGTCGCGGGAACGGAGGAGGACTGGGAACGCTCCCACCTCTCCTCCCACGCCACGGCGAGCCACGGCGATGAAGCCGCGAGGCCCTCGTGGAGCGTGCGGAAGACGGGGATCCCGCCGTCGCGAACGACCGCGTAGCCCTGGGGCGCTCCCTCGAACTTCGAGGGGACGACGATGAGGAGGCCGCCGTGGAAGACATCAACATAGCTGCCCAGGCCCGTGACACGTTCCGCCTTTCCAGGGTCGAGGGGCGTGCGGTAGCGGAAGAGATAGTGGAGGCCGCCGGACTTCGTGGTTTCGACGTAGGCGCCCGGGATGGCCCCGGGGAGAGGGAACTCAGCGGGGGCCCGGCCCCCGGGGAGGTGCTTCAGGTCGATGTCGATGGCCGCCAGGCCCTTCTCCAGGAGAATCGCGAGTTGGGCGGCGGGGTGCTCCCGCCAAATCTCGTGGACCTGGTCCGCGCGGCGGAGAGGCCCGTCCTCCTTCCACTTGATCCAGGGGATGGGCGCGGGCTTGCCGCTCCCACCCTTAGAGAGGGCGGGGCGCATCGGGACCACGCCGACGCCTTGGGAGACGTACCAGAGCGCGGCTGAGAGACAGGTCACGTAGCGGCTGGCAGGCATCTCCGAGCCTCGGGAGGGAGGCTTGGGGGTGTCAACAACCTTAATATGGCCGTAACTTTGCCATATTCTGACCACCATGAACGCGACAGTACGCACCCTGGGAGACTCCGACGACGACGCCCCTGAAAGCGAGAAGCTCCTGAAGACCACGGTTCTGCTCCCACATGATACCGTGGCGATGCTCGATGAGCTCGCCGCTCAGGCCGGGTTCGGGAGCAGGGGCCGGACGATCCAGGCGATGGTCGATTCGATGCCCGCCGCCGTAGTGGCGCTGAAGCACCTTCAAAAAACCCTCGACGGGTTCAATCCGAAGACTCAGGCGGATCTCGCCACCATCGTGTCCAAGTTGATGCTGAACATCATGCCCCTCTTCCAGGCCTTCGGACGTTTCGTTCCGCTAGAATGAGGGGGAGCCGCTGCGATTCGCATGTCCGCCAGGATGCCCGAGACGGGTGGTGAGCTTTCTCAGCTTTTCAAGCAGGCAGAGCGTCCGCTGACGTACCTCTCTGTCGTGATCGCGGTGCTGGGCGCCATCGCCTACTCGGTCTACCAAGGGTTGCTTCTTCTCGGAGTACAAGCGACCCCCTCGAGTCTGGTCGCGGGATCCACGGTGCTCGCGCTACTGCTCGCAGTGCTCCTGGCTCTATCGATGTCGCGGTCGCGGAAGCTACTCGCGGAGGGTGACCACCTGCGGGGCCTTGAATCCACGAACGTTGGAAGGGCCAAGGCGTTGGAGCAGGAGCTCTCGCGAGCCCGGGAAGATACCAGGGTCTCCGAGGACGCTCGTGATGCGGCCCTAACCTCCCTCGACGAGGAGATGAAACGGGCGAAGGAAGAGCGCGAGTCCGATGCCCGAAATGCTTTGAAGGAACGCAGCGAGCTTGAGGCTCGACTTCGCGGCGAGATGGCGAAGCTGGAAGACGCCGCAGTTCGCGACCGACGAGAGCATGAGTCTCAGCTCGGGCGTGAACGCGATCGAGCTAGCATGTTCCAAGCCCAACTCTCGGAATGTGGGCGGGCCCTGCAGGCCGAGAAGGACAACACTGAGCGTGCGAAGTACCGCCCCATCCTCGTTCCTTTCTTCAGGACGAACAAGCCCCTCCTCGGGTCCATGCAGTACTTCTTCGGAGTTCGGAACGCTGGCCCCGGACCCGCTCGGAGAGTCCAGGTCGGGGGGACGTTCTCTGATGGGCAGGCATCGTGGCCGACCCATGCCAGCCCCTACAATCCCGTCCTGGAGCCAGGACATGCCGACGAGTACCCCCTTGACGCCTCTCACTTCGCGAGGGCGCCCAAGGGACTAGAAGTCGTGGCAACGTGTCTCGACCTGTACGACAAGCCGTACGAGGAGTCCATCCACTACGGCTTTTCCTGAGCTTCGAGCGAACCTGCGGTGCGCTCTAATGAGCGCACCGCGTCTCCTCGGCGAGGAGCGGAGCGACCCGCCGCTCCCACCGGGCCAGGCGCCCGCCCTTCGGCTCAGGCATGTAGCCCCTCCTGGGCCGGCAGGAGCAGAGCGCTCGCCGCAGCCCGCTCGAACTCCCTCGACCGCGAGGGGGAGACGCGAGGAGCGATCTCGTGGGTGATCGCCGAGGTCGCGAGGTTGTACGCGAACCACCGGGAGAGGAGCGAGTTGTGCGTCGCGGCCACCTCCGCCCGCGCGCCGATCTCGGACGCGTAACAAAGCGGGAGTCCTGCCGCGACTAGGGCAGGCTCCACGTCGCCGGAGAGGACCTCCTCCCCCATCGCGGTCTCGTAGAGGCGCGTCGCGTCGCGGAACTTGTCCAGGATGCCATGGATGGCTCGCTGCAGCATGCCGAGCAGGTCCGTCGCGCTCGACAAGTGGACCTCGCGCAGCTCCACGAGGGAATCCAGGCCTCCGACCAACTGATTTGCGCAGGCGACCCGGACTCCGACGCCCTCGCATCGGAGAGCGACGGTGCCATCCAAGCTGTTGAGGACCCTGACGCCCGGATAACAGGTCTCTCCTCGGGCGAGCTCGTAGCGCGTCCCGACGACCAGGCGGATCTCCATCCGTCGGCCGCCGCTGAAGAGGGTGATCTTCTCGCGCGGGAACGCGGGTGCCCCTTGCTCCGGGGAGGGCTTGTCGAGGGCCTCGCCGATGGCGTGCACGGCCTCCGCGACCTGGTGATGGGGAAGAAGTCCGTAGCGATGGCTGACCACGCTTACCACAGCGCCGGTGTCCGACCTGCGGACCCCGCGGTACTGGGCGAGCTTCCCACCGTCAGGTCCGAAGACCGGCACCAGGTCGAACCGGGGGACCTGGTCAGGTGCGGCGAAGTTCTCGATGGCGGCGCGGCGCGGGCTCTCGGCTGGGTCTGACGCGATCATGGTCATCCTCGCTGGCGATGGATGACCATGAGGCCCGACCGGCGCGTCTTCGCCGAGGAAGGTTCAATATCTCGGGTCCGAGTGTGCTCCATGCGCCATGATGAAGCACGTTCCCTGGGCCTCAAGCCTCGGACTCGCGGTCCTTCTACTGCTAGGGGGAACACTTCAACCCGCGTCCGCAACGCACCTGGTACGCCCGTCCTCCGTCTCGAATCCAACGGGGGTGTGGATCAACATGACCCGGGGCTGGCATCCGCAGACCTCCGAATACAACAACATGGCCTACGATACGGGCGACCACGAGGCCGTCCTGTTCTCGGGGTACTCCTACGCCGGAGGCGGTGGGGACATCGGGGACACCTGGACCTGTTCCGCGGGGAACTGGACGGACCTGAACCTCTCCTCTTCCGCCTCACCCCCGCCGACGGAGAGCTACGGGTTCACCTACGATGCCGCGGACGGCTATGCCCTGCTGTTCGGTGGTGTGGGGAGCGGCTGCCCGAGCGTTTGCAGCTACTCATGGACGTTTTCGGGGGGAGCGTGGAACCAGCTCCACCCCTCAAGCTCTCCTCCCGCGCGATGGGAAGCGGGGATGACCTACGACCCGGCCGACGGGTATGTGGTCCTCTTCGGGGGGATCGGATGCCACAATCCATCGTGCTCGTTCCCGCGCAACCCTCTCGGGGACACCTGGACCTTCAAGGCTGGGGCGTGGACCAACATCACGGCCAGCGCCGGCACTGCTCCCTCTCCACGGTTGGCCCCATCGCTGGTCTACGACAGCACCGATGGATATGTCGTCCTCAACGGAGGCGTCCTTTGTGCATTGTGCTCCAACCACGCGAACGATACGTGGGAGTTCAAGGCCGGCCACTGGACAGAGATCTCCTCGAGTGGTGGACCCCCCCCGAACTCATTCCTGGGTGACGACCCGAAGGACGGCTACGTCGTGGCCTACGGGGGGGTCGCCGCCACGGGTTGTGCCAGTACGACCACGTGGGCCTTCAACGGAGGAACATGGACCACCGTCTCGGCGAACACCCCGGGATACGTAGAGGGCTCTCACATGGTCTGGGACGTCACGAACGGCTACGCCCTGATGTTCGGCGGGTTCGGCTCCAACAATCCTTGCGAGGGATACTTCCAGACGAACACCTGGAAGTACGTCGGGACCGGCTCCTCGAGCAGCGGTCCGGGAGGCGGCTCGTGTTCGGGATGTCTGTCGATCCTCGGGTTCAGCCTTCCCTTGCTCTACGTGGCCCTCCTGGTGGCAGCCGTGGCCGTGGTGGTTGCGGTGGCCGCAGTCCTGCGACGTCGTAGGCGTAGCAAGGCTCCAGCGGCGCCCTCATACCCTTCCACACACGCGGCTCCGGCCTACGGGGCCCCTCCACCAGCGTACGGCCAAGCTCCGCCGGCCTACGCACAGGGACAACCCGAGTACGTCAGCCAGCCGGGCCCTCCGTCGGGGTATCGGCCGCCCCCCCGATGAACCGAGCTCGGTTTCGATTTGAGGACAGTCATTGGGAGTCGCGAGGGTTCCTTGGACGACGCGGGGATGATTCTCAGCGACTTCTCGGAGCGACACCCTCCTCGTCAACGAGAGAGGACGAATGTTGTCGCGAGCGCCTGCGGGCCAGGACCACCGCAACCGAGATTCCTACCATGACCGCGATGGCCACAATCAAGACGAGGTAGCCCTCCGTGGGTGGGAGGCCGAGGAAGGTCGGGGGAGGGGCCGCGGGCGCGATGATGACGATGGCCGCGGAGGCGGTCTTGGACACTCCGTTCAGGCTCGCCGTGACTGTGAGAGTCTCAGTCCCTGGAGAGCCCCCCGCCGTGAAGGTCGTGGACGAGCCCGCCTGAGAGCTCAGGGTCCCCAGCGAGCTGCTCAGGGTCCAGGTGTATGCCACACCCGACGGACAGGGACCTCCCGTGCAGCTGGGAGTCACGGAAAAAGCCTGGGACCCGCCGATCGAGAGGTTGGCCCCGACAGGGATGATCGCGACCGAAGAGAGGACGACTGTCGAAGAAGGATTCACCGTTAGGGAAGTGATTGCTGTGGCGCTGCGCGCGGCCGTGTCGTTGGCGTACGACCGGGCACTGAAGGACCCGGTGGAACTCGGGGTACAAGTCAGAGTGGCGGAGTTGGCCGTGCCGCATCCGGGCGGGAGTCCCGCATAGGCGTAGGAGAGGGCCCCGCTTCCTCCAGAAGCGGAGATCGTGAAGGTGGTCGAGGCTCCAAGGGTCAGGGCGGACGGCACCGCCGAGAAGCCCGAGATGACCGGCCCGCCGCTCGAGGGGTTGACAATCAAGGGGGTCGTGGCGGTCGCGCTGCGGGCCGCAGTGTCGTTCACGTACGCGCGGACCGTGAAGCTCCCCCTGACTGTTGGAGTGCAGGCCAGGGAAGCAGTGTTCGAGGTCGTACAGCCCGAGGGGAGGCCTGCGTACGTGAAGGAAAGGGCTCCAGTCCCACCCGTGGCGCTGACCGTGAATGTGGTCATGGAGCCAAGCGAGACCACGGACGGGGTCGCGCTGAAACCCGAGATCGTGAGGCCGCCTGACGAGGGGTTCACGGTCAGGGAGGCAGTGGTCGTCGCTGAGTGTGCGGCCGTGTCATTCACATAGACGCGCACCGTGAACGAACCTGAGACAGTGGGCGTGCACGTCAGACTCGAGACGTTCAACGAGGAGCAGCCCGCAGGTAGCCCCGAGTACGCATAAGATAGCGCCCCTGTCCCGCCCGACGCGGAGACGTTGAGGTACGAGGTCCAGCCGACGTCGATGGGCGAGGGCGAGGCCGCGAATGAGGATATTGAGGGGGGTGACGTCGACGAAATGGTGACCGGAACGGCCACACTCTGGGTTGTCACCCCGTTCAACGTCACGTTGACGAAGAGGTAGGTTATCCCGGCTGTCGCTCCTGCCGTGAATTGGACGACCGAACCTGTGCTGGCGTTGAATGTCCCGAGAGCACGGTTCATCGTCCACGCGAATGTCGTCCCCGGCGGGCACACTCCACCAGAACACGAGGGCGTGGCGGTGAACGTCGTCGTTCCTCCGGCGGGGAGGGAGGAGGAAGAGGGGGAGATTGAGACCCCCGTCATGGCGGGGAGGTTGTTGGGCGCCCCCGACATGACGTCGACCCAGCGCCCGGAGACCGAGGCGTAGACATCGCCCGTCGTGGGGTCTGCCACGAGGGCCCCGGGGTTGCCGCAGTTCGGAACCCCTGCGCAGCTGGGATTGGTCGAGAGATTCTGCAGCACTCGGCCGGTCGCCCCCGACAAGATTGACACGCTGTAGGAGGTGACGTCGGAGAGGTAGATGTCGCCGTCCCAGGGATTGTAGATGGCCGCGCCAGGGGCCGAACCCACGCTCACCGTGGCCATCACGGAGAGCAAGGAATCTGAGATGATCGTGACGTTCTTGCTGCCGCTGTTCGGAATGAAGGCATCCCCGCTCGTCGCGTTGAAGGCGGGCTTGCCCGCGTACGTTCCTACAGGAAGGTTCGCAACGACCCGGTTCGAGGTCCCCGAGATCACGGTGACGTTGTCCCAGCTCTGGTGGAGGACGAATATATCCCCTGACACGGGGTCGATGCCCAAGCCGTTGATGGGATACCGCCAAGAGCTCACGGTGAGGTTTACGACGGCCTGGTGCGCGGTCGTATTGACGATGCTGACGGTCGTGGTGTTCGTGGTGTAGATGTTGTGGTTCACAGGATCGTACTCTATGGGGCCCGGGGACTGCGCGGGTACGGGGAACGTGTCTACGACGGCGTCGACCGCAGGGGAGACGATGGCCATAGTCCCGTACTCGGACTGATAGACGTTGCCCGTTCGCTGGTCGACGGTGAACGGGCACGCTGCGCAACCCACCGAAACGTTCGCGACGACCTGGTTGGAGACGTCGGAGATGACCTGGAGCGAGGGGGTTTGAAGGGTGTTTGCCCAGACCTCGGCGTAGTTCGGGTCGTAGGCCATGCGGTCGGCGTAGGAGGGAAGAGGGATTCCGGCCACCGCTCGGTTCGTCGTGGTCGAAATCGCGGAGATGTTGCTCGTCAAGAAGTTTGAGAAATAAACCTCGCTGTTGCCAGAGTCAAGGAGAGCGCCAAACTGATCGTTTCCAACTGTGGCGTTGGCAATCCACGTCGCTCCCCCAGTGGAAGTGGCAGCAGGCTGAAGAACCGATTCCCGCGGAAGGGGAGCAGGGCGGGTTGGCATTGCGCCCCCGAAAGGAGTGGACAGGTTCAGCCCAACCAGACCAATGACGAGACAAGCGACGGCAGCGCAGCTCCGCAATCGCTGCGTGCTCAGATGGCAAGTCCGAGTCACTTCCACCTCTTTCCTCGCAAGCAAGGGCGGCGAGCTAGCACCCCTCGGACCGCGCGATGAGTCTCCCTTGACACGCATCACTCCTAGCGTATCACACCTCACTCTGCACGTCTACCGATGACCTCTTCCAAGCCTCCCAGGCTTCGCGGGCCGCGACGGCCTCCGATTGAGCTACGAAGAAGGTAAGTCCAATTCCCCCTCGAGAGCGCGTCCGAATCCACGAAGGCATTGTGACGCTAACATGCGCAACGAGTGACCATGAGACCTGAAACTTCCGATGGAATCCGGGTCGCGGTGGGGCACCTAGGGCGGTGACGACAAACCCTCCGGGGACGAGGTCAAAGGATCGTGCTGTCCACTGAACCAGGAAGAGTAGTAGAAGGAAGCCCAGGGGAGGAAGCGCGACCTCGTAGAACACCCACCACTCGCGACCCCACCGTCCCAAGACCGTGATGATGAGAGCGAGCGCGACCGCAAACATGCCCTCCATGGGAAGGACGAACCGCACAACACCCGCGGCAAACCTCGCGGGGAACTGCGGCACTGTGCTGAGGGGGTAATCAGGCATTGGTCAGTACGACTGCGAAACCAACCGCCGCAATCAGCAGCATGACCAACGCAGCGATCACGACCTCGACAGCTCCACTGCCAATAATAGCGGCTGCAGCACCTGCAATCGCCATGATGAGCGTCAGGCCAGAAATCTCCACCTCGGCCGAGTGAGTCGAGTGGGATGATTCGAACAGCGCCGTAATGATTTCGGCTGTCAGCCCGATGCCTGCGATTGTCAGCCCGAGGCCTGCATTGGCGATGTTGGTTTGGAGATCCGCGACGGTCCCCAGGACCTTGTCCGGATTCAGTGCGGCCTCCTCGACCTCTGGGTAAGTTAGAGCGTTTAGGTACTGCTTGTATTGGACGTAGGTTGCCCAAAGTTCCAAGCCGGCAAAAATCCCGACTCCGGTCGCCGCGCCGAGCCGCAGGATTTCCGAGATCGTCGGCGTCGTCGATGTCCCAGATCCCAGTATGCTTCCGTACAGGAAGTTGGCGGATGCCCCATTTCCGGCGATGTTGTTGTTGGCGGAAACGAACGACGTTTCATCCGCCTCTGACGGAAACGAACTTCCGGATGGGTAGCTAACCACCTTGTTCTGAAGACCCAGTAAACCCGCATACCCGTTCACGGTCGCGAACATGCTCTGAGCAAAGAACGCCCCAGGGAGAGCCGAGAAGTAGGCTTGGATCTGTGCCAGGTTGAACCCGTTCGGAGACACTCCCAGGGCATTCATGAGCGGGATGATATTCTGAGGGTTAGACAGTGACTCGAACGGACTCAAGATGCTGAACGCGTCCTGGAGAGCCTGGGTGATGGTCGTTGAAAGAGAGGAGAGCCCGACAACTGAGAGATAGAACGGGAGAGTGTTCCCCCAGGCAGTACTGATGGGGCCCAGGTTCGAACTCGAAAAGGTGTAGGGATACGCGGCCATCATGTTATTCGAGGAGCCGTACATCCCCGAGTCGTACGCGGCCGCTACCGCCTTGACAATGTTGTAGGCAGCAACGAGAGTCTGTACGGCCTGACTGACTGCCCAGTTGAGGAAGAGGTTGAAACCAGCAGCAGCTCCCGTGATTCCTGCCCAGATTGCACTTCCCGCTCCTGTGATTCCTCCCCAAAGGTTCTGGCCGAACTGCGTGACGACCGGCGGTATGCACCAGCAGAAGTCTGCGTACGCTGTCGTGGAGCCGTGGACCGAGGTGAATGTTGCGACGACCGAGGTCGTGGTTACGGCGAGGATGTTCGTCGGAGCTGTGCCCGATGGCGAGTTGTAGGACGAAGGGACTACGAACGGATCAAGCTGCAGAGACTGGTTCGTCAAACCCAGGAGTTCCAACTGGTAGCCAGAAAGCACGACGAACTGCCCCTTGTATCCCGCAGTGTAGGTCGATCCTTGGCCGTTGAACGGCATGAGCTGGTACAAAAGAGAGGGAGCACACGACGGCGTCGAAGACAAATCGACCGTCCACGTCGTGTCGACACTCCCATCGGAGGTGATCTCCGGTGAACGTGTGGCGGCAGTCATGCTACCGACACTGGAACAGCCTGAGCCCAGGGAGGACACCAGATTCGCAACATCCTGAGGGCCAGAACTGACGGACCCCGAGGTAAGCGCGCTCTCGAAATTCGAGTTCAAGAGGTCAGATCGCGGCTCCAGAATGATGTTGATTCCGCGCCCGGTCGCGGAGCTGAATGAGAAAGGCGCGACGGCGTTCGAGCCGACTGTAACCGCGAAAGTATCGAACTCCTGTTCCCCGATGTACCGATATCCATACCCGGGGATGTTCGAGATTTCCCCGCTACGGTTCACGAATAGCACGGGTGCCCGGGGGATTGTGACGACCGAGATTGACCCTGTGAAACCGTTGGGCAACGATGCCGTAGTGCATCCCACATTGCAACTCTGCTTCAGCGAGATTGAAGTCTGACCTGTCAGCCTAGGCGACGACGCCGTCAGGGTCTGGTTCTGCCAAAGGGCCACATTGAAGTAGTACGTCCCTGCGGCATCCGAGACGGGGAAGAAGTAGCTCGACCCGAAGTTGAAGTTGAAGTTGTTTTCTCCGGTGTTGATGCCGAAGACGGGGTCACATCCTTGCCCCCCAGTCGCGGACTTGGCGGGGGTGTACATGGTCGGCTCGTTCTGTCCGCTCGACGTTGCCAAGGTCACCTCTGCAATATCATGAGGAGTGTAGAGCGCGCCTGCCAGGATGTAGCAGTATGGATCCGTCGCGCTCGAGATTGTGACCTCAAGCCCCACCGGATTCACAGGATCCAACGCCTGGCTGTCGGGGATACCATCTCCCGCCGTGCTGAGAGCCGAGGGATTCAGGGGAAGCAGGGCGTCAGGGTTGGTTGAACTTGCGAGAGGGTCCGCCGGGTAACCCGCGTAGTTGGACGGGCCGGTGCATGTAGGCCCAACCTGGCACATCTGTCCATTCGTGTTCAGGAATTGCCCTCGCGTGGCCGTGTATTGAGTCGCCCCGAGCGCCTTCATGCCGTTGGTCAGTGCGTTGTCTCCCGCAGCATGCGCGTCCCAGGGGGCGATTCCAAAGTCCGCGTCTCCGAGGTAGAAGGCTTCCGCCGGCATCACGCTGACGGGCATGCTGCTGGGACACGTGGAGTTGTCGTTCCACATCCAGTTGCTGGCGCGTGTGGTCTGGACGTAGGGTACCCCCTGAAGCACGCTCAGCTTGTAGTAGGACTCGGTGTAGGGGTAGTACCCGACTGTGGTGACGGTGTAGGTCGAAGGATTGAACTGCTCGAAAGAGGCCGTGGTCGGTTCGGAACAGTTGAAAACGGGCACCGCCAGCGTGCTCTGGGTCAGCATTCCCTGGTGAGTTGGGTCGGCAACCGCAGGGTTCGTGTAGTAGGAAACGCGCAACGTGGCTGCTGAGATGGTCCCCTGAACCGGGAAGACCGGGGAGTTCGAGGACACGACGGCACCCACGGCCCATGTCCCCCCCGGAGCAAAATCGCTCACGCTGATGCCGAACTGACTGCTCGCGCCAAGGACCGGGTTGCTCTGTACTAGGGTGAACGTCGTCGCGTCGGCAGTAGGCGTACCCAAGAGTACGCTCCCCGCTCCGGGTGCGTAGAGATAGACCGCAACCTGACCTAGTGCGGTGGTATTGAGCTGGACCGTTAGGGTAGACTGGTTGAACCCAACAACGGGTCCCCCGTACGCGACATTCGGGATCGACTCGTTCGCGATGGTCTGAACACTGGAGTTCTGCGCCGTGAATGCCACCTGCGCTGGAGCGCTATACACTGAAGTGATGAAGTGCCCCACGTTGGAGACGCCATCGCCCGCTTGGCTACACTCGAGCGGGTCGGTGGAGAAGCCGGTGACAGTTCCAAGGATCTGTTCGATGTTCGTCATGCCACATCCTGAAGCATCGCCTGAAAACGACCCGATGCCAGGAATGGATGCGCAATTCGAACCGACATACCATGTGCAGGCCTCGCTGACGCCGTTGACGGAGTACGCGCCCCATTCCTGGCCCGTAGGTATGCTCGGGCCGGCCGTCGTGATGCTGACCTGCTGTGAGGCGGCGAGGGCGTCTGGAATGCCGTCGCCGTCAACATTTGGAACGCTCAGAACCTGGATGGTGGTTGTGGCATTGGGAGCCCCCAGCTTGGTCCATGGATAGATGACGTTCGGGTACGGGCCCGAGACGTTCACCGAAAGGCTGAGCGATCCCGCCAGCGAGTAGGTGTGCACGACCGAGTCGGTCAGGGTCCCTGTCGTGTTGAGCCAGCTGGATCCGTCTCCCCATGCCCAAGTGAAGTGCCACAGCTTGCCTTGGTCTGCGTAGTCCCCCAGTGCGATCGCGGTAAGATTCGTCGGGTGATTCTCCCCGTAGCTCTCCCCGAATTCGAATCCCAAAGCCACCGTCGGTGTACCGTCCTGGACATGGACCATCGTGTGGGCCCAGAAGACCCCCATGTACTGTGCTGTAACCGCGACACTGACGTTGTAGTTCCCTGGATACAGGAATGCATGGACGGTCGACCTCCCGTAGGTGTCGTAACTCCCGTCGCCCCAGTACCAAGTAGCGTTCAACACCGGTACATTCTCGAAGTTCGAGCCGGACGGGATGTGGAGGTTGTACCACGTTGAGACGTCAGCCGAGACGTTGGTCTGGTTGCTGACATAGGGGTAGGGAGAGCTGATGGGTGTGTTGGTCACCGTGACCGATCTCGACAGATAGGCGAACCCCCCCTCATCATTCTGGACCGTCAAGTGTGCCGTGTAGCTCCCTGTGGCGGAGTATGTGTCCGTTGCGACCTCGGCCGGGACGCCTTGACCTCCGGCGAAGTTTCCGTCCCCGAACTGCCAGCCGAAGCTCAGTCCCAACGCGCCGAGGAGCCCGGACTCGCTCGTGGCCCCATTGAACGAGACTGGCGCGCCCACAACAGGTGCGCTAGGGGCGAACGTGAAGTTCGCGATCGGCGGTGGGTCGGCGATGTTGATGAACGTGTAGTTCGCGCTCGTGGAACCGTTCTTGCTCGTCGCGTAGACCACTACGAGGTACTTCGACCAGCTGTATCGGTAGGCGTGGACTCCGTATACGATTCCACCGTCAGCGTCGCGCGAGAAGTTCATGGAAGTGACGCCGTCGCCATATTGCCAGGTCAACATCGCTGAACCTGTGGTGTTGTCCTGATTCAAGACCGTGGCCTTGATCGTATTCGTGATGCCAGGCAGGCTTTTCGGCAGGGAACCGGCCGAGTCCTCGAGCGAAACGAAGGGTGCTGTGTCGTTCGCTTGGAACGAGGTGGTCTGGTCGACCGTGATCTGGTCGCCGGAGCAGTAGAGATAGTCGTCGCAGGCCGTAACGTTGAACACGTAATTCGAGCCCGCGTAGTAGGCGTAATTCAGGTCCCAAGTGCCCATTGTGGGTCCAGGGGTCGACGACGCCGAGTCAGACGTGGAGTAGACTGTCCCGTCGCCCATGGTCCAAGTTTCGGTCAGGTTCGTCTGAGCGGGTGAGAAGAACACCACCTCCGTCGTGAATGGCTCTCCGAGAGCCGCGGAATTCACGCTGACGGGGAGCGTGTTCTGCGCTGAGGTGTTAGAGTTGGAGAACCAGACCGACGTAGTATCCGACGCGTCGGGATTCTCCGTCGCGTCATACGCGTCCACAGCAGAATTGTCGTTTGCCCAGTTGTAGGTCACGTCGACCCAGCTCCCCCCGGTGTTGCCGTACGGCGTATACTGGAGGATGATCGTCCAATGATCGGACATCTGGAAGTCGATGGGCTTGAAGCTCACGGTGTTGAAGTCCGTAAAGTAGGACATGTTGTACCAGCCCTCGTTCTGGCCGTTCTCGAGCAGGGTGAAGTTGAGGTAGTTGTAGTAGTACGGATTCTCGACCGTGAGCGTGATGGAAGCTGTCGTGAAGAGGGAGTCGATCCCCACCGTCGGTCGGACGTCCGTGAAGTTGGTCCAAGTCGCGACGTTGATGGGGTGAGGGTTGCAACAGGGAATCGCAGTCGAATTGACCTGGGCGGTCAGGGCCACCTTCTTGTTGACAGCTCGGAAGGACGTGTCTCGCCCCACGTCACCCCAGGTTGTCCCAAGGTTCCCAGCGTTCCAGGTGTAGTTGTAGAAAGCGCTTGTCGGGGGAATCCCAAGGGTATTCGAGGCGTTCATCAATGCGACCTGACCCACAGGGACCTGATAGGTTGGGATCAGGGACTGAGGTGGAGCCGTGAGGTTGACGACTTGGACTTCAATCGTGTCCCGGTACCAGACGGTCCCGAACATCTGCGAGGGCGGGGCCCGGGCACGGATGCCCTGTGGATCGATGACGTCGACGGTCACGTTGTACCAGCCAGGGCAGGTGAAGGTGTGGGAGATGGTCGTGAACTCTGGACTCAGAACGGCTTGCTCACCGTAGAAGTAGTGATAGCTTTGGGGCTCGCATCTTTGAGCTGCATCGTGCGGAGCCAGAGCCAGCGCGCCGCCCGAAGTGTACGGTTCGCTGCTGTTCGAGAAATGCCATTGGAAGGTCAGGTTCTGTGCATCAATGGAACTGAAGTCGAAGGACCATGTGCAAAAGCTCAGAGAGACCCCCGCCTTCACGATGATCGGGGCCGAGTTCACCCTGACGACCGAAGGGCCGGGGGCAGGAGCGTTGTAAACGACGGGGGACGGCCCGTTCAAGCCCGGGTTAATCCCGCTCCGGACTGACTGACCCACGCTCAGGAACGCCCCGATGTTCGACACATTGAGGGTATAGAAGGACCGGTTCATCGCCCCCGTTTGGATGTTCGTCCCGGTCAGGCTTACGACGTAGTTCCCGCGAAGCTCGTAGATGTGCGTCGGCGAAATCCCGTATCCTACACCACCATCTCCGAAGTTCCACGCAAGCTGCGTATCGTTGCAGGCTGCGACGGTGGGACCGCACGACCCGGTGAAAGCCACAGGTAACCCTTCTTCGAGCTGCGTCGCCGACGTACCATTCGGGGTTGAAGTGTCGAGCGCAGAGTTGACGTTGACGGTGAACTGGGGGGCGACGACTGTGACCAAGGTTGTCGTGATCACCCAGTCGAAGTTGGCGTCGTAGACCGTGGTCGAGACCTCGAATGTGCCTGTTCGGTTGTAGGTGTAAGGCTGCGAGAAGGCCGTGAGCGCAGTGCACTGTGGAGGGGTGTACCCGTTGCCGTTTGGAGGGCCCGCGATGTTTCCCGGGGCCGTGCAGGACGACGGCACCGGGAGGTTCTGCTGCAGCGCAGCCGCCTGCGAGGGGTTCGGGGTATTGTTGACCTCTCCGAAGAACCAGAAGATGTGGTATCCGGGCACGAAGAGTTGATCCCCGGGAATCCCGTGAATGCACGGGTTCGGTTGTCCGTTCAGAGGGTCTATTGTCCCGCTCTGTTGACAAATCTGAGAATTGTAGACCAGCCCTCCCTGAATGGTCCCGGTGAAGAGCAGTTTCTGTCCAACCGTAGCGTGTCCGGGGTTGTTGCTGAGAGACGAACAAGTTGGGTTCAGGCAGACCGCCCCCTGGAGGTTCGTCACCTGGAGGCCATTGTCGTTGGCGTTTCCCGGCGGCGAGTTCCCCGCCCTCGCGGCCCCCGAGAAGTATGAGGTGACCAGAATCAGGATCGCGAAGAAAGCGAGCGTTCGAAGAAGAGGAGAAACGCGTTTCCTTTCGCGACGGTCCACGCTCGCGATTCCGGGCGCATAGTAATCATCTCGGGTCTTCGGCTCGCGGCTCGTCTCGGGGGTCCTCATAGGCCTTCGCGCCCACTCGAGCCAAAATCTGCCGTTCCCCGTCGCGGCAAGCTACGGATCTTGTTGAGCGCGGGAACTCGAAGCGCCGAACCCAGATATCAATCCACCGCACGTCGACCCGACGACCCGCGCGAAGTGAGTTACGAACGCGTTCAGAGCCGTTCTGACCGCTTGGACCCCGCCATCCTCCACTCCGGGTACCCCCCGTCCCACTCCGCGGCGAGCGCGTCGTGCTCCCGCTTCCTCTCCCGCTCCTCCTTCGCGAGGAGGTCCCAATCAGGGACGTACGGGAGCGGGTCGGGTCTGACACCGTGGCACTGGGAGCAGAAGTTGCTCCACTCCGGCCCGCTTCCTCCACAGTGGGCGCAGGTCCAGGTTCGTGGGCGGTTCTCCAGGCACGCCCCACACACGAAGGACTCGACGACCCATCCATTCACGGGGTCGTCGTGGAAGTTCGCGAAGCCTCCGGTCGAAGGGAGGTTGGGGGGACACGTTTCGACGCGCGCTCCACACACGCTGCAAATCGCGATGATCCCATGTTCGAACAAGCGACCTCTCCTCGCCTTCCGAGGAGAGGTCGCGTTGGCCGTAGGTTGGCTCACACCGTCTTGAGAATCATCTCGGCGGTCCTGGCCGGAGGCCACGCCTCTGTTGGGATGACACGCTCCACAACTCCCGCCCTCTGGGGAAGGAGACGGATATCGTCGTCGTGGGCGTAACAGTTCCACCAGGCACGGCCCCAGCCGGCGTCGTTCCCTCGAGAGGCCACTCGACGAACTGCCTCGTCACGGGAGACCTCCAGACGGAAGAGATGAACCTCACGACCAGCCTGCTCCAAGGCGTCCATCCACTCTCGCGGATTCCTGGTGGCGCCCTCAGTCCTCATGTCGTACGGTTCAGCCCACCCTAGCTCCGCGACCAAAATTGGCAACGCTGCAGCCCTGAGGTCGGCGTACCGTCCTGGGCCCCCGACGTATCGTGCTTGCCCCGGGAGCCATCCTTCATCGAGGACGATAGGCGGGGTGGCCCGCCCGGCGGCAGCATGGACCATCTCCCGGGCGATGGTTGACTTTCCCGAACCGGGAGTGCCTCGCAACACCACAGCCTTCAGTTCCGCCATTCCCATGTTGGCATGTGGCGCGGGTATCTCAACCCTTCCGGTTGATCGTCTCAAAGTCTCCGAGGATGCGCTCGAGCGCCCACTCGTCCCCGGGCCGGATGTCACTCGCGGACAACTGGCCGCGCTTCCCGAGCTCTTCGCACTGCACCTTCCTAGAAATAGAGTACCAGCGAAGCCACAGCGAGGACGACGAAGAACCCCACGATTATCCAGGCGTAGGCCCCCACACTGTTGAGAGTGGGCCTCGAGCTAGTGATTCGATTCAAGGCAGCGGTCAGGTCGTGGCCCCCCGGAATCTCCGGCATGCTCTTCTCCGCGGCAGTGGCCTTCCCTACGGCTGTTTCGATGAGTTTCTCGAACAACAACACACGCTGTGATACCACGAAGGTGATTGCAGCGCCGGCGACCGCGGTAGCAAAGGCCACCAACAGAATGACCTTGGCGGAGGTCACCCCAGTGACGTGAAGTCCCAGCAGCGTCACTGCGACAGTTGCAAGTGCCGACGCGAAAGAGAAGAGCGCTCCCTCGTACTGCTGAATGATCTGATCTTCGGCGTGGATTGTAGCCCTTAGCTCCTTCCAGTACTCGATTGCAACCGGATGCTTCCAGTCGACCGTGCCGTCCTCTGCCATGGGATGTCCCAGCGGCGACTTCTCTACCATCCCAGTCGGCCATTACCAGGCCACATTTCTGCGTTTTGGACCAAGTCAACCTTCTCCGTCGATCTCCTCAAACGTAGTGAGGAACGCACGGAACAGCGCCTCAGCCGAGCCCTCTCGCTGGACTAGCCTCCACAAACTCCGTCTCCCTGTAGGTGTGCCTGACCTTCGCGATGACCTCCGGCTCGAGCTCCCTGACGACCATCTCGGCCTCGACCTCCTCGTGTATGTAGCGGGCGGCGCGCTCCTCGCCGATAGCCTGGCGCAGGACCCGGGGACCGATGAGCGACCAGGAGATGCGGACGGACCGCTCCACTGTTCCTTCCGCGAGCTCCAACCGGTCCTGGCCGGTGGCCCTGAGGTCCTGGAGGAGCTCCCCCTTCAGAGCGGTCTCCTCGTTCTGGAGGGACTTGATCTGGGCCTTCAGCCGGAGGAGCCGGCGGGCGGTCTCGTGCAGGTCCTCGCCGGCGATCAGCGCGGGCGCGGCGGCGGCCACTTCCATCATGGCCCGCCCCTCCGGTTGATGGCCTCGAATTCGTCGAGGACCCTCCCGAGGCCCCACTCGTCGCCTACGCGGACGTCATGGAGGGACGAGTAGCCCCGCCTCTGGAGCCAATCCACCCACACCTTCTCCTTGCGAGAGAGGCGGAGGGGGGAGGCATCCGAGAGTTCGAGGCGGACGTCGTGGACGAGGTCCTCCAGGGCTCGCGCATCGGGCCGGGTCTGGGCCGGGACTCCAGGGAGCCCCGAGCCCACGGGTGCCCCTTGCGGACTTGGCCGGGCCCCCGCCCCCTCCGCCGCCGGGGTGGCCGACGGGACGATCATGCTGGGAGGAGAGGGAGGGGTGGCCAGGGCCCCTTGCGGGGCCCCGGCCGAGGCGGGCGGGGAAGAGGTTGGGCGGTGGTACTCCGGGCCCGGGATCCCGAACTCCCGGTGGAGCTTCACCAGGAGCGCGAGCTTGGACCGGAGGTCGGCCTCGATGACCGCGTTCACGCGCACAGCGAGCTGCTCGGCAGTCTCGCCGGGGAGCGCGTAATCAGCGTACCCCGCGCGGACGGACTCGAACTTGCCAGGGTTGACGGTGAGGCCGCCCGAGGACCACGCCCGGCCCGCCTGTGGGCTCGCGGAGGCCTCTTCCTCGTTGTGAGAGGTGTCCGAGCCGAGGAGGGCGAGGGGTGGCGGTGGCGCAGGGGCCCTGGGAGGCTCCGGAGCCTTCGGAGCCGGCGCCGGTAGGGAGCTCGCGGGAGTGAACGAGGACGGGGGGCAGCCGGGCCGTCCGAGTGAGGACGCGTCCCGAGGACCGCCGCCCCGCAGGGATGCGTCCGTCAAGCCCGTCGCGTGCCCGTTCCCCCCGTTGGACGGGGCGGGCTGAGCGGAGGATCCGCTGCCCCCGTTCCCCTTCCACTTCCCCGCGTCTGGGGAGTGCTCGAAGAGGTAGGTCCTCTTCCCGGCCGGCAGGTCCAGGTCGATCACGACCTTGATCGTGTCCGACGGCGGGATGACCTCGGAGCAAGAGCCGCATTGGCACCGGGTCTGGTACCGGTTGCCGGTAACCGTCCTCAGTCTCATGGGGAGACCCCCTCGTTCGTCTCGTGTCTCGTCGCCGCGGGGTTGGGGATGGTTGCGTCCATCGGATTCCCTCGCGGAGCCGGGGACTCCGATGGACGGGTGATCGCGTCACGACCGGCGAAGTAGGCCCGAGGTGCTCCGTCATACCCGACGGCATGGAGCTGCTCACAAATCGGATCGAACATGACCAAGAGCTCGAAATCCAACCCGCGCTCGCGGAGCAGGGCCTGGACCTCGTCGGCGACGAGGTCCACCCACGCGTCGTTGTCCCGGGTGGGCCGAGTGAGGACCGTCCCCGAGGGCCCCGCCCGATGGGCAGGGCCGGCAACCTGGTCGACCCAGGCGTCGCCCTTTGGGCGTTCGTTCTGCGGGTGGCGTTCGCGGGTTAGGGTGCTCTTAGGCATGGCCCGTTCCTCGGCGAGCCGGGAACGGGCGATGAGGGGCTACGGGTCCACCGTCCCATGCCGGAGGATCGCGTTGCAGAGTGCCGGATAGTCTTCCCACTCGACCACGGAGCACCGGTACTCGATCAGGTCCTCGTAGTAATGCGTCCTCCGTCCCGGCTCCAAGGAGACAAAGTCGCCCCCTCCGATCTTCCCCGCCGCCTTCGCCCCTGCCTCGACGAGAACCCGGACATCCAGCTGGACCCCGTCTTCGAGCCTCGTGAGGAGGAACCCCAGCTCCACGTCCAGCCCCGGACGCTGCGACCCGTAGGGCCAGTAGAGGAGAAACCGCTCCACGGGCAGCTCGCGCACCAGCCGGTGGAACAGGCCCGTATACGTCTCGCCCGTCCGGCGTTGATGGAGTTCCATGAGCGTGGCATCGCAGCCTGCACGCTCGAGCAGACCCACCAGGGCCCGGCGGACACCGAGCGGGGACAGGACCTTGCCCTTTGGTGGCCTCCCGCGTTCGGGCAGGTAATCCGCCACCCACTCGGGGAGGCTCGGGCGGTATCCCCGCCGCCACTTCGAGGGACCGAGGATCAGGTTGGTCATGTCAGAGGACCGCCAACTCCTGGACGGTCCTCTGACCGACGATGGCCCCGTTCTCGACGACGACCTGGTCGAGCTGGTGCAGAACGCGGACCAGCCTCTCGGTCTTGGCGGTCGGCTCCAGCACCATCGGGATCCGGTGCTTGCGGAACTTCGCCCCGGGAGCGGCCCGAACGGCCACCAGGTCGAACTGGGCGAGCTTCCGGACGACCCGGTGGAACGTCTCCGAATGCTCGATCCCAACCTGCGCGCGGACCTCTTCGAAGCCTTGGCCGCCTTTCTCCAGGACGGCCCGGAGGATGCGCTTCGCCTCCGGGTGGCTGAAGGCGTAGGCCACCGGGTCCTCGACCGCGAACCCCTTCATGCTCTCACATGATGTGAGAGACATTGTGGCTATAAGGCCCTTCGGAAGCGGTTCGAGCATGGCTCCTCTCGGGGACGGAGAGGAGCAGGCTCCGGCCACGGCTGTCAGAGCTCTCGGTCCAGCTGCTAGGCCGAGAGCCTTCGAACTCGAACACCCCACCACCCCAGCGCGGTTGCGACAAGGATCTCCAACGCAACGATCAGATCCAGGTCGAAGTCGGTCATCGCCAATCTCAGGAGTAGACGAGGTTCGTTGTGAGGAGGAACTTCGAGCAGGAGTGGCAGGTGTGGATGAGGCGACCGGACACCCTCGCCACGAGGGCGTCCACGGGCCGTGCGGCCTCGCAGAACCAGCAGACCGCACGGTGGCCGGGAGTCTCGATTCCGGAGATGAGAATCGCGCTTCTGGATAGGACGTGGCGACGAAATATCCTCGAAGAGGCGACGGTGTACTTAATACTCCTGGACGTGGTAGACGACGCATGGGCCGCAAACCAGGGGACCCTCTCCTCTGCCCCAGTTGCCTCAAGAAGCGGCGACAAGCAAGATACCGTGAGAGTCATCGAGACGTTCTGCGTAGGAAGTCTCGACAGAGAAGACAGACCCTTGCCAGGTCCGCGGGGGGGACGCAATGACGCTCAGCTCAGCTCAGGTCGCTTGCGCGCTTCTGATCGTTGGGGTGTGCGTCGGGCTTCTGCTGTGGATCATCATTGTCCCTGCCGCTCTGCGTACTGATCTCTTGGTCGTGGTCGTTCTTACGGCCGGCGGGTTCGGGGCGAGCGCGGTGTCCCGCCGGAACTCGCGAAGGACACCGGCCCACGAGAGGCATGACGCGTTGGCATGTCTAGCCTTCTTCGTGGGTGTCGCAGCCGGAGCTATCACGATCATGATCATCGCTTGGGCGGTGGGCGTTGGGCTCGCACTACCTCTCGTCCCTAGTTCCTGAAGTCAGGACCCCCGATAGGCTGGCTTCGAGCCGCCGCGTGCACCCTAGACCCGGAATGTCCCCGGTCGTCCTCGATCGACTGGCGAGACTACTACTTCGGCCGTGTGTGCCTCTCGAGGACCACCTTGCCGTGCACGTTCGTGGCGGTCTCCACATGAGCGAGCCCGATCTCGAGGATGAGGACCTCCCCGATCGCGAGCTTGTGGGGCAGGGTGGGCTCGCCCACGATGATGTTGCGGAAACGCTCCGTCTTCGGGTCGATCCAGCCCACTGCGTGCCGAGGTTCCTTTGCGTGGCGTTCGAACAACTCGTTCAGGGGCACGCGCTCCGGTGGGGGAGTTTCCGCCGAAGAGGTGGCTGCGCCGGCGGCGGAAGGAGCCGCGACCAGCTTGTAGAACTTCTCGTTGCCGTTCTTGCGTCCCTTCACGAGCCGCTGGCGGACGAGGGTCTTGAGTGAGGAGCGGATGGTTTCCTCGGGGATGCGCTTCCCCGAGAGCTTGCGGACCTGCCGGATGATGGCCATCGTTGCGACGGCACGCCCCCTCCGCGTCTCTTCGAGGGCCTTCAGGACGAAGTCGCGGGTGCCCTGACGAGTGAGTACGCGCTTCCTGCGGGCAGGAGCCATGTCTGGGCGAAGAGGGACGGGTCGTTAAGCTATCGCCAAGAGGCGCTGACCAGTGCTTGGAATCTCGTTGACCTGCCCTCCTGGCTGTCGGAACTCGGGACCCACCATGCGACTTGCGGTGAGGTCCCACTCATGCCCGGTGAAACGCACAAGCCCGTCGCGAGAAGTGCATGGCCATCCGCAAGCGCCGATGGATACCCCCATGCGACCTCCGCGAGTCCCCTCCAACACGATGGACTGCAGGGTCAACGCCATGTGGGGGCCGAACCGAGAGCGAGCCTGAGGGAATCGGCTCAAGAGGAACCCGTGCCTTCATATCGTAGGTCACAAATGCTTCCGGCGGCTTCCGAGTGCTCGGGGGGTATGGACCTAGGGTGAACCAAGGGTCCCCGCTGCCTCGGTATCCCCTTGGCCACCGGGGTGAATGAACATGGTCGAGATCCCACGAACGCGAAGGGAGCTGTTTGCAGAGGTCTCTCGACGGTTAGAGAGTGGGGGCTTTGGGCAGCAACAGTTGAAAGTGTACTGGTTGGAGGTCAACCAGAAGTTCTCGCCTGCTCCCCGGCAGAACGCGGGCTGGGCCCTGGGCGAGAAGGACTTCTACTATCGCCGCGGCATCGAAGACACTGATGCGAGCCCTCTGTGGCTAGATGCAGCGAACCCTCGAATTTGGTACGTCTATACATTTCAATCGAGGGAGAGGACGGAGAAGGTCGTCAAGGACGACCTTCTCTCCCAGAGGGGGGTCGACCGTGTGTGGCTCCCGGAGTCATTCCTCGAGAGGGTTCGCCGTCGAAGCGGGTTCGAGGGCCGAGGATTCCGGTTCTCTTTCATGGGCCTACTCGCGAAGGGTCGCACCCTGGACGATCTCCCTTCCTTTTCGGGGAAGTTCTGGCTTGGCAGCGACCTGCCACAGAGGCAGATTGACTTTGTACGGGCGGCCGAGCAGACCTTCACGAAATCCTCCCTGCGAATGAGTCGCCCGTCACGTTCCCCTGATATCGGGTCTCGTCTCCTCCTCGAACTCTACGGAAGGGGTCACATGACTGTGGCCGCCAGCGAGGACCCAGAGGAGATTCTGACACTGGTAAACGAGATCGGGTCTTCGTATTCTGGCGAGCTCGGGGAGATGGAGAACAGGCGGCTCGCCTTCCCCCGACCGATTGAGTTCAAGTTCAAGACCGAGCTGAATCTCGAGCGGTTCCAGGAGCTCGTAGAATCCGGAATCGGCGACCCACGCCTCTGGATGCAGCGGTACGAGGTCGATGGCGGCCTTCATCGATACACAGGGGTGGACCTCCACACCAGCGAGCTCGTCGACCTAGACATCGCGGAGGCGTACGCGTACCTCGGGGTCAACCGAGGAGGATGCATGAACGCCGCGCCTCGGTTGATGACCGTCTCCTCAACGAACCTCTCCAGCCGTACCGAGATGTTCTACGAGGGGGCCCCGCTCTTTGCCTGAGACTGACCGACAGTTGGCCGAGAGACGGCTCGACGTCTGGCGGCGGGCATATGCCTTGATCGACCATCGGTCCGACTTCAGCGGCCCGCTCTACGACGCGGGATACCGAGACGTGCAGATCGAGCCCACTCTCGACAACGAAAGCGAGCCAGACCTAATCGCGGTGAGTGACACACACTTTGCGGTCTTGGAGATCTCCTGTGGCCCAAACAAGGACTTCCGCGGCCTGCGTCGGTACGCGGCAGGAGGTCTAACACCCGCGCTCAGGTCCCGGTTCGGAGACAGACCTAGAGAACCCGCGGGGTCGCCGTTCTTCGTCACCAACACCTCAGGGTTCGTCTCCTTCCCGAATGAGATGAACGCAATCCGCGTTTCGGACCCGGCCGAGTGCCGCCTCGTAAACGTTTCCGACTCGCGTCTACTCGAGGCGCTGAACCGATGGAGCGGCTTTCCTGGTCCGACTCCCGCGTACGGACTGAAAGCGCTCCCCGAGTCGAGTATCGAGGAGGTCAAGTTCCCCCTGGCCGGAATCATCAGGCAAGTCGCCTCCACAGGCGGGAGGGTGAGTGCGACCGAGATTGTGTCCCCTCTTCTTGGCGAGCTATCCCAGTCGGTCTCCCAGGCTGGAAGAGCTCGGCTCGGGCGAACTGTCGCCACCCTCCTCGAGCGCGCGGCCTTCTACCTGAAGGATTACGCCAGGTGGGAGGCAGAGGGGCGGTCCTTGGTCGTCAACGTGATTGACAATACCCAAGCCAGGAAGAGCTTCTCGAAGGCCCTCTCAGACTGGCTCGGTACACGCTTCTTGGAGAGCTTCTCCATCGAGCCGGAAGGGAACCCGGAGGAAGGAGAGGACGAGCGGTGACGCTCCACGCGGCAGTCGGGACTATCGGCGGCTAGGTTCTGCCTGGCGCGAGCGGTGTACCTGAATCCAAGCTACCCGCCGAGCACGCACGACGCCGACCGCAGTGTCCCCCCCTCGTCACTTGGTGTCCACTCTTGGCCAGACAGGGCGCTTGACTTTGGGTCCCAAATCTTGGCTAGCGCCCGCCAAGACAGGAGCTTGACCACAGCCAGCTCTCATCCGACTGCCGGCGTAATCGGCAAGTGGATCTTCGTGAGGTAGACACTGACGGGGGGCAGCTCCTCTGGAGCGGAAGTCGTCGACTCGTCTCTGCGCCGGCCACGTAATGCAGAAAGGACCGCGCCACCCGAGCGCACGGACTTGGAGGGAGGCGAGTTCCGGGTCCTTCTCCACGCGGTCAACTCGGCTGTCCGCACGACCCACGCCATGGAATCGTTGAGTTTCGGGTGCGTCGCTCCGTCTGTTCTCAGTCGGAGATGCGAGACAACCGCCGGCGGCAAGGGTAGATGCTGGGCGCAGTGAAGGTCGGCCTCGGACAGAGCAACAATCCGGTCATGCGCCATCTCCTTCTCGAGGACCTTGTGGTCGCGGGAGGCGTTGATGACACGCGTGACCCCAGGGCCCCGGTCCAGGAAGGCCAACGTGCGCTGCGCGCGGCGGAGCTGCTTCGCCCCGGCATCCGTCGTCGGCAGCCCGAGAAGAAGAGCGTGCTCGGGCCTGTTCACCCAGAGGCCGATGGGTCCCGGGCCGATGACGGCGAGGACCGTCCACTCGTTTGACCTCGGGGCCCAGGACCACTCAGACTCAGGCGACGGCATGGGGCGCCCCTGCCGTCGGGGCAGATGAGGACTCCGCGACCAGCGAGACCACGGAGGTGCTTCCACCCGCGCCACCCAGGTGGACCTCCCGTTGGACGACCCCCTTCCGCTCGAGCCCGACCAGGTGCCTCCATAGCCGGGCCTGCGTGGGGGCCCGGACCCCAGTATCCTCGCACCGGGCGGCCACACGTCTGCGCAGCTCCCCCACCGAGAAGGCTCCGCGGGCCCCGCGGAGGACCTCGAGCAGCGCCATGTCGAAGCCCTCAGCGTCGGCGCTGTGGCGGGGCAAGGCCGCGGGAAGCCCCACATCTTCGACCTCGAGCCGGTGTCCGCTGCGGGCCTCGGCTCGCCGCCCTCCTTCAGCGAGCATCTCACCGACCATCGAGAGGCCCAAGCCCTGGGCGACTGAGAGGCGGGCAATGGCCTCCACCACGTCCCGGGAGGGGGGGCTCTGGAATGCGAGGTTCGCTCGAACCTGGATAGCTTCGCAAAGCCCGTGGTGATCGAGGGGTTCCAAGCGAGACCGGATAGCCTCCACGTCCTCGGGGAGAGCATTGCGTTCCCCAGCGGCCACCACGAGCATCGTGGGGAGGCCCGCGGGCCCCTCGGGCATGAGGCGGTCGGGCCGTGCCAGCGGCCGAAGGACCCTCGAGAGATCCATCTTCGCACCAATCTGGTCAAATAGGAGAATGGCAGGCCTGCCCATCGTCCGCAACCGCCGGAGGAAGAGGAGCAGACAGAATTCGGCCGAAGTGCCCCGGCCGTCGTAGGACGGGTCGACCTCGCGGAAGAGGGCGGTGACCAGGGCGCTCGGGGAGCGGTGGGCAGCCACGTCAGCCTGGAGAACAAGGGGGGCGCCCTTCGACCCGGGACTGGTCAGGCGGCCCTTCGCGGTTGCCACCAGGTGGGCGGCGATGGTGGAGATCCCCGAACCCCTGGGGCCGTGGATGGAAACCGCGACCCCTCTGGTCGAGGTCAGTCCCGCGAGGACGGAAGTCTCGAGCTGGGCGAGGACCTCTTCTCGGCCGACGAGTACGGGGGGGTTCCACGAGCGATCGAGGACACCTCGGTCCCTCCAGAATCCCTCGGGCTGGGTCGGCAGGTAGTTCGGCGCTAGGTCGGTCGCGGGCGTGGCGCTGATGGCGGGCATGGACTTCCTCGGGAACGAGGGAAGTCCGTGCCCTGAGCCGGAGATGGAGACTCCGACGAATCGACACTCCCCCTTTGCTCGCGCAACGGCATCTCTATTTCCGACCAGTTGATGTCGAGCGAGTCGACATGTCGAAAGAGAAGGAGCCACATGTACTCGCTGAGCTCCACGACCGGAAGTTCCAAGTTTTCCCGCTGGCGGGAACCGTTGGGAGCGAGGTACTCTATCGGACCATGCTATGGGACGGAGAGGAGGTCGGTGCATTCCTCGACTTCGCCGAGAAGGCGGGAGTCGACACGGTCTACCTCTATCAGAGGAAGCTCGCGGCCTCCGACTTCGAGGACCCAGATGAGGAACTTCGGGGGCACGATGGTGAGGTCGGTATCGTCGAATTGTCGTTCATCAAGAACAACCTCATTCACCAGTTCACCTGGGAAGCCGATTGGGCAGACGGGCTGTTCGAGGAGGCCACCAGCGAGGGCGAAGGGGCAGGGGAAGACTCGGAAGCTGACTCATCGTTCCGTCGCATACTCGCTCCCACCACTCCGCGATTCTCTGCCGACGTCACCGAGGCTCTTGGCCGTGCGCTGAACTCTCGCTTGTCCGAGCTCACGGCCGCCTACCTCACCCACGTAGAACAGCGAACGGCGCCTCCTCCCGACCCGGACCGCGAGTGGTCAATCCGTGAAGACCTCCTGGAGTTCCTTGCCTCGCACCTCGACCTTCCCGACTTGCGGCCCAAGGAGAACTCTGGGTTGTTCCTCCCGGGCGGCGGAACGCTGCCAGACGCCAATGTTGAGGGGACCCTGAATGAACTCGTCAAGTCCATCACCAAGGAGCTCCGCAAGCGGGAGCGCAGTATCGTGGAGAAGCTCGTCGTCCAGTGCCTCGCGTGGGCGGAGGCCCGCGCTCTGCTGGCAGGGAGCTTTACGAACGACCGGGTCCGCGAGTTCGCTGAAGAGACCGGGGCGAAGCTGTCCTACAGTGGGTTGCAGGATCTCAAGAATCGGACGCGTGCGCTCCTTAAGGAGAGGCGCGGAAGCCGGTCACATCGCTAGGGCCTGGCTGACTTAGATCGACCGCACCGAGTTTCTGACCAGGCTTGGCGGTCGGCACACGCCGGTCCCGCCCGCGTCCTCTCCTCTATCCGGCCACCTCACGAACTCGGAGTGGTTGACGGTTTCGAGAAGGCTGTGGCAATCTCCTTCTCGATCAAGTCCAAGCATCCTCCGACGTTCTCCTGAAGCTGATCGAGCGCATCCTGCACCCCCCTGATTCCAGTGATGGATTTCGAGAGCTCGGACTTGAGGGCCGACACTCCCTTGACCACCTGCCTGGCCTCCTGGAATTTAGCTCGCACCGCGTTGAGATCGGTCCCAGTACGAGCCTCGGCCTTCTCCATGAGTGCGCGCAATCGAGCCCAGCGATAGGCGGTCTCGAGCATCTCTCGCCGCGGTGTCTCCTCCATGTCGTCGGCGAGGGCGACAATCAGGATGCTTCCCCAGCGCTCGTCAAACCAGCCCACCTCGGCCGGGAGGGCTCCGACATGCCTGGCGACGAAGACGCCGTACTTGGCTTCCCGGTTCGCGACCGCCTCCTTCATCTCCTCCTCGATGGCGTTCAGGGTCATCCGATGCTTCCCGCCCTTCGCCTCGAAGACAATCGGGACGTCCACACGCTCGGCAGGGCGAACCACAAAATCGCCCACGATCCGCGCGGTCTTGCCATCGGGGTTGGGAAGGACGCCAGGCTCACTCGTAGTACGCTTCAGGAGGTCCCTCGGTCCCTTCGCAAGCTCCCCCAAAAGGACCTCGAGCTCGTCCTGGAAGGTGGCACCGATGGCGCCGGCCTTCTGCTTGCGGGTGGTTTGCTGGGCGAGAATCTTCTTCTCCATCTTCCCCAGCTCCTCGATCATTTCCCTCTTGAAGCGACCCAGAGGGGAGTCGGGATTGGACGGGTCGAGGAGGGGCTTCACGAGGGGGCCGTGAGGGCTCAGGAGCTCCTGGATCCGCTGATGGAGGATACCCTCGGGACCGAATGCCGCCTTGACCTGTGCGGGAAGCTTCCCATCATTGCCCAAGTAGTCGACGAGCAGTCGGACGAATTCGGAGTCCTCTCCCAGGTTCTTTTCTAAGGACTTCTCGAACGCCTGATTGAGCTCCCCGAACTTCCGCTCGACCATCTGGACGTTCTGCGCGAGGTCCGCTGTCCTTAGGGCGGCCACCCCGACGCGGAGGACGGTCTCAAGCCGTTCGGCAACTTCGTCCGCGGGTGTGTCCTTGAAGAAGTCCACGATATCCGTGTCGGTCGTCACGAAACGCTCAATCTCGAACCGGTCGCTCACCAGGAACTTGGGTTGGGCTATCATGCTCGTCCACCTCGCTTCCTCCTTGCTGCCGCTCGCTGCCTCCATTTTGACCCAGGAGTGCTGCTGGCCCGCCTCTCGACCGCGGAAAGCATCTTCTCGAAGACGAATACCCTCATGGCATCAGCGCCAAGCGTCCCCCGTGAATAAGCCCGTTGCGGGAGTGGGATTCCAGTGACCGACGGAGGTCGCTCCTCGAGACCTCGTCCCAGTCCACGTGGAGCTCCCTGCCATCCCCGTAGGAGAGGATTCCGTACGGCGGCGCCTTCCCGTACGTCTCCTCCACGAGGGCGCAGTAGGCGAGGAGCTGCATGCGGTGCGACGGGTAGGGGACCCCCCACCTCGGCGAGCGGCACGACTTAATCTCCACGGGGATGATGGCCCCGTCCGGGAGCCTCCGCAGTTCGTCCGGCCGGCCCGTGAGCCCCCAGCGGTCCGAGACCATAGTCGGCATTCCCCCGAACGCAGGGTCGTCGACCGCGACCACCTCCGCCCTCGGTTCACGCCCCGAGAGCCACGCTTCGATGGCCCCGTAGGCGAACCCCACGAGGGGGATGAGGAGGAAGCCGAACTCCAGTTCGGTCAGTGGGTCCACAGGGCCACCCCCAGAACCATGAGGAGGAACGCTCCCACGCCCACCCAATCCCAGGGGAAGCTCCGCTCGGCCGCAATCGAGCGGCCCATGTGGGCCGCCTGGAGCCCCGCGTGGACACGGAGCCCTCGCTGGAGGTCCCCTTCGCGCGCGACCCTCGCCTCGTGGTTCCCGTCAGAACAATAGACGAACTGCCCGAGCTCGTGGGCGGTGACGTATGGGCGCCGGCCGCGGCGGGGGTCCATCGATCATCGTAGGAGGCTCCATGGGGTCATGGTTTGCGGGGGTTCACGGCGGTGAACGGTGTATGTCCGGGATCAGTCCTCGGTTCGTCTCAGCACCGGCAAGTCCACACCGAAGTACGCGTCGTCTGCCGCTCGCGAGGGGGGCCAGTCGTGGACGTTGGCCCGATACCATTGCTCTTCCTCGTTCAGGAGGGATGGGAGCCCCCCCGTGCTGGCCGCGAGCTTCCGTACTTCCCGCGCCACGACCTTTCCTGGGACAAGTAGGAGTGGATACCCGTCGATAATCACCTCCCCTTGCGCAGGTTCGGTGAAGGACCCTGTGGTGACGAACGAACCGATCCATCCCCTCCTCAGACGTGCGACCAGTCTAGCCAGATCCTTGGCGTCGACTGCCGAATCCAAGGCGATGCACTTCGCCTGTCCGAGGACCACCACGGCAGCGCGGCTCTGCGGGTCACCCACCTTGAGGAGGTTCACGAAGTCCACTCCTCCATCACTTGACCGCCGCGTAACCCACTTCCTGATGCAACGCTCTCCGATCACTTGGGCAGTGATGCGTGCGGCGAGTCCCTCGAACTCGTGCTGGCGTCCTTGGTAGTGGTCGTACACGGACTTCAGCACCTCGGACTCGGACGGAAGTCCCGGAGACTGCTCAATCTTGGCCCGGATCCTCGACTTGAGTACGCTCCGACGGCACCGTTCAGGGTCCCCCTCTCTCAGCCAGGTTCTCCATGCCGGAGGAGCACGGCCATTCGCCTGAGCCGTTGTCAGACCCGCGTTCCGTCGGTCGTTGATCCACTGCCAGTCGAGCTCGCCATCGCTGGGATGCGGGGAGTCAACGTCCGGAAGGTCGAAGAGCGTCAGCTCGATGACGAGGTTGAGGAAGCACTCGCCGCCATCCTCGTTCCGCTGGGTCCGAAGGCTCAGCCGCACGGGAACGCCGTAGCCACAGAACTCCCTGACGCCCGTTTCGACTTGTCGGAAGACGAGGAACGGTGGGGCGCGTTCCCTTGCGCTTCGGTTCCCCCCGTAGAGATTCGCCACTGAGAGAATCGCCTTGTTGCCATCGACTTCGAATGGTCCCTTCTCTGCGGACTTGTTGTCCCCGTTGTAGAGTGCGAACCCTTCGTCGGACTCGATGATATCGACCCAGGGATTCTTCGCGCTATCGGAACTCATGGGGTTGGACTGACAGATGATGGCTGGGATCCTCTCACCATCCTCACCGGGGCCAGCGATCGCGGGATAGGGCCAGATTCCCCGGAAGGGGTTGATGG
Organism: Thermoplasmata archaeon; assembly: GCA_028864975.1. GTDB lineage: Archaea > Thermoplasmatota > Thermoplasmata > Lutacidiplasmatales > UBA184 > JAKAAX01. Next base: position 17,689 of record JAGWLG010000023.1, on the reverse strand, counting down.
CCTTCTCGTGCTGACCTCGCGTGAGATCCAGGAAGTCGGGGAAGTCTCTGGACGCCTCTGTCGCGACTTCCGAACGAAACGACAGGCGGAACCTGCTCCCTACCCGGATCGGCATGCCGAGACTACCACGAACCGATCTATCAATCAATCGATCAGTCCTAGTGGACCCCCGAGCAGGTAGCCAGTCGCCGCGGCGAATGATTTACCTGGAAGCCGACTAATGTCTACTGGAGAGAGACTCCTTCATGGGCTGGTCTACCGAGGAAGTTCGCGCCGTCGTCTCCGCCTACTTCGAGATGCTTGGTCTTGAAGCGACAGGCTCTCCCTACGTCAAGGCGGACTTCAACCGCAAGGTGCGTGAGGTCTGCAAGAACCGGACGAGGGCCTCAGTCGAACTCAAATTTCAGAATGTGAGCGCGATCCTGGCCGAGAACGACCTCGCCCGGATCGAGGGGTACAAACCGAAGGGGCACTACCAAGGACTTCTCGCACAACAGGTCCTTGCCCACGTGGCGTCCGCGCCGCCGCTCCATGTGGAACGACCGAGCGATCTGCCGCTCCCACGTCCACCGGTCAGGGATTGGAAGGCTATCATCGTACCGCGCCCCATACCGCTGCCTCGCCCGCCGCTTCGCACACCCCTCCCACCTCGGCACGCCGTTCGGATCGACTATGCTGCACGGGATGCCGTGAACCGAAGGCTCGGTCGCGCGGGGGAAGAGTTCGTCCTCGACCTCGAGCAAAGGCGGCTCAACGCCGCAGGGCTCAGCGACCTGGCCCGAAGAATCGTACACGTCTCCAAGGAGGTGGGAGACGGGCTTGGGTACGACCTGCGGTCCTTCAATGATGACGGCGAGCCCTCGCTGGTGGAAGTGAAGACGACACGACTTGGCCCTCACGCTCCCTTCTTCCTCTCCGCTGGAGAGTTGGACTTCGCTCGATCCTGCGAAGAGGAATATCGAATCGCTCGGGTATTCCGGTTCGGAAGCGCGCCTGGACTATTCTTTCTCAAGCGGATCGACCTCTCAAGCCTTCGGATGGAGGCGCAGCAGTACCGTTGCTGGGTCTAGACCGGACGGCGGTAACGTCTTGGTGGGACCTGCGATTGAAGACACAGACGTATGGCGAATCGCGGCGACGACAACCACATCCCACCGCTTCGAGGAAACTGGAGCGATTGGGTGGAGATTCGTCAGAACAAGGAGTGGTTTCACGATGAGGAGTCGCTGGCCAAAGATCTCGGGTTCGTGTCGAGGGACGATGGACCGGGACTCTACGAGCTTGCTCTGAGCCTATCTCCCAACTCTCAAATTGTGGAGGTCTACCTGGGTGAAAGCCTGGTCGTTCCGAGAAGGGTTCTAGCCCACGCTCATGCAGTGACAGAGGATCGCTTCCACCCCGAGTTGACCCGTGCAACGGAAGCTCCAGGTCATGCCACTCTTTGGGCGCGTGCTCTCTCACTTCCTGGACTCCACGAAACTCGACTGATAGAACTCGAGAGAGAGCAGCTTTTGACTACACCAGATCGATATCCCTGGAATACCGAGGACATCCCTAATCTCTCGGACCGAAACGAACTCGGCGTAGCCCCTGGATCTGCCTGGGTTGACAGACGAGTACCATGGGGAGGAGCGAGGAGGGGCAACCGGTGCGCGCTACCTCAGTGCCCCTGCGATCAGAGGTAGGTCCACTCCTTCAGGAGTAGCTCGCTGGGGCGCTCGTTAGGAGTGCCAGCAGCACCAAGTCTGCATCGGGCACCGACCTGCAATCGACCGTTAGGTCGTAGACGATGGCCGAGGCGTTGGGGGGAGGTGCACCGCCGACAAACGAAGCCTCCTTCAGTCGACCAAGGTCGCTTTCCGCGAACAATGACGGTTCGAGATGGGGTGCGAGGTAGCCTTGAGATGATCGATACACGTCTTCGAAGCGCTGATCGTACCCATACTTCTTGAGAAGCTCTCTGAAGCGCCCAACAGCCGCGACATGCTCCTTCCCGGAGACCGGATCGAGCATCTCAAGCTCAACGTCCCTTAGGAAGTCCGGGAGCTTCTTCGGTGCAGTGGGATCAGACCTCATTCCGATTGAGTACAGATACACTCGCTCAGTAGGCTTCTCCGGCTTGAGTTGATCAATTCCCATCCGGTGCGTTCTCGTGTTGTGCACTGTCGTCTTCACTTCGATTCCAACATCGATTGCAGCGAAGTCCCGGCGCGCGGGAGAGTACCCCCACCACCGGTCGAGAACTGTCTCGGGACCCAGCCCGCTGCCGCGGCCGATACGTAGGAGACGCCTCAACAGAATGCACTCCCCGATGAGTCCCAGCCGTCTTTCGGGAGGCAGGATGCCTTCAGTCTCACCTAGGAGGAGCAGAACCCACTCGACCGATCTGAGCAGGTCTTCACCTGCCTCTCTTGGGTTCGCCTCGAGGCGACGTTGGAGCTCATATGCAATGTGCGCGATTACCCTGTTCCCAATCCGTTCATCCGAGGACTGGAGCCGTAGCGCCCCGAACACCCGTCCTGTCGGAACTGCGGTGATCGTAGGCGAGTACTCTACCCCGTGAAAAGGGGGGAGCTTTCCGAAGGCGTCGGCTGCGCCTTCGAGGAACAAAGCGTACTCGCCGTTCATGCCGCGGCTCAGGTGAAGCCGAGAAGGGACCAAGGTGCGGATCGACCAATTGTCGTTAGACGAGGGTGGAAGAGCCTCCAGCTCGTCTACGATTGCCTCGACACTCGACATCGTTGGCTATCCCGGGACGATCCATCGAAGCGTCGGGCCGCCGGCGGGGAGCGATATGCCGAATGTAGGAGTGTGGGCGGGTCTTGTCTTGCCAAAGTCCCCGCGGCCCGTTGCGTTCTTGTGAATGATGTAGAGGAGGAGGAGGCCAGGCGCCCCCTGGAGCCGGCTCGCAGTGCCCTTCTTCAGCATCGCACTAGTGATGCCATCGAACCTGGCGTCGCCTTCCCAACCATTTCCTCGGCCTTCCCAGGAACCCACGAGCATGTCGTCCTCCATGATGGTACGGTCCGCCAACGGAAAATTGAACGGTGCTGTATCATGGTCCATGCGGCCTGTGGCGAAGCCTGCGTTAATAGTCGGCTTCGGAAGGGCGTCGTCGGCATCCCAGGCTCTCAGATAGGCCGCCATTTCGTACGGATCCGTGGATGGGTTCTCAAATCTCAGCGCGCACGGTCTCGAAGGGTCAACGGGCCGGTAATGATTCCTGATTGGTCGCTGTGAGGGGTCGGGGTTATGTCCGGTATACTGGAGCCGGTCTAGCCAATCGGCGACCTCCAGCAGGGTCCACTTCTCGCTGATCCAGCCTCGAGGAGGGGTGCCATCGAGACGGCGAATCTCCGAAGGCGCTCTCGAACGAACTTCCCTCACGAAGGCCACAGCCACCTCCTGGTTCTTCAGGGCAAGGGGACCGCACTCCACGCCTCTGAAAACCTGTCCCTTGCCCGCGAACTTTATGTCCACCTTCGTGGCGGCGCCGAGCTTGGAGGTCGGCAGTGAGTGCGGATTGGCGCGTAGCAGGAGCGTAGCGTCCGCAGGTGCGAGCCGCTTCTCCATCATCTCGACAAGCGCCAGTCGAAGCTCACGGTCGTGCTCATGCATGCTGTCAAGGTACCTGAATGCTGGGGGGCTTACAAACAGCCGACAGAATTCGAGATGCTTGCCTCGGTATCCGAACCAGCGACTCATCTGCAGTATCGTGTCTTCTTTTGGTACGGGAGCCCACCTAGCGAAGTAGGAGACACAGAGCCCGTCAATCGTTATCCCGCGAGATAGTCGTGAGCCGCCCAGCACGATCGTGTAGACGTCACGCGGAAGCAGCGGCTTCCCGGTCCCGTCCATGCCCCGGGAAAAATCGAGCGTAGAACCCACCTCTTCGTCTGAATTCACGATGCGTAGCCGAGCGTTTCTGAAGACAGTAGAAAGCTTCGCTCGGGCTTGGGCCCAGCTCACAGGAGCATTCACCCCGCCCCGCATCCACGTCGTGTAGAGTCGGTCACGAGTCTTCTCGAACCGCAGGTACCATGCGTGCCAAGGGGTCTCGTCTGCGGCAAACCACGCATCGAGTTTGATCGGGTCGAACGTCCAGTCCTTGTTCAAGCCGGCACCTTGGCCCCCGAACAATCGCTGGAGCCCTTCTGCGACCCTCACATGGTCTGCGATCTGGGGCGATGTATGGATCAACATTGAGTGAGGATTCGGAGGGTGGGCGGCGTCTTCGAAACTCGCCTCGGGTTGGAGCACGAGGCGCATTGCCCCACTCACAAAGTACGCCCGAAGAGCATCGATGAGGCTCGGATTGCTCTCCGGGGGGAGAGTGAGATGATCCTGGTGAACAACGGCTGATACAAGGAAGTTCTCGTCTTCACCAGGCTCTTGGCCGAACTCCTCATAGAAGACGGTCGAACCGGTGTACCAGTTGTTCGGGTTGGGTTCCCGGTACTCAATCGGGCCGTCCTCCCGGGCAGGGTGCCGGAGCATGTAGACAAAGTGGTTCGGGAAGAGCGGGGCGGCCTGATCCTGAAGCAGATTGGCAGCAGCTGTCGCCGTGTAGCCAATGTAGGCTACCTTGGTGACCTCGCCTCCTAAGGCGAGCAAGTTGGCAATCTGCTCCGGAATGACGTGGGTCCCGGGTGCTCCTGACGAGACCGTTGCTTCGTCACATTCGTCGTCGAGGACTAGAATGGGGGTGCTTCCCGCCTGCCGTCGAGCTACGAGTGCACGAGTCGCGCCTATGAGCCTGGAAAGGCTATGCGACTCCTTCTTGACCACAACGAGACAGGGCTGTCCCGTCTGGAGAGCCTGGTCCATCCGGTGCTGGAGCAAGGTGAACTTCGTGGTATCGAGGTCGTATGGAAGAGCGAACCCACCGAGCGGTCCAGGACCAGGAGGGACCCCGAGAGTCGTCCGGCTCCCGGAGTCCATCGGGTCACTCTGCCGCATCAATGATGTGTTGAAGCGCTTCGCGGTTTGCTGCCTCAGGTCGTCTTTCAAGCCTGAGAGGATAATTACGATGTTGAATCCGCTGTCGAACGCTGTCGCGGCCACCCCCATCATGCTGGTGGTCTTGCCGCTCTGGACAGAGCCGACAACAACCCCCTTGTAGGGCGATGGTCGATCCGCCCAAGCGTGTGGACTAGGAAGGAGGGACAGGATCTCCCGGGAGGTCCGGGTCAGTTCCTGTCGTCCCGCGTTGCTCAGGTTGGGAAGCGCGGCCTGGAGCTGGTCCCACCACGCATGACCTGGGGGGACAAAACTGCCCGGTGCCGGGGGTGCGGGCGGCTTCCTCCAGAGGAAGGAACTCTCGGGCGCGGGCTGAGCGGGCATACTCTACCTGCCTACGCTGGAACGCTCTCTGCTTGCTTGACTAGCTCCTTCGGTTCTACAGGGGGATTGCCTGATTGAACACACTCTATCCAGTCCTTCTGACGAGTCCAGAAGTTCGTGGAGTTCTGTTTGATGCTGAGCGTGTCCTCAGCGAATTTCGCCCAGTGAGCCTGAATGCGTTCTCTTGTCGTCGCTTCGGTGATCGTTCCTTGTTCTATCTGTTCAAGCATCCGCGTCGTAGAGACGAGTTGGACGGTGGCCAGGAACTGGTGGAATTCACCATCGGGCTTGGGCTTGACGAGAGGATACGCGTACCAGGAAAGGACCCTCTCGAGCGCCAGAAGGAACTCAGTCCGAAGCTCCTCAAGTTCCTCTTCGGGATCGTCCTTGTGCGCCTTCATGAAGTCGTACGTCGCCTTTGCCACAGACCCAGCGGACTGGTAGGCGAATGCAAAGTAGCGCCCCATGAAGTCGTAGGCACCGTAGCGATCTACTTTCCCCCGCATGATCTCGCGGAGTTGCTGAGACAGGTCATGCTCCCGTGCATCGAGGTACTTCGAGTCGTCGCCATGCTCCCCCGCTACCCTCCACATCATCCGATGGAGCTTCGAGAGCTGAAACACAGCGTTCCGAATCTCGACGGCTTTCAACTGCACGGCGCCAGTATTGTAGCGACTGAAGATCTGGTAGAGCTTCTCAGCTTCCAGTTCCGTAAAGACGTGCAACTGGAGGACAGTGTCGTCAACACGCGTCTTCCACTTCGGTCCGAGGTTTTCGTAGTACTTTGAAGCCGCCTCGTGGAGGGGCTGGCCGGGTTGCCACCCCTCGGCACTTCGTGGGAACGTCTTGAATCTCTTGAACCTCGCGTCCCCTTTCTTGGCACAAAAATTGGCGATGGTCTGGAGCCGCTGCTTGCCATCGATGACATGCATGATCCCGGTCTTCTCATCCTTGAAAAGCAACAGTGAGGGAATCGGCAGCCCCAGCAGGATGGACTCAATGAGCCGCCGTTGCTTCTTGGGCGGCCAAACATAGCGGCGTTGCCACTCCGGGTTCAGGTCGATCTGACCTCGCTGTATTCTACTGACAATTGTTTCGATTCCCAAGGGCTTCGGTTCCGATTTGACCTCTCCCTCTACCGCGAGGTCCTCGAGCCCCTCGTCTTCTCCTTCCTCCGATTCGTCAGGAGCTGCGGCCTCTGCGACACCCGCCGACTCGGAGACACGATTCAGGGTGGTGTAGAGCGCCTCATAGGCCATCACCGAGGGAGCCGCTCCATCCTCCTCGACGTAATCGGTATCCCAGGGCTCATCCAGCGACTCGAGCACTTTCTTCGCGGTTTGGGTGGGATCAGGAGGGGCGTCGGCCACGTTTCTCTGGAGAGCAACCTGCTTCCAGAACTCGCTTGGAGTCATCCCAGCAGTAGGGATCGAGATGCCGAGCTTGATCGCGATCAATTGCATCATCTCGTCGCGTGTCCGGGTCGATGTCGAGGTCGGAGAAACAGCGCTGTCTGTCATGCGCTCGCCTGCGCACCCACAATCGCATCAGCCTACTTACTCTTGCTGCTGAGCCGATCACGGAAGCCCGGCCATGTGATGGCGGGAGGTCAAGGGTTGGTCGGACGCCCTCCGGGCAGCCAAAGGACTGGCCGGACCATCAGCCTGAAGTGGAGCGTGCGACATGTTCGGCCATCATACCCGTCCCATCCGAGGGGGTGGGGTCACGCTCCACCTCGAACATCCCACGGGAAGGGCTTAGGAGACTCTTCGCGATGTTTCGGGCGACATCGACATGAACTGCATTTCCAAGGGCCTGGAATGTCTTCTCGCGCGATTCAGGGATGTGAAAGTCGGGCGGGAAGCGTTGAAGTCGCAGGCCCTCTGCTCGAGTAAGGAAGCGGTGCTCAGGGCCTAGCAAGGGAATCTGGGTAGCGGTCATGGCAACGAGCGCCGGCGAGCTCGTGTACCGCTTCACACGGAGCCCAGAAGGCCTGAATTGGAGAACGTACTGCCACAGATCGCGCTCTCCGTCGCCCACATTCCATTCCAGTTTCCGGAGCGACGCGGGAAACCCTCGCAACTCGGCCACCCACCCTCCAGGTAGGTGTCGCTTGACGCCGTACCACCAGGCCCGATTCTCTCGAATATAGTGCTTCTTCCAACTTCGAAACTCAGGAACCCTTTCCTGCGCATAGCTTGGGAGCTCCTTCAGCAGCCCAGCCTTCCGAAGCCGCCGGTACTTGTTGCGACCTCGGATGTGCTGGCGAAGAACGATGGGACGTGTCGCCCAGGGCGTCTTCTTCTCGAACGGGTAGGTGGCACCTAGCTCATCACCCCATATCGGAAAGGTCGGCATCGGGATTGACTTCGGAATCGCGTGAACCAGCCGATTCCAGTGATCGATGTTCCGCTCCTGCCGGTCCGTTAGAGCCGTCTCAGTTCGGTCTCCTGATGAGAGTTCAGACCTGGCCTGTATGATGTCCTTGAGTGAGGTGACTGAATGACGGTCTCGCCGCGGAAAAGGATCCAGAGGGAGCCAGTCCTTGCTTGCAACGACAAAGAACCTCTCACGGTGCTGAGGGTAGCCGAAGTGATGTGGCGAGATGAGACCTACACCGCCAACCTTGGCCGCCGCTCCCACCTTGAAGCGCTTCCGGTTCGGTCCACCGTTCCGATCTCGCCAATCAATCCGAGCCTGTGGCGATCGATGCTCGGTCGCCCTCACGTTGTAGCCGAGCCTTTGTAGCTGAGCCCTGACCACCCGCCAGGTGTTCCCTCGATCGTGCCGCTCGAAGTTCCCCACGTTCTCCAGAATGACGTAGCTCGGTGTCCACTTCTCGAGCACACGAACTATGTCATGGAAGAGAGTTCCTCTTGTCGCATCTCTAGTTCCTAACTGTCCGCCTGACTTCGAGAAAGGCTGGCAGGGAAAACCAGCACAAAGAATGTCGAACTTTGAGGGAATCTTGTCCCAGCTCTCTCGAATGTCTCCAAAGAGTGCCCCACTCATCTCGGGGAAATTCTTGAGGTAGATCTCTCGAAGCAATGGGTCAATCTCTGAAGCAAAGACGCACTCGTGCTCGAGCTTCCGCAATGCGAGGTGGAACCCACCGAGCCCAGCGAAGAGGTCGACGAACTTCAGACTCTCCAAGTCACGAGCGCCCCACAGACACTCGAGAGAACTCGATGCGTAGCATGCCTATAATTCTTGAGCTCGATGGCGATTCGCATTCGCGCGGCCGAAAATCCGCTCGGCGACTCGCCTCGCGCTCCTGTTGACCTCACACTCCCACACCGTCAGGACGCTCCACCCGCCGCGGCGAAGCTTGCGGGCTACCCGCCGGTCGCGGGCCCAGTTTCGCTCAAGCTTCTCGGTCCAGTACTGCTGAGAGGTCTGAGGCCTCCGATAGTGGTGGGGGCATCCGTGCCAGAAGCAGCCGTGTACGAAGATCACTGTTCGAGTGCCCTTCAGGACGATATCCGGAGACCCGAACAGGTCTGGGTATGCAGAGTAGCGAACTCCGAGGGCTCGTAGCTCACGTCGGAGTGCAAGTTCCGGACCGGAGTTGCGCTTCCTGAATCGAGACATCATCTCATGTCGCGCATTCGGGTCCAGGCGCGTCCTCATCTCCCCTCCGAGTACTCCCAGGCTGGAGACTCTTTGAAGCGTCTCGAGCTCCAGCATCACGCAGGTCGGCGCCAATCGAAGGCACCAACGGCCAAGGCGAGTGAGACTGAGTCCTCGTTGGCGCTCTTGCGCATCCTTCGTCGCGACGTGGCTCGCGGAGCAGTCCACGCTCATACCGACGGCAGCTAGGTTCAAGACCCCCTGGCCACCCCCCTGGCCTGATGTCCCCTCGGCAGGCGCTCGACCCTCGCCTCGCCCCCCGCGAGTTGGCCCCCTTTCCCGCTGCTGCGGAGGCCCACCATGTGCCAGGGTCGAGTGCGTGAAGTTCTTTATAGTGAGGTCATTTCCCACGCGCCGCGCAACATGCCCCGAACCCCGCTCCTCCTCCTCGCACTCCTGGTAACTCTGCTCTCGGGCGTGGTGCCTGTCGCCGGCGCCCTTCCGCTTCATCCCGCCCCGGCCCCGCACGCGAGTGCTCGACCCGCCCCATCCCCCTCGGCCATGCGCTCGACCGAGGCTGCGGCGTTCCTCATCGACTCGATCTCGAGTCCCGTCCCTTCCATCCAGGACCTCTACACCCCGTCCTCCGCAACATCTCCCCCGCTTCCGGTAGCTTCCGAGGGAGCCCGCCCTGGCCCTTCAGCGGTTGTCGCGTCCCCGTCTGTGATCCCCACCGCCCCTGGTCCCAGTTCTCATGGTGTTCCCACCCAGCCCGCGGGGGCCACGACTTCCCACGGTTCCTCACGGGGCCAGCCGCCCGCCCAGCGCCCGCTCACCGCGTTCGCGACGGACAACTGGGCCCAGATCTGCTCGACCTGCTCCCCGCCCGCCCGATACGGGGCCTCTCTTGCCTACGACCCGAACCACGGCTATGTGGTCCTGTTCGGAGGGTACAACGGGGGCAGCTACAACGCAGGCTACCTCGCCGACACGTGGGAGTACAAGGGCGGGACCTGGCAGCAAGTGACCGTCAGCAGCGCTCCTCTTCCCCGGGACCAGGCGGGATTCGACTACGACCCCAACCTCGGGGAGTTCCTCCTCTTCGGAGGATACGGGTGCGCGACCTCCGCTTGCTCCTCCCTGGCGTACATGGGCGACACCTGGACCTTCAACGACAACAGCAACACCTGGACGCAGCTCTCCCCCTCGAACAGTCCGCTCGCCCGGTCCAGTGTCGGCATGACCTACGACACCGCCCTCGGCGAGACGATCCTCTATGGTGGGACCGACAACTCCCACACCTTCGGGGACATCTGGCAGTACAGTGGCGGGAACTGGAATGCGGTCAGCACCACGGGGGGCATCCCGGCCCGCTCCGACATGGGCATGGTGTACGACGCCCACGACGGCTACCTCCTCGTCTTCGGCGGTTGCTGCAGCAGCACGGGACCCTACGGCGACACGTGGTACCTCTCGGGATCGACCTGGACCCAGGTGACCCCCTTCCCGTCGCCTGTGGCGCGCAGCAACCTGGCGATGGCCTACGACTCTGCTGGAGGGTTCGTCCTTCTCTTCAGCGGACTGAACAGTTGGGTCAGCCCCAGCATCATCTACGGCGACACCTGGGAGTACGTCTCGGGCGCTTGGACGCAGTTGAGCCCAGCGACAGCGCCCCCGTCGCGCTACAACAGCGGCATGGTCTACGACTCGGGTGACGGGTACACCGCGCTCTTCGGTGGAGTCAACTCGAACTACCAGAACGTCCAGGACACCTGGGCCTTCCCTCCGCCCTTCACCGCGACCGCCGCGGCCTCCCCCTCGAACATCGATGAGGGCCAGACGTCCACGCTCACCGCGACCCCCTCGGGAGGCTACTCGCCTTACTCGTACTCCTGGGCGAACCTCCCCCAGGGCTGCACCGGCTCCAACGCGGCCACTATCAGCTGCACGCCGACGATCTACGGTCAATTCTCGATCACCGTGAGGGTGACTGATGGTGCCGGCCACACCTCCTCGCCCTCCTTCTCGCTCACCGTCAACCAAGACCCCCAGGCCTCGTTCACGGCCTCCAAGACGAGCCTTGACGTTGGGCAGCCGAGCACCCTGAGCGGGAGCGCCTCGGCAGGATCGGGCGGATACTCCTGGGGTTGGTCAGGTCTCCCACCAGGGTGCTCGTCCAGTTCGCAGAGCTTCGCATGCACGCCCACCGGGACCGGGGGCGGTAGCAACGCGGCCAAGCTCACGGTCACCGACTCCGACGGGGGCACAGGGACGTACATCGTCACCCTCCTCGTCTACACCGACCCGTCCGTGGCCACCCCGACCCAGAACCGTTCCATCGATGCGAACCAGGCCGTGACGTTCTCGACCACGGCCTCCGGGGGTTCGGGAGGAGACTCGTTCTCTTGGTCAGGCCTTCCGACGGGCTGCTCGAGCGTGAACTCGGCCACGCTCTCCTGCACGCCGACGGTCTCGGGGAGCTTCTCCGTCAAGGTCAGCGTGACGGACTCCAACACCTGGACCGCCACGAGCTCGGCCCTCGCCCTGTCCATCTCCTCGGACCCCTCAGTTGCCGCCCCGAGCGCGAACAAGTGGTCAGTCGACGTCGGGCAGTCGGTCACGTTCATCACGACCGCTTCGGGAGGGCATGGGGGGTACACCTACTCCTGGAAGGGCCTCCCATCGGGTTGCTCGAGCTCTAACGCGGCCTCCATCAGCTGCTCTCCCTCCACTCCCGCGACAAGCTCCATCGTGGCACAAGTCAAGGACGGGAACGGTTACTGGGTCGCGAGCGCTACGTTCAGTTTCACGGTCTTCGGGCCCCCGAGCGTGGACTACCTGCTCGGTCCCGGCGCGCCCGACGCGAACCAGCCAATCACGGTCCAAATCGACCGGTACCAGTCGGGATCCGGGGGCGACGTGTTCTTTTGGTCCGGGTTCCCCTCCGGCTGCTCTTCGGTGAACCTGACCTACGTGACCTGCTCCCCCACTGTCGCGGGCTGGTTCAACATCACGGTCGCCGTCACAGATTCGAACGGGGGGTCTGGGTCCGAGTCGCCCTTCACGCTCCACGTCTGGGCAGACCCCTCGATTGGCACACCGACCGCGACTCCCTACGCCGTAGATGCCGGTCAATCCGATACCTTCTCGGCGAACCCGGCGGGCGGGTCGGGGGGCTACTCGTATTCATGGACCGCGCTTCCCCAGGGATGCCAGAGCTCGAACTCAGCCACTCTCACGTGCAACCCCTCAACCCCGGGAACCTACCCCGTTCAAGTCGCAGTCACCGACTCGAACAACTTTCAGGTCCAGTCCTCCGCGCTCTCGTTCGTGGTCCACAGCAATCCCACCGTCTCCCTCGCGGGCAACCGCACGGTGCTCGACATCGGCGAATCCATCTTCTTCTGGGCGAACGCGTCCGGAGGGTCAGGCGTCTACAGCTACTGGTACCAGGGCCTCCCCTGCCCAACCGCGAACCTCAGCCGACTCACATGCACGCCCTCAGCCCGTGGAACGTACACGGTCACTGTGACGGTCAACGACACGCTGGGCAACAGCGGGACGAGTGGTCCCTTCTTCTTCGGAGTCGATTCAGACCCCACCCTGAACACCTGGCTCTCTCGGGGCGGATTCATCGGCTACGCCAACGCCAGTCTCATCCTCCAGCTGAACTACTCAGGGGGGACACCGAACTACCGACCCTGCATCAACGCCCCGGGGTCGATCTTGGGAGGCATGGCGTGCGGCGTCTGGCAGGGTGGGAGCAAGTACGCCTTCGGGCTCTGGTACACGACCGCCGGGAGCTTCGCCGTCACGGCCAGTTTGTTGGACTCGACAGGTTGGAATGTAACGACCGGGGTAACGTTCACGATCTACTACACCGCCGCAGTGGGGACACCGGTCGTGCCGCCCGTGGACACGGGCCAAGGCCTCACGCTCAGCACTTGGGAGGCCCACGGTGCGCCGACCCTGACCTCATGGTGGAACGATTCGTCCACCGGCTCGAACCTCTGCGGTCCGACCACTACTTCTCCCGGGGCGACCCTCTCATGCACCTTCACGGCCTCCTGGACGGGTCCTCACACTCTCAACATCACGCTACGGGACGGCCTGGGGACCCCCTACTACCTCACCTTCACGGTCTCCCCGAACGCCAGGCCCGCTCTCTCTGTCCAGAGCCTCCCCGCGATCACCCTCACCAACGCGACCCTCAACCCGACGGCCTCTGTCAGCGGGGGATCCGCCAACTTCCGCTACTGCTTCGAGACACAGGCTGCGGCACCCTGGACATGCAGCCCCGGGGGCGGGACCTCCTCGACGAGCTACACCTTCCCCGCCTCCTACGCCAGCCCTGGGTCCTATACCCTCTCGTTCTCCGTCCTCGACGCGGCGGGAGTAAACGCCACCACGACCCGGACCCTCACAGTGTACTATCCCCTCTCGGTGGGGTCGCTCACTGTGAGCCCGTCGCCTTCGGACGAGGGATGGAGCACCTCAGCCAACGCGACCCTCTCGAACGGCGTGGCGGGGTTCGTCGGCTGGATCAACGACACCACCGCGGGGGCCACCCTCTGCGGCCCCGTGACACTGGCAGCGGACGGGAGCCTGGGCTGCACCTTCCGCCCCTCTTGGACCGGGACCCACAGCCTCCTTCTGACAGTCAGGGACTCACTCGGGACCTCCCGTTCCTCCGCCCGCACGCTCTCCGTGAATGCCCCCCTCTCCATCGCGCTCTTCAACGCGACCGCAGGGAACAGGACGGTCGGCTCAGGCGGGAGCCTCTCGACCGAGGTGGGGGCGCCCGTCTTCCTGAACGCGACCTTCGGTCAGGGATCTCCCTCTTACACCTGTGCCTGGAGCTCGGGGGCAACCACGATCGCCCCCTGCTCCGGCTCCGTGACGACCTTGGACGCCGTCCACGAGTGGTCGACCGTAGGGACCTACACGGTGACCTTCACCGCGACCGACGCGGCGGGCGCCTCGGTCGCAGAACAGTTCGTCCTCACCGTCTCGCCGACCATGACAGGGCTCGTCCCTTCGGCCCAGTGGTCGCCCGTTGACGCTGGAGTTCTCGACAACCTCACCCTCTCCTTCCAGAACGGGGTGGCGCCGTTCTCCTTCTCCTGGCAGTTCGGAGACAACCACACGGCCGAGACCCTCGTGGCGTGGGCCCACCACGCTTGGCTCCTTCCCGGGAGCTACGCGATCAACGTGACCATTCGCGACGGTGAGCGGGCAAACGTCTCCACGACACTCCTGCTGACAGTGGCCCCGGCTCTCGCGGTTCCGTGCGCCCCTGTCAGCCACGGGACCCTCCAGACCAACGATACCCTCAACTTCACGCTCTCGTGCCGGGGCGGGGGGACAAGTCCCTACCACTACCACTGGAGCTTCGGGGACGGGAAGGGGCTCACGAGCCAGGGCCCCTGGGGGACCCACGCCTTTTCCTCCGCCGGACAGTTCCAGGTCGCACTGAGCATCTCGGACGCCGGTGGAGGCAACGCGACCTCCGTCGGCCTCGCGCTCCAGGTTCAGAACCCCTCCCCCGGACCAGGCCCCGGTCCGGGCTCGAACAACCCCCCCGGCCACTCGGGAATCTCCGCTGCCGAGTGGTTCCTGATCGCGGTGGTGCTCGGCGTAGTGGCTCTCCTCGCTGCCACAGCAGCCCTTGCGCTGCGGCGGAGGGCCCGACGCGGCCCTGGCCTCGCCTCGTCAGGTTCGGGCGGCTCCGGTGGGGACGCGGACGCGACCCCGCACATCCGGATGAGCCTGGCGACCCGCCCCGACCAGACCGAGACGGAGCTCATCGAGGCGGTCTCCAAAGAGAGCGGCCTCGACCACGGCACGGTCGGGACGCAGCTCGCCCTTCTGGTCAAGGAGGGAACTGTCCAGAAGACCGGGGGCGGGCCGGACGCCACCTACCGCATGCCGGGGGCCCAGGCTTCGAGCGAGGCCCAGAACGCAATGAAGGAGGCGGGGACGACGGCCCAGGACGCGAAGGAGGAAGAGGAGATGACGACCCGGGGGAGGGGGCTCCAGGCCCAGGTCAGGCAGGTACTCCCGGAGCAGGGGTACGTCAGGACCGAGGAACTTGCGAGCAAGCTCGGGGTCGCGGAGCCGTGGCTCAACTCCCAGCTCTTCGTGATGGAGCAGCGAGGCGAACTCACCACGGAGGAGGCGCCCCCGAAGTCGGGCCACTTCGTGGTCACGAGAGCGGCCAACGGTGTCATGTTCCCTGCCGAGCTGCGTTCCCTGCCACCGGACAACAGCCCGGCATCTGACCGGGGCTTCCCCGGACCTACGCCGGGACCGCCCTCGGACCTGGGACCTGCGCCCTGACTTCCCTGATCTCGAGCGCGGACCCTTCCAGGTCCCTCAACGGACGCATCAGCTCGCCCGCCCATGTCGCCTTCCGCAGGTAGAGGGGCGCTGGGCCCGCCTTCGGGAGCTGGTAGGTTCCCCCGTCCTGCGTCGCCTTGCGGTAGGCCAAGTACTCTTCCTCGGGCATGATCCAGGCTAGGGTGTCCAACGTGCGCATGTTCCGGCTCTTGGGGTCCCACTCGGTCTTCATGCCCAGGTGCTTCTCCACCTTGTCGGGAAGGTTGAACGTGAAGGTCTGACCCGGAAGGGCCTGGGCGATGACCTTGTGCTGGACCAGGCTCGCGGCGAAGAGCCGCGCCGAGGCGAACTCGTTGATGACCCGTACCATCCCCGGTCCCCGGTCGAGGAACGCCAGCATGCGGTCCTCGGGGATCAGGGTCCCCCCCTTGGGTTGGGGAACGCCCAGGAGGTCGTGGACCTCCGTCCCGAGGCCCAGGGAGCCCCACGAGGGGTTCACGGTCTTGAACACCCTCCAGGTATCCGCCGGCATGGGGGTCAGGAGGGAGCAGAACGTGAAGGGTTAAGAAGGTTCCTTCGCACAGGCATAACGTGAATATCTTCATATATTGACCGTGCTTCACCGCTCATCATGAGCGGCTCTCCCCTCGAGAACCACCCCCGGGCCCCCCCTGACGCCGAACGCGCCCACCCCCGCATCCGGGGTCGCTGGCCCCGCCTGGACCTCTGGCCGATCGCCCTCGTGGCCTTGCTCGCGATGTCGAGCGTACTGGTCGCTCCGGCGCAAGCCGAGCAGGTCCCCGCGATGGGAGCCACCCCCCACACGGTCGTCCACGCGACGGCCGGGTCGAACTGTCAAAACGCGACCTGCGACCTCTCCGCGACGCTGACCAACATCCAGTACTTCCTGATCGGAATCGCGGTCCTGCTCGCCGGGGTCGCCTTCGCGATCTACGGCATCCAGTACATGCTGGGGTCGCTGGAGGAGATGGACCCCAACAAGAAGGTCCAGCGCCAGAAGCAGGCCTACAGCATCGTCGTCGGGCTCGTCATCGTCCTGATGTCCGTGGTCCTGGTCTCCGTGGCCCAGGGCCTCATCGTCGGCTGAACGCGGAGCGTCGCGTTTGGAGGTTCCAGCGATGGGATGCTGCCCTGAGTGCGGGGGTGTCAACACCCTCGACAACATCGACGGGAAGGCCGTCTACTGCCGCGACTGCGAGTGGGCGCGAACCAACTCGCTCGACCGTTGGGTCGCCACCCAGCTCCCCCGGCCTCCCCCTCCCTCCTCCGACCCCGCCCCCGTTTCCCTCCCTCTCCTCGCCTCGCTGCACGCGACCACCCCCAGCGAGGAGGAGGGGCGCGCCGAGCCGGTCCGCCCACCGTGGACCAGGGATCCGGCGGAGCGCGGGGGCCCTCGCACCGGGGGCCCCACAACCCCCCCACGACCCCAACCCATTCCGGCGGGCATCCCGCGGCGGCGCAAGCCGCTCACGGCGGTGCCCGCCGTCGCCCTCGCCTTGTGCCTTGCCCTTCCTCTCCTCCCGGCATCCTCCGCCTCCCCCCTCCCTGTCCACCCTGCGCTCTCCGAAGATGGTCCCACCTTCCAGGTCTTCCTCTCCTTCCACAACTCCTCCTCGAACTCGACGGACCCGGTGGCTCAGGCCGTCGCCGACTTCCTGTTCATCAACGACACCGATCTCGAGCCCGTCGAGAACTTCTCCGTCACGAACGGCGCGAACTACACCTACTCCGACTTCGCCGGGATGAACCTCACCAACGTGAACACGGTCCTGGTCCTGGGGCACCCCCTGAGCGGGCTTCCCGGTGCTACCGAGGCCCAGGCCGAGGTCGACAACGTCTCCTCGCAAGCCAGCGCCGTGATCGACCTGGTCTGGACGAATTCCTCGCCAACCTTTCTGCCCCCTCCCAGCGGTAACGGCTCGCTCTTCCCTCCCCCTCCGGCCTTCCCGCTGTTCCTCCAGCTCGTCGGGGTCGGACTGTTCCTCGCGTTCACCCTGCTGCTCGTCGCCGGCCTCCGGAAGATCGTGGGCGACCACGGGGAGGAGGACGGCTCATGAGCTGGGAGCAGGACCTCGCGAACCTGATCTGGAACAGCCTCTGGGGCGCCATCTCCTCCCCCTTCGCTGCGCTCTCGGACCAGCTCCTCCAGTGGTCGGTCTCCGCCGTCCAGACCACCCCCAGCCTCTCCAACCCAGCGGTGGCCACCGTTTGGAGCATCACCTACGCCGTCTTTCTCGGGGCCCTTGGGATTTCCATCGCCGGCATCGGGCTGATGTACATCCTCTCGCCGCTGGCCGAGAAGAAGTTCCAGCTGAAGCAGCTCTGGATCAAGCTCGGCTACGCGCTCATCCTGGGCTCGTCCACGATGCTCATCGGCAACTTCTGCATCTCCGTCTCGAACGAGCTCGCGACGGCC